>NZ_WMBA01000041.1 GCF_009707865.1 Amycolatopsis pithecellobii
GCTTCGCGATGGACTTCGTCCACCCTTGACCCGGCGTGCGGACCGCTAAGGAGGCTTCGTGTTGGTCCGGGGGTGGGAGTGGGCGGTGGGTCCCATGGCCGGCTTTTCTTGCATGGCGGCGGTTTTCGGGGCGTGCGGGAGGGCGGCCACATGTGTGTGCCCCGGACATCGACCGGCCTACCGGCTACTGTTTCCCACTATGGCCAATCCTACGGGGCAGCAGTTCGAGATCGTCCGTGGTTCAGCTCGGGCGGTGGTCACTGAAGTCGGCGCCGGGTTGCGGGCCTTCTCGATCAATGGTGTTCCCTACCTCGAGACCTTCGACGCCGATGCCAAGCCGCCCAAGGGGGCGGGGCAGGTGTTGTTGCCGTGGCCCAACCGGACCAAGGGTGCGCAGTGGGTTTACCAAGGCCGCAAGCAACAACTCGAGGTTACCGAGCCGGCCAGGGGCAACGCGATCCATGGGCTGACCCGCCATCGCGAGTGGACACTCGTCGAGCATGCCGAATCGTCCATCACGTTCGAGATCGAAATCCCGGCCCGGCAAGGGTGGCCGGTGCCGTTGCACGCGCGCATCACCTACGTGCTCGCGCCGCGTGAGTTGACTGTGACGCATGAAATCCGCAACGAGGGCGAGTCGGCGATCGGGGTGGGCGTCGGCACGCACCCGTACTTCCGCATCGGCGACGTGCCGACCGACGACCTGACCCTTACGTTGCCGGCGACCCGGGTCCGAGCGCAAGACCCTGACGAACAAATGCCTTACCGGCCCGAACAAGACGTCGCCGGCACGGAGTACGACTTTCGCGCCGGCACGCTCGTCGGGCAAGTGGATCTTGACACCGCGTTCGGTGGGCTGACCCTGTCCGACGATGGTCTGCACCACCATGTGCTCTCCCACGGAGGCCAGAGTGTCGATGTGTGGACCGGCCCGGATTTCAAGTGGGTTCAGGTTTTCACGCCGCAGGACCTCGTCGGCCGTGGCCGGGCGATCGCGATCGAGCCGATGACCTGTCCCGCCGACGCGCTGAACTCCGGCACCGACCTGATCGCACTCGAGCCCGGCACCTCATGGTCCGGTAGCTGGGGCATTCGAGTCCACCTATGAGCCGTTCGTTAGCGTGTCGAGGCATGGTGAGCGCGATTGTGAGCGGGTACGTTGTGCCGGTCGACGGCGAGCCGATCGACGGCGGCACGGTCCTCATCGAGGACGGCAAGATCATCGCGGTCGGCACGGATGCCGACGTCGACATTCCCGAGGACGCCGAGCTGATCGATGCGACAGGCTCCTGGGTCCTCCCCGGCTTCGTCGACGCGCACGTCCACCTCGGCGTGCACGAGGAAGGCGAAGGCTGGTCGGGTAACGACACGAACGAGATGACCGACCCGAACGGCGCCCGCTTCCGCGCCCTCGACGGGATCGACCCGTTCGATGTCGGGTTCGACGACGCGCTCTCCGGCGGGGTGACCAGCGTCGTCGTCAAACCGGGCTCCGGCAACCCGATCGGCGGGCGGACCATCGGCGTGAAAACCTGGGGCCGCACCACGTTGGACATGGTGTTCGCCGAACAGGTCAGCGTGAAAAGCGCGCTCGGCGAGAACCCCAAGCGCATCTACGGCGAGAAAAAGCAAACCCCGTCAACGAGACTCGGCACCGCCGCGCTGATTCGCGAGGCGTTCACGGACGCCCGCAATTACGCGGCCCGGCGTGATCACGCGCTGGCCGAAGGTAAACCGTTCGACACGGACCTGACATTGGAGACGCTCGCCGAAGTACTCGACGGGCAGCTCTACTGGGACCAGCACACCCACCGCGCGGACGACATCGTGACCGCGATCCGGCTCGCCGAGGAGTTCGGCTACAAGCTGGTGGTCAACCACGGTACCGAGGGTCATCTCATCGCGGATGTGCTGGCGGACAAGGAAATTCCGGTGATCCTCGGTCCGCTGTTCACCACCAGGTCGAAGGTCGAACTGCGCAACCGCACACTGCGCTCGGCCGGCATCCTGGCCAGGGCGGGTGTGCGCATCGCGATCACCACCGATCATCCCGTCGTGCCGGTCAACTTCCTTGTCTACCAAGCGGCTCTGGCCGTCAAGGACGGCCTGGAACCCGACGCGGCGCTGCGCGCGCTGACCGTGAACCCGGCGAGCATGCTCAATTTGCAGGACCGGGTCGGTGCGCTGAAACCGGGTCTGGACGCGGATGTCGTGATCTGGTCCGGAGATCCGCTGGACGTGATGAACCGCGCCCTGCGTGTTTTCGTGCGCGGCCAGGAGGTCTATTACTTCGACGAGGCCAAGTGTGAAGGCGTGGTCGCGGAGCGTCGATACCGCGAGTGAGCCGGTTCAGCTCACCGGCTCGTGCTCGGGCGACGGTGACGGCGCGCCGGCCCATCGGTGCAGGGTCGCTTTCAGACCGGCGATGTCCGTCGCGTCTGTCGCCCACGCGACCACGCCGTCCGGGCGTACCAGCACCCCGGTCGGCGTCGCAGGGGCGTCGGTCACGCTGCTCACTCGCCCGGCCCAGCCCGTGGCGAGGCGCGTGAACGCGCCGTCCGGTGTGCGGTCGAGCAGCAGGAACCCGCCGCCGTGACCGTGGTCGGCCAACCGCGAGCCGTTGGCCAGCCACAGGTCCGGGGCGAACAGCCCGACCAGCGGATGGCCACCGGGCAGGTCGACACGTTGCGTGACACCGGCGATCTTCTTGACCGCGTACGTCGTGCCATCCCGGGTGTTCAGCAGATCGGCGACGATGGCCCGGAGCGCGGCCGATTTGGCGTCCCCGCGTAGCACCCCGATCTGCGCCCGCGTCCAGTCCATGACCCAGGCGCCGACGGGACGACGCTCGGTGTCGTAGGTGTCGAGCAGTCCATCGGCGGCCCACCCGGCGATCACGGCCCCGAGCTTCCAGCCGAGATTCATCGCATCGCCGACGCCGAGGTTGAGCCCCTGACCGCCGAACGGCGGGTGAACGTGCGCGGCGTCGCCGGCCAGGAACACCCGCCCCGACCGGTAGCGCGCGGCCTGGCGGGTGTTGTCGGTCCAGCGGGTCGGGGTGGCACGCAGCGCGGTCAGCGTCACGTCGGTGCCGGAGACCCGGCGCAGACTGGTCTGGACCTCCTCGAGGGTGACCGGCGCCGACCGGTCGGCGGGAGCGCCGAACTCCAGGGTGACCACCCGGCCCGGCTGTGGCCCGTAGCGGTAGGCCCCGCGGGGCGACCACGTCCAGCCGTCGGCGAGCTTCTCCGGGTCCTCGATGTCGACGACCGCTTGGTAGCCGGTGAGTTCCGGGTCGGTGCCGGGGAAGTCGATGCCCGTGAGGCGGCGCACGGCGCTGTGTCCGCCGTCGCACCCGATAAGCCATCCGGTGCGCGCCGTCCCGGCGGTGGTGCCGACGAGCACACTGTCCCCGCTGTCGTGGAGCGCGGTGACCTCCACACCGCGGCGCACCGGGACACCGAGCCGCGCGACGTGCTCGCCCAGCAGCGCCTCCAGCTGAGGCTGCGGCACCATCCGCGCGCCGTCGGCGGCGGCGTGCGTGGCGAGGTCGGGATCGGACCAGTCCACGAGATCGGGGTCGAGGCTCATGCCCGCGAAATGCCCGGTGAATCGGGTCGTGCGCCGCCCGCCGGCGAACGACCCGACCCGTTCGAGCACCGCACGCTGTATCTGTTCGGCGGCGGGCAGTAGGCCGCGCCGGTCGAGCGCCTCGGCCGTCGGCACGTTGATCGACTGCGCCTTCATCGCCGCATCCGGCTCGGCCCGTCGCTCGAATACCTGCACCTTCGCCCCGGCGAGCGCCAGCTCCGCGGCGAGTACGAGGCCCACCGGCCCGGCCCCGACGACCGTCACGTCCACGTCTTCGTTCACGAACACCGTTCTACTTACGAACAGTGTTCGTGTCAAGCTATGATGACAAGGTGAACCCGAGAGAGCGGCGTGCGGCGCGCCACCAGCCGCCGAACCCCGAGGGCGACCCGAAACCGCGGCGCCGCACGGCGCCGATCACGCCCGCGCGGGTCATCGACACCGCATTGGGCGTGATCGCCAAGGAGGGCTACGAGGCCTTGACCATGCGCCGGCTGGCCGCCGAGCTCGATACCGGACCGGCCTCGCTCTACGCCCACGTGGTCAACAAGGCCGACCTCGACGAGCTGCTCATCGGGCAGCTGTGCGCGGAGCTCGTACTGCCCGAGCCCGAGCCCGCGGCGTGGCGGGAGCAGATCCGCGACGTGTGCACCCAGTTGCGCGACCAGTACCTGAAATACCCCGGAATCTCCCGGGCCGCGCTCGCCATGGTCCCCACCGACCGCGAGATCGTGCGTGTCAGCGAAGGAATGCTGGGGATCCTGCTCGCCGGTGGTATCGCGCCGCAGACCGCCGCCTGGGCCATCGATGCGCTCATCCTGTACGTGGCCGCCTATTGCCTCGAGGCCTCGATCGCGCGCCGGCGAGCGGCCCATGACGACGTGGCCTGGGTCCTCGACCGCGACGAACTCCTACGCCGGTTCGCCGCGCTGCCCGCCGAGACCTTTCCCCACACCACCCGGCACGCCGTCGAACTCACCGCTGGCGAGGGCCACGACCGATTCGACTTCACCCTCGGCCTGATGATCGACGGCCTCGCGCACCGGTAGCGCCGGGCAACTCGTACCCACGGCCGACCCGGGTCGTCCTCCCACCCGAGGCACCCGGGCAGGGCGCCGGGCACGATCAAGGACATGACCGGCCGTATCCCATGGACAGGCCGCCGCGGGCCGCTCGTCGCCGAGGTGATCGCGCTCGGTGCGCTCGCCGCGCTCGACACCGTCCTGCTGCTGCGTTCCGGGCCGGCCACGGGCTGGCTCGCGACGATCGCGCTGGAGTTCGCGCCAGGACTCGGCCCTGTCGTCGCCGTGCTTGCCGTGCTGCGCCGGCGTTTTCCCGAGCACATCGCCGTGGTCGCGACCGCCGTGTCCGGACTTTCCTTGCTGGGCACGGGAATCACGGCCGCGATCGCCGCGCTGGGGCAGCGTCTCCCGCCGCAGCCCACCGGGTGTGAAGCACTCGCGATCAGCCTCGTCGTCGGCGCGAGCTGCCATCACCTTCGGCCACGGCCCGCGATCGGCCAGGCTGTGCTCGGCGGGCTCGCCGCGGCGAGCGCGCCGATCGTGCGTTACGGCGTCGGCTCGCCGCCGGCGCTGTTCGCCGCAGTCGCCGCGCTGGCCTGGGGTGTCGCGCTCGCGATCGGCCTCGTCCTGCGCGACGCCGATGCCCGCAACCGGGTGGAGATCGTGGAGGTGCGCACGGCGGAACGGCTCAACCTCGCCCGCGAGCTGCACGATCTGGTCGCCCACCAGATCACCGGCCTCGTGGTGCGCGTCCAGGCGGCCCGGCGGGTCGCCGAGCGTCAAGGCGGTGAAACCACGGCGTTCGCGGAGATCGAGGAGGCGGGCGCCGAGGCGCTGGCGTCCATGCGCAGGCTGGTCGGTACGTTGCGCACCGAGGGCGAGGACCTGTTCAGCCCACCGTCCGGGCTCACCGCGGCTGTGGACCGCGCCGTGCCCGACGACGGCAGCGTCACCCTCGACGCACCCGGCGATCTTGCCACGCTGACCGTCGCGCCCGAGGTGGTCACGACGGTCCATCGGCTCATCACCGAGTCACTCACCAACGCTCGCCGGCACGCCCCGCGCGCCACGCGCGTCCACGTGAGCGTGCGTCACGACGGCCGGGGCGAGCTGACGATCGAGATCGACAACGACGGCGCCGCGCGTGCCGCCGGTGCCGGCGGGTTCGGTTTGATCGGGATGGCCGAACGGGTCAGTGCGTTGGGCGGTACCGTTTCCGCGGGCCCGGAGCCGGGAGGGCGCTGGCGGGTCGCCGCGCGGCTGCCGCTCCGCGCGGGATGAGGAGAGAAACGGTGCCGCTGCGCGTACTGATCGCCGACGACCAGGCGATGGTCCGGACCGGCTTCCGGCTCATCCTGGAAGGCGAGCCGGAGATCGAGGTCGTCGGCGAAGCGGCGGACGGCGAGCAGGCCGTGCGCCTCGCGCGCGAGCTGCGTCCCGACGTGACACTGATGGACATCCGGATGCCCGGTGTCGACGGTTTGCAGGCCACGAAACTGCTGGCAGGCCCGGACGTTCCCGACCCGCTGCACGTCGTGATGGTCACGACGTTCGGGCTGGACGAGAACGTGCACGCCGCACTGCGCGCGGGCGCCTGCGGGTTCCTGCTCAAGGACGCGGGCGCGACACTGCTCATCGAGGCGGTCCATGCCGCCGCACAAGGGGAATCGCTGGTGTCGCCGGCCATCACCACGCGCCTGCTGAAACATTTCGTTGGCAGCGCACCGAAAAAGGTGTCCAAACCGGACAGTCCGTTGACACAGCGCGAAGTCGAGGTCGTCAAGGCGGTCGCGCGTGGCCGCACCAACGCCGAAATCTGCGAGGCGCTTGTGGTCTCACTGTCGACGGTCAAGACCCATCTCGCTGCGGCACAACGCAAACTACGTGCGCGAAACCGCACCGAGATCGCCATCTGGGCGTGGGAGAGCGGGCTCGTCCGCTGACTTCGGTACCCGCACCACGAGTGTCCGCGCGACGATGTCCCCGAGGCGCTGACGCCGCGGTGTGCTCAGTATCAGCACCACGCCGACCAGACCCCACGCGAACCCGTCCACCACCATCAGCACCGAACGCAGCACGAACATGCCCAGCGACGGGTGCTCGCCGTCGAGGGTGACCACGCGCAGCCGCAGCCAGCGCATCCCCGGGGTCTGCCCGCCGTGCCGGTACGGCCACCAGATCGCCAGCCACCAGACCAGGATGAAGTCCAGCGCGAGCATCGTGAAGAACACGACCTTCACGAACGTGACCAGCGCGAGCAGACCGCGCGGATGGAACACGATCACCACCGCCGCCGCGAGCACGACCAACGGCACCATGACGAGCAATCCGTCCAGTGCGGACTGAATGATCCGCCTGACCACCACGCCGCGTCCCGGCGGTGAAGGTGTGCTCATGCGGAACATCATCACAAGCGCGGCGGCACCTCGCAGCGTTGCGCTCGGGCGAAGGGCCGATCGGGCAACGAAAAATCGTACTCCAGGCCGATTGCCCCGCTTCAAGATCACGACAGACTCGACAGGTCCGGACCATCTACGAAGGGACCTGGAGTGCGAACAATCCGAGTTGCCGCGGCGACGGCCGCGGTGGCACTCGTCGCCGCCGCGGCACCCGCCTCCGCAGCCGACGATCCGCTCGCGCGTTACACGGGCCAGCAAGTGACCTGGGGCAGTTGCGCGTTCACTCCCGCGAAGGGCGCGAAACCCGCCGAGTGTGCGCAAATCACCGTGCCGCGCGACTGGGCGAACCCCGGTGCCGGCGTGGATCTCAAGGTGTCGATCAGCCGGGTCGCCGCCACGGGCAAGCGCGAGGGCGCGATCCTGGTCAACCCCGGCGGGCCGGGCGGGCAGGGCACGCCGCTGGCCGGGCAGGTTGCCGGGCTCCAGCCCTCGGTCAGCGAGCTGTACGACTTCGTCGGCATGGACCCGCGTGGCACGGGACAAGCCGGCGGGGACAACGGTTTCCAGTGCCAGGTACCGAACGGCCGCCTGCCCCAGGAGACCGATCTGGATGCGCGGGACCGGTCGGCGCACAGCATCGCCGAGCACCTGAAAACCCCGCGCGCGATCGCCGAAGCGTGCCAGAGCGACGCGATCGCGCCGTACCTCACGACATGGCAGACCGCGCACGACATGGACCTGATCCGGACGCTGCTCGGGGACGAAAAGCTGAATTATCTGGGCTATTCCTACGGAACCTGGCTCGGCGCGAAGTACGCGTCGCTGTTCCCGGGCCACGCGGGCAAGGTCGTCCTCGATTCCAGTGTGAACTTCCAGGGGCGGTTACAGGCCGATTTCGAGGCGTTCCCGGTGATCGACCAGCGCCAGTTCGACGACGTGTACGTGCCGTGGCTGTCGCGGCAGTTTCCCGGCCAGCTCGGTGCCACCCCGGCCGCGGTGAAGGCGGACTGGGAACGGATCCGCGGGTATTACAGTAGTCACGGCATTGCGCCCGACACCTTCGACCAGATCTTCGTCGGCAACGGAAGTGAACTGCGGTGGCTGTTGGGCGCGCTGGTGCTCGTGGCCGGTGACGCGGCGCTCGACGGGCAGCCGGCGCAGGTGCCGGCCGCGCTGCGGGGAAAGCTGGATGCCGAGTCACAGGCGGCGTTCGGTGTTCCGCTGGCGCAGTTGACGGCGGCGAAGGTCGCGGCAGAAACACCGGCACCGGACTACTCGCAGGCGCCGGGCACCCGGTACGCGGTCGCGTGTGGTGACCAGCCGACCCGGCCGGCGAGCTGGTACAAGTCGCTCAGTGACCGGCAGGGTCCGCAGTACCCCTTGTTCGGCTGGCTGTACGGGCTCAGCGAAACGTGCGGATTCTGGTCCGACGCGCCGCAGCACGAACTGCCGAACCTGCCCGCGTCCGTGAAGGCGAATGTTCTTGTGGTGCAAGGAGAATTCGATCCGCAGACGGGGTACGAGCAGGCGTCGGCCGCGGCACGCTCGGCCGGCGTGCCGCTCATCTCGGTGGACGACTCGCCCTTCCACGGCCAGTACGCCATTTCCGGGAACCCGTGCGTGGACGGGATGGTGAACACGTTCCTGACCAAGAACTCCCGCCCGGCGAGTGCGACCTGCCCCGGTGTCCCGCTGCCGAACGAGGACAAGGTGTATCCGGTCGCCGGCCCGGCCGGCCATGGCGGCGGGGTCGTGCCACGCGTGCTGGAGACGGCGAATTCCTTGCTGCGAAGCCAGGTTCAGGATCTGGTGAGCCGGGTGAACAGCGGGCGGTGAAGCGGACTCACCTGTTTTTCAATTCCCGTGCGATGACCATGCGCTGGATCTGGTTGGTGCCTTCGAAGATCTGCGGCACCTTCGCTTCGCGCAGATAACGCTCGACCGGGAAATCCCTGGTGTACCCCGCCCCGCCGAGCACCTGAACGGCATCGGTCGTCACCTTCATCGCGGCGTCGGTGGCGACCAGCTTCGCGACGGAGGCCTGCCGCCGGAACGACATTCCCCGGTCCCGGCGGCGGGCCGCGTCAAGATAGGTGGCACGAGCGGAATCCACCGCGGCGGCCATATCGGCAAGCAGGAATTCCAGGCCCTGGAATTCGATGATCGGCTTGCCGAACTGACTGCGGCCTTTCGCGTACTCGACGGCCTCGTCCAGCGCCGCCTGCGCCAGACCGACCGCACAGGCGGCGATCCCGAGCCGACCAGAGTCCAATGAGGACAGTGCGATGCGCAGGCCGGCACCTTCGGCGCCGATGAGACGATCCGCGTCGACCCGCGCGTCGGAGAAGATCAGCTGGCTGGTGGTCGAGCCGGTGAGTCCCATTTTCCGTTCCGGCGGACCGGCTTCCATGCCCGGTGTCGCGCGGTCGATGAGCAGGCACGACATCGCGTTGGGGCCCGTGCGCACCGTCGTCGTGTAGAAATCCGCCCGTCCACCATGTGTGATCCACGCCTTCGTCCCGTTGACGACATACTGATCACCGTCGAGGCGGGCGCGGGTGGACAGCGCACCGGCGTCGGAGCCGGCGTGTGGTTCCGACAGGGCGTACGCGCCCAGCAGGTCGCCTTCGAGCATCTCCGGGAGCCAGCGGTCGCGCTGCTCTTCCGTCCCGTGGTTGACGAGCGCGAAGCAGGACATCGTGTGCACCGACAACCCGACGCCGACCGACATCCACGCGGCGGCGATCTCTTCCAGCACCTGCAGGTACACCTCGTAGGGCAACTCGCCGCCGCCCCAGCGCTCCGGGTACGGCAGGCCGAGCAGCCCCGACTTGCCCAGCGTGCGGAACTGCTCGCGCGGGAACCGCTCGGTTTCCTCGTACGCCGCGGCGTGTGGTTTCAGTTCGTCGCGGGCGAGTTCGGTCGCCAGCGCGAGAAGGTCCGCCGACTCACGGTCGGGCAACAGTCGTTCGACCGGCATCCCAGCCTCCAGCAGGAGCGTACGCTAAATGGTACGTAATAATCAGCAACAGTACACAACATACGGTATCAGGATGGCAGATCGCGTCCCGTTGCGCGCCCCGGGCGGCCGCCGGCTCACCGCCCGGCAGCGAGTGCTGCTCACCGAGCTCGAGAAGCTGTTCCTCGTCGAGGGGTTCATCGACTTCACGCTCGACGACCTGGCCGCGAAGATGCACTGCTCGAAGTCGACGCTGTACGCACTGGCGCCGAGTAAGGAGCAGCTCGCGGTCCGCGTCGTCGCGCACTTCTTCCGCGGCGCGGCCGAGGAGATGGAAAAGCGCATCGCCGATCTCGACGACGCCCGCGCGATCATCGAGGCCTATCTCGCCGGGATCGCCCAGTACCTCAACCGCGCGTCCCCGGCGTTCATGCGCGATATCAACGACTTTCCGCCCGCGCGGGCAGCGTACGAGATGAACAGCAGGGCCGCTGCCGCGCACCTGCGCTCGTTCATCGCCCGCGGTGTCGAGGACGGTGTGTTCCGGGACGTGCACGCGACGCTCATCGCGGAGATGGCGGGTGTACTCGTGGAAAGCATCCAGAGCGGTGTGGTGGGTTCGCGGGCCGGTGTGTCCGACGCGGAGGCCTTCACAGCGTTGGCAGAACTTCTCCTCGGGGGCCTGGCCGCGCCGCAGTAGTCTCCCAGAGTGATCGTCGTAGCTGGTGAGGCACTGGTCGACCTGGTGCCCGGCAATTCCACAATGGACAATGGGCTGAGGCCGCTGGTGCCGAGGCTCGGCGGCGGGCCCTACAACGTGGCGCTCGCGGCGGGCAGACTCGGCGTCCCGGCGGCGTTCCTCTCGCGCGTTTCGACCGACCGGTTCGGCGTCGCACTCCGCGAACGCCTCGCCGCGTCGAATGTCGACATGTCGCTCCTGCAGGCCGGCCCGGAACCCACCACGCTCGCCGTGGTGGCGCTCGACGCGCACGGCTCGGCCAGCTACACCTTCTACACCGAGGGCACCGCCGACCGGCTGGTCGCCGACCCCGGCCCGCTGCCGGAGAACGTGACCACCCTGTGTCTTGGCACGCTCGGCATGATCCTCGAGCCCGGCGCCACGACGTACGAGACGATCCTGCGCCGCGAGTCCGCCCGCGGCGTGCTCACCGCGCTCGACCCGAACATCCGCGCCGACCTCATCGCCGACCCGGCGGCCTACCGCGCGCGCTTCCGCTCGTGGCTGCCCGACGTCCGGTTGCTGAAACTGTCCGATGACGACGCCGCGTGGCTGGCCGACGGCGCAGATCCGGCAACGGCCGCGAAAAGCTGGCTCGATGCCGGAGTGGACGCCGTCGTGCTCACTCAGGGTGCCGACGGAATCGCGGTACACACGACTTCCGCGGAGGTTTTCGTGCCGTCTGCACCCGCACGACTGGTCGACACGATCGGCGCCGGGGACACCGTCCAAGGAGCACTTCTCGCGTGGCTGCACCAGCGGGATGTGCGCATGATCACGGAGCTGGACACGGCGGGCTGGCGTGCGGCGCTGGGCTACGCGGCCCGTGCGGCGGCGATCACCGTGTCCCGCAGCGGAGCGGAACCACCGACGGCCGCGGAAATGGTGTGAAACTGATCCCAACGGTTTGCTGTGGGTAACACAATGAGTGCGCGAAGCGTGGTTGTTCGACTAGCGTGAGAGGTGAATTCATACCCCAGCGGGGCGGTGTGCGGCGAGACCCGAAATGACGCGGTCACGTGCGAACAAATGGCCGCCTGTGCGATCTGCAGGCGCCCGCCGGCCCGTGTGACCGTGAGAGGGACTTGTATGTCCGACGCGACTGCGGCGCCCGGCGGCAGCACGGTATCGCTGCGCCTGCCGACCGGCGAGCACGAATTTAAGGTGGTCAACGCCGTCGAGGGCGCTCCCGGTATCGAACTGGGCAAGCTGCTGGCGTCGACGGGGTACATCACCTACGACCCGGGTTTTGTCAACACCGGTTCCACATCTTCCGCGATCACGTATATCGACGGTGACGCCGGCATTCTGCGCTACCGCGGCTACCCGATCGAGCAGCTGGCCCAGAACTCGACGTTCATCGAGGTCTCCTATCTTCTGATTTACGGTGAGCTGCCGACGCCGAGCCAGCTCGAGGACTTCACGCAGAAGATCAACCGCCACACGTTGCTGCACGAGGACCTCAAACGGTTCTTCGACGGCTTCCCGCGTGACGCGCACCCGATGCCGGTGCTCTCCAGCGCGGTGTCCGCACTGTCCACCTTCTACCAGGACGCGCTCAACCCGTTCGACGAACCCAATGTCGAGCTCTCCACCGTCCGGCTGCTGGCCAAGGTGCCGACGCTGGCCGCGTACGCGTACAAGAAGTCGATCGGCCAGCCGTTCCTGTACCCGGACAACTCGCTGGGCCTGGTCGAGAACTTCCTGCGGATGACGTTCGGCCTGCCCGCCGAGCCGTACGAGATCGATCCGGACGTCGCCAAGGCGCTCGACCTGCTGTTCATCCTGCACGCCGACCACGAGCAGAACTGTTCGACCTCGACGGTGCGGCTCGTCGGCTCGTCGGAGGCGAACCTGTTCGCCAGCATCTCGGCCGGCATCATGGCGCTGTTCGGCCCGCTGCACGGCGGCGCGAACAGCGCGGTGCTCGAGATGCTGCAGGGCATCAAGGCCGACGGCGGTGACGTGGCGCATTTCGTCAACCGCGTGAAGAACAAGGAGAAGGGTGTCCGCCTGATGGGCTTCGGGCACCGGGTCTACAAGAACTACGACCCGCGCGCGAAGATCATCAAGACCACGGCCGACCAGATCCTCGCCAAGATCGGGGTCAGCGACCAGCTGCTCGACATCGCGAAGGAGCTCGAGGAGACCGCGCTTTCCGATGACTACTTCATCGAGCGCAAGCTGTACCCGAACGTCGATTTCTACACCGGCTTGATCTACCGGGCCCTCGGCTTCCCGACGAAGTTCTTCACCGTGCTGTTCGCGCTCGGCCGGCTGCCCGGCTGGATCGCGCACTGGCGCGAGATGATCCAGGACCCGCAGACCAAGATCGGCCGCCCGCGCCAGATCTACACCGGCGAGAAGGCACGCGACTACGTCGCCATCTCGGAGCGCTGAAACTGTTCCACGGGGCGCCTTTCCTTCGGGAAAGGCGCCCTTCTGCGTCATGGCTGCGGCACCGTCCGTTCGTAGCGTGCTGTGGTGGCCATCCACTCGAGAAGGCCGGACGCGGTGGTGCGTACGCCTTCGGCGTATCGGCTCGCCGGGTCGGGCAGAGCATCCGCGGCGTCGCACAGGAAGTTCAGGGTCGCGAGCTCGGCGTTGATCAAGTCCACGAGCCGCGCCGCGGCTTCGTGCTCGGACAGACCGCCGTGCGTCGTCAGCACGACCATCAGGTTGGAACCGTTGCCGTGATCGGCTTCTCGCGGATAGGCGAACAGATCGTTGGCCCACGCGATGGAGTGGTTGAGCCGCAGCGACAGGTCGATGATCTCCGACCGGGTGGCCAGCTCCTCCGGTAGCCAGGCCTGGTTCGCCATTTCGATGAGGGCCGCGGCGTAGAACATTCCCCCGCCGTCGTTGCGGGAGGCCAGGTACTGCGCGGTCGTCGGCACCGAACGCGCCGACCGGTGCGCCCGGTCGTCGGCGGTCGTTTTCAAGTAGGCGAGGTAGGTCTGGGCGGCCCGGTCCATCCAGAAGTCCAGCGCGACCGCCCTCGCCTCTGTCCACAATGTCCGCAGTACCGCGGCCAGCGGTTCGCCGGCCACGTCCGCCGCGGTGGCCGTGCCGGTGAGGACCTCGCCGATGAGACCGCTGACGTGGTCCGCGCGGTCATCCTGGTCGGCGCCCCAGATCTCGTCGAGGAAATCGTCCATGCACCACATGTGCGTGAGAAGACGGTTCGCCAGCCAGAGCCCGGAGTACTCGGCGTCCGGCCACATCCGGGCGTGGACTTCGGCGTACCGGTGGCTCAGAAACCGTCTGGTGAGCCGATCGGCGTCGGGATGCTGTGAGAACAGGCGTTGTTCCCGGATCCACAGTTCCGTGTCGACGGTGAGCCGGTGCAGGTTCGGGTTCACGCGGGCGGGAAAGGGACAGGAGATCACCAGGTTCGAATCCGGGCCCGGCTGCTGGGGCCAGTGCAGCGCGGGTGTCGAATAGTGTGCCGCCACAGGGGTATCTCCGTCCGACGCCGGGGCAGCCGTCACGGTGCCCGGTGGTTTTCGCGAAGGTGCCCCGAATACATCGCTGGGGCCGCGGGGTTTCGCACTGCCGACAGTGGAGGTGCGCACGGAACCATAGCGTCAATCCGCGAAAGTGATCAACCATCCAGCACCGAGTGTCTATTGTGGACTGCCCGACTCTTCATTGCTGCGCGACCGACCGAGCGTGATCAGGAAGCATTCGTGGCACTCGAACCAGATGTTGTGGTAAGAGTCGACGAGGACTCCGGTGAGATAACCTTCGACGCCGGACTCGAACTTGGTCCGCGCGCGGGCGAAGCGTGCACCATAGTCGGCGAAATGGTCGGCGAGTGGGCGGATTTCGGCCAGAATGCGCTGGATTCGGTCGTCGATCGGCCCCAGCCGATCGCTGAACTCCGCTGCTCCATTCGTGGCCGGGTCCCGGGTTTGCCAGTCCGTGCACAACTTTTTCAGCTCGCCATTGAGCTCGCGGAACACTTCGTACCGGGTGGAAATCACCGCCTTGCCGTCCGCAGAGGTCTGGTCCACCCGCCGCTGGGCGTACCGCACGCCGTCCTCCGTGATCGCCCAGCCCAACCGCGGTTTGCCGCTGTCCTGGATGTAGCCCAGTGCCTCGGCGTCCCGCAGTGCGGCGAAGATCCGTTCCGTGGGCACGTCGAGTGCCTCGGCGAGCTGGGTGGTGGTGGCGCGGTGCTTGATCAGCAGCACGTGCATCATCCGCTCGCCGACAACTGCGGGCATCCGCGGTTCCTCCTCGATAACTTTCTTGTGGTACCAGAGAATCCGACCGCGATGGACAGGAGAAGACCATGAGCACGATGCCGGCCGGGGCGCCGAGAGTACTCATCCTTGACGGCCACCCGGAACCGTCCCCGGCGCTGGTCGGGGGAAAGGCCGCTGGTATCGCGCGGATGACCGCGTCCGGGCTGCCGGTCCCACCGGCATTCGTGCTGACCACCGAGGTGTGCCGGGAATTCCTGGCACATGGCGAGCGCGTAGTGGACTCCCTGGCGGACGAGATTTCCGGTGGTATGGCGTTTCTGGCGCGACGCACCGGGCGGACGTTCGGCTCGTCCGAATCGCCGCTGCTGGTTTCGGTGCGCAGCGGCGCGGCCACCAGCATGCCCGGCATGATGGACACGGTCCTGAATCTCGGCGTGAACCAGGGCGTGCTGAAAGCGCTTTCCGCAGGCCACGGTGCAGACTACGCCGACGATATCCGTGCACGCTTCGAACGGGGCTTTCGGGAGATCGTCGAGGTCGACGACATCCCGGTCGACCCGTGGGCGCAACTGCGCCTGGCCATCGCGGCGGTCTTCCGGTCATGGCTCTCACCGCGTGCCGTGGCCTATCGCCGGCGGCATGGCTTGGACGACGCCGCGGGTACCGCCGTCACCGTGCAGGCCATGGTTTTCGGCAATGCCGACGCCGAGTCCGGTACCGGTGTGCTCTTCACCCGCGACCCTGCCACCGGTACCGCGGAGCCGTTCGGTGAATGGCTGGCCGGCGCGCAGGGCGAGGACGTGGTCTCCGGCGTCAGAGCGCCGCTCCCGCTGTCCGCGCTCGCCGAGCTGTTACCGCAGGTCCACGCACAATTGCTCGATTACGGGCGCCGCCTGGAAAAGCAACACCGGGACGTGCAGGACATCGAATTCACCGTCCAAAGTGGACATCTCTGGCTGTTGCAGACCCGGTCGGCGAAGCGATCGCCACTCGCCGCGGTCCGGTTCGCCGTCGCGCTGGTACGGGAAGGCCTGATCAGCCCCCACGAAGCGGCCGGCAGGGTGACTCCGGACCAGGTCCGCGCGAGCCGGCGGCCAGGCCTTGATCCGGTCGCTCGCCGCGCCGCGCCGCTGCTCGCCCGGGGACTTCCGGTCTGTCCCGGCGCTGGTTCGGGAGTCGTCGTGACCGACCC
This sequence comes from Amycolatopsis pithecellobii, assembly GCF_009707865.1. Classification (GTDB taxonomy): domain Bacteria; phylum Actinomycetota; class Actinomycetes; order Mycobacteriales; family Pseudonocardiaceae; genus Amycolatopsis_E; species Amycolatopsis_E pithecellobii. Next base: position 16,114 of record NZ_WMBA01000041.1, read on the forward strand.
TGACGAGGCCGAAAGCCGGGCCGAGCGCGAGCCGGTGGTACTCGCGCGGCCCACCACGAGCCCGCACGATCTGCCCGGAATGATCGCGGCGACGGCGATCGTGACCGAGGTCGGTGGCGCGACTTCGCATGCCGCGCTGGTCAGCCGCGAGCTCGGGGTGCCCTGTGTGGTCGGTTGCGGTGAAGGGAGCCTGGCCGGTTTGGCGGGCGAAGTCGTCACGGTGTGCGGGGAAACCGGTGAGGTGCGCAAAGGCGCGGTGCCTGTCGCCGAGATCTCCGCGGCGGCCGGCGAAGACCTGCGTCTTCTCGCTGAGTGGTCAGCGGACTCGGCCCTTTCGGGCACCGAACAATAGCTGAACAATGGTTGATAAAGAAACCATGCGGCGAACCTAGGTCGCGGGAACATGGGGCAGCAGTTGGCTTTTTGTCACTGCCGTTGCTGCGGATGCCCCCTCTTCCGCAACCAAACGACGTATGGTTTTATGGGCCCCCGTTGGTTCAGAACAGGGTGGCAACTTGCGCGCATCAATCGCGGTGGAATCCGGGAAGACGTGGCGAAGACTGCTACGGCTCGGCACCACCCCCAGTATCAGGACCCGGCTGCTCGCGATCGTGCTGATCCCGAGTGCCGCGCTGCTGATCACCGGTACTTCGGTGGCCGGTTACCTGATTTCCCAAGGGGTTTCGGCACGGAACTTCTCAGACTACCTCGGGCAGGCGATCGACCCGCTGGTCAGTTTCGAATCTGTCGTGCAGCAGGAGCGGACCGTCAGCCTCCGTGCGCTCGGTGGTGACCAGGCGGCGCTCGCGAACCTGCAGGCGCAACGGAACCAGACCAATCTGGTGCTCAGCCAGATCACCGGACTGGCCGCGGTGGTGCAGAACCTCAACCCGGACGCGGTGTCGAAGTCCAATGCGGCTTTCGCCGAGCTCGGCGCGAAAATGCCGGTGATCCGGCAGGGCGTCGACACCCGCGGGGTCAACGCGGCCGATGTGGACGGTTTCTACACGAAACTCGCCGGAGTCGTCATCACCGGTCTGGAAGGCAGTGCACGCACGACTCCGGACCCGGGCACGGCGGCGGAGGAAATCACCGCGACCGACCTGTTCTGGGTGACCGACTTGCATTCGCGCGCCGCGGGCATCGCCGCGGGCGCCGCCGCACGCGGGGTGTTGAGTCAACCGGACCGGCAGAACGTCACGCAACTGGCCGGCGGCTACCGCAACCAGCTCAACGCGCTGACCTCGCGGCTGACCGACACCGAGCGAGCTCGCTACGACCGGCTGGTTTCCAGCCCCGCTTGGCAGAACGCCACGTCCGTCGAGGACAACCTGGCTGCCCGCGGCACGTTGTCGATGCCGGCCGGCGACTGGCTCGCCGCCGAAGATCAGGTGTCCAGTGAACTGCTCGGACTGTGGGGCGACCATTTCCGGTACGCCGAAAACCTGGCCGTGGATGCCGCGAACACGACGCTGACGCAGTCCATCGTGGTCGGTTCCCTCGTGCTCGCCCTCGCCATCGCCGTCTTCATCATCGCGGTCCGGATGACGAACGCGGTCGTCCGCCGGTTGCAGCGATTGCGGTCCGACACCCTCGAACTGGCGACCGAGAAAATGCCGGTGCTGGTCAAACGGATCGCTGACGGCGAGCAGGTCGTGGACATCGAAGCGGAAATCGCCATGCGCGATCACGGTGTCGACGAAATCGGCCAGGTGGCCGACGCATTCGAAACCGCGAAACGCACTGCGTTCGCGGCAGCGGCCGCCGAAGCGAGGACCCGGGGCGGGTTCAACAAGGTCTTCCTGGACATCGCGCACCGAAGCCAGCTCGTGGTGCACCGGCAATTGGAGGTGCTCGATGTCGCGGAAGCGAAACAGAGCGATCCGGAACACCTCGAGCTGCTCTTCCAACTCGACCACCTGGCCACGCACGCGCGACGCAACGCGGAGAACCTCGTGATTCTCGGTGGTGGTCAGCCGGGGCGGAAATGGCGGCGGCCGGTGCCGCTGGAAGACATCGTGCGCAGCGCGATTTCGGAGACCGAGCATTTCGCGCGGGTGAGCGCGGTGCGACTGCCCAATGTGGAGCTGCTCGGCGGCGTCGTCGCCGACCTCATTCACCTGCTGGCCGAACTCGTCGACAACGCGACCAACTTTTCGCCGCCCGACGCGCCGGTTTCGGTGCGCGGCAACCTGGTCGGCAAGGGTGTGGTGGTCGAGGTCGAGGACCAAGGCCTGGGCCTGGTACTCGAAGAACGCGAACGGCTGAACGAGACTCTGCGCAACCCACCGGACTTCCAGGAGATGGCGCTCAGCGGACAGCGGCATCTGGGGCTGTTCGTGATCGGCCAGCTCGCGCAGCGGCACGGCATTTCCGTCAGCCTGCTGGAATCCGCTTACGGTGGCATCAAAGCGGTTGTGCTCATCCCGACCACGGTCATCGACACCGAGCCCGAGCCCGAGCAGAAGGACACCACGACGCGGGAAAACCCGGAAAGCAGCGCGAGCTTCCTGCCCCGGCCCGCACGCGACCCGATCCCGAGGATGCCCGTCAAAGAACAAAACGAGCCGCGCCATTGGCCGACCGAGGACACCGGCACGCCGTGGTCGCCGTTCGAGGACACCTCGCCGCCACACCAGATTCCCGTCGTCGAAGCCAAACCGGCGCCCTCCCGTAAACGTGCGCCGCTGCCTCGCCGTCAACGCCAGGCCCACCTCGCACCACAGCTCCAACTGGACAACCAGGCGGCCGAGAAGGGCGGCGGGCGGCGGTTGCGCAGCCCGGACGAGGCGCGCAGCTCGATGTCCTCCTTCCAACGGGGATCGCGTCAGGGACGCTCCTCGGGAAAGCACACCCGATGAACACGAATGGTCAGGCAATGAACGAAGACGCGGCAGTCAGGACAACCGGGAGCACGCTGAACTGGTTGCTCGACGACCTGGTGAAAAGGCTTGCGGGAGCAGAAAAAGCGATCGTCCTGTCCGCCGATGGTTTGCTGATGGGCCGTTCCGCGTCGGTGGACCGCGACGACGCGGAGCACCTGGCCGCGATGGCGTCGGCATTCCGGAGCCTTTCCCGCGGGGTCAGCTCGCAGTTCGACAAGGGCCTGGTGCACCAGACGGTCGTCGAACTCGAACACGGTTATCTCGTGGTGACCGAGGCCGGTGACGGTGCCTGCCTCGCGCTGCTCGCCTCCATCGAAGCCGATCTCGGCATGGTGGCGTACGAAATGAACGTGATCGTCAAGCAGGTGGGCGACAACCTGGCGGTCCATCCGCGTTCGTCGGCCGCTGACCTGCGAGTCCCGCACGTGCCATGAGCCCCGCCCCGGACCCCGGCTACGACGACGACCCCGGACCATTGGTCCGCCCGTTCGCGGTGACCAGGGGACGCGCCGGGAAGAACCTGACTGATCTCGACATCATCACCCTGGTCGTGGCGGTCCGTCCGGCGGCGGACGTCGCCACGCTGGACCGCGAATACGGAGAAATACTGCGCATGTGTCAAGGCCGGCCACTGTCGATCGCCGAAATCTCGGCCAAGATGAACCTGTTGCTGGTCGCGGTCAAGGTGCTCGTCAGCGATCTGATCAACTCGGGACATCTCATCTTCCGGTCACCGGCCCCGACCGCGGGCAGGCCCGACATCAAACTTCTGCAGGCGGTGCTCGATGGCGTACGGAAACTTTGAGGTGGCAGGCTCACCGGAGCTGCACGGCGTGCAGGCGGTCAAGCTGCTCATCGCGGGCGGTTTCGGGGTCGGCAAGACGACCCTGGTTTCGGCGGTCAGTGAGATTCCGCCGTTGCGCACCGAAGAGCGGCTGTCCGCGATCAGCGCGAGCGTGGACGACCTGGCCGGGGTCGAAGGAAAGACCACAACCACGGTGGCACTGGACTTCGGTCGTATCACCATCAACCCGGAGGTCGTGCTCTACCTGTTCGGCACGCCGGGTCAGGACCGGTTCTGGTTCATGTGGAAGGAACTTTCCGTCGGTGCGCTGGGCGCGGTCGTGCTCGCCGACACCCGCAGGCTCGAGGCCTGCTTCCCGGCGGTGGACTTCTTCGAATCTCGGGAAATCCCGTTCATCGTCGCGGTGAACTGTTTCGACGGCGCCGAAATCTACGAAGAGGACGAGGTGCGCGCCTCGCTGGACGTCGGAAACCACGTGCCGATCCAGTTCTGCGATGTGCGTGATCACACCTCCAGTAAGCGCGTTCTGGTGCGGCTCCTGGAGTACGTCATGGCGGTCGCCATGGAGGGCATGGTCGCCAGTACCCGGTGAGCCGGAAGTGGCCGGGGATCGCGCGGGATCCCCGGCCACTCGTCTTTTCACGGGTTTTCGAGTGCGTGCACGAAATCGGTCCAAGCCCCGATCTGTGAGTCACCCCAACCGGTCCGGCCTTCGTGTTCCCAGCGCGCCAGGCTGATTCCGAAGAACGCGTTCGACCACGCGCTCCAGTTGTTCGATGCGGTCACGATTCCGGTGAACTCGTACTCCCGGCCGGTCGAGTCGGTCAACCGAACCTCGTGTCGCAGTGGGTACTTGGTGTCCGGATTCCACTGTGTACGGACGGAAGCCCTTGCCACGGCGCGTAGTTCGCCGTCGGCCCAGACCCACCCACGGTTCATCGTCTCGGCGAGCGTGTCGTCGACCGGATAGATGTCGCGCCAGATCGGGCCTGCGCTTGCGTGCTCCACGCCGGTCATGTGGAAGGCGAAGTCGTCCCCGAACACGCCGGTGAGCCAGTGCACCGGCGGCAGTCCACGCGGGTCTTCCGTGCGGTTCTCACCCCATGACCGGTCGCGGACCGTGTAGCCGTTGACGTCATAGGCGTGGCCTCGCAACAGGAGTTTGCCTTCCGTGCGCATCGCCTGGTCCAGATGCAGGCCGCTGGCGGTGACCGCCGGTGGCATGATCGCGGTCAGTATGACGTCGAAAGCGTTGTCCCGTAAGGGATCTTTGTAGCTGATGTGGAATTTTTCCAGCGGCCGCAGGCACCGGACGCGGTAGCCGCTGGGCATCCGCAGGTCGGTGAAATCACCATCGTCGAACGGGGTGAAATCCTGGTACTGCCGCATGTCGAACAGTTCACTGGCCAGCGCCGTCGACTTGACCCCCTGCCACGCCCAGACGCCTCCGGTGAGTGTCCGGAGGCTGGGATGGGCCCAGGCATAACAGAGAGCCTGAACATTCGCCTCGGGCACGTTGAAACCGAGGAACTGCGTTTCGGTGAGCGCCGGATCGGTCAGGTCGCGGTTCAGGTCCCGGTGCAGCAGTTCGTCGTCGGCCGTGCAGCTGCCGAATCCGGGTGCCTGCGCGTTCATGAAGAACGACGTGTTGCTGCTCATGACGCTCCCGCAAGGACTTCGACGATCCCGCGGGTGCCGTCGACACGGATCAACTGGCCGTCCTGGAGCCGCGAACTGCCGTCCTCCGTGCCGCACACACACGGCAAACCGAGCTCACGCGCGACGATGGGGCCGTGGCTCAGCATGCCGCCGAAATCGGTGACCACCGCTCCCGCCACCAGGAACAAGGAAACCCAGCTGGGATCGGTGGTTTCACAGACGAGGACATCGCCTTCGTCGAACCGCGCGGTGGCGGGGTCACGCACGATCCTCGCGCGTCCTTCCACGACACCACCGCTGGCGGCCACCCCCGTGATCGTCGTGCCCACCGGTGCGCTCACCGTGGCGTCACCCGTGACTTGGATCAACTCCGGCACGCCGGACCAGGCTTGGGGAAGCCGGAAACGGAGCCGCTCCTCGTACTGGGCCCGGCGTTGTTTCACCAGTACCCGCCGGTCGATTCCGTCGTCGGACAGCAGTTCGTCGTAGGTGAGATGGAAGACGTCGGCCGCGTCGTCGAGCAGGCCACGCTCGACCAGGTGCGCGCCCGCGCGGCGGGCGGCGGCCTTCGCGACGTCGAAAGCGAGCAGGTAGCCGGCCTTTCCCTGTTCCCGCAACGCGACGAACCGGGCCGCGAGGTTGACCATCGGGCCGACGAGGGGCCGGTTGAGCGGGGAAACCGCTTTCTTCAGCTGATCGGCGGCTTCCTGGCGGATGCGGGCCTGCTCCTCGTTGCGAGCCCGCGGGGCCCTGGGGTCACCGTCCGGAATCGCGCGATAGTCCTTGAGCCAGGCCAAAACCGGCGCCGGGTCTTCGCGCCAGGACACACTGTGGAGCTGGCCCTCTTCGGGGCCGTGATACCCGTGACGGTCCAAAAAGGACGGAAGGTCGATTTTGTCGTGCGCGAGCAGCCAAAGGTCTTGCGCTACCTCGTTTTCGTCGGACCCCACGCCGGAGAGCAACCGGGCTTCGAGCCCCGTGAGACCGGCCGCGCCCACCATGGCCGTGATCCGGTCCGCGACGCCGGAAGTGACGAAGGTGACCAGCAGATGCAGGATCATGATCTGCTCGAAGCGCTCACGCGCGTCCCGTAGCGTGGCGATGTTTGCCGCCAGATCCTGATCGGGCACCGACGGCAGCGTGTCCAGCCGCCATTGCCGCAGCTGGGCGAACAGGCGGTCGTGCCGTTTGGACACCGTGAACACCGCGCGAGGTGCCTTGACTGCGATGATCGGGTAGCGGCGCATCGAGTTGTCGTCGACGGTGCCTTCCCGGACGTAGCCGAAGAGCTGCTTTTCCACCGCGGTGGCCGAGGTTCCCGGCATGAGGCCGGCGACCTTGCGGAACTGCTCGATGTTCGCGGCCGCGCGGCCCGCGAAGGCGGTCCAGAACTGGTCCTCGATGTGCTCAGGCACGGTCAGCTGTTCGCGGCCGAACACCCCGAGGCCGCGGAACATCTTGCGGAAGGCGAGCTCCATCGGCTGATGGATGAAGGTGAAGCCGAGCGCCGTCGATACGCCGGGGAAGGCTTCGGCGACGTTACCGGTGGTCCAGGGCACGCCGGCGGCACAGACTTCGTTGTCGAGCGGGTCCAGTCCTGGGGACAGGGAGGGCATGAGCAGCTCCGGATCGTGCGATTCGGGGTGTCGGGGGGAGACGACACCAATCGATGTTTGGTTTTTTTGGGCGCGACGCCGGGCCCATGGAGCCCGGATAATAGCCCTGTTTGCAGCGCCAAGGTAAGAGGGTGCGCGAGCATTCTTGTGCGCATAAACCTGACAGTGAATGGTTAGCGGGTGATCCCGTTACCAAGCCGACCGAAAGTAGGCGGACAGGGGGCCGCAGCCGGCGCAGTACGCTGACGCCGCCGGCCTGGGGGGACGGACAGGGGAGGGGAACCGCGTGGACAAGCGGCGACGTGGCCGGCCGTCTCGTTCCGGAGGCGGGCGCGCGCGTGACGAGATTCTGCGCGTCGCCCGTGAGGTGTTCGCCGAGATGGGTTACGAGCGCGCCACGTTCACCGAGATCGCCGAGCGGGCCGGGTACACGCGTCCCGCGATCAACCACCATTTCCCCGACAAGGCTTCGCTGTACCACGCTTCGCTGGAGTCCGTACGGGACACCGTCATCAACGGCGGGGTCGAGCACGCCGTCGCGCACGAGACACTTCCCGGCCGGCTGTCGGGGTTCCTGGAAGGGGCGGTGCAGGTCGACTCGCAGGACCGGTCGTTCGCCCGGTTCATCGCGGCGTCGGTGCTGGACGGTTTCCGGCATCCGCAACTCCAGGAACACACGCGCGGACAGGTGGACCAGGTCCGGACGTTCGTGCGGCAGGCGCTGGGCGCCGCGGTGGACAACGGGGAAGTCCGGGCCGACCTCGACGTCCCGGCTGTCACGGAAATGCTCATCGCGGTGATGTGGGGAATGGGCCTCTACGCGGGTTTCATGGGGACTCACGAGCAACTGGAGAAAGTCGTTGAACAGTTTTCCCGGCTTGTTGCCGGAATCCTCTGGTGACCCAGATTGGTAACGAACGGCACTGTATTAACGTCAAAGCAAATTTTCGGGCGCTGGGTGCTAACAGTGGCTGGTTTATAGTAAAACTGTGCCGAGGCCCAAAGTTCCGTTGATCTCGCGGCAGAACGCGCTGGCAGCCGCGCTGGAGATCATCGACCGCGACGGGCTGGACGCGTTGAGTATCCGCCGTCTCGCGGCCAAACTCGGAGTCAACGGAGCCTCGCTCTATCACCATTTCGCCGGCAAGGAAGAGATCCTGGCCGGGACGGTCGAGTTCGTACTGGCGCAGGCCCATGGCAATCGCGAGCCGTCGGGAACGTGGCGGGAATGGTTGCCCGAAAACGCGCGTAATCTCCGCCGGGCGCTGCTGGCGCATCCCGAACTGGTACCCGTCGTGGCCGGCCTGCGCCGGCACGACCTGGGGGCGAGCCTGCTCGGTGCACCGGCCGGCAGGCTCCTGGACGAGGGCGTGCCCGTCGCCGCCGTGGTGCCGATGCTGGACGCGCTGACCGCGTTCACCATCAGCAGCTCGATGCAAGAGACCCTGGACCGAGTCACGGACGGCGAGCTGGCGGCGCTCGCCGAGCGGGATGCCCCGCTGGCGCGGGCGATGGCCGAACGCGGCTTGGCCGCCGGGCAGATCTTCGACCTGGTCGTCGAGTCCATTCTGGACGCGATCGACGCCGCGGTCGAGCAGCAGCGGGCCCGGTGGGCGTCGGTGACCAGGTCCGCGGCACGAAGGCCACGGGCGGCCCGGCGGCCGGCGGCCGGGTAACGGCGGCGCCCAGCCGGATCGCGCCGCCGTGCCTACGCTGGTGCGATGAGTGCTCCGGGTGAGACGGCAGTGTTGTGGTTCCGGCGCGACCTGCGCTTGCACGACCATGCCGCGCTGCTGAGCGCGAGTGAGCGGGCGGACAAGGTGCTTGCGCTGTTCGTCCTGGACGAGAAGCTGCTCAACCCCTCCGGCGCGCCGCGGCTTGCGTTTCTCCGTGGCTGCCTTGAAGAACTGTCCGCACAGCTGGACGGCAGGCTGTTGCTGGTGCACGGCGACCCGGTGCGTGAGGTGGTGAAGGCCGCGGCGTCGGTGGGTGCGAAGAGCGTGCACGTCAGCGCCGACTGTGCCCCGTACGGCCGCCGACGCGACGAAGCCGTGGCCAAAGAGCTCGAAAGCCGTGGGATCGAATGGGTGGAAACCGGTTCGCCGTACGCGATCACGCCGGGCCGGGTGACCAAACCGGACGGTGCGCCGTACCAGGTATTCACCGCGTTCTCCCGCGCATGGCGTGAGTACAGCTGGCCTTCGCCCGCTCGAACCGGCAAGTCCACTGTGGACTGGGTTGAGCCCGCGCGGAGCAACGCGGTCCTGAAAGCTCCGCCGCTCGGTGACACGAAGCTTCCGCAGCCGGGTGAGCGGGCCGTGTTGCGGCGCTGGAAGCGCTTTCTGGACGACGGCTTGAATGACTATCACACTGCACGCGATCGGCCGGATTTCGATGCCACCACCCGGCTTTCGCCGTATCTGCACTGGGGTTGCGTGCATCCGCGCACGCTCCTCGCCGACCTGGCCGAGCGTCGCGGCGAGGGGGCACAGGCGCTGCGCAGCGAACTCGCGTGGCGCGAGTTTCACGCCGACGTGCTGTGGCACCGGCCGGACGCGGCGCGTGCCAACTACGACAAGCGGTTCGACGATCTCGAGTACGACGAGGACGAAGCGGCCTTCGAGATGTGGTGCCAGGGTCGCACCGGGTACCCCATCGTCGACGCCGGGATGCGCCAGCTGCTCACGGAGGGCTGGCTGCACAACCGGGTCCGGATGATCGTGGCGAGCTTCCTGGTCAAGGATCTGCATCAACCGTGGTGGTGTGGAGCCCGGCACTTCATGCGCCATCTCGTCGACGGGGACCTCGCCTCCAACCAGCTGAACTGGCAGTGGGTCGCGGGCTCGGGCACCGACGCGGCACCGTACTTCCGGGTGTTCAATCCCACGACACAAGGCGAAAAGTTCGACCCCCAAGGCGACTACGTGCGCCGCTACCTGCCCGAACTGCGTGGGATCGGCGGCAAAGCCGTGCACCAGCCGTGGAAACTGAAAGCCCAGCCCGAGGGCTACCCCGCGCCGATCGTCGACCATGCGCACGAACGCCGGGTCGCCCTCGACCGGTTCGCCCGGATCAGCCGCGCAGCGCGTCGGCGAGCTTGAGGCGGCTTCCCATGTGCAGCACGGCATTCCGGTAGATGCGGCTGCCCACCCAGGTCAGTAGCGCACCCAGGGCCAGTGTCAGCACGAGGGAAAGCGCTGTCTCCCAGCCCGTCGCGGTGCCGATCGCCATCCGGCCGGGCATCAGGATCGGGGAGAACAACGGGATCAGCGACAGCGTTCGAGCCGCGTCGCCTGCGGGATTCCGCAGCAGCACGGTGAATCCCGCGACGAACCCGATGGTGAGCACCATGGTGACCGGGGTGATCACCGACGCCGCGTCCTCCTGCCGCGACACCAGCGAGCCGGCGGCCGCATACACCATGGCGTACAGGAAAAAGCCCAGCACATACCAGAGCAGGCCCCACCACACGGTGCCGGTCGCGACCGAGGACAGCAGGTGGATGCCCGTCGAGGACGCCACCGCGAGCCCGGCCACGGCGAGGATCCCGATCTGCACCAGCCCGGTGAGTCCGAGACCGAGCACCTTGCCGAGGATCAGCTGCCACGGCCGCACCGTCGACAGCACCATCTCCACCACCCGGCCGGCCTTCTCCTCGACCACGCCCTGCGCGACGAGGCCGCCATAGGTCTGGATGGCGAAGAACAACAGGAACACCGTGATCAAGCCGATCGCGAGCCGCTGGGTGCGTTCGGGGTCGGGAGTGTCGATAGTGGACACGGTGATCTGCGCACTGTCCACTTCGCTCATCACCTGCGCCGGATCCAGGCCCGCTTCCAGCAGTTTCGCGTTGAGCACCTGCTGCTGTGAGATGCCGTTCAGCAGCGCGCGCACTTGAGGGTCCACATCGGACTTCACGAGCACGTCGAGATTGGCCGCGTTACCGGAAAGCAGGACGTCGAGCCTGTCGTTCTGGACGTCGGCCATGCCCTCCTCCGGGTCGGAGACCACGGCGATCTGTGTCTCTTTGCCGATCCGCGCGGTGCCGGCCTGCAATTCCTGGGCGATTCCGGCGGTCTGGCCGGTGAGCCCGATCCGCACCTTGTTCGCGTCGCCGACCAGATTGTGCTGGAACAGCAGGTACCCGCACAGCACGACGAGGATGACGATCGTGCCGATGACGAACGATCGCCTTCGCAACCGGGCGTCCAGTTCCCGTTTGGCGACGAGCGCGATCGTCCTCATCGTTGCCCCTCTGCGGCCAGTGACCATCGCATCGTAGCTTTTGGACAGTCGGCAGGTCAGGGGCGCAGCGCCGCGTCCAGGTGGTGCGCCATCTCGGCGAGCAGGGCGTTGGGGTCGACGTCGGCCGTGGCCGCGCGCAAGGAGAGCACAAAGGACTGAACCACCAGCAGCACGGCACGTGCCTGTGCGGCCAGGTCGCTCTCGCGGATCGAGCCGTCGCCGCGGCCGGCCTCCAGATGCGCCCGGATCACCTCTTCGCCGACGCGTTGTGTGCCGCCGAGCCGCTCCACTATGTACGGCACCAGAAGTACGGTGTCGACGTCGATGACCGTGCGCATGAGATCGTCGCCGTTGAGTAGGCGGACCGCGGCGACGGCGCTGCGCACCAGCCGTTGCCGTGCGGTCGATGCGTTCGCCCCCTCGGCGTTCGCCCGGTGCAGCAGCGTGCCGAATTCCTTGGTCATCAGGGCGGACAGCACGCTCTGCACGTCCGGGAAGCGGCGGTACAACGTCATCCGGCTGACCTTCGCGGTCCGCGCGATCTCCGCCAATGTCGTGCGGCGGAGCCCGACCGCGAGCACACATTTCCTTGCGGCGTCAAGGAGAAGATCGTCGGCGACCCGTGCCGTGCTCGGCCGTGCACGCGCGTTCGCCAGGCTGGATGCGCGTGCAGATGAACGTGCATCTTGGCGTGAGCCATGGGAAGAAACCTGGTGGTACTGACTGAACGCGGTGTGACCTTCGTCGTCCATGTGTCACCATGCCTCTTCAGGTTTCAGGCGGGCGATGTTAGACGATCTCAATGTCTAGCCCATGTGAGTACGCTGGAACACCGTTCAACGCCCTGGCTTTCCCTTGAGGGAAGCCCACTGTGCGCACTGGGGCACCATTCACGAGCAATGGCATCCGCGCCGGGCTCGCACCGACGTAGGCGAAAACCTCTGGCAGTTCCCGGCCGTCCTCGAGTGTGACCCCGTTTTCGAGGCGTGCGAGGTGGTATCGCTCGCCCCGTCCTTCGCACACGTCAAGCACCGCAAGCTGCTCCGGCGTGGCGAGCCACACCGCGTGGGTCTCCACGACTCCCGGGCATGCGGCCAGCGTTGCCGTCCGTTGCCCGTCCGAGGCCCGGAACCCCGCCGCCCACACCGCGGCCATGTCGGTGCAGTACGCGCGCAGCACCACGACGTCACCGGTCAGGCCCAGATTTTGGCGCAACCACGTCATTTTCGACGGGCAGGCATTGGAACCGTAGGCCAGCACCGGGATGCGGCCGGTGTGGTCGAGGTCAACGGGTAGCTCGTATCCGTGCCCGTCGCGATGGACGAACGAACAATCCGGCCGAGCCCCGGGATAGGGATCGGCCGGATAGTCGGTATCACTGAAGATCAGGAGAATTCCACCACGCTGCGCAGCACCTCACCGTGATGCATCCGGCTGAACGCTTGCTCCACCCCGTCCGCCGAGATCCGCTCGGTGACGAACTTGTCCACCGGCAACCGACCCTGCAGGTACAGGTCCACCAGCGCGGGGAAATCCCGCGACGGCAGGCAGTCGCCGTACCACGACGATTTCAGCGAGCCGCCGCGCGAGAAGAAATCGATGAGCGGCATGTCGTTCAGGCGCATGTCCGGCGTCGGCACGCCGACGAGCACCACCGTGCCCGCGAGGTCGCGGCCGTAGAACGCGGTCCGCCAGGTCTCGGGACGGCCGACCGCGTCGATCACCACGTCGGCCCCGAACGAGCTGGTCAGGTCCTGGATGGCCTCGACCACCTCGTCCTCGCTCTTGCCGCGTGAGTTGACGGTGTGGGTCGCGCCGAAGTCCTTGGCCCAGCCGAGTTTCCGGTCGTCCACATCTACGGCGATGATCTTTCCGGCACCGGCGAGCCGCGCACCGGCGATCGCCGCGTCACCGACCCCACCGCAGCCGATCACGGCGACGGTGTCCCCGCGGCCGACCGCACCGGTGTTGATCGCCGCGCCGATCCCGGCCATCACTCCGCAGCCGAGCAGGCCGGCGACGGCGGGTTCCGCGTCGGGACTGACCTTGGTGCACTGCCCGGCGTGCACGAGCGTCTTGTCGAGGAACGCGCCGATGCCCAGCGCGGGGCTGAGTTTCGTGCCGTCGGCCAGCGTCATCGGCTGCGCGGCGTTGTGCGTGTTGAAGCAGTACCACGGCTTACCCCGCTTGCAGGCGCGGCAGGTGCCGCAGACGGCGCGCCAGTTCAGGATGACGTAGTCGCCCGGTTCGAGGTCGGTGACGCCGTCACCGACCTGCTCGACATAGCCTGCGGCCTCGTGCCCGAGGAGGAACGGGTAGTCGTCGTTGATCCCGCCGTCGCGGTAGTGCATGTCGGTGTGGCACACGCCGCAGGCCTTGACCGACACAACCGCCTCACCGGGTCCCGGGTCCGGCACCAGCACGGTTTCCAGCGAGACCGGTTCACCCTTGGCGCGAGAAACGACTCCACGGACTTCGTGCGGCATCGTGCGACCACCTTCCCTACTGTTCGCTTGCCCCGAAGCTTGCCATGAAACGTGGTGATATCGCGATATGGCTACGGCGTGATGAGGTAGGCGATCCCGCCGCTGCCGCTCGCGACCGTGCCGTCCTCGGTGTAACGCTGGGTGCGCTGCCAGATGTTTTCGAACTGGGCGCGCTTGTAGACAGTTCGCACACGGTCGTTGCTGCTCGCGGCCGGGTCGTTCACGATCACGTCACCGTCCTTCGTGAACCCGGTGACGACCCAGATATGGCCTGCCGTCCCGTAACCGGCGTTGTCGAGCTCGCCGGCGCGGAACGACTGTGAGGTGATCACCGGGATCCCGCGCGCGACGTAGTCTTCCAGTTCGGTCAGCGAATGCAGCCGGGTGATGTGCCCGTGCAGGCCGAATTCCGCGGCGTAGGCGGTGTTGAACGGCCAGTTCCCGGTGCCCTGGTAGGAATAGTCGTAGGTGTTGCGGGCCGCGTAATCCACCGTGCGGTCGACGTCGTCCGCGGGAATCCATGACATGTCGGCTTCGGTGGGCCGGCGCCCCCAGTACTCGACGACCATTTCCGTCGCGGTGGGACTGCACCAGTTCTCGCCGCCACCGCCGTACTCCGGGAAGTGTCCTTTGTGGAGGTTCTGGGCATGCGCGGGCACCGGCAGTTCCACCCCGGTTGCCTTGCCCGGCGGGGAAACCGGCACGGTGAACCGGTCCGGGACGTCTGACGCCATCGCCCCGATCGTGCGCACCGCCGGGGCGCGCGCGCCGGGCTCGTGGTACAGGCTCACCCGCAACCGGTACGACCGCAGGGTCACGCCCGGCTTCATGACAAGCGTGTCGACGCTCACCGACGCGTTCGCGTCGTCCTGGCCCTCGACGCTGGTGCGCCGGAAATCCGTGTCAGCACTGGCCCAGCGGCCCAGCACGTACCACGCGGTCCCGGTGCCCGTGCTCGTTTCGCCCTGAGCTTCGACCTGGAGCCAGCTGTGCGGTGGCGTCTGTGCGTTCCACGAAGCGATCAGTTGCGTCGCGCCGAACCCGGGCCGGAACTCGGGCGAAGTCCATTGCGCGTACTCGTACGCCTTTCCGCCGAAGTCGATGCGGCCGGACGGCCGCGCGACGGGATCGTGCCAGTCGTGGTAGCTGATCGCCTCGTCACCGGCGCGGGTCGGCTGGGCGGCCGCGGGCGGCGCGGTCATCGCCGCCAGGATCGCCGGGACCACAAGCAAACCACTGACGCACCTACCTGTCATCAGGTTAGTTTCCTACGAAAGCACGGCCTGGGTCTGCGTCACTTTCGCGGCGAGTTTCCCCGCGTCGTCCCGGATTTCCGTCTCGACCACGATGACTGTGCGCCCGGTGTGCAGCGCACGCGACGTCGCCGTCGCGTGGCCATCACGGATCGCGCGCAGGAAGTTCGTCTTGGACTCGATCGTCGTGGTGCCCTTCACGCCCTCTGGCAGGTTGAGGAACGCACACACCGCGGCTGTGGCGTCGGCCAGCGACATCAGCACGCCCCCGTGCAGGACGCCACCCACGGTGCACAACGATTCCGCCCAGGCCAGCCGCGAGGTCACCACCTCGCGGCTGTGCCCGAGCACCTCGACGCCGAGCTGTTTCGTGAACGGCATCGTCTGGTGGAACAACGCCGTCCCGGCTTCGTCGGAGTCAGAAGTGCCGGACGTCAAGCTTGCCCTCCGAGTTCATGGCCCGCAGCCGCTTCTTGTCGAACTTCCCGACGCTCGTCTTCGGCACCTCGTCGATGAACGTCCAGTGCTCCGGCAGTTGCCACTTGGCGACCTTGTCCTGCAGGTATTCGCGCAATTGGTCGGCGGTCACGTTCTCGCCCTCGCGGACGACGACGGCGACCAGTGGCCGCTCGTCCCACTTCTCGTCCGGGACGCCGATCACCGCGGCTTCGGCGACAGCGGGGTGCGCCATGACGGCGTTCTCCAAGTCCACGGAGGAGATCCACTCACCGCCGGATTTGATGACGTCCTTCGAGCGGTCGGTCAACGTGAGGTAGCCGTCCGGGCTGATCTTGCCGATGTCGCCGGTGCGCAGCCAGCCGTCGTGGAACTTCTCCGGGTCCACCGCGGAACCGCCGAAGTACGATGCGGCGATCCACGGGCCCTGCACCTCCAGTTCACCCACGGATTCGTTGTCCCACGGCACTTCCTCGCCGTTATCGCCGATCAGGCGCGCGTTCACGGAGGCGGGGAAGCGGCCCTGGGTGTAGCGGTAGGCCCACCGCTCTTCACCCGTGGCCGACTTCGGCGGCCGGGCGACGCTGCCCAGCGGCGAGGTCTCGGTCATGCCCCAGGCATGCAGGATCGGCACGCCGTGGCGCTCCTCGAAGGTGTGCATCAGCGACGGCGGCGCCGCAGATCCCCCGACGATGACTTCGCGCAGGTGGCTGATGTCCTGCGGGTGGGTTTCCAGTTGCCGCAGGAGGCCCTGCCAGATGGTTGGTACCGCGGCCGCGTACGTCGGCTTCTCGGCCGCGAGGATCTGGGCGATCGGCTCGGGCTGCAGGAACCGGTCGGGCATCACGAGTGAGGCGCCGATCATGAGCGCGGCATAGGGCAAGCCCCACGACATCACGTGGAACATGGGCACGATCACGAGCGCGGTGTCGCTCTGGGCGAGGTTGATCGAGTCGGACATCGTGACCTGCATCGAGTGCAGCCAGACCGAGCGGTGCGAGTACACGACGCCCTTCGGGTCACCCGTCGTGCCGGAGGTGTAACACATCGCCGCGGCCGAGCGTTCGTCCACGTCGGGCCAGTCGAAGGTGTCCGGCTGGGCCGCGAGAAGCTCGTCGTAGGAGTGCACCTCCACACCATCCGGCGCATCCAGGGCGGCCGGGTCACCGTTCGCGACGACGATGTGGCGCACCGTCTTCATGGTCGGCAGCACCTTCGCCAGCAGCGGCACGAGCGTCCCGTCGACCAGGATGACCTGGTCCTCGGCGTGGTTGGCCACGTACGTGAGCTGCTCGGGGAACAGGCGGATGTTGAGGGTGTGCAGCACCGCGCCCATCGCGGGGACCGCGCAGTAGGCGGCCATGTGCTCGGCGTTGTTCCACATGAAGGTGCCGACCCGCTGATCACCGGTGATCCCCAGGCCGCGCAGCGCGTTGGCCAGCCTCGCGGCGTTGCGGGCCACGTCGGCGAAGGTTTCCCGGCGGGAGCCGGACCCGGTCCAGGTGATGATTTCGCTGGTCGAGTGCACTTTGCTGGCGTATCGCAGCAGGGTGCCGATGGAGAGGTGTCCGTCCTGCATGGTGCTGAGCATGGGGCTACTCCCGGCCGGTGATCCAACGGTGAGCGATGGCTTAGTGCGACTTTAGGGCTTGGTGAGTGGTGGCCGCCACAACCCTCTTTCCCTTCCCCGACCGGGCGAGTGCACGCGTGTCGATTTCGCGGCATCGGCCCAGGTGGCGTTTACTGGGCGCGTGGACCAGACGGCCTGGCCAGCGCTTGCTCGTGCAAGCACCAGCTGGGTGCCCGGCCGTCGCCGCGAAAGCGGACATCCGAAAGAGGAAGGACTAGTACGTTGGCTCTGCCTACGTTGACTCCGGAGCAGCGCAAGGAGGCTCTGGCCAAGGCGGCCGAGGCTCGCAAGGCTCGTTCCGAGCTGCTCGCGTCGATCAAGTCCGGCAAGCAGAGCATCGACAAGGTGCTGCTGAAAGCCAAGGAGGACAAGACCATCGGCAAGACGAAGGTCACGCAGCTGCTGAAGGCCGTGCCCGGACTCGGTGCCGTCAAGGTGGCCGCCCTGCTGGAGCAGGCCGGTATCGACCCCGACCGGCGCGCGGCCGGACTCGGCGAGCGCCAGCGCGAAGCGCTGATCGACGCGCTCAAGTAAGCCGGCGCCGGTGGGCACGTGACGCCAGGCACGTCGCGCCACGTGCCCACCGAAGTGCGCTCACAATGGAGGCGTGGACGCCGACCGATTGCTCGAGGACTACACGCCCGGAGATTTCTTTTTCGGCACTTCCCGGCGCGCGATCCTGGGGTCCGGCTCCCAGCAGGTCTTCACCGGTGCCGATGTGGTGTCGCTGAGCGAGATCGTGCCTGAAGCCCTGGCCGGTTCGCCGGAGTCGTTGGCGGTCGGTGTGCTGCCGTTCGACACGGCGGGCGTCCCCGGGCACATCATCATCCCGGAGACGGTACGTGTCGCCGGGCCTGCGCGGCCCCGGGAGCGAAAGTTCATCGGTGCGCCGAGCGCGGTGCGTGCGGTGCCTGATCCCGTCCGGCATGTTGAGGCTGTCGGGCGTGCGGTAAAAATCCTTCGCGATGGCGGCCTGCGGAAGGTCGTGCTGGCGCGGGCCCTGGATCTGGAATTCGATTTCGATGTGCCGGGGCAAGCCATCCTGCACAACCTGGCGACGGACAAGGCCGGCGCCTACACCTATGCGGCAGGCTTGCCGAACGGGCGATCGTTGATCGGTGCCACCCCGGAGTTACTTTTGTCGCGGGTCGGCGGGCAGGTCATCTCGCACCCGCATGCCGGCTCGATGCCACGCTCAGCGGATCCCGTCACGGACCGGGAAAATGCGGATATCTTGGCAAACTCGCGGAAGGACCATGTCGAACACGCGATCCTGACCGAGGCGATCGTCGAAACCCTGCGCCCGTTCTGCCGCCGGCTCGATGTTCCCCGCTCACCGTCCCTCGTCTCGACGCCGACGATGTGGCACCTTGGCACAGTGGTGAAGGGTGAGCTCGCGGACCGGGATGTCACGGCGCTCCGCTTGGCCGCCGCACTGCACCCGACGCCCGCGATCTGCGGCAGCCCCACCGAAGCGGCGCGGCAATTGGTCGGAGAACTGGAGCCGTTCGACCGTGGCTACTACGCCGGCGCGGTCGGCTGGATGACCCCAGACGGCGACGGCGAATGGGCAGTGTCCATCCGCTGCGCCGAAGTGGCCCCCCGAGCCCTGCGCCTCTACGCCGGCGGCGGCATCGTCCCCGCCTCGGACCCCAAAGCAGAACTGGACGAAACCTCAGCAAAGTTTCAGACACTGCTGAGAGCAATGGGCCTAGACCTGTAGAACCCCAGAGTTGGGTGGTCATCCCGGAGGCAGCCCGTCCGGCGAGGACATCTTTTGATCTTGTGGTCGCGCTTCGCGCGATGCCCTTCGGGCTCTCTGGCGGGTGACCGGGCGCGGGGCGCCCTCGTTCCAGCGGGGTGGGTATGGGCGTTGGGCCCACTCGCTTCGCATCGACGGCCGCCGGTTTCGTCGTGGGGCGTGGCCGGTTGGGGCCCATTGGCTTTCGTCGACGGCCGCCACTTTTAATCTCAGCTCTCCCACTGCTGCTCTGTAATACTCACCGGCTCCGTCGTCAGGAACGCCACCGCTGCGCGATACCCGTCACCAGGGTTGAGGTCCGCCAGCTGTGTCGTCTCCGGGTCCAAGGCGGGATCCGCCGATGAAGCCAAGCGGGCACCGTCGAGGGTGATGCTTTGCAGGGGGATTTTGAGGCCACGTCCGGTCGCCTTCATCAAGGCTTCTTTTCGGGTCCAGTACTGGAAGAAAGCGCTTACCCGCTCCGCCGAACCCAAGCCGCGCAACGCGGCTTGCTCGTGTTCGTTCAATGCGTACTCGATGAGCTGGTCGTCTGCGCGCCGGGTGTCGGTCTCGACGTCAAGGCCGACCGGCACCGTGGTGACCGCGAGGCCGATGCGTTCGCCCGAATGGGAAATCGAGAATTCCACGCCGGCCAGTTTCGGCTTCCCGTGTGGCTTTCCACAGTCATCACAGGTTGCGTCGAACCGCACATCGCCGGGCGCGACACCCAGCTGAGCACCCAGCACGGTCTTCGCCAGTATCCGCCCGGTCAGGAAGCGCCGCTGGTCGATCTCCCGCCGGTACGCCTCGAAACGACCGTGTTCCAGCTCGTCCAGCAGGGCCAACTCGTTCGCCTCGCCGCGCACGGGGCGGGCCCACCAGACCGCACACTCGATCACCGGTCCAACCTACCGGTTTCTCTCCACGGCCAGGTCCGCTAGCCTGAGGGTAAGCAAGCGCTTAGTGCGTCGGAGGTACGCGATGGACTTCACCCTCAGCACGGAAGAACGCGAAGTGCGGGACTGGGTGCGCACGTTCGTGCAGCGAGAACTGGCGCCCATGGAGCAGGAAGTGCTGCGCCGGGAGCGCGCCGGCCAGCCGGGCGTCACTGCCGAGGAGCTGCATGCACTCCAGCTCAAGGCCAAGGAATCCGGCTTCTGGGGGGTCCAGACGCCCGAAGAGTACGGCGGCATGGGGTTGTCAGCCGTGATGACCGCGCTGCTCGAAGCCGAGCTCGGCCGCACGTTCGTGCCCTTCCGGTTCGGTGGCGCGGCGGACAACATCCTGTTCCACGCCAACGATGAGCAGAAGGAGCGCTACCTGCTGCCGACCATCTCGGGTGAGCGCAGGTCGTGTTTCGCGATCACCGAGCCCGGCGCGGGGTCGGACGCCAAGGCGATCCGCACCTCGGCCCGCAAGGACGGTGCGGACTGGATCATCAACGGTGAGAAGACCTTCATCACCGGTGGCCACGAAGCCGATTTCGCCATGGTGTTCGCGGTCACCGACCCGGTGAAGGGCGCGAACGGTGGTGTCACGTGCTTCCTCGTCGACCGTGAGATGGGCTGGAAGTCCGAGTACATCGACACGATGGGCGAATGGGGCCCGGCCTCGTTGATTTTCCAGGATGTCCGGGTGCCCGAGAGCCAGATCCTCGGCGAACTCGGCCGGGGTTTCGAGCTGGCGATGCAGTGGATCGGCCGAGGCCGCTACCTCCTGCCGGCCCGCGCGATCGGCTCGTGCGAGCGGCTGCTGTCGATGGCGATCGAGCACGCCAACACGCGGCAGACCTTCGGTGCGCCGATCGCGGAGCGGCAGGCGATTCAGTGGATGATCGCGGACTCCGGGGTCGAGCTGGAGGCACTGCGCTGGCTGGTGCTGCACGCGGCGTGGCAGGTTGACCAGGGCATGGACTCGCGGCACGCGCAGTCGATCGCCAAGCTGTACGGCGGCCAGAAGGCGAACGAGATCGTCGACCGGGTGCTGCAGATCCACGGCGGGATGGGTTACACGCGTGAACTGCCGATCGAGCGCTGGTACCGCGAGCTGCGGTTGCTGCGCATCTACGAAGGTACCGACGAGATCCAGCGCCGGACGATCGCGCGGAACCTGCTCAAGGGGCACGTCAAGGTGACCGGCATCCTCGGCTAGAACACCAGGCGTCGATTGTCGACAATCGAGCGGGAAGTTCGAGGCGTGAAACAGCCGGGGAAGAGGGGCTCGTTGCGAAACCGTCCTCCTCCCCGGCTTCGGTCGGTGTTACCGGGCTTGGGAGCGCAACGCCAGCGGCGCTCCCGCTAGGTCCTCCTCGTTGCACAACAACTTGACGTCGTAGTACGGGGCGCCTTCCCGGTCGTCGTAGTCGAGGTGCAGTGCCAGCACATCGAGCGGCTCGCCCAGCCACTCCTGTGCGCTGCGCAGCCACGCCGCGCACCTTTCCAGTGCGGAAGCAAGGTCATCGTCACGGAATTCGACCGGACGGTAGGGCACGTCCTGAATCTGATCGCGAGGGTTGGATGGAACCGGAAGCCCCGGAGCGAGGCCTGAGTCGTTCAGTTCCAGATGGATCGTCTGCTCACTCACAGTTCGAGGGTCCCTCAGATGAGCCGCCTCGGCAAGGTATTCATCGAGAATCCCCAGCTAGAGGGTTGTTCCCCACACCGTGGATACCGCCTTACGGGCAC
Source organism: Amycolatopsis pithecellobii (assembly GCF_009707865.1). GTDB lineage: Bacteria > Actinomycetota > Actinomycetes > Mycobacteriales > Pseudonocardiaceae > Amycolatopsis_E > Amycolatopsis_E pithecellobii. The sequence continues at coordinate 37,574 of NZ_WMBA01000041.1, forward strand.
GCGCGAGGGCTTCAGGGCAGTCCTGTCCGGCACTGCCGAGCATGCGCAGCGCGAGATTCGCGTAGTGGTTTGCCAGGCGGTCCAGGCCAAGCGGCCCGCGTGGCGAATACCAATGCGCCACGCCGCTGCACATTTCCAGCAGTGCCAGCCTGGTCACGGCCGGTTCCGCGGTCACGAACGACCGCTGCCGGATCCCGTCGTCGATCGCGTCCCCCCACAACTGTTCATACGCATCACGCAATTTGACAATGCGTCGCCGAGTGGCTGCGGAAAGCACATGCACCTCGTTGTCGACGACCCGCGTTTCCGCGGGCTGGCGCGCGTGTGCCAGCACATGCAGAGCGACCAGTGAGGCGAGCCGCTGCCGCGGATCCACGACGTCATCGGTCACCTCGCGGGCGCCGGCCAGCAGGCGTTCCAGGCACTCGCGCATGATCCCGGCGAGCAGTTCCTCCTTGGTGCCCATGTAATGGTAGAGGCTCGCGGACGAGATCCCCGCTTCCTGCGCCAGATCCCGGATGCCGGTACCGTGGAAACCTTTGCTGGCGAACAGTTTCACCGCGGCACGGCGCACCCGCTGCTCGGTCGTCAGAGCCACGCGCGCCTCACCCGGTCGTAGGTCGGCAACGTCCAGGAACGCAGCTCCCCCTTGGCGACCCGCTCCGACGGGGTGAGCGGCAGGGAATCGGCGAGCGACCAATAGCGCGGCACCTTGAAATAGGCGAGCTTGGCCGAGCAGAACTCCGCCAGCTCGTCCGGCATCGTTTCCCTTGCGGGCACAACGAAAGCCTTGACCTCTTCACCGCGCAGCTCGTCCGGCACGGCGATGACCGCGGCCAGTTTCACCGCCGGGTGCAGCAGGAGCACGCGCTCCACCTCGTCCGCCGAGATGTTCTCGCCGCTGCGCCGGATCATGTCCTTCGTGCGCCCCACATAGAAGATCCGGCCCTGACTGTCCATTGTGGCCAGATCGCCGGTGTGGAACCAGCCACCGGCGAACGCGCGTGCGGTCGCTTCCGGGTCGTCGTGATAGCCATGCATCAGGCCGATTCCGCGTAGCACCAGCTCGCCGGTTTTTCCGCGCGGCAGCGGCCGGCATGTGTCATCGACGATCATCGCCTCCCGCTCCCGGGTCGGGCGGCCGAGGCAACCGGTGCCGACGAACTCGTCGTGATCCACTTCGGACATCCGGATGTCGCCGCCGGTCTCGGTCATCCCGAACGCCTCGAACCACGGCACACCCCACCGCTGCTCGAGCTGCGCGTGCAGGTGACGAGGGATCGCGGACGCGCTGATCGCACGGACCCGGTGCGCTCGGTCCAGAGTGGACTCCGGTTGCCGCAGTAGCAGGGTTGGCATCAGGCCGAGACAGTAGAACCAGGTGACGTCGTACTCGCGGATCTTGTCCCAGAACGTCGCCGGGTGGAACCGGTCGAGCACCACGAGTGACGCGCCGGACGCCAGTCCCAATGCGACATTCCACTGTGGATCAATATAGTGGAACGGTTGCGCGGTGAGGATCCTGTCCTCGTGCGACACCGCGGGAAAGTCCGTGACCAGCCCGCGAGCCAACGTCAGCCAGTACCGGTGCGGCAGGACACATCCCTTGGGTGCGCCGGTGGTGCCCGACGTGTACTGGATATTCGACGGTGACTCGCCGGCCACCTCGAACCGGGCGCTCGCTCCGGGATCCGCGTCCAGCGCATCGGGAGTGAGCACCCGTTCCAGCTTCGTGTCCGGCGCGATCCGGGAGAGCAGCTCGACGAACTCCGGTGCCACGACGGCGAATCTGGCTCCCGAATGCCGCAGCACGTGCGCGCCGTCGAACTCCTGGTAATTGACGTTCACCGGGACGAGCACCGCGCCGATCTTCGCCAATGCCAGCCACAGCAGGGGAAACTCGGGCTGGTTGCGCAGCATCGCCGCCACCCGGTCACCGGGCTCGAGGCCCAGTTCGCGCAGCGCGAGCGCGTATCGGGTGCTGGCTCGTTCGACGTCGGCGAAGGTATAGCGCGCGCCGGTCTCGTCGAAGATCCAGGCCTCACGGTCCGGCCACAGCGCGGCGGCGCGGCGCACCAGTGTGGCCAGGTCGTCCACGTCGTCGAGCGGGATCATGCGCGGCTCCGGAACTCTTCGGCCGAACGCGTCACCTCGGGGGTGTGCTCGGTGATCAGGGCGTGGCTGACTTCGAGTTCCAGCGCCGAGTCCAGGTCGATGCTCGCGTCGAGCGCGCGTTTGGCCAGGGTGACCGCGCCGTGGGGACGTTCGGCGATGCGTTTCGCCCACTCGCCTGCGGTGGCTTGGACATCGGGCACCACCGCATTGACCAGCCCGAGCCGCAGCGCACCCGGCGCGTCGATCCGCTCGCCGAGCAGGAGGAGTTCCTTTGCCTTCAACGGCCCGACGAGCTGCGGCAGCAACCGCGAGGCCGCGCCGGTGACGCTGAGCCCAAGACCGGTTTCGGGAAAAGCGAACACGGCGTCCTCGGCGGCCAGGATCAGATCGCAGCCCAGCGCGAATTCCGCCCCCGCACCGATCGCATACCCGTGGACGGCGGCGATCACCGGCTGCCGCAACGCGCGCAGGCGTCGCGTCACGTCCTGCAACCGCTCCAGCCGCGCACGCGAATCGCCTGCCGGAGCGGATTCCTTCAGGTCGTTGCCCGCGCAGAATGCCCGGCCGCGACCGGACAACACCACCGCGCCCACATCGGAGCTCGCCACCGTGTCCAGCGCGGCGAGCAGGCCGTCCACCAGCACGGGCGCGACCGCGTTGAGCCGTTCCGGCCGGTTGAGCCAGATCCTGGCGACACCGTCGGAGATCGAGACTTCCACCGAACCCATACCACAGAGCCTAGCGAGGCAATCGATCGATCGATAGCCTGGGCGGATGCGAGTCGACGCCGTTTACGAGAACGCGCGGGTGTTCACGGGTTCGTCGTGGACGTCCGCGGTGGCCATGCTGCACGGGCGGATCGTCGCACTCGGCGAGGATGCGGAGTCTCTGTCCACATTGGTGCGTGTCGATCTCGGTGGTGCGGTCGTCGTGCCCGGATTCCACGACGCGCACAACCACCAGGCCATGTTCGGGATGACGCTGGACGAAGTGCCGCTCGGCGACTGCAAACACGTCGACGAGGTGTACGCGGCGGTCGCGGAGCGCGCGGCGCAGGTGCCGCCCGGCGGGTGGATCGTCGGCAGTGGGTACGACCAGAACCGCCTCATCGGCGGACACCCGACCAGGCATGGGCTCGACCGTGCCGCACCAGGGCATTTGGTGCGACTGCAGCACAATTCGCGGCATATGGTCGTGGTCAGCTCGAACGTGCTCGACCAGCTGGACCTGGCGAACGTGCCGGCAGGCGGAGATGTCGTGCTGGATGACGACGGCTCGCCGACCGGGTTGCTGCGTGAGCAGGCGCAGTTGCTGTTGCGGCCACTGATTTATCCGACCCCGCTGGACACACTGGTGCGGGCCATCGATCGCGCCGGTGAACAGTACCTCGCCGAAGGCATCACGAGCGTGCAGGAGGCCGGGGTCGGCGGCGGCCTCGTCGGCCAGACCCCGGCGGAAGTGCTCGCGTATCAACTCGCGCGGGATCGCGGAGTGTTGCGTGTACGCAGTACGCTCATGGTGTCCTCCGCGGTGTTGCACGAGCTGCCCGACGGCGCCGGTTTCGGCTTGGATCTGGGGCTGCGCACCGGAATGGGCGACGAGTGGCTGCGCATCGGGGCGATGAAACTGTTCGCGGACGGTTCGCTCATCGGCCGGACAGCCGCGATGCGCGAGGATTTCGCGAACGAGCAGGGTACTCTGCCGTCCGTTACCAATCCGACGGCAGCCACGGCGGAAACGGATGTCGACGAGCAGAACGGCTGCGGACCGTATCCGCCTCCTTTCGGTCGGATTGGTAACCGTGGCTACCTGCAACAGCCTGAGGAAGAGCTGGCGGAGACGATTTTCCGGGCGCACGCGGCGGGGTGGCAGATCGCCACGCACGCGATCGGCGACCGGGCGATTGCGACGATCATCGACGCGTACGAGGCGGCGCTGACCGCGAACCCGCGCCCGGATCACCGGCACCGCATCGAGCACTGCGGTGTCGTTTCCCCTGACGACGTCGCCCGGATCGCAGCGCTGGGCCTGATTCCCGTGCCACAGGGCCGGTTCGTCAACGAGATCGGGGACGGGATGGTCGCCGCGCTCGGGCCGGAGCGCGAGCCGTGGTGTTACCGGCAACGGACTTTTCTCGACGCCGGTTGTGTGCTGCCGGGGAGTTCGGACCGTCCGGTGGTGAACGGCGCGCCGCTACTTGGATTGGCGGACCTGGTTCACCGGCGTACCTCCAGCGGCCGCCTCCTCGGGCCGGCGGAACGCCTGACGCCGCGGGAAGCCCTGCGTGCCTATACGTACGGCTCGGCGTTCGCCGCGTTCCGGGAACGCGAGGTCGGCACCCTTGACGTGGGGTACCTCGCGGATTTCGTTGTGCTGTCAGGAGATCCGACCGAACAGGTGGAGGACTTGAGCGTGCTGGCCACCGTTATCGGTGGCAGGCTGGCCTACGAAAGGGGGATGACCGATGCCCGTCCGTGACGCCGAGGTCGCCGATGCCGAGGAGATCTGCGCGCTCATCGAGGAACACGCGCGGTACGAGGGGAACGAAACGCTTGTCCTCGACCGCGCCGAGATGACCAAGCACCTGTTCGGCCCGGAACCGAAGGCGTGGGTACTCATCGCCGAGCCGCCGGAACAACCGGGGGCGGTCGCGGGATTCGCGTTCTGCTCGTGGAATTTCTCCACTTGGGAGGGACGTCCCGGTGTGTGGCTCGACGATCTGTTCATCCGGCCCGAGTACCGGCGCCACGGCCTCGGCGGTGAGTTGCTCGCCGCGCTGCGGGGTCGCACGAGCGGGCGCGTCGAATGGGAAATGCAGGAGGGCAACGAGAAGGCGGCCGCCTTCTATGCGCAGCTCGGTGCCCAGCCTGTGCCCGGTTGGATCAAGTACCGGTGGTCGGCTCAGGCGAAGTAGTGCCCTTCGTCGATATCGGCGATCAGCTCCGCGTGGCTCGGCTCCCAGCCCAGCACTTTCCGGGTCAGTGCGTTGGAAGTGCGGTTGTCGATGGCGACGAATCCGCCGAGGAACCCGAAATACTTCGTGGCGTCCTCGGCGGGGACGCTGACCGCCGGCAGTCCGAGGTTGCGGCCGATCGCCTCGGCGATCTCGCGGAATCGCACGCCTTCCTCGGCGACCGCGTGCAGCCGTGAGCCGGCCGGCGCCGATTCGAGCGCGAGCCGGTAGAGCCGGGCTGTGTCGCGGGTGTGCACCGCGGGCCAGTGGTTGGCGCCGTCGCCGAGGTACCCGACAACGCCTTTCTCCCTGGCGATCCCGATGAGGGTGGGGGTGAACCCGGTCTTGTCGAGGTCACTGTGCACCACCGGCGGAAGGCGGATCACCGACGGGCGCACTCCACGTTCGGCGAGCGCAATCGTCGCGTTTTCGGAGTCGATCCGGTAGCCGCTGCCCTCGATGATGTCCTCTTCCGTACCCGGGCGCCCCAAGGTGCCGGCGTGCGCGAGCACCGTGGTGACACCGGTGATGACGAGCGGTTTGCCGCTGCCCTCGAGCGCCGAACCCACCGCCTCGATCAGGTTCAGGTCCGTCTCGGCCGCGAGGGTGGCGCCACCGGAGAAGGCGACGTCATGGCGGAACGCCAGGTGGATGACGCCGTCCGCGTCGGTCGCCGCCTTGCGGATGCCGTCCAGGTCGTCGAGGTCGCCACGGCGGACTTCGGCGCCGGCGGCCTCCAGTTTCTGTGCCGCGGCGTCCGAGCGGGCGAGCGCGACGACCTGATGCCCCGCATTCCGCAGTTCGGGGAGCACGGCGGAGCCGACGTGGCCGGATGCGCCCGTGATGAACACGCGCATGGGAAGGACCTCCAAGATTGATGACAGTGACTGAAATCAACGTAGCACTGCATGACAGTGACTGTCATCCCGACTACTATCGGGCCATGAGCCGATGGAAGCCCGATGCCCTTGGCCGTCTCCAGGAGGCCGCGCTCGAGCTGTACGGCGAGCGGGGTTTCGAGCAGACCACCGCCGCGCAGATAGCTGAGCGGGCTGGGCTCACGGAACGGACGTTTTTCCGGTACTTCGCCGACAAGCGCGAGGTGCTGTTCGCGGGTTCCGCTGAGTTTCAGGACTTCCTGGTGGGCAAGCTGGAAGCGGCCCCAGCTTCGTCGTCGCCGATGGAGGCGGTGATCTCGGCGTTGCGCCAGGTGAGTGACGGCTACTTCGAGGAGCGCCGGAGCTTCGCGCAGCGCCGCCACGAGGTCATCCTCGCGAACAAGGAGCTGCAGGAGCGCGAGCTGATCAAGCTGGCGACGCTCGCCGCTGCGCTCGCCGACGTGCTGCGCGGGCGCGGCGTCGCGGACCCGGCTGCTGAGCTGGCCGCCGAGGCGGGGATCACGGTGTTCCGGGTCGCCTTCGAGCGCTGGGTCGCGGGGCGTGGCGACGTGACCCTGTCGGACACTATCGCCCGCTATGCGGGCGAGCTGGACGCGGTGACCGCGGGGCGCTGAGCTCGGGAGGCCGTAGAGTTGACATATGCCGGACACTTCCAGTCGCTCGTCGTCGTCCTCGACCGAGGACTACATCCGGGTGATCTATGGCCTGGTGGAGCGCGGCGAGCCCGTCACGAACACGACCCTTGCCGCGCGGTTGGAGGTCAGCCCTTCCTCGGCGTCGGGCATGGTCACGAAGCTCTCGCAGCAGGGGCTCGTCGAGCATGTGCCGTACCGGGGGATCGAGTTGACGCCGGCGGGTTTGCTGCTGGCGCGCGGGGTGTTGCGGCGGCACCGGCTGATCGAGACGTATCTGGTGCAGGAGCTGGGCTACACGTGGGACGAGGTGCACCTGGAGGCCGACGCGCTGGAGCACGCGGTGTCGGATCGGCTGGTCGAACGGATCTCGGCGAAGCTCGGCCACCCTTCGCGTGACCCGCATGGGGATCCGATCCCGGCGACGGATGGCAGCGTCGAGGAATTGCCGACGCGGTTGCTGGATGAGCTGGAGCCGGGGGCGGTTGGTCAGATCGTGCGAGTGTGGGACACGAACCCGAACATGCTGCGGTACCTGGCCGACCATGAGATCGGGATCGGGGAGCGGATCGAGGTGGTCGAACGGCAGCCGTTCGGCGGGCCGCTCGTGGTGCGGGTGGGGGCGCCGCCCGAGGTGACCACGCATGCGCTGGGCAAAGAGATCGCGCAGGCGTTGAGCGTCGCCGTACATTGAGGCGCGTATCAGGAATTGCCGCTTCCGGGTGGATGTTCCGGCGGCGGTGACGAGTCACCATCGGTTCATGACTGATCGAGCCTTCCGGTTCGGTGTGGTCGGTACCGGCACCGATCTCGCCACCTGGACCGCCCTCGCGCGCAGGGCAGAAGCTGCCGGTTATGACACCCTGGTGTCGCCTGATCCGCAGGTAAATCTGGATCCGTTCACGATCATGTCCGCTGCTGCCGCGGTGACCGAACGTTTGCATGTCGGCACTTTCGTCGCGGTGGACAAGTTCCGGGACCGGCGTTTACTGGACTGGCAGGCACGCTCGCTACACCAGTTCACCGGCGGGCGATTTGAACTGGGTCTCGGTACCGGGCGCCCGGATGCCGCTGAACGTGTTGTGGCGCTTGGGGGTTCTTGGGACCATCGGTACTCGCATTTGGTAGAGACCATTGATTTCCTGAAGAAGCAGCCCGATCGTCCGCCGTTGCTGCTGGCTCCCGGTGGGCCGAAAATGATCAAATTGGCTGGGCGGGAAGCTGATATCGTGACCATGGCTTGGCTGCCACGCACCACCGAAGCCGATGCGCGGTCTATTGTGGACAGTTTTCGGGCGGGTTGTGACAGACTGGATGACGTTGAGCTGGCGGTGAACCTGCTTGCCGTTGGCGACGACCCTGCGCCGTGGCTGGAACGCTTCGTCGGCGCGACCGTGGCGGACTTGGCCGCCGCCGGTGCGGTCACCGTGCTGCCGGGCACACCCGAGCAGGGCGCGGAGACCCTGCGGCGCTGGCGAGCAGAGCTGGGGATTTCTTACGTGACGGTGAATTCCGGCTACCTGGACCAGTTCGCACGGATCATCGAGCTTTTGCGGCGGTAGCGGGTGGGTTGTTGGCGGTGGTGCGGGCCGTCGGCGGTGGTTGCGTAGGAAACCGTTGCGCCATCCACGAAACCGGCGGCCGTCAACGAAAACCGAGAGGGCCCAACCGGCCACGCCCCACCGCGAAAACCGGCGGCCGTCGATGCGAAGCGAGCAGGGCCCAACGCCCATACCCACCCCCGTCCGCGAACACTCACAGATCGGGGCGGGGGTGGGCCCACTCGAGAACGAGGGCGTCCAGCGCCCGGACAACCGCCAGAGCCCGAAGGGCATCGCGCGAAGCGCGACTTCAAGATCAAAAGAATGCCTCGCCGGCGGGCAGGCTCCGGGATAACTGGCCCAACGGGACCTCACCTTGGCAAGGTGGTCGAGTTGAGTGGTCATCCCGTCGCCTGCGGTTTTCGAATATCACTTTTCCTCAGGGCCGCAAGCTTTGTGTTCTCGGGCGGCGGTCCCGGCGCCTGTTGCGGCCCTGAGCAAAAGTGATTGTTCCTTTGTCAGGCGACGGGATGACCGCCCAACTCTGGGGCTTTTTCGAGCCTGCCTCGGCTATTTTATTTTACCAGCAAATAACGAGCAGGCATGACGGTTTCGGTTGTGCCGTGCTCGACGTTTTCGATGTCGAATTCGACGGCTGGCTACTGCTCGTCGGAGTTGTGGTGACCGAAGGACCGGCGGTCGAATCATCATGCCCGGGAGTTGCGGAATCGGTGACCGTGACGGTCTGCGTTTCGCTTTCGCCCGCGCGGTGTGTGCGCGGGATTTCGTTGATGCCCGCACCGACCGCGCCGGGTGCCTGGTTGGTCACCACGATGGTCTTATTGGTCGCAGTAACCTCGGAACCACTTGGTGTGACAGCAACTCCGCCGCCCGCGAGCCCACCCGTCGGCGGGTGTGGCAGGTTGAACACGGACGGTGAATCGGCCTGCGGTTCCTTCGATCCGAAGTGGACGAGGAGTGCGGCGAGCCCGCAGCCCAGCACCACAGCGAGCATCACGGCGGTCATCCGCATGCGCCCGTTGGACTTGCGAGCGGGCCCACCCCAGCCCTCGCGTTCGAGCAGCTCGGCCACCGACACTTCGTCGTTCACCGGACATACCTTTCGAACGGGGGAAAGCGCCGAGGGTATTTCTAGCGTAGCCCGCCAGTCCGTGACGTGTCAGGGTGCGGAAAAAGTGCGGAAATCACTGACCGTGTCGCTGAACAAGGTTAGGCGCTGATTTTCGCGACATTCCGCAACCGGCCTAACGGGAGACCACGCGAGGTCTCAAGTGCAGGTCCAGGGTTACTACTTGGTGCGGGCGTCGAGCAGCTGCGGTGCATGCTCGCGGACGGCGGCGAGCACCTGGTCGATGTCCGGGTTGACCATCGCCGCCGGTCCGACGAAAACCGTCGGCACGGTCTCGTTGCCGTCCGCAACCGCGCGAACACGTGCTGCGGCCGTCTCGTCCTCCCAGATATTGACCTCGTGTAACGGCAAGCCGGCGCGTTCCAGGTGTGCCCGGAGCATCATCGAGAACCCGCAACCCGGGCGCCAGTAGAACTCGACAGCAGTTTCGTTCGCGGATGCCATGCGTCCAGCGTAGCGACCTGCCGAGGTTCGTGATCTATCCGTTATGTCGGTATGTAACACGATCGGGTCATATAGCGAAGTCTCTCCCGGGGGACGGCGTGACGGGGTGTTGCGCCTAGTGGGGGTTACGGAGGCGTTTTGTCGACCCGAAAGTGTCTGCCTGTTCGGATTCTGTTGTTGTCCGTTGTTGCCATTCTGGTCGGCCTTGGCGCCGCTCCCGTGGCGTCCGCGGATAACACGACTGCCGGCCACAATGCCCTGCGTAACGGCTGGGATGACGACGAGGCCGGTCTGGTCCCATCGCAGGTAGGCGCGGCCGATTTCGGTCAACTGTTCGCCGCGAACGTGGATGGCCAGGTCTATGCCCAGCCGGTCGTCGCGAACGGCGTGGTGATCACCGCCACAGAGAACAACAAGGTCTACGGGCTCGACGCGGTGACGGGTGCGCAGCGCTGGAGCCTCAACCTCGGCCCAGCCTGGCCCGTTTCGACGGTCAGCTGTGGTGACCTGGTGCCGACCATCGGCGTCACGTCGACGCCCGTCTACGACCCGTCGACCGGCACCGTCTACCTGACGGCGAAAGTCAATGACGGCCCCGATCCGCAGCATCCGCACTGGTACCTGCACGCGCTGGACGCACGCAACGGCGCCGAGCGCGCGGGGTTCCCGACCGCGATCAAGGGCTCGCCGACCAACAACCCGAACGTGCCGTTCAACCCGATGACCGCGATGCAGCGGCCCGGCCTGTTGCTCCTTGACGGCGTGGTCTACGCCGGGTTCGCCAGCCACTGCGACTACACGCCTTACGTCGGCTACATCGTCGGCGTCAACGCCTCGACCGGGGCCCAGACCACTATGTGGGCCACCGAAGCGTCCGCTTCGGACGAAGGCGGGATCTGGCAGGCGGGCTCCGGTCTGGTCTCCGATGGCCCCGGCCGGATCATCTTCGCCACCGGCAACGGCGTCGCGCCCGCGCCCGGTCCCGGCGAGGACCCGCCGGCGACGCTGGGCGAGTCGATGGTGCGCCTCGGCGTCAACGATGACGGATCCCTTACCCCGCAAAGCTTCTTCAGCCCGCACGACAACACGAAGCTCAACCAGGACGACGCCGACCTCGGCTCGGGCGGCCCGATGGCGCTGCCGGCGGACTTCGGCACCACGGCGCATCCCCGACTCGTCGTCGAAGTCGGCAAGGACGGCCGGATCTACCTGCTCGACGCCGACCACCTCGGCGGGGCGGGGCAGGGCCCGAACGGTGGCGACGCGGTCGTCGGCATGACCGGCCCGTTCCAGGGCGTGTGGGGACGGCCCGGATTCTGGGGTGGCGACGGCGGTTACGTCTACGTCGTCGGCAGCAACGGGCCGTTGCGGGCGTTGAAGTACTCGGCGAACGGTCCGTCGCTGACTTCCGTTGGTACGACGAGCGACAACTTCGGCTACACCTCGGGTTCGCCGGTGATCACCTCGACGGGCACCACGTCGGGTTCGGCGCTCGTCTGGGTCGTCTACAGCACCGGTCCGAACGGGGCGAACGCGCAGCTGCGCGCGTATGACCCGGTTCCGGTCAACGGTGTGCTGAAGATGCGTTACTCCGCACCGATCGGCACCGCGGTCAAGTTTTCCGTGCCTGCCACGGATAACGGCCGCGTGTATGTCGGCACGCGCGACGGGAAGGTCCTCGGGTTCGGCCGGCCGACCACCGCGGTGCTGGCGACAAAACCGTACGACTTCGGCTCGGTCGCCGTCGGGTCCACAAAGGACACGACGGTCACGGTGACCGCGAACCGCGACCTGACGCTGAACAGCGTGGCCGCGGATGCGCCGTTCACGACTTCGCTTGCCACGCCGGTGAATCTGCTCAATGGTCAGCAGCTGAGCGTGCCGATCTCTTACACGCCAACGACTTGGGGCGCTTCGACGGGAAGCCTGACGTTCCGGACGAACGTCGGTGACACCGCGCTGGACCTGCACGGACAGGGTACGCAACCCGGTCTGGGTGCGACGCCGCCGTCACTCGACTTCGGACAGGTGCGCACCGGAGCGGCCAAGGAACTGAGCGTCAACATCCTCAACACCGGTACCACAGCCGAGACCATCAGCGACGTGACCGTGCCGACCGGGTCCTTCACTGCGGACAACTTGCCCGCTTCCGGAACGGTGCTGGCAGCCGGGGCTTCGGTGACGATCCCCGTCACCTATGAGCCGACGCAAGGCACGGACGCCGGGACACCCGAAAGCTCTCAGCTGACGGTGTCCAGCAACCAGGGTTCGGTGACGGTGCCGATCACGGGTACCGCGCTGACCGGTAAGCCGGAGCTGACGCTCGATCCCGCCGTGGTGGACTATCACACTGTCCCGATTGGACAGTCGGTGACGCTTTCCTTCACCGTGGCCAACACCGGGACCGTGCCGCTGACCATCACCAAGGCCAAGGCACCGGCGGGTGTGTTCCACACCGACGATCCGCTGGGCGAGTTCCAGTCGATTCCTCCTGGTGATTCGCTGCAGCAGAGTGTGACCTTCACGCCGACGGACGCGTACCCGGCGACAGCGGTGTACGAGATCACCGGTGATGACGGGCAGGGCGCGCAATACGTGACCCTGAAAGGAAATACCGATCCGATCACCGACTACTACAACAAGATCGGTGGCGCGCGTGGTTCGGTGCTGAGCGATCCGGTTTCGGCTCAGTACCCGACGGCGGACGGCGGTAAGGCGCAGGACTTCCGCGGTGGCTCGATTTACTGGTCCGCGGCCACCGGTCCGCATGTGGTGATCGGCGACATCCTCGCCAAGTACAAGTCGATCGGCGGTCCGTCGAGCGCGCTGGGTTACCCGGTCACCGACGAGAGCGGGACACCGGACGGTGTCGGCCGGTACAACCATTTCGCGGGCTCGGGCGGTGCGTCGATCTACTGGACGCCCGGCACCGGCGCGCATTTCATCCAGGGCGCGATCCGGGGTAAGTGGGCCTCGATGGGCTGGGAGACGGGGCCGCAGGGTTACCCGGTCACGGATGAACTGACCACTCCGGACGGTGTGGGCAAGTTCAACCACTTCTCACGTCCCGATGGCGCGTCGATCTACTGGACGCCCGCGACGGGCGCGTGGTCGATTCAGGGCCAGATCCGGGACAAGTGGGCCGCGCTGGGCTGGGAAACGGGGCCGCTCGGTTATCCCGTGACCGACGAACTCGGGACCCCGGACGGGATCGGGCGCTACAACCATTTCAGCAATGACGGCTCGATCTACTGGACTCCGTCGGCAGGCCCGTGGTCGATCCACGGCGCGATCCGGGACAAGTGGGCCGCGACGGGCTGGGAAACAGGCCCGATGGGTTATCCGGTGACCGACGAGTCGACCACTCCGGACGGTTTCGGACGCTACAACCATTTCAGTAAGGCGGCGTCGATCTACTGGAGCCCGTCCACTCCCGCGTCCGCGATCTACGGTCTCATCCGGCAGAAGTGGGCGTCGCTGGGCTGGGAACGCAGTGCCCTCGGCTATCCGACGTCCGATGAATACGGCATCGACGGCGGGCGGCGAAACGACTTCGTGCACGGGTGGATCACGTTCTGGTTCTCCAACGGGGCCGTCGTCGACACTTACCGGTAGCGCACCGGCTGGGCAGCCATGCAGTCCACTGTGGACTCAGGCTGCCCAGCTGTTGCCGGTGATCCGCTCGTAGGCCTCCGCGTACCGGCGACGGGTCGCTTCGACGACGTCCGCGGGAATCTCCGGGCCCGGCTCGGTCTTGTCCCAGCCCGTGCTTGTCGACCATTCGCGGACGAACTGCTTGTCGTACGAGTACTGCGGCCGGCCGGGCTCCCACTGGTCCGCCGGCCAGAACCGGGACGAGTCCGAGGTGAGTACCTCGTCGCCAAGCGTGAGCACACCGGCGGAATCCCAGCCGAACTCCAGTTTCGTGTCCGCGACGATGATTCCGCGGCTTGCCGCGTGTTCGGCGCCCCGGCGGTAGATCTCGAGGGTCAGCTCGCGCAGCCGCTCCGCGGTTTCGCGGCCTTCCTGCTGTACGACATCGTCGAACGTGATGAACTCGTCGTGCCCTTCGCTGGCTTTCGTGGTGGGGGTGAAGATCGGCTCGGGCAGTTTGCTGCCTTCTTCGAGCCCGGGCGGCAGCGTGACACCGGAAACCGTGCCGTACTTCTGGTACTCACGCAGGCCGAGCCCGGCCAGGTAGCCGCGTGCGATGCACTCGACCTGGACCATTTTCAACGGCCGGCAGCGGACCGCGCGCCCCGCGAACTCCTCGGGCACGTCGGTGGTGGAGAGCACATGGTTGGGCACGACCGCGCCGAAGTACTCGAACCACCAGTTCGACAGCTGGGTGAGCAGCGCGCCCTTGCCGGGTACGGGAGTGGGCAAAACCACGTCGTAGACCGAGACCCGGTCGGACGCGACCAGGAGGATGTCCTCGCCGTCGCGATAGAGGTCACGAACCTTGCCCGCGTGAATGTGCTCCATGGTCAGTCATCCTAGGCGGCGTCCCGGCGAGGCCGGACAGCCGAGGTGGACAGTCCACATGCGACGGTCGCACGGAGGGGCGCGGCGGTGACTACGTGTGCCGGGCCGCGGCGCGTAATGCCGCCGGGGAAATGCGTGACAGGACCAGGCCCGCCTTCGCCTCGGCGGTGACTGGGACGGTCGCTTTCCCGGTGGCCACCGCACGCAGGATTTCCGCCGCCACCTTTTCCGGGCCGAAGTTCCTGCGGCGGTAGAGTTTCGTGGCGCCGGCCCGCCTGCGTTCCTGCTCGGCCGCGTCCACACCGGAAAACGTGGTGGTGCGGGTGATGTTCGTGGCCACAAAGCCGGGGCAGATCGCGGACACGCCGATCCCTCGGCCGCTCACCTCGGCGCGGAGGCAGTCGGAGAGTGCCAGCACCGCCGCTTTGCTCGTCGAATACGCGGCGAGTGATTTCAGCGGCAGGTAGGCGGCTGCGGACGCGACGTTGACGATATGCCCGCCCTCGCCGCGCTCGGCCATCGCCTGCCCGAACACCTGGCACCCGTGGATCACGCCCCACAGGTTGACGTCGAGCACCCGCTGCCACTCTTCTGTTGTGGTATCAAGAAAACTGCCCGCGTGGCCGACGCCGGCGTTGTTCACCACGATGTCCGGTACACCGTGCTGGGCGATCACCTCGTCGGCGAACTTGCGCATGGCCGCCTCGTCGGACACGTCGACCTGGTAGGCATGCCCACCGGTGGCGCGGGCCGCGTCCTCGTCGAGATCACACACCACGACCTCCGCGCCCGTGGCGGCGAACGCTTGCGCGGTGGCGCGTCCGATCCCGCTGCCCGCGCCGGTGACCACGACCAGCGGCGGGGTCTCGGTGCGGGCTCGGCGCAGGCCGCGTGGTTCGGGTGCGCCGTCGAGGTGGTCGATCAGTTCGGTCACCATCCGAGCGACCTGCGTGCCCTCGCGCAACAGGGTTGACCAGTGGCCGGCGTGCAGACGCCGGCGCCACAGGCGTGGTACCCATCGTTCGAGGCCTTCGGTGACGGCCGGGGTGACGTAGCGGTCGCGGGTCGGCACGATCACCTGCACGGGGACTTGGGTGTACCGTTCGCGCGGCTTCGTGAACCGGTGGCGGAAGTTGGCCCGGTACAAGGAAACTCCGCGTGCCGCGTCGGATGACATCGTGGGTGCGGGATGGCCGGGGCGCGGTGGCACGCCCTCGACGCGGCTGAGGAACGATGGCCAGCGCCGCGCGATGACGGTGCGCCACAACAGTTCCGGGACAATCGGCACGTGGAATGCCGCGATATACCAGGAACGTAGTTGCTGGGCGAGAACCTTGCGGAGGTGCTTCGGGCTGCGGTTACGGCGTGCCCAGTACGCGACATGATCGAGGCAGGGCCCGGAAATCGACGTGAACGACGCGATCCGCTCGTGCGCGCCCGGTTCGGTGACCGCTTCCCACGCCTGGATGGACCCCCAGTCATGCGCGACAATGTGCACCGGGCGGTCCGGGCTCAGCTTGGTGATGACGGCGAAGAGGTCATCTTTGAGCTGGGACAATTGGTATGCGGCCGTGCTCCGTGGAGCATCGGACTGACCCGCGCCCCGGACGTCGTAGCGGACCACGTGGAAGCGCCCCGAAAGCGCGGCTGCCACGTCGTCCCACACCTGGTGTGTGTCAGGGTAACCGTGCACGAGCAATACTGTCGGCGCATCCGCAGGCCCCTCCTCGAACACCGCGAGCCGGACGCCACCGGAGACCACCGTCTGCATGGGAACGAACGTAAGTGTTACCCGGGGTAACGGTCAAGCCCCGAGGCGCTCCACCCACAAAACCGCCGCCGTGTCACGAAAGCCAACCAACGGACCCACCGCCCACTGCCACGACGTCATCTTGAGTGGGTGGTCGGGCGGCTTTGTGCTGTTGTCGTTGGTGGGGTTGGTTGTGGTAGGGGGGTGCAGGTTACGTCCGCTTTGTTGCCCGGTTTTCTCGCCGGGAGGTTTCCGGTCAGCAGGTAGTCCGCGATTTTGTCGTCCACACAGGAATTGCCGCGCGGGGTTATGGCGTGGCTTGTACCGCCCGGTTCGGCGATCAGGACCGCACCGGGGAAGCGGCGGCGGACTTCGAGACTGCCTTCATAGGGCGTCGGCGCATCGAGCGTCTCGTCAATCAGTAGCACATTCGGCACCTTGCTGCCGTCGACGCGCACCGGTGTACCGGCTTTCGCCGGCCAGTACAGGCATGGTGCGTTGTACCAGGCATTCTGCCAAGTGAAGTACGGCGCCTGCGTGAAAGTGCGCCAGTTGTCGAAGCGCCACTGGTTCCAGTTTGTCGGCCACTGTACGTCAGTGCATTGAACAGCAAGGTAAACCGCGAAACCATTGTCGTCACCACGACCGCCGAAGGTCTCGAAAAGCGACTTCATGGTTTGCCAATCACCTTGGTTCACGAACTTCGCGAAGGCATCACCCAGCGACGGCCAGCGGATCTGATAGTACGAAGCCTGCTGGAACACATCGAGCCACTCGTCCGGGCCGATGACACCGCCCGCCGGCTGGAAGGAGAGCTTCGCAAGCTGTTCGTCGAAAACGTTCTTCACCGCATCGCCGGTGCCACCAAGATGGTAAACCGAATCGTACTTCGCCACCCAGTCGAACCAGATCCGGATATTGCGATCGAAACCAATATCCTGGTTCAAATTCGCCTGATAGAAAACGTAACGCGGGTCCACGTTACTATCCAGAACCATACGGCGCACGCGGTTCGGGAAAAGGGTGCCGTACACCTGCCCGAGATAAGTGCCATACGAATAGCCGTAAAAATTCGCCTGCTGCGCACCGAGCGCAGCGCGAATCGAGTCCATGTCCTTGACCGTGTCGACGGTCTTCATGTGCTGTAACAGCGCCGGATCATTGTTCTTCGCGCACGCGCCCGCGTAATCCTTCGAGCGCCGCAGCCAAGTTTGTTCCACTTGCGGAGTGAGCGGAAGGTAGTTCGGCCGGTTGTAGTCCATGTACAACGGATCACACGAAAGCGCGGGCTTGCTCGAACCGACGCCACGCGGGTCGAAGCCGATCCAGTCGTAGGCGTCCCCCGCGTGGTCCGGCAGCTTCGAACCCCGCGCCGCCAAGTACAGCCCGGACCCACCAGGCCCGCCCGGGTTCGTCAGCATCACGCCTTGGTACTGCGAATCCGCCACCTTGTGCTTGACCCGCCCGACGGCGAGCTGGATCTTCGCGCCCCCGGGATTGTCGTAGTCCACCGGGACCGGCAGGTAACCACATTCACCGCCCGCCGCGACCAGCGCCGGGTCCGTGCACGGACCCCAGGTGATGGACTCCGTGGCCGCCGACGCGGGCGTCGCCGCCATCATCGAAGCCACAGTCAATGCGGACGCCGCGAGGGCCACGAGACGTTTCACGCGACGCAACATTAGCCCCGATTTTCCCAGGAGGTATCCGCCGTAAGTAGGGACCCTCCGTTACTCTTTGCTCAAAGCGGACACGGGAGGCCAGCATGAGCATGCCGCGCGGCGAGGAAGCCGAAGCGCTGCTTGCCGAAGCTCGCAAAGCGCTGTGGGTCATGGTCGGCATCCTCATGGTGCTGTGGATCGTGCAGATCATCAACGCCGCGCTGGGCTACGAGCTGAGTTTCGATTACGGCATCCGCGCCCGGGAGCCCGGCTCACTGCCGGAAATTTTCAGTGCCCCGTTCCTGCATTTCAGCTGGGCGCATATCGAAGGCAACTCCGGACCGTTGTTCATCTTCGGGTTCCTCGCCGCCTATCGCGGGGTGAAGAAATTCCTCGGGGTGAGTGCGCTGATCGTCATCGGCAGCGGGCTCGGCGCGTGGTTCACCTCCGGCGCCGGCACGGTCGGGGCCGGCGCCAGCGGTGTCGTGTTCGGCTACTTCGGTTACATCATCGTGCGCGGGCTGTTCGACCGGCGCCCCATCGACCTCGTGATCGGGCTGGTGATGGCGTTGTGCTTCGCCTACCAGTTCTCACTGCTGATCCCCGCCGGTGAGGGCATCGGCTGGCAGGCGCACCTGTTCGGTTTCATCGCCGGGGTCGTCGGCGGCTGGCTGTTCCGCGAGCGCCGGCCCAAGAAGGCCGTCGAATCCGGCGCGACGACGCTGATCGACAAACCCTTGCAGTCCTCGTGATCAGGCCAGCCCGAGCTGCTGGTTGAAGGTCAGGTTGTCCCAGAACAGGAATTCCTCGTCCATGGTGCCCTGGCGGTTCCAGATTCCCACGGTGCACATGCTGATCGAGTACTTCTTGCCGGTCGGCTGAATGAAACCGCCCTTGCCGTCGGGCATCGGCCGGCTGAACGTGCCCTGCATGACGCCGGTGACGGCGGTCAGTTCGTTCTTCGCGATGCGGAACGGGTGCGAGTGGATGTGCGTGTCCGGCGCCCAGACGAACATGGCTTTCAAGTCGTCGAGGTGCTTGTCGATGCCGTCGGTGTAGTGCCCGTCCGGCCAGTGCACGCGGATGGTGCGCGCGTGGCTCTCGCCGAGCCGCGACCACTCGGCGTTGCTGAAAATCTGGAAGTCCAGGTCATCGAACGTTTGGAGGTGCCTGCGCTCGGTGGCGGTGAGGTTCTTCGGGTACGGCGGGTTGGGGACCGGGGTGACGGCCGGGTCCGGCAACGGCTGGTGCCCGCCGAGCGGGTACGGGGTCGCTTCGGCGGTTCCGCTGGCGACGGCGGTCATCGCGAGCGCACCGAACGCGGCGGCGGTGCTGTTGGTGATCAACGAACGTCGGTTGAGCATGTCCAGGCCTCTCCTCAGTCGGGCGGTTACCACAGCCTTGCAGTAACTTTTGGAAACCGCAACGGATTGGATACTGGTGTGACTTGGGTATCATGAGTGCTGTGGAAACCGAGGACCAGGAGTACGACGTCTACTCCAGCCAATGCCCGTCCCGGCCCACGTTGGACCACATCACCGGGCGGTGGGGGATGCTCGCGCTCGGCGCGCTGGCCGACGGGCCGATGCGGTTCAACGCGCTGGCGCGGCGCGTCGAGGGGGTGAGCCAGAAGATGCTGGCGCAGGCCCTGCACGCGCTCGAGCACGACGGGCTCATCCTGCGTGACGTGCAAACGACCAACCGGCTGCACGTCGAGTACAGCCTGACGCCACTGGGCCGCGAACTCGCCGGTAAGGTGCTCGAACTGATCGGCCTGCTCGAGCACCGGATGCCGGACATCCTCGCGGCGCGCGAGCGCGCGGACTCAGTCCGGTAGCGAGCCGCAGTCCTTCGCGCGGTTGAGCAACAGCTCGCGTTCCCGGGTGTTGCGCGTCAGGGCGGCGGCGCGTTCGAACTCTGCGCGCGCCTCCGGCCGGCGATCGAGCTTGGCCAGTAGATCGCCACGGACACTGGGCAGCAGGTGGTACTGGCGCATCGACGGCTCATCGGCCAGCTGGTCGACCAGCGCCAGCCCGGCTTCGGGGCCGAAAGCCATGGACAGCGCGACGGCCCGGTTCAGCTCGACGACCGGTGACGGCATCAGCTGGGCCAATGTCTCGTACAGCGCGGAAATCCGGACCCAGTCCGTGTCCTCCGGGCGGGCCGCACGGGCGTGGCAGGCGGCAATCGCGGCCTGCACCGTGTACGGACCGCCGCCGAGCTCCTCCGCCCGTGCGAGCGCACGCAACCCACGCCCGATCAGCAACCGGTCCCACAGCGCGCGGTTCTGCTCCAGCAGCAGGATCGGCTCGCCATCGGGGCCGGACCGGGCTCGCGCGCGGGACGCCTGGATCTCCATCAGCGCCAGCAGCCCGTGCACTTCGGCTTCCGCCGGTGCCAGCGCCGCCAGGATCCGCCCGAGACGCATGGCGTCCTCACACAGGCCGGGCCGCATCCAGTCGTCGCCGGCGGTCGCCGAGTAACCCTCGTTGAAGATCAGGTACACGACCTCCAGCACCGAGGAAAGCCGCGGCGCCAGCTCGTCACCACTGGGCACCTCGAATGGCACATTCGCCTTCGCGAGGGTCCGTTTCGCGCGCACGATCCGTTGCGCCACAGTCGGTTCCGCGACCAGGTAGGCGCGCGCGATCTCGTCGGTGGTGAGCCCGCCGAGCAGGCGCAACGTGAGCGCGACCCGTGCCTCGGTCGACAGCACCGGATGGCATGCGGTGAACATCAGCCGCAGCACGTCGTCGTCGACCTCGTCCGGCTCGTGCCCGGGTTCTTCGACAGGCGGCTCGCGCCCCAGCTCCTCCTGCTTACGCGCCAATGTCCGGTCACGACGGATGCGGTCGATGGCCCGGCGTTTCGCGGTGGTCATCAACCACGCGCCCGGATTCCCCGGCACGCCCGCTTCCGGCCACTGTTCCAGCGCGGCGACCAGCGCGTCCTGCGCCAGTTCTTCGGCCAGGCCGATATCGCGCACCATGCGGGTCAGCGCACCGACGATCTTCGCCGACTCGATGCGCCAGACCGCGTCGATCGCCCGGTGAGTGTCGGAGGCCGTCACGGCCCCCGAGCACACCACCTATGGACGAATCGGGCAACTCAGTTACCGCCGAGCTGTTCTCGCAACCGCTTTTCCTGTTCGAGGATCTCGGGCGTGGCGACGTCACCGAAGTCCTCGGCCTCGAACACCTGCCGGATCTCGACCTCGGACACCTCGTCCGGGCGGGTCGGGTCGTTCGGGATGCGCTTGACCCATTCGATGGCTTCCTCGCGCGACTTCACCTGGAGGATCCAGTACCCCGCGAGCAGCTCCTTCGTCTCGGCGAACGGCCCGTCGATGACGGTTCGCTGGTCGCCCTCGAATCGCACGCGGGCGCCCTTCGAGCTGGGGTGCAGCCCGTCGCCTGCGAGCATCACGCCCGCTTTGACCAGCTCTTCGTTGTACCGGCCCATGGCTTCGAGCAGCTCGGCGCTGGGCATGACACCGGCTTCGCTGTCCTTGTTCGCCTTGATCAGGACCATGAATCGCATCGTCTTGCTCCTTCGTTGTGAGGTGCTTTCACCAAGGCGTCGAACGGGTTCCCTCCGGATCGACACGGGCGCTCGGATTTTTTCCGGACGCGTGTCCCGAAGCTTGGGTCAGCCGGTCAGGTCTCGGACGGTGGCGGTTCGCAGTAACCTCCGAGAGTGTCCGTCCGTGAGTTGGTGGTGCTGGGAACCGCGAGCCAGGTGCCCGGCCGAACCCGCAACCACAACGGGTACCTGCTGCGCTGGGATGACGACGGGTTCCTGTTCGACCCCGGCGAAGGCACCCAGCGGCA
The DNA here is from genome assembly GCF_009707865.1 of Amycolatopsis pithecellobii. Classification (GTDB taxonomy): domain Bacteria; phylum Actinomycetota; class Actinomycetes; order Mycobacteriales; family Pseudonocardiaceae; genus Amycolatopsis_E; species Amycolatopsis_E pithecellobii. The sequence goes on from NZ_WMBA01000041.1 coordinate 59,034, forward strand.
GATGCTTTTCGCCGGAGTGCCGGCCTCCGCGATCACCCGGATCTGCTTGAGCCACTTTCACGGCGACCACTGCCTCGGCCTGCCCGGTGTGGTGCAACGCCTGTCGCTCGACGAGGTACGGCACCCGGTGCACGCGCACTACCCCGCGTCCGGGCAGGAGTTTTTCACCCGGCTGCGGCATGCGAGTGTTTTTCACGAGACGGCGTCGATCGTGGAGGAGCCCGTGTCGCGCGACGGCGTGATCGCGGTCGGGGAGTTCGGCGAGCTGCGCGCGCGGCACCTGGACCACCCGGTTGAGTCCTTCGGGTACCAGCTGGTCGAGCCGGGCGGGCGGCGGATGATGCCGGAGTTGTTGGCCCGCTTCGGAATCACCGGTGCCGAGGTCGGTGAGTTGCAACGGGCCGGTTCGCTGCGGCTGGGCAACCGGACCGTGACGCTCGAACAGGTCAGCGTCGCCAGGCGCGGCCAGCGGTTCGCCTTCGTGATGGACACGCGGCTGTGCGACGGCGTTTACGACCTGGCCGACCGCGCGGACATGCTGGTGATCGAATCCACCTTCCTCGATGACGACGCGCGTTTGGCGGAGGAGTACGGGCACCTCACCGCGAGGCAGGCGGCGCAGGTCGCGGCGGAAAGCAAAGTGAACAAGCTGGTGCTCACGCATTTCTCGCAACGCTACGACGATCCGACCAAGTTCTACGAAGAAGCGCGCGAAATTTTCGGCGGTGACGTGGTCGTCGCCGCCGACCTGAGCCGCGTGTCCATGCCCAGACGACGCTGAGCTCAGGTGCTCCGCCGGGCCGTGTGTCCGGAGTGGACGTCCGAAATGGACGGTACGTCGACTTCCTGGCGACGTGGAACCGGTGCCCCCGCCATCGGGACCGGCGGGGGCACCGTTGCTTGCGTGGTTACGAGGCGGTCAGTTCGTGCTGTCGCGCCACGTGCAGGTGCGGCCTGGTCCTCAGGGCCTCACGCAGCCGCTCGTTCTCCGCCTGTAGCTCCAATACCAGCCGCTGCTGGTCCCGCCAGGAAACCGGCACCGGCGTCGGTTCGTAGGTCCGGACCAATTCCCGTACCTCGGCCGGGATCGGGGCCCTGGCGGCACGATCGCGCTCGGCGCGGCCCAGCATGCGGGCGAGACGCCGGGTGTCGGTGGCCGTGATCCGGGTGCGGCCCAGGATGCGGTGCCGCAGCGGATCTTCCGGGCTGTCGAGGTCCACATCCGGCAGGTAGGTGCGCATCGTCGCGGGCGGGACCGCGTGCGAGTTGCCCACCATCTCGTTGAAGCCTGCTTCGACGCCCGGCTCCAGCAGGAAAGCGCTTCCCAGCCCGACGAGATGCCACGTGACCTCGCGCGCCCAGCGTTCGAACTCGTCGCTCGGCTGCTGACCCTGGCTGATCATGTACACCGGCCCGCGGCGGGTTTCGTCGGCGAGGTAGTCCATCAGATCCGGCAGGTGCCCGAGGGTGACCCACTGCGGGCTCGGCGTCGTCTCCGTCCGGCCGTCACACACCTGCAGCTCGGCGAGCAGCCCGCGCAGCACGCTCGGCACCGACATGCACCGGTTGAACGGCGCCTCCCCGAGCGCGGTGCAGTCGTCCCGGGTTTCGATCTCGGTCCAGATCCAGCCCTGCTCCTCGGGCCGCTCCAGCACGGTGATGGTGGTGCGCCAGACATCGCGTGGCTGGGCGTCCGGGTGCTGGCGCCGCCATTGGTACAACCGGCCGCCGCCCGCCGGCTCGTTCAGGACCGTGACCAGATCGTCGTGATCGAGCACGTACTGCCCTGGACGACCGGCTTCGATGTGGATCTCCTTGCTGGCGAGCCACTTGCCGAGGTGGTCGATGACGGTGGCGAGCAGCTGCTGACCGGGCGCGACTTGCAGGAATGACCGGAATCCGACAGCCATCACCGTCTCCTTGCGCTGGGGGACTATTTGAAACCGCTGTGCCATTCAGTGAATCCAGTGTGCAGACGGTGCCCGAGCGAAGTCAAGGGGCAGCCACCCCCCGGCTTGATCATCGTGTGGTCGATGAGGTCTTATTTCGCCGTGACCACAGCCGAAGAGGTGCCGAGCCGGCGCCGGGTGATCAGCTGGGCATTCTGGGACTGGGGCTCCTCGGCGTTCAACGCCATCGTGCTCACCTTCGTTTTCACCGTTTACCTGACGAAAGCCGTCGCGCCCGACCCGGACAGCGGCTCCGCGGATCTCGGGGTGGGCCTGACGATCGCCGGCGTGTGCGTCGCGGTGCTGGCACCCGTCACCGGCCAGCGCAGTGACGCCGGTGGTTGCCGCAAACTCCTGCTCGGCGTGCACACCGCGATCGTGGTGCTGAGCATGGCCGGGCTGTTCTTCGTCCGCGACAGCCCGTCCTACCTGTTGCCGGGCATTGTGCTGATCGCCATCGGCAGCGTGTTCGCGGAGTTCGCCACCGTCAACTACAACGCGATGCTCGTTCAGGTTTCCGTACGCCGCACCGTCGGCCGGATCTCCGGGTTCGGCTGGGCCATGGGGTATTTCGGCGGTCTGATCGCGCTGACCATCGTGCTGTTCGCGTTCATCCAGCCCGAGGTCGGGCTCTTCGGGGTCACTTCGCGGGACGGGCTGAACATCCGCGTCGTAGCGCTCTTCGCCGCGGTCTGGTTCGGCCTGTTCTCCTTGCCACTGTTCCTGTTCGTGCCCGAGGCGCCCGCGTCGGGCGAACCGCCACGCCGCAACTTTTTCGCCAGTTACGTCGTACTTGGCCGGAGATTGGCGAACATGTGGCGCGCCGAGCGGCGGACACTGTGGTTCCTCATCGCGAGCGCCGTCTACCGCGACGGGCTCGCCGCGATCTTCACGTTCGGCGGTGTGGTGGCCGCCGGGACGTTCGGGTTCAGCTCCAGCGAGGTGGTGATCTTCGCGATCGCCGCCAACCTCACCGCGGGAATCGGCGCGTTGCTCGGCGGGCGGCTGGACGACCGGGCCGGCCCGAAGACGGTCATCGTCGCGTCGCTGACGGCGTTGGTCGTGCTCGGTGCCGCGCTCGTGGTGCTGCCGGGGAAGGCCACGTTCTGGGTGTGCGGCCTCGCACTCGCCACCTGCGTCGGCCCCGCGCAGTCGGCCAGCCGGACGTTCCTCGCCCGCATCGTCGAGCCGGAGCGAGAGGGTGAGGCGTTCGGGTTGTACGCCACCACCGGACGCGCGGTGTCGTTCCTCGGCCCGCTCATGTTCAGCGGCTTCATCGCTCTGTTCGGTACGCAACGGGCAGGCATGGCCGGAATCGTCGTCGTCCTCATCGCCGGGCTGCTGGCCATCCTCGGCGTCCGAGCCCCGAAAGGTACAGCGTGAAAAAGTGGTTGCCCGTGGCCGTGCTGGTGGGATTGCTGGTCACGGCGTGCCGGCCGGGCATGCTCACAACCCAGGTGCAGCCGTCGAAAACGACCTCCGCGGGAGTCGAGCTGGCCGAACTCACGGTCAAGGCCCGCACCGGGATGGGCGGCTACTCGCGGGAGAAATTTCCCCACTGGGCCACGGTTTCCGGGCAATGTGACACTCGCGAGACCGTGTTGAAACGGGACGGTGACGACGTGCGCACGGACGACCAGTGCCGCCCGACATCCGGGACCTGGCACAGCCCCTACGACGGGGGGACCTGGACCAAAGCGTCCGATGTGGATATCGATCACACGGTTCCGCTGGGTCAGGCCTGGGAAAGCGGCGCGGCGTCGTGGACCACCGACCATCGCAAGGAGTTTGCGAACGATCTCACCCACCCGCAGTTGCGGGCCGTGACGGACAACGTCAACCAGGCCAAGGGGGACAAGGCGCCCGACGAATGGCGCCCGCCGCTGAAAACGGACTGGTGCGCGTACGCGACGGACTGGATCACCGTCAAGCACTTCTACCAGCTGACCGTCACGACTCAGGAGAAGGCCGCGCTGACCGACATGCTCAATTACTGCTGAGGCGATGAGTTTCCGTGGTGACGCGGGTCTGTCCTGGTACCGACAACACCTGGAGGCCCGATGTCCACCAAGATCTTCGTCAACCTGCCCGTCAAGGACCTGGGCAGGGCGCAGCGGTTCTACACCGAGCTCGGCTACTCGCTGAACCCCCAGTTCACCGACGAGAACGCGGCCTGTGTGGTGATCAGCGAAGAGATCTACGTGATGCTGCTGACCGAGCCGTTCTTCAAGAACTTCACCAGCAGAGACATCGTTGACACGGCGACCGGGATCGAGGTGATCAACGCGCTGAGCGCGGACAGCCGGCAACAGGTCGACGAGCTGGTGGACAAGGCGCTCGCGGCCGGTGGCACGGTGGCGAACGAGCCCATGGACATGGGCTTCATGTACAGCCGCAGCTTTCACGATCTCGACGGTCACAACTGGGAAGCGGTGTACATGGACCCGAACCACGTCCAGCAGTGAGACCCGCGGAGGCGGCCTTCGCAGGGGGTGGGCCGCCTCCGCTACCCGAAGTCCGCGCTGATTTCCGTCGCGTTGCGCAGCGTCTGGAGCACCACGCAGTACCGTTCCGTCAGCTTTTCGAGCGTCGCGAGCCGGTCGGCGTCGGCGTCGGTGTCCAGCTCGAAGGACAGGCGGATCGCACGGAAACCCACCGGGGCGAGCCGGTCGACGCCGAGCGTGCCACGGAAGTCCAGGTCACCCTCGGCGCGGACGGTGCCACCGCGCAGCCGGATGCCGAGCGAGGTCGCGACCGCGCGCAGCGTGACTCCCGCACAGGCGACGAGCGCGTCCAGCAGCATGTCGCCCGAGCAAGCCAGCGTGCCGTCACCGCCGGCTGCCGGGTGCAGACCCGCCTCGACCAGCGCCTGCCCCGTGCGCACCTTGCACGAGACGCCGGTCGCGGACAGGTCGGCCTCGGCTTTCATGGTGACCACGGCGCTGTCCGGGGATTCCCGATACCGGTCTTTCAGAGGCGCTTGTAACGCCCGCAGTTCTGTGCCGTCCATGCAGCCAGCATGACCGTTGTCACCGGCTCGTCAACATTCCGCGCGGCGGCGAGGAAGAGGTCGTTCTCCTTCGGGTCGCCGACGGTCACCCGGCAACCTTCGCCGGCGAACGGCCGCACGAGCACACCCGATCGTCGGCAGGCCGCGGCGAACTCCGCCGTCGCGGCGCCCGTGGGCACCCACACGAAGTTGGCCTCGGTCTCCGGCACCGGCCAGCCCTGGCCGAGCAACGCGTCCCGCACGCGCGTGCGTTCCGCGACGACCGCGTCCACACGTTCCCGCATCGCGGCATGGCTGTGCAGTGATTCGATCGCCGCGAGCTGCGCGATCGTCGAAACCCCGAACGGCACCGCGCACTTCCGGATCGCCGCCGCGACCGGCGGGTGCGCGATAGCGAACCCGATCCGCAACCCGGCCAGCCCGTAGGCCTTCGAGAACGTCCGCAGCAGGCACAGATTCGGGTGTGCGGCAAGGAAATCCAGGCCGTTCACGGCTTCGGGATCACGGACGAACTCGACGTATGCCTCGTCCAGCACCACGAGCACGTCCTCGGGAACTCGCGTCAGCAACGCCGCGAACTCGTCCCGCCGGACAGCGGGACCCGTCGGGTTGTTGGGCGAGCACACGAGAACCAGGGTGGTGCGTGGGGTAACCGCTTCCGAAAGCGCTTTCAGGTCGAGACGGGCGTCCGCGTCGAGTGGTACTTCGACGACCGACGCACCCGCGATCCGGGTCGTGATCGGGTACGCCTCGAAGGACCGCCACGGGTAGACGACCTCGTCGCCCACGGACGCCACGGACTGCACGATCTGCTGCAGTACGCCGACGCTCCCGGTGCCGATCGCGAGGAAATCCGCGGGTACCGAAAGGAATTCCGCGAGTTGCCCGGTCAGCTCGGTAGCGGCGAGGTCAGGGTACCGGTGCAGGCTCGCCGCCGCGGCGGTCGCCCGTTCCAGCACCCCGGGCAGCGGCGGGAACGGGTTTTCGTTGCTGGACAACTTCACCAGCCCCGCGCCCGCCTTCCCCGGCACATAGGCGGGCACGTCGTCGAGCGCGGTACGGATGCGCGGATACACGTTACCAAGCCGACCTAAAGTAGGCCCACCTGCCCAACCGGCGGCCGGCCTGCGTTCGGCCGATCGCCGTGACTGCCGGTCGGCTTGGTAACCATCAGCACAGTATCTCCGGAAGAATTCGAGGGCGGCTTGTTTGAAGACGCGGCTGGAGACGGCGTTGAAATGGTGCCGGTTGCCGAGGGACACAAAGGGTTCAGGCGCCCCGGCCGCGAACTCGTCGGCGTCCCCGGTGGCGAACAACACCGGAACTTTCGCCGTACCCTCGATCCGGCTGCCCGCCATGCCGTCGATGCAGGCGCTCAGGTCCTCGCCGCCCAGTTTTTCCTGTACCCGCTCCAAGTCTTCCCGAGTGGCGGGCCGCAGGCCGATCCCGCCGAGCACCATCTTGTGCGTCCGCTCGGGCGGAAGCTGCCAGGCGACGAGTCCGCCCATGGAGTACGTAACGACGTCCACAGTGGACAAACCGGCGGCGTCGAGGACGGCGATCAGATCGCGGGCCAGGTTCTCTGGCGTGTACCCGCCGGCCGGTTTGCCGCTCTGCCCGTGGCCGCGCAGATCCACTGTCACGTAGCCGTGCTCAGCCAGTGCGCGAAGCCAGCCGGTGTCCGTCCAAGTGCGACGGCTGTCGGACGCGAAACCGTGTACCAGCAACACCGGTTGCGGGCCGGGCACGTGCTCGTACCAGATTTTGGTGCCATCTGCGGCGATCGCGAACATCAGTCCTCCGGCAAGGAAAGACGGACGCGGCGGGTCGGCTTCTTCTCGGCAGGCACGGTGCCGACGATGCCGGCCTGCTCGTCGTCGACAGCGAACGTGACCAGCGGTTCGCCGACCGACAGTTCACCGTCCTCGTCGACGTGCAGCCGCTGGACGCGACCGGACTGTGGTGACGGGACTTCCACCGCGGACTTCGTGGTCTCCACCTCCACCAGCGGGGTGTTGCGCTCGACCCAGTCGCCCTCGGCGACCAGCCACGTCAGCACCTTCGCGCTGATCAGGCCCTCGCCGAGATCGGGGAGCGGAAAGGTCACCTCAGCCATGGCGATACTCCAAAGTGGTCTGCACGGCGGTCAAGATCCGGTCGATGCTGGGCAGGTACTCGTCTTCGAGCGCGCCGGCCGGGTAGGGCACGTCGAACCCGGTGACGCGCTGGACGGGCGCTCGTAGCGCACCGAAGCAGCGTTCGGTGACCAAAGTGGACACTTCGGCGCCGAGACCCGCGGTCAACGGTGCCTCGTGCACGACCACGGCCCGCCGCGTGCGCGAGATGGACTCCGCGAGGCCGTCCGCGTCGATCGGCTTGAGCCAGCGCAGATCCAGCACTTCCAGCTCGACGCCGTCCTCGGCGGCCAGCTCCGCGACCTGCAGGCACCGAGCGACCATGGCACCCCACGCGATCAACGTCGCGTGCCTGCCCGCCCGCACGATCCGGCTGGTGCCAACGGGAGGCTGCTCGGCAGGCACCGCCGGGTCGAAGGATTCCTTGTGCCAGTAACGGGATTTCGGCTCCATGAAGATCACCGGGTCCGGATCGGCGATCGACTGACGCAGCAGGTGGTATCCCTCGCCCGGTGACGACGGTGAGACCACCTTGAGCCCTGGCACGTGCGCGAACAGCGCTTCCAGGCTTTCGCTGTGGTGCTCGGGCGCGCGGATGCCGCCGAAACTGGGCAGCCGCAAGGTGATTGGCATGGCGAGCACGCCGCGACTGCGGTAATGCATGCGCGCGACCTGGTTGACGATCTGGTCGATGGCCGGGTAGCTGAACCCGTCGAACTGGATTTCCGGCACCGGGCGCCAGCCCGCCATCGCGAGCCCGACGGCCATGCCCATGATGCCGGCCTCGGCGAGCGGGGTGTCGAACACACGCTGGTCCCCGAACTTGGCCTGCAACCCGTCGGTCACCCGGAACACGCCGCCGAGCCTGCCGACGTCCTGGCCGAAGATCAGCACCCGGTCGTCGTCCTCACAGGCGTGCCGCAGCGCGAGATTCAGCGCCTGCTGCAAGGAGAACTCAGGCATCAGCCGACTCCCGCCAGGCTCGCTGCTGCTCGAGCAGCGCTTTCGTCGGCTCGCGGTAGACGAACGAGAACAGCTCCTCACGCGGTCGATCGCCCAGCGCGGTCAGCCGTTCCCGAACCTGGCGGACGACCTCCGCGGCATGTGCCTCAGCCGCGGCAACCTCCACTGTGGACAGTTGCGCGCCGGCGCGAGCAACTGGATCCCGTTCGCTCCATGCCTGTTCCTCTTCCAGGGGCCGGTACCGCCCTGGATCGTCCGAAGTGGAGTGTGGCCCCATCCGGTAGGTCATCGCCTCGATCACCGTCGGCGGGCCGCCGTCACGTGCGCGTGCCACCGCCTCACGCGTCGCGTCGAAGACCGCGAGCACATCGTTGCCGTCGACCCGCACGCCCTCGATCCCGTACCCCGTGGCGCGCGCGGCGACGGATCCGCCCGCGACCTGCCGTTCGGTGGGGACCGAGATCGCCCAGCCGTTGTTCTGGCAGAAGAACACCACGGGCAGCCGGTAGACCGCCGCGAAGTTCATCGCCTCGTGCACGTCACCCTGCGAGCTGGCCCCATCACCGAAATACGTGAGCGCGACCCCGCCGGTGTCATCGAGCTTCGCGCCCATCGCCCAGCCGACCGCGTGCGTCACCGGTCCGCCGACGACCGCGTTGAACGGGGCGAGCCGTGACGCCCGCGGGTCGTACAGCCCGCCGTGCCAGATGTTCAGGTGGCTCGCGAGGTAGCCGGCCAGGTCGACCCCCATCGCGACGGCCGCGCCCAGGTCACGGTAGGTGGGGAAGGCGAAATCGCGGCCGAGGTCGAGTGCCGCCGCACTGCCGACCTGCGCCGCCTCCTGGCCCTTCATCGGCGCATAACCAGGCAGCACACCCTGGCGCTGTAAGGCGATCGCCTCCTCGTCGATCCGGCGCGCGACCAGCATGAGGCGGTGCAGCTCGCTGAGGTTCATGCAGAAAGACTGCTCGGAAGCCGATGCGACTGGCAACAGTGACCGGTTTCGCTGGCCAACCTGTCCGATCCGGTCAACGATCAGCCGTGATTGCTGGACAAGTTGCCTACCGGAAAAGTCGCTGGGCGCACCCCGTTAAGCTGTATGCATTCGAAGAACCAGGTGCTTTCGTAGTAGATGAGGTGGCATAGCGCGTGTCCGAGACCACGCCGAACGTGCCGGACCGGCCCGCGCTGGACGGTCTGGATGTCAAGTGGGCGGACCAGTGGGAGCAGACCGGGGTGTACCGGTTCCGCGCTCCTGGTACGCGAGCCGCGGTGTTCTCCATTGACACACCGCCGCCGACCGTCAGCGGTTCCCTGCACGTAGGCCACGTTTTCTCCTACACGCACACCGATATCGTCGCCCGGTTCCAGCGGATGCGCGGCAAGCAGGTGTTCTACCCGATGGGCTGGGACGACAACGGCCTGCCGACCGAGCGCCGGGTGCAGAACTACTACGGCGTCCGCTGTGAGCCGTCGCTGCCGTACGACCCGGATTTCGTCGCGCCGGAGCCGATCGTGAAGAAGGGCGAGCGGCCGGTTCAGAACATCTCGCGCCGTAACTTCATCGAGTTGTGCGAGCTGCTCACGGCCGAGGACGAGAAGGCGTTCGAGGCGACGTGGAAGCGGCTGGGCCTGTCGGTGGACTGGACGCGCACGTACACCACGATCGGCCGGCACGCGCAGCGTGTTTCACAGCGCGCGTTCCTGCGGCTGCTCGCGCGCAACGAGGCGTACCAGGCAGAGGCGCCGACGCTGTGGGATGTCGGGTTCCGAACCGCGGTCGCACAGGCGGAGCTGGAGGACCGCGAGTACGCCGGCGCCTGGCACCGGATCAGCTTCCACAAGCCGGATGGCGAGCCGGTGTACATCGAGACCACGCGCCCGGAGTTGCTGCCCGCGTGTGTCGCGCTGATCGCGCACCCGGATGACGAGCGGTACCAGAACCTGTTCGGCAAGACGGTCACCTCGCCGGTGTTCGGTGTCGAGGTGCCGGTGGTCGCCCACCCGGCGGCCGAGATGGACCGCGGCGCCGGGATCGCGATGTGCTGCACCTTCGGTGACCTGACCGACGTGCAGTGGTGGCGTGAGCTGAAACTGCCCACGCGCACGATCATCGGCCGCGACGGGCGGATTCTGGCCGACCCGCCGGTCGGGCTGGACGGCGAGCCCGGCCGCAAGGCTTACGCCGAACTCGTCGGTGCGACGGTGCACACCGCGCGTGAGCGGGTCGTCGGGATGCTGCGTGACAGCGGTGACCTCGACGGCGAGCCGAAGAAGACGGTGCGCCCGGTCAAGTTCTACGAGAAGGGTGACAAGCCGCTGGAGATCGTGTCCAGCAGGCAGTGGTTCATCAAGTCGATCGAGCACCAGGACGTGATGCTGGAGCGCGGTGCCGAGCTGCAGTGGCACCCGGCGTACATGAAGGCCCGTTACGACGACTGGGTCCGCGGTCTCAACGGTGACTGGCTGGTGAGCCGCCAGCGGTTCTTCGGCGTGCCGTTCCCGGTGTGGTACCCGCTGGACTCGGCGGGCGAGCCCGACTACTCGGCGCCGATCCTGCCGGACGAGGGCGCGTTGCCGATCGACCCGTCGTCGGATACCCCGGCGGGGTACGCCGCCGAGCAGCGCAACCAGCCCGGCGGCTTCACCGGTGACCCGGACATCATGGACACCTGGGCCACGTCTTCGCTCACCCCGCAGATCGCGTGCGGCTGGGAAGAGGACCCGGAGCTGTTCGCGCAGACGTTCCCGATGGACCTGCGCCCGCAGGCGCACGACATCATCCGCACCTGGCTTTTCGCCACCGTGCTGCGCGCGCAGCTGGAGAATGACTCGCTGCCGTGGTACCACGCGGCGCTCTCGGGCTGGATCCTCGATCCGGACCGCAAGAAGATGAGCAAGTCCAAGGGGAACGTCGTCACGCCGGTGGGGCTGCTGGAGGAGTTCAGTCCGGACGCGGTGCGGTACTGGGCCGCCAACGGCCGTCCCGGTACGGACACGGCGTTCGACCAGGGGCAGATGAAGATCGGCCGCCGGCTGGCGACGAAACTGTTGAATGCCAGCAAGTTCGCGCTGAGCTTCCCAGAGCCGGCCGCGGACGCGCGGATCACCGAGGCGCTCGACGAGGCGATGCTGTCCGCTTTGGACGATGTCGTCCGCGCGGCGACCGAGGCGCTGGAAGCGTTCGAGTACACCACCGCACTGGAGCGCATCGAACGGTTCTTCTGGTTCTTCTGCGACGACTACCTTGAGCTGATCAAACAGCGCGCGTATGACGAGGACGGTGGCGCTTCGACGCAGTCGGCCCGGCTCGCGTTGCGGAAAGCGCTTTCTTCGTTGCAGCGGCTGTTCGCGCCGTTCCTGCCCTACAGCACGGAAGAGGCGTGGTCGTGGTGGCACGACTCGTCGGTGCACACCGCCGAGTGGCCCGTGCCGTCGTCGGCCGACGCCGCTGACGCGGACGTGATCACCTTGGCCAGCACCGCGATCAGTGCGATCCGCAAGGCGAAGAGTGACGCGAAGCGCTCGATGCGGTCACCGGTCGAAACGGTGCGGATCGCCGGTCCGGCAGGTCAGGTCCAGACCTTGACCTCCATCGGCGGCGACCTCCGCGCCGCGGGCAATGTCGAAGCGCTGGAGTTCTCCCCGGACGGCGAGGAACTGCGGATCGAGGTTCTGCTCGCGGAGGTGTGACGAGCTGCGTCAGCGGACGAGCCCGTGCCGGAAGGCGAGCGCGACGGCGTTCGCCCTGGTGCGGGCGCCGAGCTTGCGGCTCGCGGAGTCCATCAGGGACCGCCCGGCGCCCGGGGTGACCGCGAGCCGCTGTGCGGTCGCTTCGAGCGTCATCCCGGCCGCCGCGCAGGAGAGCACCTCGATTTCCAAGGTCGTCAACCGCGGACCGCTGATCTTCGTGACAAGCCCGAGCAGTTCTGCCGGGTCCGGGGCCGTGCAGTTCAGCACGCCCCGGATACCGGCTGGAAGCGCTTTCAGCGGTCGGTCGGAGGGGCAGCAGACGAGAAACACGCCACTGACCACAGTGGACCCCGCGTCGGTCAGCACGATGTCCGCGCCCGCATCCGAACCCGCCCAGCGGAAGGACGAGCCGGCCGTCGCGAGCACGCGCGCGAACCGTTCGTGGTGAGCGCGGTCGCCAAGGTAGCTCACTCGAAGTCCGGTCATCGCGCGGACTTTAACGGCAGTGCCCGCCCCCGTTGATCATGAAACAGTCATCCGGGTGACCCCCGAATGGGTCGGACCAATCAGAATGAATCATCTGTCCACACTGGACAGATCAGGATGCCGGGGGTTCGGGTAGCCGCAGCTGCATCAGCGGGGCGTATTGCTGTCCGGCGTAGGTGTCGGATTCGCCGAGGTTTCCTTGCGGGGTCGGGCGGGGGAGGGAGACCTTGATGGCG
>NZ_WMBA01000042.1 GCF_009707865.1 Amycolatopsis pithecellobii
GGCCCGGTTCCCGGGGGCGCAGATCTTGGGCAAGGCGCTCTCGGTCCTGTTGCGCGCGCAGCCAGGCGAGCCGTGTGAACCGCCGCTCGAAGTCCGCGGTGGTCAGCCCGTGCCGGACATAGGCGCCGGCGAGTTCGCGGGCACCGGCCGGAACCGACCAGGTGGCACGGAAACCGGGCAGCGCCGCCCGGATGCGCGAGAAGTCCACGCGGTAGGAGCGCGGATCGGGCCCGGCCTCACCGGTGATCAGCAGCTGCGCTCCGGGGACCGCGTCCACCACGGCCTCGGCGATCTGGCGCACCGTCAGGTTGTTGACCTCGGTGCCGACGTTGAACGCGGTGTCGTGCACCGCCGCCACGGGTGCGGCGAGCGCCTCGGTGAAGGCCGCCGCAATGTCGAGCGCGTGCACGAGCGGACGCCACGGCGTGCCGTCGGACAGCACCCGAACCTTGCCGGTGAGCACGGCGTGGCCCACCAGGTTGTTGAGCACGATGTCGGCACGCGGGCGCGGCGAAAACCCGAATGCGGTCGCGTTGCGCAGGTACACCGGGCTGAAATCGGGGTCCGCCAGCGCGTGCAGATCGTCTTCGACGCGGACCTTGGATTCGGCGTACGGCGTCACCGGCCGCAGCGGCGCGTCCTCGCCGACGAGGTCGTCACCCGCGGCGCCGTACACCGAACACGTTGAGGCGTAAAGGAACCGGCGCACCCCGGCGTATTTCGCGAGGCGGGCCAGCCGCACCGACGCGGCGTGGTTGATGTCGTAGGTCAGGTCCGGTTTGAGCGAACCGAGCGGGTCGTTCGACAGCGCGGCCAGGTGGATCACGGCGTCGAAACCGGCCACGCGGCCGGTGGTGACGTCGCGCAGATCCACCGGCTCACCCGGCGGGTCGTCGGGCCGCGGCCCGAGCACGCATGCGGCGAACAGGCCCGAGTCGAGCCCGGCGACCTCGTGTCCGGCGGCGCGCAGCACCGGGGCCAGCACCGAACCGAGATACCCCTGGTGACCCGTCAGCAGCACCCTCATGCGGCGTTCTCCCACAACATCCACGGCCGTGCACCGGACTCGTACGCGGTGTCGAGCGCGGCGCGCTCCTTGAACGTGTCCGCCGGCTGCCAGAACCCGCGATAGGGATACGCCACCAGCCGGCCCTTTCCGGCGAGCGTGCCGCAGGCATCCTCGACGAGATCCCCGTTTTCCGGGAGGTGGTCGAAGATTTCCTGGCGCAGCACGAAAAACCCGGCGTTCTCCCACACCGGCAGCTCGCTCGCGGAACTGATCGAACGCACCTGCCGTCCGTCCAGCTCGACACAGTGGAACGTCGACTGCGGCGGCACGACCATCATCGAGGCGCCCGCGTCGGCGGCCGCGAAGTTCGCGATCATGTCGTCCAGCGGCGCGTCGGTGAGCACATCGGCGTAGTTGGCGAGGAAGATCTCCTCGTCCGCCACGTGCTCACGCACCCGCCGCAGCCGCTCGCCGATCGGGGATTCGATCCCGGTGTGCACGAAGGTGATCGACCAGTCGCTGATATCGGTCGACAGCAGTTCGACCTCGCCGCCGCGCAGCACGAAATCGTTCGACGCGGTTTCGGTGTAGGACAGGAAGAAATCCTTGATGTGCCGGGCGCCGTAACCGAGGCAGAGCACGAAATCCTTGTGCCCGAAATGGGCGTAGTAGCGCATGACATGCCACAGCAGCGGCCGGGGTCCGACCAGTTGCATCGGTTTGGGCACGTCGTCCGCGGGGCCGTTGCGCATGCGCATGCCGTGGCCGCCGCAGAAGAGCACGACCTTCATGCTCGGGTCACCTCTCGTCCGATCTGCCGGCGCCGCGAGTTGGAGAATGACGAGTAGTACGCGTACTCGGTGAGTGTCTCTATGAGGTCCGGCAAAGGCGGCAATTGCGCCAGGCAACAATCCGCACACAATCGCGGATGTAACGGAAGCATCAATTCGGGTGAGTCCCGGCACGAGGGCGGCTCGGCGCTCAGCATGCTCGCGGTGCCCCCCATCGTCCCTTTTTTCGCGGGCTCATGCCCCGGAGTTGGTTCACCGTGACTATAGGTTTGTCACGCGTCAGTGTTACCAGCAACCGGGTGATTCAAAGCCGCTTTAGGGTGATGCGCACGACACGGTGTGAACGTTTCCGCGCACGGGTGAGCTGAGCTGCGGAGCGACGGCACGCGACGCCGCACGGTAGCCGCGTTCGCCCCTAGTACGCGCCTTTCCCGCCGAGGACGGCGCGTGCGGTCTTCCACAGGATCACCATGTCCAGCGCCAGCGACCAGTCCTCGACGTACCGCAGGTCGAGCCGGACGCTCTGGTCCCAGCTCAGATCGCTGCGCCCGCTGACCTGCCACAGCCCGGTCAGGCCCGGCTTCACCAGCAACCGCCGGCGCGCGGCGCGGTGGTAGCTTTCGGTCTCCTTCGGCAGCGGCGGCCGCGGGCCGACGAGCGACATCCGCCCGCCCAGTACGTTGAACAGCTGTGGCAGCTCGTCGAGGGAGTACCGGCGCAGCACGGCACCGACCCGCGTGACCCTGGGGTCGCGGCGCATCTTGAACAGCGGGCCGGCGCCCTCGTTCGCGTCGAGCAGCTCGTTGCGGATCTTGTCGGCGTTCACGACCATCGTGCGGAACTTGATCATCATGAAGGTGTCGCCGTCACGCCCGACGCGGCGCTGCCGGTAGAACACCGGGCCCCGGTCGTTCAGCTTGATCAACATCGCGATCAGCAGCAGCGCCGGGGAAATCGCCAGCAGGCCGAGCGCGGCCATCGCGCGGTCGAAGACCTCCTTGACGATCCGCCGCCCGCCGGTGAAGGTCGGCGCGCTCACGCGCAGCAACGGCATGCCGAGCACGCCGGAGACGTTGAGCCGCGGCCCGGCAACCTCCATCAGCACCGGGGCCACGACCAGTTCCGCGCCCGTGCCTTCGAGATCCCACGCCAGCTGCTGCAGCCGCGCCGGTGTCCAATGTGGATCGGAGGTGACGGCGACGACCCGGTAACCGCCGCGGCGGACCTGCTCGGCGACGTCGTCGAGGCGGCCGGCCACGGCGATGCCGCCGACCTCACCGGTGCCACTGTCGGTGCAGACCGCCTCGACGCGCCAGCCGACATGCGAGTCCTCGCGGGTGCGTTCGATCAGGCCGAGCAGGGTTTCCGGCGCCCCGGCGGCCATCACCGGCAGCATGCAGGTGCCGGACTTGTTGCGTGCGTGGTGCAGCGCCTTGCGCAGCAGGTACCGCTCCGGGAACAGCAGCAGGCCGACCAGCGGCACCACGATGAACACCCACGGCTGCACGTCGAGCGCGCCGAACACCAGTCCCGCGAGCGCCACCACGACCGCGGCCATCACCAGCGCGCGGCCCAGCCTGCGGTACTCCTCAGCGCCCTCGCCGAACACATGCTGGCTCCACGCGCGGTTGAGCGGCAACGAGCACAGGATCGCCGCGGCGGTACCGGACGCGTGCAGGAAGTACGGGCGGCCGGTGATCTTGAGGATGAGGAAGGCCGTCGCCGTGATCACCAGCAACGTCGCGAACGCGTCACAGCCGATCACCCAGGCGCGGTAGTTGCGTTCCCACCGGGTCGAGGAGGCGCGCGCCGGGACCCGCACCACGCGCGTCCGTGTCCCGGCAACCGTCTCGGCACGGGAAAACATCTCTTCCATCCAACCTCCGCCCATCGGCTGGCCCCGGGACCACCACCTCCCTGACGATTACTGTCAGTGATCGTCAAGTCGGCTGGCGCATAACTCGTTCGTGCCAGTATCTGCCGGGGAATCGGTCCTGTTCGCCCGGGTGTTACAGCCGAGATCGCAGCAAATTCCCTATGGGACAAGAACAGTTCGGGCACGCGGAGATCACGGAACGGCGACGGCAGGGGCACCGTTGCCGAACGGCAAACAATCACGGATGGTAGCCGGTAAATTCACCACAACCGAGAGTGATCCGATAGCTGAAACCATCGTTTCAAATTAGCTCGGATGGAGCATTGTGCCGAGCACGATCAGCCACGACGATGGGTCACGTCGGCGAGTGCCATCACGCCGTCAAGGACAGCCGGTTGCGTGAGCCCCTTAGGCCATTGACGCCGTGACCGGCCGTCGGAGCTCCGGCGCACAGATCCGCCCTCCCAACGCGCCGGAGCTCCTCCTTGAACGGTGCGTGGCGGTGCGGGTGGCGGTGCAAGGTGACGCGTGGTGAAAAGCGACCTACGGCCGCTGCGCAGCTCTGCTGTGAAATCGGTTCAGGCGGCGTCGTTGGTGTCGCTGGCCCGGGGGCGGGAGACGATGCGGGTGGCGATGTCGAGCAGGGCCTTCGCCGCGCGGCCGACGTCCTTCGCCGGGAACCGGGCCGCCGGGGCGCTCAGGCTGATCGCCGCGGGGACGCTGGTGCCCAGCAACGGCACCGCGACACAGCGGCCGTCGACCTCGTTCTCCAGGTTGTCCACCGCGTAGCCGAGGGTGCGCACGCCCTCCAGCTCCGCCAGGTACTGATCGACCGTGGTGATCGTCGCGGCCGTCCGCGGCGGCATCCCCGATCGCGCCAGCAGACCCCGCACGCGGTCCTCCGTCAGGTGCGCGGTGATGGCCTTGCCGAGCGCCGTCGAATGCACCGGATCCCGGTCCCCGCGGGCGGCCGCCAGCCGGACTCCGCGGCGGCTTTCGATGATGTCGACGTAGATGATGCGGTCACTGTCGAGGACACCGAGGTTCGAGGTCTCGCCGAACTCGTCCCGCAGCTGCTCCAGCCACGGCCGCGCGGCCTCCCGCAGCAGCTCGAGATGACGCGACTGCATCCCCAGAAATCCCAGCCCCAGCCGGCACAGGCCGGTTTCCTCGTCCCGCTCGACATAGCGGTGCTGCTCGAGTGTCCACAGATACCGGTACGCCGAGGATTTCGGCATACCGGTGGCTTCGACCACCGTGTTCAGGGTGATACCGTCCACGGACTGCTGCAGCAGATCGAGAATCGCACACACCCGGTCCACCGCGCGGAGCGAGTAGTCGCGGTCCTCCGGCGCAGCCCCGTCTTGCTCATCAGGATCGGGATTCCGGCCGGCCGACACGGCGCACCTCGTTTCATTAGGCAGAGCGAGCGTTTCAGATGGTACCGCCCTGACCTCGCCCCGCAAAACCCCGCTATCGCCGCGAGGCGAAGAACTCGCGTCCCCGGTCCTCGTCGCGGCGCATCTGCTCGATCAACTCCGCGACCGAGGCGAACTTGACCTGCCCGCGCAGGAACAGCTCCACGGTGACCTCGGCGACGCAGCCGTAGAGATCCTGGTCGAAATCGAGCAGGTAGGCCTCGACCGTGCGGTGCGTACCGTCGAAAGTCACGTTGGACCCGACCGAGACGAGCGCGGGCAGCGGCTCCGGGAACTCACGCCGGTCATCCGGGCCTGCCAGGGCGAGGATCCGGACATGCCCGGCGTACACGCCGTCCGCCGGGATCGGGGCCGACCCGTCGAAGCCGATGTTGGCGGTGGGAAAACCCAGGTCCTTGCCACGCCCATCGCCGTGCACCACCGCTCCGGTCACGCTGCCCAGGATCTCCACCATTCGCCTTCCTTCGCGCCGGCTGCCGTGCCAGGAGCTTACTGATCCGGCGGCTGCGGCTCGGTGGTCGGGCGCGCGTCGAGCTCGCGCAGTCCGGGCAGCACGGTCTCGCCGAACAGCAGGAGGTCCTGGTCGTACTCGGGGAAAATCAGCATCAGCCCGTCCAGTTCGGCCTCACGCACGATCGTCGCGATCTGCTCGATCACCGTGGCGGCCGAACCGCTGACGTAGGGGGTCTGGAAGGCCTGCTCGCCGGTGGCGTCCTCGGTCCACACCCGCGCCCGCTCGTCAGGGACGCCCCACGACCGGCGCATCGCGACAAGCGCGCCGCGGTCGAGGCCCGCGCCCCAGCGGCCGACCTTTTCCCGTGCGGCGGCGTCGGTTTCGTCCTGCACGACGGTCAGCATCGAGTACGTCTTCACCGTGCGCCCCCGCGCGGCGGCCCGCCCGTGCACGTCGCGGGAAAGCGCTTTCATTTCGTCCATGCTGTCGGCCGAGAGGAAGGCTCCGTCGGCATAAGCGGCCTGGAACTCGCGCCCCGCTTCCGAACGGCCGGCGCTGATGATGGTGGGCCGCGTCCGCGGATGCGGCCGGGACTCGCAGTCGGTCAGGGTGAAGAAATCCCCCTTCATGGTGACCGAATCCTCGGTCCACAACCGGATGACCGCCTCGGTCCACTCGGCCGTCATCCGGTACCGCTCCTCGTGCGACATCTCCTCCCACAGTCCGAACTGCCGGAACTCCCCCGCGTACGCGCCGTTGACGATGTTCATGCCCGCCCGGCCGTTCGAGATCTGCTGCAGGGTCGTGTACATCTTCGCGGCGATGCCCGGGTGCATGATGTTCGCGTGCGTGGTGGCCCAGATCTTGACGCGTTCGGTCACCTCGGCGAGCCCGGCCATCATGGTCACCGACTCCAGGCTCTCGCCCCAGTGGTCGGTGCTGCCCCCGAACCCGCGCCATTTCGCCATCGACATGATGAAGTCGAGCCCGATGGCCTCCGCGTGCAGTGCGGCTCTTTTGTTGGTCTCGTAACTGGCTTCCGGATGCGGCGCGGTGGTGGACAGCAGCCAGCCGCCGCTGCCGATCGGGAGGAAGATCCCGTACTCTTTTCCGGACAACGTTGGCACCTTTCCTGCTCCTGCAAGGAGTGAACCACGGGTGCCGGGACCTGGCGCACGCTCACCGGCGCCCTGGTGACCTGACCTCGAGGTCACCCGGCAGGCGCGGCACCGGATTGCCCTGGTAGCGCGGATAAACCAGGTCTTCTTCACCGGTCTGCGGGCGCAGGGGCTGCACGACTTCCACGTAGTAGCCCTCGGCCCGCCGCTCGATGAGCCCGGACGACACGCCGGCCGCGAGCACCTCGCTGTCCGCCCGCTGCAGCCGCCGGCAGATCCGGACCGCCACGAGATAGGCCAGCGGCGGCAGCACGAGCACGCCGACGCGCGCGATCCACACCAGGCGTTCGATCGGGATGGCGAAGACGAAAGCGATCACGTCGTCGAGGCCCGCGAAGATCAGCACGAGCGTGAACGTCACCGCCATGACGCCGAGCCCGGTTCTGACCGGCACGTCCCGCGGTCGTTGCGCGATCTGGTGCGACGAGGAATCCCGGCTCGCCCTCCGTTCGAGGAGCGGGTAGCCCAGCATTCCGCCGAACAGCAGCAACGGCATCACCACGGCGGGCCAGAAGACGGCCGGAACCGTGTAAGTGCCCCACAAATCGATGCGCCATTCCGGCCACAACCGCATGGCGCCGTCGACCATTTGCAGGTACCAGTCGGGCTGGGAGTTGATCGAAGCCTGCGACGGCTGGTACGGGCCGTAGTGGAACACCGGGTTGATCTGCGCCAGCCCGCCCAGCGCGACGAGCACCGCGGTCACCATGACGGCGAGGGTGGTGCTCTTGATCCCGAAGGCGGGAACCGCCCTGGTGCCGGTGACATTGCGTTTCATCCCGCGCTTTCCGGGGAACTGCGTGTGTTCCTGGTACCACACGCCGGCCAGGTGAACCGCGATGAGCGTGAGCAGCACCCCCGGCAGCAGCAGGACGTGCAGGGCGAACAGGCGCGGGATCACGACCTCGCCGGGGAACTGACCGCCGAAGACGAGCCAGTGCAACCATGTGCCGATCACCGGCACGGACAACATGATCCCGGACATGATGCGCAGTCCGGTACCGGAGAGCAGGTCGTCGGGCAGTGAGTAACCGGCGAAGCCTTCGGCGATGGCGATCAGCAGCATCAGCACGCCGATGAGCCAGTTGGCCTCACGGGGTTTGCGGAACGCGCCGGTGAAGAAGATCCGCAGCAGGTGCACCACGATCGCGGCGACGAAGATGTTGGCGGACCAGTGATGGATCTGGCGGACCAGCAGGCCGCCCCGCACGTCGAACGAGATCCGCAGCGTGCTTTCGAAGGCACGGGACATCTCGATGCCGTTCATGTTCGGATAGGTGCCGTGGTAGGTCAGCTGCGCCATCGACGGGTCGAAGAACAGTGCCAGGTAGGTGCCGGTCAGCAGCAGAACGACGAAACTGTAGAGCGCGAGTTCGCCGAACAGGAAGGAAAAGTGGTCCGGGAAGACCTTGTTCAGGCGCGGCCGGATCCCTTTCGCCGCCAGATAACGCTGGTCGGCGGACTCGGCGGCGTCGGCGATCCGCGGCGCGATCACGAGGCGGCCTCCTGTTCTTCGCGCACGATCCACCGCCAGGCGACGCCCACGGCGGCCAGGCACAGCGGCATCATCCCGACGATCATCGCGAGCCCGCCCGCTTCGTGCCCGGCGATCACGAGGTAGACGGCGGCGAGATCGAGCGACGGCGCGGCCAGGAACAGGTACACCCCGCGGGCAGGCTCCGGGAAACCCTTGCGTGGCACCAGAACGGGCAGCCAGAACACGATGGCGCCGGCCAGCAGCACGCCGTGCAGCATCGTCTCCGCCAGTGGCGGCAGCCCTCGCGCCCCCATCACGATGGTGAGCGCGGCGTGCAGCACCACGAACGCCGGCAGCACCACTACCGGCGGCGCCGGGACCCGCCCCCACCGCACGGCCGAGCGGGTGGCCAGCACGATGGCCGGTGCCACCGCGGAAGTCAGCAACCCCATCGATCCCATGTGGACGATCTCGTGCGTGTTCACCGGCGCCCGCCTCCCAGCAGCCGGGCGCCGACGGCGGCCAGCACCCCGGCTCGCGCCACAAACCTCAGCACCGGACCGCGCCGCTGGGGTTCCAGCGGACGGCTGCGCACCTGGGTGGGCGCCGGGAGCACACCCGCGCGAAGGCGTTCGCGGCGGAACTCGAACCCGGCCGCCAGGAGCGGAAACAAGGCCAGGTAAGAGATCCAGTGCGTGTACAGGAAACCGAGTCCGAAAAGGACAGCCGCAAGCGCGAGGTACGCGGCGGACAGGCTGCCTGCCGGCATCCGGCGCAGTCCGGCCCGGCGGCGGCCGTGTGCGTACGCCACGATCAGGCCCACCACGGCGACGATCACCACCGCGGCGAAGTACATGCCGATGAACTCCGCGCTTTCCCCGTAGGCGAACATGATCGCGGCGAGCACGGCGTTGAATCCGGCCCACCCGAACACCACCCACGCGGGTTTCACGTCCGCTCTCCCTCCAGTGCCCGCTGCTCGCGCAAGTCCAGCAGCGGGGCGAACCCGCGCACCGGCGGCAGCGGATGCGCCGCGTCGAAGTTCAACGCCGGCGGCGGCGAGGAGGTCGCCCATTCCAGGGTCTGGCCCTGCCACGGGTCGTCCCCCGCGGGCTCGCTCCGCCGCCGCGCCAGCGAGCGGACGATGTTGACCGCGAAGCAGATCATCCCGAGGGCGAGCAGCCCGGCACCGATGCTCGCCATGAGGTTCAGACCACTGAATCCGTCACCCGGCAGGTAGCTCGCGACGCGACGGGGCATGCCCTGGACGCCGAGCCAGAACATCGGCAGGAAGGTGAGGTTCGTGCCGGCCACCATGAGCCAGAAATGCAGGTGCCCCAACCGTTTCCCCAGCAGTACACCGGCGACCTTGGGGAACCAGAAGTAGAACCCGGCGAAGAACCCGAACAGGCTGCCCGCCACCAGGGTGTAGTGGAAATGCGCGACGACGAAGTAGGAGTCCTGCAGGTGGTAGTCCAGCACCGGAGTGGCCACCATGATCCCGGTGAGCCCGCCGATCAGGAACTGCGGGATGAACGCGAGCGCGAACAACATCGGTACGGTGTAACGCATTCTGGCCCCGATGATGGTGCCGATCATGCCGAGGTATTCGACTCCCGCCGGGACGAGCAGGAAGATCGAAGTGAGCGAGTAGTAGTTGTCGGCCACCTGGCCGGTGGTGAACATGTGGTGTCCCCACACGCTCATCGACAGCGCGGCGAACGCCAGCAGCGACAGCACGGTCGGGCGGTAGCCGAAGAACCGGCGCCGCGCGAACGTGGCCAGCACTTCGGCGACCGCGCCGACGAACGGGAAAAACATCACGTAGACCACCGGATGCCCGTAAAACCAGAACAGGTGCTGGTAGCCGATGTTCCAGATGTCGTGGGTGAACACCTCGGGCGTGATCCGGCCGAGCGCGAGCATGCCGAGCGCGAGCAGCAGCGACGGGAAGGCGGCCAGCACCATCAGGTTGGTCGCCACGATCGACCACGAGAACACCGGGATGCGCAGCATGGTCATTCCCGGTGCCCGGCGCAACAGGACCGTCCACAGCACGGTGCCGGCCACCAGGATCATGCCGAGGCTCGCGGCGAAGTTGCCCACGATCCACAGGTCCGTGCCGAACCCGGGCGAGAATTCGGCACTGGACAACGGGGTGTAGGCCGTCCAGCCTTCGGCGGCCGCGCCGGTCGTGGTCAGGAAACCGGACACCACCGTCACCGCGCCGAACGCGTAGAGCCAGAACCCGAGCATGGTGAGCCGGGGCGCCGCGACGCCGGGCGCGCCCACCTGCAGCGGCACCAGGTACAGGCCGATGGCGATGGCCAGCGGCGTGATGACGAGGTAGATCATCCCGGAGCCGTGCATGGTGAACAGCTCGTTGTAGGTCTCGTTGCTCAGCAACCGTTCGTCCGGGGTGGCCAGTTGCGCGCGCATCACCAGCGCGAACGCACCGAACGCGAACATCAGCACCAGTGCGGTGACGGTCATCAGCACCGCGATGCGCTTGTGATCGGTGGTCGCCAGCCACGGCCGGTGCACACGCGGCAGCAGTGCCGGAGATTCGGTCGCGGTCATGTCGACGCCGCCTGCCACTGCTGGTACTGCTGCGGCGAGACGGCACGCACGGAGAAGTGCATTTCGGTGTGGAAGGATCCGCAGAACTCCGCGCACCGGCCGAGCCACTGTCCTTCGTGGTCGAAGGTCAGCGTGAAAGTGTTGGTGTGATCGGGAAAGGCGTCCACTTTGACCCGCAGGTCCGGAATCCAGAAAGCGTGCTGCACGTCGCTGGAGGACAGGCGCAGCTGCACCGGTTGCCCGGCCGGCACGACGAGGGTCGGGATATCGGTTTGCTGGGTGGCACAGCTGCCGGTCACCGTGCGATCGGGGTTGAGGTAATGGAACCGCCAGCACCACTGGAAGGCGTCGACGTCGACCGTGGCCGCGGGCGGGGCGGCGGACGCCTGGGGCATGACCTGCGCCCGCAGGTCGTTGTTGGCCGAGGCGGTGATGAACGCGAGCACCCCGGCCGCCGCCCCGAGCATCACGGCGTAGCCGATCTCGGCGGCCGGATGCGAGCTGCGTCGGCGGGTGTCGCCCGACCGCTTCCGGCTCAGCACCAACGCGAGCAGCACCGCGGCGCCGACGAGGACGAACACGATACCGGCGACGAGGCCCTCGAACCCCATCATGCGTGCGAACGCATCTTGATATTGCATACCGCCTCCGCCCACGATCCCTGGTGCGGGTTTCCCGCGGGCACGCGTGGGAAACCCTGAATCCGGGTAACCCCGGCACGGTGGAGCGGAGGGGCAGCGATGGGTCTGACGCGGTGGGTGCGGGACTGGCCGGTCTACCGGCAGCTGACACAGGGTGACCGCACCGGGCGTGGTGCGGCGGCGAAGAGCCGGATCTCCCTCGAGCTGACCCCGCGCACGGCGAAAGCCGACAAAGTGGTCAAGTCCGTTTGCCCGTACTGTGCGGTCGGCTGCGGCCAGAATGTCTACGTCGAGCAGGGCAAGGTCACCCAGATCGAAGGCGACCCGGACTCCCCCGTCAGCCGCGGGCGGCTGTGCCCCAAGGGCTCGGCGAGCCTGCAGCTGACCACCGGCTCGGCGCGGGAGCACCAGGTGCTCTACCGCCGCCCGTACGGCACCGAGTGGGAGCCGCTCGATCTCGATACCGCGATGGACATGATCGCCGAGCGGACCATCGCCGCCAGGGCGCACGGCTGGCAGTGGGACGCGGACGAGGTGCGGGTGCGCCGCACCATGGGGATCGCGAGCCTCGGCGGCGCGACGCTGGACAACGAAGAGAACTACCTGATCAAGAAGCTGTTCACCGCACTCGGCGCGATCCAGATCGAGAACCAGGCCCGTATTTGACACTCCTCCACGGTTCCCGGTCTGGGGACCTCCTTCGGTCGTGGAGGCGCCACGACGTTCCAGCAAGACCTCGCCAACGCCGACTGCATCGTCATCGAGGGCTCGAACATGGCCGAGTGCCATCCCGTCGGGTTCCAGTGGGTGATGGAGGCGAAGGCCCGCGGTGCCAAGGTCATCCACGTCGATCCGCGGTTCACCCGGACCAGCGCGATGGCCGATATCCACGTGCCGTTGCGCGCGGGCACGGACATCGCGTTCCTCGGCGGGATCGTGAACCATGTGCTGACCGAGGAGAAGGACTTCCGCGAGTACGTGCTCGCCTACACCAACGCGGCCACGATCATCGGTGAGGAGTTCGCCGACACCGAGGATCTCGACGGGGTGTTCTCCGGACTGGACCCCGAACATCGCAGCTACGACACGGAAACGTGGCAGTACGAAGGCAGCGAGATGCAGTCCGCGTCCGGGGAACGGGACCAGAAATGGGACGCCCGCACGCGTGGCGGTGCGGCGGTCAGCGAATCTGCCCGCGGTGAAGCGCACGGCTCGGGTGGCGCGGAGATCGGCGCCGAGCCGAGGACCGACCCGACGCTGCAACACCCGCGGTGCGTGTTCCAGATCCTCAAGCGGCACTACGCGCGCTACACCCCGGAAGCGGTCGAGCAGATCTGCGGCATCCCGCGGGAGACGTTCCGGCAGGTGTGCGATCTGCTGACCGAGAATTCCGGCCGCGAGCGCACCAGCGCGTTCGCCTACGCGGTCGGGTGGACGCAGCACAGCGTTGGCGTGCAGTACATCCGCACAGCATCGATCCTGCAGTCGTTGCTGGGCAACATCGGGCGCCCCGGCGGCGGGATCCTCGCGCTGCGCGGGCACGCGTCGATCCAGGGCTCGACCGACATTCCCACGCTGTTCAACCTGTTGCCCGGCTACATCCCGATGCCGCACGCGCACACCAACGAGGACCTGGACACCTTCGTGCAGGCCGAGGGCACGCGCAAGGGGTACTGGGGCAACATGCGCTCGTACCTGGTGAGCCTGCTCAAGGCGTACTGGGGCCCGGCGGCCCGGCCGGACAACGATTTCTGCTTCGACTACCTGCCCCGGCTGACCGGCAGTCACAGCACCTACGAAACAGTGATGGCTCAACTGGAAGGCACCTGCAAGGGGTATTTCCTGTTCGGGGAAAACCCGGCGGTCGGCTCGTCGAACGGGAAGATGCAACGCCTGGGCATGGCCAACCTGGACTGGCTCGTGGTGCGTGATTTCTCGTTGATCGAAAGCGCGAGCTGGTGGAAGGACGGGCCGGAGATCGAAAGCGGCGAACTGCGCACGGAGGACATCGCCACCGAAGTCTTCTTCATGCCCGCCGCCGCGCACACCGAAAAGGACGGCAGTTTCACCAATACCCAGCGGATGTTGCAGTGGCACCACCAGGCCGTCGAACCGCCGGGTGACTCCCGCAGCGAGCTGTGGTTCGCCTACCATCTCGGCCGCCTGATCCGCGAGAAACTACGACAGTCCACTTCGGACGGAGAGCGCGAGCGAGACCGGCCGGTGCTGGAACTGACGTGGGACTACCCCACCCAAGGCACGATCGCCGAACCGGACGCCGAAGCGGTACTCGCGGAGATCAACGGGCGGGGCGCCGATGGCCGGCCGCTGAGCAGTTACGAACAGCTCGCCGGTGACGGCTCGACCGCGTGTGGCTGCTGGATCTATTGCGGCGTCTACAAAGACGGCGTGAACCAGGCGGCACGGCGCAAGCCGGGGACCGAACAGAACTGGGTGGCGCCGGAATGGGGCTGGGCGTGGCCGGCGAACCGCCGGGTGCTCTACAACCGCGCGTCCGCCGATCCGGACGGAAAGCCGTGGAGCGAACGGAAAGCGCTGGTGTGGTGGGATGCCGAGGCCGGGAAGTGGACCGGCCATGACATCGCGGATTTCAAGGCCACCAAACCGCCGGACTTCCTGCCCCCCGAGGACGCAACCGGACCGGACGCGCTGACCGGCACGGACGCGTTCGTCATGCAGGCCGACGGCAAGGCGTGGCTGTTCGCGCCGGCCGGGCTCACCGACGGGCCGCTGCCGACCCACTACGAGCCGCAGGAATCGCCGTTTTCGAACCTGCTCTACCGCCAGCAGCACAACCCGGCACGGCAGCTACTGCCGCACCGCAACAACCGGCTTCAGCCCAGCGGTGCGCAACCGGGTGCCGAGGTGTTTCCCTTCGTGCTGACCACCTACCGGCTCACCGAGCACCACACCGCGGGCGGGATGAGCCGGTGGCAGCCGTATCTCGCCGAACTACAACCCGAACTGTTCTGCGAGGTCTCCCCCGAACTGGCGGCCGAGCGCGGCCTGGAGCACACCGGGTGGGCCACCATCGTCACCGCGCGCGGCGCGATCGAGGCGCGGGTCCTGGTGACCGAGCGGATGCGGCCGCTGCGGGTGCAGGGCCGGGTGCTGCACCAGGTCGGCGTGCCGTATCACTGGGGCCCCAACGGGCTGACCACCGGCGACGCCGCGAACGACCTGGCGTCGATCAGCCTCGACCCGAACAGCCATATCCAGGAGAGCAAGGCGCTGGCGTGCGACATCCGGCCGGGCCGGCGGCCGCGCGGACCCGCCCGGCTGGCGCTGGTCGAGGAATACCAGCGCCGCGCCGGGATCACCGACGACACCGGAACGGAGCTGTAGGAGATGACCGCGATCGATCCGGCGTCGGCGACCGGCTACCGGGAACACCCACCACGGATGGGTTTCTTCACCGACACCAGCGTCTGCATCGGCTGCAAGGCGTGCGAAGTCGCGTGCAAGGAATGGAACGCGATCCCCGAGGACGGCATCGAGCTGACCGGGATGTCCTATGACAACACGGTCGGGCTCGGCGCCGACACCTGGCGGCACGTCGCGTTCATCGAGCAACGCAAACCGCTCGCACACGAGGACCTGGACGTGCTCTCGATGGCCGGCGAGGGGACCGGCGACGGGACCGGCGAGTTCCGCTGGCTGATGTCGTCGGATGTGTGCAAGCACTGCACCGAAGCCGCGTGTCTCGATGTGTGCCCGACGGGTTCGCTGTTCCGCACCGAGTTCGGCACGGTCGTGGTCCAGGAGGACATCTGCAACGGCTGCGGTTACTGCGTTCCCGCCTGCCCGTACGGCGTCATCGACCAGCGCAAGGACGACGGGCGGGTGTGGAAGTGCACGCTGTGCTACGACCGGCTCGGCCAGGGCATGGAACCGGCGTGTGCCAAGGCATGCCCGACCGAGTCGATCCAGTTCGGCCCCCTGGACGAACTGCGCGAGCGCGCGCGGGAACGGGTCGGTGAACTGCAGGCGGCCGGGGTGTCCGACGCGCGGCTCTACGGTGAGGACCCCGGTGACGGCGTGGGCGGGGACGGCGCGTTCTTCCTGCTGCTGGACGAGCCCGAGGTGTACGGGCTGCCGCCGGATCCGGTGGTGACCACGCGGGACCTGCCCTCGATGTGGCGGCATGTCGCGACGGCCGCGGCCGCGCTCGCCGGCGGTGCGGTGGCGGCATTCTTCGGTGCGGCGGTCGGGAGGAAGCGATGACGGAGAACCGCGCGGCCACCTGGCGCAAACGCCGGCGCGCCGAGCAACCCATGGTGCCGGAAGCGAAGTTCGAGTCCTACTACGGCAAACCGGTGCTCAACGCGCCGGTGTGGCACTCGCCGGACATTCCCGGGTATCTCTTCCTCGGCGGGCTCGCCGGAGCGTCGTCGGTGCTGGGCGCCGGTGCGCAGGCGACCGGCAGGCCCACGATGGCGGCGATCAGCAAGGCGGGTGCGTTCGGCGCGGTGAGCCTGTCCCTGGCCGCGCTGATCCGCGATCTGGGGCGCCCCAAGCGGTTCCTGAACATGTTGCGGGTGCTGAAGGTGACGTCGCCGATGAGTGTGGGTTCCTGGTTGCTCGCCGGGTACGCGCCGCTGGCGGGTGTCGCGGCTTTTTCCGCTGTGACGGGCAAATTCCGGCTGATCGGCACGGCCGCGACCGCGGGGACCACCGTGCTGGGGCCGGCCGTCGCCGCGTACACCGCGGCCCTGGTGAGTGACACCGCGGTCCCGGCCTGGCATGACGGGCACCGCGAAATGCCTTACGTCTTCGTCGGTTCGGGCGCCACGGCCGCCGGCGGGCTGGCCCTGCTCGCCGCGCCCGCCGCCGAGTCCGGTCCGGCCCGCACATTCGCCGTGCTCGGTGCGGCGGTGGAGAACGGCGCTTTCCGGCTCATGCAGCGACGGCTGGGCATGGTCGCCGAGCCGTATCGCACCGGCAAAGGCGGAAAGTACGTGCGCGCCGGGGAAATCCTGTCCGCCGCAGGCGTCGCGGGTGCACTGCTGACACGCCGCGACGGGGTGCTGCGCCGCCTCTCCGGCGCCGCACTGGTCGCCGCGTCCGCCGCGCTGCGCTGGGGAATCTTCCATGCGGGCATGGATTCCGCGAACGACCCCAAATACACCGTGGTACCGCAACGACAGCGCGCGGACGGGCAGAAAAGCTAGATTTTTCCAGCACAGACAAAGACGGCTGTACATTCGGGCATCCGGCCAACGTTGCTTGACCCGGCGCGGACCGGGCTGCGAAGATGCAGTAATGCGAGAAAGCGCACGGTTGCGTATCACGTAATCGGTGATTCCGTCGATTCGACCTCATTCGGCAGCATACTTCGCCGGCTCAGCTCTGCCCTGATGACAACCAACGAAGGAAGCCCTGGGTATGTGCGGCATAGCAGGAATTATTGATGAATCGGACAAATTCGGCGCCTCTGAATACGTCACCAAGATGCTACTCGCGCAACAGCATCGCGGACCGGATCATGTGTCGAGCGCTGCCACACCTCCCGGTCGGCGTCAAGCAACCCTCGGCAGCGTCCGGTTGTCCATCAACGACAAGAGCGCACGAGGACTGCAGCCGTTTTCCACGCCCGGCGGTGAAATCTGGGGGGTCATCAATGGCGAGATCTACAACTGGCGCTCGCTCCGGGATCAGCTGGCCGGCAGCGGGCACCGATTTCACAGTGACTGTGACGCCGAAATTGTTCCCTACCTTTTCCTCGAGTACGGGCCGGATTTCGTCAAGCACATCAATGGCATGTTCGCGGTGGCCATCTGGGACGACCGAGAACGCGTCCTGACCCTTGCCCGGGATCGGATGGGCGAGAAGCCCTTGTTCTACTCGCGCAGTGGCTCCACGCTGATCTTCGCCTCGGAAATTCGTGCCATGGCGACCTGTCCTCTCGTCGATCGCAGCATCGACCTGCACAGCATTTCGGAATTCTTCACCTTCCGGTGCGTGCCCTACCCGAACACACTGCTTTCGCAGGTGAAGCGCGTGCCGCCCGGTTCGCTGCTCAGGTACTCTCCGGAATCGGGAGCATTGGAGGTGAGCAGGTACTGGATGCCAGACCTGTTCTCCGAACCCCTCACGGACATCGACCTGGCGGCCGACGAACTGGGAAGTCTCGTCACCGAGGCCGTCCGCCTGCGGTCGGACCCCGGCAGTGGCGCAGCACTGGGCGTCACCCTGAGCGGCGGAGTCGATTCCTCGACGATCGCCGCGATGACTCGCCGGCACGTGGGCGGCGACGTCCCCCTGGACGCCTTCACCACCAAGGTCGACGGGGACTTCGAAGACGAAGAGGCGATTTCGCAGGTGTGCGGCCGGAACAAGCTGACCCTCCATGAAACCGACTGTTCGCTCGGCGATATCGGTTTGGTCCACGACATCGTCCGGAAGACCCTGGAACCCGTTGGCGCGGGAATGATCGTGCCCGCTTACCAGAGTTTCCGGACAGCCGCGAACCGCCATCATCGGGTCCTGCTGTCCGGCGAGGGAAGTGACGAATTGTTCGCCGGCTATTCGGGCCGGCTGATCCTCGACTCGCTGCTGCTGCGCTGGCCGGTACTGAGGGACGCAGAGCAGCGAACCGCGCTGGCGGAGAACCCTCAGCTGAGCCGGGCCCTCCGTCGCCAGGCAGAAAACCCCCCAGCGACGGACGACCCTCTCGACAGGTACGTGTGGTGGGACGACGACAACGCCTACGACGCCGGACTCCGCCACAAGATACTGGACGACGGCATCGGTCGCCTGGACCCGCTCGAGCGACTTCGCCAGCTCGATTCCATGTCGGACGGGGCCACACACGAAAACCGCATGCTGTGGCTCGAGACTCAGCTCCGGCTGGAAGCGTTCATGCTGCCCATCGTGGACCGGTCGAGTATGGCCACCTCCGTGGAGTCACGCGCGCCATTGCTCGATCCGAGTATCGTCGAATTCGCCTATCGAGTGCCCGCCGGCATGAAATTGCGACACGGGCGGGAAAAGTACATCTTGCGTCATATGGGGCAGCGCATGTCGCTCCTTCCCGGGTATGTTCTCTGGCAGAAAAAACATCCTTTCTCGGGCCCCATTTCCATCTGGATGGAGAACATCGATGCCGACCTCGCCCATGCCACCTTCAGCGACGATTCCCGGCTCGCCGAATTCCTGGACATGCAGGCGGTCCGGCAGATCCGCAAGGAGCTGACCGAGTCCACCCTCTCCGGATACGATCAAAAATTGTACAGCGACATCCTTTTCGGCTGCCTGATTCTCGCTGTCTGGCTCGATTCACTGGCGCAGGTCAACTGAGCATGGCATACCGTGCGCAAGGCGGCCGGCAGCGACGGGTGGGACTCGAACTGGAACGACATCTGGTCTTCCAGGAGAACCTCAGCAGTTACCCCTCGCTGTCCGGACCGCTGACCTCCGCTACCCCCTTCGACGTACAGGAGATATTTCACCGCCTGGTGGGAGACGGCTGGCGTCCCACCCACGACGCGACCACCGGCGTGGTCACCAGAATCGCCCGCGACGACTGGGAGACCTTGACGTCGGATGTGACCAGCGGAATTTTCGAGACGACGATTCCGCCCGAGCCGAGCATCGAAGCGCTCCAGAAGCACCAGGAACACCTCGACCGCTACCTCTGTTCATCCCTGCGGGAGCGCGGACTCGGCTTGCTCAGTGTCGAAACGCCGCTCGTCACGCAGCCATGGGAACCATCCCACTATGCGTTGTACCACAGTTACTGGCGGGCGGAATACGCAACGCGGCGCATTCGGGGCGAGAATCATTCCTGGTTCGCCGGGACCATCGGCAGCAGTCCCTCGATCGATGTCGCGGTTTCCGAGGCAATCCCTTTTTTGAACGTCATGCTGCGCCTCACCGGTATTTCGTTGTATCTGACCCGGAATGGTGCCGTTTCGGGCGGGAAACTGTCGCCTGGTGGCCGGCTGAGCGTCAGACCGTGGGCGATCGAAAAACTCTGGACGGACGCATACCCGGACGATGCGGCACGCTGCCGGATGATGGGACGCGACTTCATCGGCTGGAAGGACTATCTCTCCTCCCTGTTCGCGCTGCCGGTCGTGAGCGTCCCCGACGATCAGGGCAGGGCGATCAGAATCCCCGATGATCCACCGCTCGGCACCTTCTGGCAGTCGCTCGATTCACGGGCGGTGAGCGGCGCGGACGCGTGGGGAAACAGGCACACCTTTACGCAAGCCGACCTTCGTCAGCTAGATGCGATTCAACGCCAGATCGTCTTCTCCCGCCTACGATGGGAGTTCGGCGAATCGGCGGACATCGGCAAGTTCAGGGAAGCATTGAATTCCTCCGAGGCCGAACTGCAGGAATTCCTGGATTCCACGCTGGCCCGCCTGTACCTCGAAGTTCGTTCGGACAGCTGCTCGTTGCCGGGAGAGGAGTTCGCGACGGCCGCCATGTACCTGGGCCTGGCCGAAAATCTCGCGGAGGCGGAAAGATTCGTCATGTCGCGGCCGTGGTCCTTCTGGCAGGCCATCTTCGAGCTGTCTGCCACGTCCCCGATGGAAGTGGCGATCGACGGCGAATGGCTACCGGATGTCATTGCCCAGCTGCTCGAGATCAGCGCCTCGGGTATCAGCAGGCTGACGCCCGGCGACCGGAAGTTCCTCGATCCGCTGTGGGTGCGTGTCGATAACCGGGTGACGCCCGCGGATCAAGTGCGTGAGTCGTTTCTGGCGGCGGGAGAAGGATGGCCGGGCTGCGTCGCGGTCGCCGGCCTGACGAACAGCCACCAGAAGTTCGGATGACCACACTCCCCACTGGTGCTGAACTTCTTCGATACGTGGTGCTCGTGACGGGCGTGATCATCGCGCCCGGAGCGGATCTGGCACTGGTGCTCACCAGCGCTGTCCGAGGTGGCAGGCAAGGGGGCTTGGCCACGACCATGGGCATTGTTTCCGGCGTTTTCGTGTGGGCTGCCCTCGCCGGGGCCGGCTTGGCCGGGGTGCTGGTCGCCTCCGCCACCGGGTACCTCATGCTCAGGCTGGCCGGCGCCGCATACCTGCTGTTCCTGGGCATCAAGTTCCTGGCCCAGTCGCGTTCGGTGGCGCCGCCCGTGGACCGGACGGGCGGCGCCGGGAAGGCGAGGTCCTTCTGGTCATACTTTCGCCGGGGCTGGGTTGCCGACGTCATGAACCCGAAGATGGCGGTGTTCTACCTGGCGGTGCTCAGCAACTTCCTGCACCCGGGCGATTTTCTCCCGGGAAAGGTGTTCTTCCTGGCACTGGTTCACGCCAGTATCGGCTTGCTCTGGTTCTCCTCCATTTCGCTCGCGGTGGGCAGGTCGAATATCCTGGCGCGAAATCCCCGGGTGCGGCGGATGCTGAACCTGGCCGGCGGTGCTGTCCTGGTGTTGCTGAGCATTGAAGTCGCGCTGCCGATGCAGTGGTGAAGGTGCGCCGATCATCGCTTCAGCAGGTTCAGGATCAGCGTGGCGATGTCCTCCGGGGCCTCCTCGGCCATGAAGTGGCCCGCTTTGGTGGTGAAGTGCTCCAGGTCGGTGGTCCACGGCCGCCAGGTGGCGATGGCGTCGAAGCCCAGGCCCCAGTCCTGCTGCACGACCGTCACGGGCATGGTGAGCCGGTTGCCGGCGTCGAGGTCGGCCTGGTCGTGGTCGATGTCGATGGTCGCGGTGGCGCGATAGTCGGCGACGATCGACGGAACGGCGTCCCGGCACGCGCGCAGGTACTCGGCGCGCACGTCCGCCGGGATCGCGCCGGGGCCGGTGGACCAGGCGTCGAGGAAATGGCCGAAGAACGCGTCGGCGCTGCCGGCGATCATCTGCTCGGGCAGCCCGGGCGGCTGGGCCATCAGGTACAGGTGGAACGCCACCGCCGCGCCGACCCCGTGCAGGACGCGCCAAGTGTCCAAAGTGGGCACGATGTCCAGGATTCCCAGGTGGCTGATCCGATCCGGGTGGTCAAGGCCGGCCCGGAAAGCCACGTGCGCGCCGCGGTCGTGCCCGGCCAGCGCGAACCGGTCGAAGCCGAGTGCGCCGGCCAGCCCGACGATGTCCGCGGCCATCGTCCGCTTCGAGTAGGTGTCCTCGGCGACCGCTGCCGGCTTGCTGCTGGCGCCGTAGCCGCGAAGATCGGGGCAGATCACGGTGTGGCCCTCGGCGAGGATGGGTGCGACGTGCCGCCACATCAGGTGCGTCTGGGGAAAACCGTGGAGCAGCACGATGGCCGGTCCTGCTCCGCCGACCGCCGCGTTCAGCTCGATTCCGTCCGCAACACCGACCGACCTGGTCTCGAACCCGGGAATGCGCATCGTTGTCGTCTCCTCACCTGGGGATTGCCTGAACACCATGAGGATCCGTGAGCCGGGTCAGCAGTGGATCAGCGGCGGCGCCCCGGCGTCGGTGACAATGAGGCGCATGGAGATCCAGGTGCTCGGACCGGTCGAGGTCAGGGATACCGAGGGCCGCCCGGTCGCGGTCGGCAGCCAGCGCCGCCGCGAGCTGCTGGGCCGGCTGGTCGCCGCCGGCGGCCGGGCTGTCCCGCTGCCGGTGCTCGTCGAGGATCTCTGGGAAAACCCGCCGCCCACGGCCGCCGGGACCGTCCGCACCTTCGTCGCCGAGTTGCGCGGCGCGCTGGAACCGGACCGTCGTCCGCGCACCCGGTCGCGGACCATCGAGACCGTCGGAACCGGGTACGCACTGCGGATTCCCCGGGCACACGTTGACGTCCACCGGTTCGAGGACACCCTCCGGGCCATGCGCGCCGCCCCCAGCGCCCACGTCGCGCCCGCGCTGAGCGACGCGCTCGCGTGGTGGCACGGCGAGCCGTACGGGGACCTCGGCGGCTCGCCGTGGCTGGCACCGGAACGCGCCCGCCTGACCGAACTGCACCGCCAAGCCGTCGAGCTGCGCGCCCGGGCGGTGCTCGACCTCGGACAGGGCGCGCCGCTGATCCCGGAGCTGGAGGCGTACGCGACCGCACACCCGTGGCGGGAGCATGCCTGGGTCCTGCTGTCACACGCGCTGTACCAGGCCGGCCGCCAGGTCGATGCACTGGCGTCGCTGCGTGACGCGCGAGCCCGGCTGCTGGCCCAGTTCGGGCTGGAATCGGTGGACAGCCTCGACCATCTCGAACGCGACATCCTCCGGCACGCGCCACACCTCACCCCCACGCCCCGCGACGAGGACCGGCTGCGGCTGCTCACGCGCACCGAAGCGACGGGGACCTACACGCGGCTTCGCTCGATGAGCACCGTGGCCAGTGCCGCCGCCGTCACCGGCGGCACCAACCTCGTACTCGCCCAGCAGCACCGCGCCGCGGCGGCCGCGGAAGCGGAAGCGACCGGAGACCCCGGCCTCACTGCGCGCGTGATCGCGGCGTACGACGTCCCGACGATCTGGACCCGGGCCGACGATCCCACCCGGTCCGAGGCACTGGTCCAGACCACGCGGCGCACGCTGCACCGGCTCGGCCCAGGGGCTCCGCCCGCGCTTCGCGCACGGCTGCTCGCCACCATCGGGCTCGAGCATCGCGGAAGCCGGGACCGCTGGGCCGCCGACGCCGCGGCCGAAGCCGAACAGCTGGCCCGCGACCTCCCCGACCCCACCCTGCTGGTCCTCGCGCTCAACGCCCGCTTCGTCCAGTCCTTCCAGCAGCCTGGGTGCACGGGCGAACGCGACACGATCGCCGACGAGCTCATCGAGCTGTCCACGCGACATGATCTCCCGAGGTTCGAGATCCTCGGCCACCTCATCAAGATCCAGGTCCACTCCGCCCGCGGCGCGCTCGAGCCCGCGCAATGCCACATCGCGGCGGCCGAGCGGCTCGCCACCCTGCACGAATCCCCCCTCGTGCACGTTCTCACCACGGCGTTCCGGGCAATGCGGCTGGCCGGACAATCGGACGACCCCGCCGAAGTCGCGCACGCCTATCGCGCCGTGGCCACCGACCTCGCCGGGGCCGGCATGCCGGGGGTCGAAGCCGGCATGTTCCCGCTCGCGCTCCTCTCCCTCCGCAT
This sequence comes from Amycolatopsis pithecellobii, assembly GCF_009707865.1. GTDB lineage: Bacteria > Actinomycetota > Actinomycetes > Mycobacteriales > Pseudonocardiaceae > Amycolatopsis_E > Amycolatopsis_E pithecellobii. The sequence continues at coordinate 23,479 of NZ_WMBA01000042.1, forward strand.
GCGTCACGGGCGTCCCGCGCCGACGGACCCCGACCTCGACTGGGGGCCTTATCGTCCCTGGGTCCAGCCGCTGCTCGACCTCGCGCGCGGCAACCTCGCCGCGGCCCGCCACGCCGCCGCGACCCTGCCCGCACCCCGTGCCGACCACCTGTATGACGCGCTGTGGGCCGTCAACGGGCATACCGCGATCCAGCTGGACGACGCATCGCTTGCGGCACAAGCGCGCGAGGCGCTATCGCCCCTGCGCGGTGAGATCGCGGGCGGAACCACCGCCATGATCACCTTCGGCCCCGTCGACGATATCCTCGCGACGCTCTATCAGCATTTCGACCGGCTGCGGACGTGAGACTTCGCGTGTCAGCCGGCGAGAACCTCGGTCAGGGTCGGCAGTGCGATGTTGCGGCCGGTGACGACGGCGACCTGCGTCCCCCGCGCCGCTACCTTGCCGGCGAGTAATGCCGCGACGCCCACCGCACCCGATCCTTCCGCGATCACACCCCGGGTGGCGGCCAGATAGCGCACGGCCTCACGGATTTCGGTTTCGCTGACCGTCACCAGATCGTCCACGTGCCGCCGCACGAGATCAATCGTGACGGATCCCGGTTCGATGTTGCCCGCGATGCCGTCCGCAAGGGTCTCCCCCACCTCGACGGTGACCTGATGGCCGGCGCGCACCGCCGCCGACATCGCGGTCGAGGCTTCCGGCTCCACCGCGACGACCCGCGCGTTCGGCCTGGTGGAGCGCCACAGGCCGAGGCCGGCGGCCAGCCCACCACCACCGACTCCACAAAGGACAGTGACGTCGCCGGCGAGTTCTCCGTCGAGCTCATAACCGATCGTCGCCTGACCTGCGATCACGTAAGGGTCGTTGTAGGTCGAGACGTAGTAGGCGCCGTCTTCCGCGAGCATCAGCGCATACGCCTCCGCGTCGTCGAACGAATCCCCGAACCGGACGAGATCGATGCCGGCAGCGCGCAGCGCGGAAACCTTGGCGGGAGAAGCGTTCCTGGACACCACAACGGTGACCGGGCGTCCCGTCAGACCGGCCGCGAACGCCATGCCCAGACCGTGGTTGCCGGACGAAGCCGTGACCACCGGAACGTCCCGCGGCACCGTGGCCAGCGCGTTGAGCGCCCCACGGACCTTGAACGAACCCGTCGGCTGCAAGGATTCCAATTTCAGCGCGATCGGCGGGCCACCGGTGTATGCGGTGTTCAACGGAGTCGGTGGCAGGTGCCCCGAGATCACCTTCCACGCGGCTTCGAGGTCGGCCGTCGTGGGTACTCGGACGGCACGGACAGGTCCGGACATGCGCTCTCCCAGCTTTGCCGCGTGGCTTCGGGTTTCGTTGCGGCGGAACGGAATTCGGCCAGATACATCGCGCCGACGACCAGCGCGGCGCCGAGGAGGATGCGGGGGGACAGCTCGTCGTGAGCCACCAGGACCCCGAAGAACCCCGCGAAAACCGGTTCCAGCGTCAGGACAACGGCCGCGGCCGACGCCGGAAGCCGGGCCTGGGCCCAGGTCTGCACGAGATACGCGGCGGCCGTCGCGACAACCGCCAGCCCGATGACCGGAAGCCAGAAACTCTCCTCCCCCGGGACGTCGATGCCGTCCGGTGCACCCAATACCAGGCACAGCACGGCGACCACACCCAGCTGCACCACGGTGAGCGCGTGCGCGTCCCGTGCCGTGGACCATTCACTGAGCCCGACGATGTGCAACGCGAAGAACAGCGCGCACAGCAACGTCAGCCCCTCCCCCGGGCCGATCGCGAACCCCCGCAACGACAGCACGCCGAGACCGACCGTGGCCATCGCCACCGCACCCCAGGTCCCGCGCCCGATCCGGTGCCGCAGCAGCAATCCCGCGAGCACGGGGGTGCACACGACCGACATGCCGGTGATGAACCCCGACATGGACGCCGAGGTGTACTGCTGGCCGCAGGTCTGCGCGAGATACGCGGAACCGAGCGCGAGCCCGAGCAGCACGCCGTGCCCGAGTTGCTTGCGGCTCAACGTGAACACCGCGCGTGGACGCAACGCAGCCAGCGCCGCGGTCGCGATCAGGAACCGCACGGCCAGGAAGTCCATCGGCGAGACGTCCCGCGTCACGTCCTTGACGACGACGAATGTTCCGCCCCAGACGGCGGTGACCCCGACGAGGGCGAGCAGCGCGAGCAGCGAGGGCCGGCGGCTCACGTGTACTTCCGGCACGGCCTCGGCGGGCTGCGTGGTCATCGGCCCGCGTGCAGCGAGGGATACGGACCCACCTGCACCTGGTCGTATCCCGGCTCGTCGCGTTCGGTTTCCAGGCGCCGCCATTCGCTACGCACGAGAATCCGTTTCATCCACCGGTCCGTGCCGTCGTACCGGGCCCGGAACGGCCGCCGGGCGTGTGCGGCGACATCGTTGTTCACCATCACGACATCACCGGGGTCGGCCATGACCGTTGTGGCGCAACGGTCCAGCGCCGCACCCAGCCGCTCCCACGCGGCCCGCAGTTCCGGTTGCCCGTCAGGAAGCGTGGTGTAGGGCGGGTCGAACCGCATGCACAAACCGTCGGCGGTCTCCCACACGGTCCGCATCCGCGGCGCGTCCGGGCCGTCGAACGACCAACTGCCGGCGTAGCTGTCGTCCGGGTAGAGCAGGACCGGTTGCGCCGCAAGCACGGCGATGTCCTCCTCCGTCAGGTCGGCGCACCGGATGCTGGCGACGTCGGTGCCGACCCGGTCGGGGTTGCGCACGCACGCCAGGAGCAGCAGCTCGGGCCGGTCCGGATGGTAGGAATCCTCGGTATGCCATTCCAGCCGGACGGTGCTGCTGGCACCGACCTGAAGATTCGCGGAGGCCCGACTGGGCACGATGTTGTGGACCAGCCGCCCGTCCTGTTGCGCCTTCCAGCCGAATGCGCGGCCGGTCACGCTTGCGACAATTGCGAATGCGATGTCCAGCTCCCTGGTCTGCCCCGGTTCGAGGGCGTCCCATGATTGCGGGGTGGGTCCCGCCACGCCGGTGAACTCCGACAGGATCCCTTTGAGCACACAGTAACCGGAGGCCGACCGCGGCACGCGGGTCAGCTCACTCAATCCTGCGACGAGTGCGGCGGGAATCCGATCACGGTACAGGTACAGCGAATCCGCTGTCGCACCATCGGCGGTGAGCGAAAAAGTGGTCCGGCGCAAAAGTTCTTGCACGTCTTCGCCGGCGGTACGGACATCCATTTCATCGTGAGCTAGCACGCCCACCACTAAATGGTACGGAAACGTGCATTTGAAGACCCGTTAAGGAAGCTTTGAGGTTTGCATCGGCTGCCTCGGCCCTTGCCGGCCGCACCGTATTGCCGGGCCGGCAAGGGACATGGCGAGGCCCGCGCCGGCTCAGCGGGTGGCGGCCGGGATCCCGCCGGGGAACCCGCCGAAGCTGAGCTGGCCGGCCGCCGCCGGAACCGACGCGAAGGCCAGGCTCGCCGCGATCAGTGCCGCGCCGAGCATCGACCACGCCGCGAACCGCCGTGACGATTTCCGTGATTTCATCGATGTTCACCCCATTCCGGTAGGCCTACTGGTGCCCCGGCATCCTCACCGACGTCGCCCGGGGTGGGCGGACAGCCTGCTCGATCAGCGGACAGCTTTGCCCGAAAATCGCCGCACCGTCCCCAGCTTCACGATCGCGCCCTGCCGTTCGAGCTCCGCGCGGGTCCGGGCCGTGAGGTCGGCCGGTGAGCCGGCGAGCAGCGCGGCGCCCACCCCGGCGGCCTGGCCCGTGGCGAACGCCGTGCCCATGACCCGCACCGAGGCGGCGGCGACGCGTTCGCCGCCGAGTACCCGTCCGGCGGCGAACAGGTTCGTCGTGCCGGCGCTGCGGAGGTTGTCCAGGGTGATCCCGAAGACCCCGTCGCCGCCGATGGCCGCCCATTCCGGCGGTTTACCGGAGCCGGGATGATATTCGCTCGGCCACGCCCCGAGTGCGACCGCATCGTCGCCGACGAGTCCATTGTGGAGGGTCGCGTCGCGCACCGGGGACCGCGCGACGAGATGGCGCGACTGACGGATGCCGAGTTCGGGTCCACTTGCGACAAGATAGGCGGATTCACCGCCTGGCATGCCACGCAGAACACGTAGATACGCCCACGCCTGAGTACGGGCGTGCCGCGTCGCGGTGCTGTACGAGCCGGCGTCGAGCGGATCGAGATCCTCGTCCGCCAGGTACGCGACCACGTCACCGGAAATGGGCAGCCGCATGACAAACCCGCTCGACGAGGTGAGGCCGGGCAGCCCGGTGCGCTGCGCCCGGCGCACGGCCTCGCCGACGGTTTCCGGCGTGATCTCGGCGGCGGGATCGATGCCACCGTAACGCGCGGCGAGCGTGGCGGTCTGCAAGCGGCCCCGGTCCCCCACGGTGTGCGCGGCACCGGCCAGCGCGGTGAGGGTGGCATCGCCGGTGGCATCCACGACGGCGGACGCGGTGACTTCGACCTCGCTGCCCGCGAAATCCGTGTAACTGAGCCCGGTGACGATGTCACCATCCCGCCTGGCACCGGTGAGCGTGGCGGCCAGCCGCACCTCGACCCCGTTGTCCGCGCATAAGTGGTCCAGACCATATTTCACAGCTTCGGGATCGAGGAACACGACGGCCCAGTGGCCGGCGCCGACGACGGTCATTTCGCTTACGCCGCCCAGCGCGGCGAGCTTGCCGAGGAGCGCGTCCGCGGCCCCACCGACCGCCTTCCGCGGCTCGGGTTCGCAGGTCCACAACCCGCAGTAGCCCAGCACGGTGCGCAACGTCGCCGCGCCGCCCAGCGCGGTGGACCGTTCGATCAGCAACACCCGGGCCCCGGTGCCCGCCGCCCCGACAGCAGCCGCGACCCCGGCGGCACCACCACCGACGACAACGACGTCGTACCGCCCGTCCGCGGAAATGCCCGGCATCAACGCGCCGCGGCGATCGCGGCGGCCAACGTCGTCGTAGGGCGCCCGATACCGCCCGTCCGCCGACACGCCCGGCATCAGCGCGCGGCAGCGATCGCGGCGGCCAAGGTCGTCGTGGGGCGCCCGATCAGTTTCCGGAGTTCGCCGCCGGCGGTGAAGAGCTCGCCCTGGCTGAGCCCGCGGTCGGCGTCGGCGAGTGCCTCCGCGATCTCGGCGGGTACCCCCACCGCGCGGTAGGCCTCGATCAACTGGGCGGCGGCCAAATCCTGATACGATATCTTCTCACCGGTCGCCGCCGAAACGGCCGCGGCCAGCTCGGACAGCGTGAACGCTTCGTCCCCGCCCAGCTCGTAGACGGCCCCGGCATGGCCTTCCGTGGTCACCACCGCGGCGGCGGCTTCGGCATAGTCGGCCCGGGATGCGGCGCTCACCCGCCCATCGCCCGCCGCGCCGATGATCGCGTGACTCTCCAGGAACAACGGCAGCTGGTCGGTATAGTTCTCGAGATACCAGGAATTGCGCAGGAAAACCGTGGGCACGTCGCGCTCCCGCAGGTAGTCCTCCGTTTTGCGGTGAGTGGCGCCGAGAATGGTCGTCGCGGAATCCGCGCGCACCATACTCGTGTAAGCGATGAGCGAAACCCCGGCCGCCACTGCGGCGTCGATGGCACGACGGTGGTTGGCGAGCCGCTCACCGGGCGTGGTCGTGGAAACCAGCACCAGTTTTTCCGCACCGGCGAACGCTTCCCGCAACCCGGCCTCGTCCCCGAAATCCGCCCGGCGGACGATGACACCCCGCTCGGCGATATCTTTTATCCCCGCGACCTCACGGCCGGTGGCGACGATATCCGCGGCCGGCACCCCACGGCGGAGCAAGGCCTCCACGACGAGCCTGCCCAGATGCCCGGTGGCCCCGGTGACGACGATCGACATGACTTTTTCCCTTTCCCTGTGGTGTGCCCACAGCCAACGCCGATCCCGGCATCGGGGGTAGAACGCACTTCCCGGTAAGGAAGAGACCGGGCGGAAAGGAAACAGCACAACGCCGATCGACCGCGCGCGGATGTGACCGAAGCCATGCACTGTGGCACCACACTCCGCGACGCGGAGCGGCATAGCTTGGTCGAGGCCCGTCACCGTCGACGAAATACGCGGTCTGCGCCGGCGACCGGTGGCGCTGCTCGACGACGGGCGGCGAACGCCGGGAGCACGGTGACACTCGCCGGCCGGCCGGAGTCCGGGCGCCCACGGAGCAACCGCTCGCCGCCGGGGGCTCATTGCCGGCCATCACCGCGAACGGCGTCGGTGCCGTCGCGCGGGCAGCCGCCGCGTGGGGGGCCGGTCTGTCCCGGGGAGATGCCGCAGCACCTCCGCCGGGGCAGGCCGGTCCACCCGTCAGCTGATCGTCACCGTTGTCGTGCCGGGGGTGGAGCCGGCGGTGGTGCCGAATTCACCGGTTCCCGTGTCGAGAGCGAACCGCAGGCGGCCGGTGTTGTCGGCGGTCACCTGCTGGGTGGCCGGGTGGGACTCGTGCACCGACTGGACCGTGTAGGTCTGCCCCGGGGTGAACGTCGCCGGGGTGGTGACGTCCGCGTTCCCCGCGCCGGTCAAGGTCAGGGCGCGGCCGTCGGTCCGGGCGCCGGTGAGGTCGAGGAACCCGTCGGTGCCACGGGTTACCTGGATCCGGTAGTCCCACACCGAGAACCGCGGGATCGCGGTCCGGTACGAGAAGGTCTCCGGGGTCGCCGTGGAAGCCGCGAACTTCGCGTTGGCACCGGGCACGATCTGGGTGGCGAACATCTCCTTGTTGTTCGCCCCGTGTGTGCCCGGAGTCTGCACCGTGTGGAACGGGATTCCCTTCGCCGTCAGGTCATTGACCGCGATCGTCCTATTGAGACTGAGCTCCTGTTCCAGCACCGAGCCGGACGGGGAACGCACCGGCGAGAAATCACCCTGGCATTCCGGCGCGTTCAGCAGTTCCACCGGGTTCAGGCAGCCGTCACCACTACTGAGCAGGAACGCCACATCCGCGCCCTTGAGGTTCGTGGCGATGTCACGCGGGTTGAACTGGGCCCACCACACCGGATCGGTGAGACTCGTGGTGTAACCCTGATCCCGGAAATATCCGACCGGTTCGATGATCGTGCTCTGCAGTACCGGTTCCTTGATGTCGTAACCGCCACTGACGTACCCGATGTAGGAGTACGCGTCCGGGTGGATCATGCCCTGCAGCGCCGCGGCCCAGCCGCCCATCGAGAAGCCCATCACACCACGACCGCCACGATCGCTGCGCACGTTGAAGATGCTTTCCACCAACGGATACAGCTCCTGGTGCAGGAACGAGTCCGCGGGCAGTTCACTTGCCGTCAACGGCTGGATGTTCGGCAGCAGATCGGACCGGCCGTCGACCCACATGCACGTCTGGCAGATCGACCCGTTCGGATCCGTGTCGGGCGAGACGGCGACGAAGTTCATCTTGCTCAGCTGCGACGGGATGTCATAGAGATTGTCCTGAAGGTACCCACCACCGCAGCCGATCATCCGGACCAGCGTCTCCTGCGAGGTCACGGCATTGAGCGCGCAATTGTCCAAAGGGGACAGTACGGTGCCGTGCAGGACGTACATCACGGGCAGCTTCGGCCCGCTGTCGTAGTAGGAGTCCGGCAGGTACACCGTGTTCGTGACGCGCCGTTTCAGCAGCGGGCTGTCGAAGCTCAGGTGCACCACCTGATCGTTGCCGTCGATGGGCGCGACCTGCACGTTCCATCCCGAGTACGGCGCGGGCAGCGCGGTGTCCGCGGACGCCGTCGCCGAGGCGAACATCATCGCGACGGCGGCGCCGAGCACAGCGAGCCGCCACAGGGTTTTTGGCCACATGTAACAGAAATTCCCTTACTCGTCGTTGAGTGGGCGACAGGTGTCAGCTCGCCGGCTGGTACCGCGCGCGCAACACCTTCTTGTCGATCTTCCCGGCCGCGGTCAGCGGGAGTTCGTCCACGACATGCACCGCCTTCGGGACCTGGTGGGGACCTTTCTTCTCCCGGACCGTGGCCAGGAGCGCTTCGACGTCGACCGGCCGGCCGTGGCGCGGCACCACGAACGCCGTCACCGCCTCACCCCATCTGTCGTCGGGCAGGCCGATCACCGCGGTGGACGACACGCCGGGCACGGTCGCGATGGCGTCCTCGACCTCACGCGGGTACACGTTGAAACCGCCGGAGATGATCATGTCCTTCTTCCGGTCCACAATGGAGTAAAACCCGGTTTCCCCTTGCACGGCCAGATCACCGGTGTGCAACCAGCCGCCCTGCAACGCGATTTCCGTCTGCTCCGGCTGGTTGCGGTAACCGGTCATCACCGCGGGCGAGCGCAGGCACAGCTCCCCCACCTCGCCGCGCGGCACCGGCTCACCGTTGTCGTCCAGGATCGCGACCCGGGTTTCGGCGACGGGACGGCCGCAGGTTTCCAGCAGTTCCGGCCGGTTCACGGGATCGTGCTCGTCCTTGCGCAGGCTCGTGCACATGCCGAGGCATTCGGTCTGGCCGTATCCCTGCTGCAGCACCGGACCCAGCGCGTGCCAGGCTTCGGCGATGCGCGCGGGGTTCATCGGCGCGGCCCCGTAGAGGACGGTTTCCAGCGAAGACGTGTCGTACCGGTCGATCCCGCCGTGGTCCAGCAACGAATAGACCATCGTGGGCACGACGAACGCGTAGTTGATCCGTTCCGCCGCAACGGTGGTGAGCCAAGCGTCGGGATCGAACGACTGGTGCAGCACCACCGTGCCGCCGTGCCACAGCGTCGGCAGGATCGGCAACGAGCCCGCGTGCGTGATCGGCGCGGACAGCAGGAACCGTGGATTTTCCGGCAGCCCCCACGACAACGGCAGCATCCGGGACATCGCGACCAGCGCCCGGTGCGGCACGCGGACTCCCTTGGGGCGCCCGGTGGTGCCCCCGGTGTACTGCAGCCACGCGGTGTCCTCCTCGCGCGCGGGCCCGCGGCTGAGCGGTCGTGGCGCGAATTCTTCGCCCAGTGCCAGCAGATCCGGCGCCAGTTCCGTGGGACCGAACGTGAGCACGTGCTTGATGCCGGGACACCGCTCGGCGATCGCGGCAGCCGTTTCGGCGAATTTCGGGTGCACCAGCAGGATTTCGATGCCGGCGTCCGTACAGGCGAAGCTGTGGTCGGCGACGGAGCCCAGCGGGTGCAGGCCGGTGTAGGTGCCACCGAGCAGGTAGGTGGCGGCTTGCGCCAGCCAGACTTCGGGGATGTTCGGGCTCAGCGCGCCGACCGCACTGCCGTGCCCGATGCCGCGCGCAGCCAGCACCTGCCCGATGCGGCTGGTGATGGCGGCGGCCTGGGCGTAGCTGATCCGGCGGTCACCGAGCACGAACGCGTCCCGCCCGGGGAACCGGTCCAGCGCCTCGATGAGCAGGTCGTCGAACGTCAATTCGGGGTTGTACAGGTGAACCACGGTGTTCTCCTCAATGGACTGCTCAAGCGATCGCCGGCGCGCTCTGGAACATGACCCGGTCGGCGACGCCGGCATACTTCTCGCGTGCGGCCGCGATGGCCTGCGGCCACGTCGGCGCGACGACACAGAAGGCGTCGAGGATCTCGTCGGGAACCAGCTCGGCCATCGAGTCGTGCTCGCCATGGCGCACCTTCTGGCGCAGGCGTTCCCCGAGCTCACCCCAGCCGTGCAGGTCGAGGACCGGCCGGTAGGCCGGTGTCGAGGCGTAGAAGGCGAACTGCCGGCGAACCGCTTCCCGCGAGGCGTCCCCGGTGTCTTCGTCCACAATGCACAGTGCGGTGACCGACAGCGCGAACTCGTCGCGCCGTCGGTCCGCTTTGGACAGTCCGCGCGCGATCGCGGCCTCGGCGACCTCGCGGAGGTAGGCGTGTGTGTGAATGGGGTGGACGAGTGCCCCGTCGCCGACCTCGGCGGCGGCCTCGAACATCGCGGGACCGAGCGCGGCCAGATACACCGGCGGTGCCCCGCAGTCCAGCGGCCCGGGATTCATCGCCGGGGGCAGGTAGTCGAGTGTGTAGTACTCGCCCCGGAAATCGAGCGGATGGGCACCGGCGAACGCACCCCAGACATGCCGCACCGCCAGGACGTACTCGCGCAGGCGCGGCATCGGCGGGGTGAACGCACTGGAGAACCGTCGCTCGATGTGCTTGCGTACCTGGGATCCCAGCCCGAGCACGAACCGGCCGCCGCTCGCGCGCTGCAGATCCCACGCCGACACCGCGGTCACCATCGGGCTGCGCGGGAACGCGAGCGCGATCGACGTGCCGAGCACGCGATCGCGCAGATGCTGGGACGCGACCGCCAGTGCCTGGAAGGGATCGCCGGTCGACTCGGCCACGAACAGCCCGTCGAAACCCGCCTCGACCTGTCGCGCCCTGGCCGCCATTTCCTCGAGCCGGGGTCGGTAGACGTAGAGATCGACTTTCATGGCACCCTCTCAGACCGCGAAGGAATAGCCGCCGTTGACCGGATACGTCTGCCCGGTGATCCACGACGCCTCGCCCGAAGCCAGGAACAGGATGAGGTTCGCCGGGTCAGCGGGCTCGCCCAGCCGCCGCACCACGTAGTTGCGCAGCATCGCCTTCACCTGGTCCGCGTCCTCGGTCGCCGTCGCGACGCCGGGTGTCCGAACAGGACCGAGCGACACACAGTTGGCCGTGATGCCGTGGCGTCCCACGGCTTTCGCGAGCCCTCGGGTGAACCCGGCCGCGCCGGCTTTCGCTCCACTGTAGACGACCAGATGCGGTTCACCGACCCGTCCGGCGTCGGAGATGACGGTCACGACCCGGCCGTACCCGCGCTCCACCATGCCCGGCACGGTGGCCCGCGTGGTGTTCAGCACGCCGTACAGGTTCGTCCCGAGCCACGGCTCCCATTCCTTGGGTCCGGTCTCCCAGAACGGCGGCGCGGGACGCATCGGATCCTGTGCCGGGCCGGCGTTTCCGGCGTTGTTGACCAGGATGTCGATCGGACCGAGGTCCTGTGCCACGGTGTCGACGAGCCGGGTCACCCCGTCGAAGTCGGTGACGTCACCGCCCAGTCCCAGTGCGCGCCCGCCGGCCGCCCTGATCTCCTCGGCGACCGATTCGGCCCGGTCACGGTAATAGTCGTTGACGGCGACCGCGGCGCCCTGCGCGGCGCAGGTCAACGCGACCTGCCGGCCGACGCCCTGCCCGGCGCCGGTCACCAGGACGGTCCTGCCATCGAGTCGGAACAGCTCGGCCACGAATGATCACTCCTTGACGGTTTGCGGCACGCGGCCGGTGAAAACGGGTGCGCGTTTTTCGCTGAACGCGCGGATACCTTCGGCGAAGTCGGCTGAGCGGGCGTGCTCGACGAGCCGGTCTTGTTCCCGGCGAAGGCCTTGGGCCGCATCGGTTTCCAGGCCTTCGGCGACGAGCTCCTTCATCGCGGCCAGGCCCAGCGGGCTCTTCCCGGCCATCGACCCGGCGAGCGCGTCGGTCTCCTCGGTGAGCCGGTCGTCCTCGGCGAGGATGGTGACGAGGTCGGTGCCGGCGAAGTCCGTTGCGGGCAACGCGGTTCCGGTGAACATGAGGTGCTTCGCCCGGGCCGGCCCGATCCGGCGGGGCAACCGCACCGAAGCGCCCGCGCCGGGCAGCAGCCCGTAGTTCGCGTGGGCGTCGGCGAACCGGGCCGAGCGCGCGGCCACCACGAGATCCACGCACAGCACCAGTTCCAGGCCACCGGCCGCGGCGATCCCGTGCACGGCTGCGATCACGGGCTTCGGGAAACTCTCGATCCGGTCGAAGACCGCGCCGACGCGACGCAGAAACCCTTGTACCGCAGCGGGTTCGGGGAAGGACAGCAGATCGGCGCCGGCACAGAACGCCCGGCCGGCGCCCGCGAGCACGACCACGCGAATGTCCTCTTCGGACTCCGCGAGGTCCAGCCCGCGCCCGAGTGCTTCCAGCAGCCCGTCGGTGAGGCTGTTGAGCGCGTGGGGACGGTTCAGCCGGAGCCACAGTGCGGCGCCCCGCCGTTCCACCAAGACGTCGCCGGTCATGCGCCCGCCCCCGCGAGGATCGTCACGGTGCACGCCGCCGGGTCCGGATGCAGGTAGCCACCGGCGTTCTCCGCCAGGCCGATGCGCGCGCCGGATACCTGGCGCTCCCCCGCCCGGCCACGCAATTGCGTGACCAGTTCGACGAGCTGCGCGCAGCCCGTGGCGCCGACCGGATGTCCACGGGAGACGAGACCACCGTCGGGGTTCACCGGCACCCTCCCGCCGAGCGAGGTGGCGCCGGAGGCCAGCAGTTTCGGGCCCTCGCCCGCCCCGCACAACCCCAGCTCCTCGTACATGATCAGCTCGTTCGGCGAGGCCGCGTCGTGCACCTCCACGACGTCGAGATCCTCCGGACCGACCCCGGCCTCGGCGTAGGCGGCCTCGGCCGTGCGGCGTTCCAGGGGGATTGCGGGCGCGCCGGCGCCGGGTACGCCGGACCCGAGAGCGCAGGCGCGGATCCGCACCGGCGCGCGGCCGGAGTTGCCGCGATCGGCCGCGCGCAGCACGAGCGCGGCCGCGCCGTCGGCGATCGGCGAGCACATCAGGGTCGTCAGCGGGGGCGCCACCAGCCGGGCGGCCAGCACCTCGTCCCGGCTGAGCGCACGCCGGTACTGGGCGTTGGGGTTCAGCGCGCCGTGGGCCGAGTTCTTCACCGCCACGTCGGCGAGATCCTCCGGCGTGGCACCGGAACGCTCCTGGTAGGCGCGGGTCATTTCGGCGTAGACGGCCATGAAGAACGACTCGACTTTGTCCGTGCCGGTGAGCTCGCGGGTCACCTCGGGGATGCGCTCGATGTCGGCGCCGCTGGTCATCGCGTCCAGCACGGTCTGTGTGGGCAGTCCGGTCATCTTCTCGGCGCCGCACACGAGCACGGTGTCGTACATGCCGGAGCGGATCGCGGCCAGCGCGACGTGGACCGCGCTCGACGAGGACGTGCAGGCGTTTTCCACGTTGAGCACCGGGACCGCGGCCAGCCCGGCCTCGGTGGCGGCGACCTGACCGCGGATCATCTCCTGGCCGGTGAGCACGCCCGCCATCGCGTTGCCGGACACGAGCAGGCCGATGTCGCCCGCGACGAGACCGGCGTCGGCGATGGCCGCGGTCATCGCGTCGGCCGCCAGCGATCGCAGCGATGTGTCACGGCGCTTGCCGAACGGCGTGATCCCCACTCCCACGATGTCGACTTCCCGCAGCATCGTCGCTCCTTCACACCCGTCGATAACTTAACTCGTCGGGAAAGAAATATGCGCTTCGATCCAGCTCGTGTCAAGTTCTGGACGCGAGGCGTATAGCTACCAATTGGTTAAGTAGGATGGTTGGGGCGAGAGGAGATTTCCGATGGGGCGACGGCGCGCGCTCGACGTGCAACAGCTGGTCGACGCGGCGGCGCAGGTGTTCGAGCGGCAGGGGTACCCCGACGCGACACTGGCCGACATCGCCGCCGAGGCGGGGGTCAGCAAGCCGACGGTGTACCAGTACGTCAAGTCCAAGCAACAGCTGCTGGAAACGATCGTCGAGCAAGCCGTCTACCCACTGCGGGACGGCGTCGACAAAATCGTCGCCAGCGAACGCCCGGCCGCGGAAAAGCTCGAGGCCTACATCGAGCTGCACGTGCTGGCCGCCGTCCGGTACAAGGCGTACTTCGTGGTTCTCATTTCAGATCAGCACCAGCTGTCCCCGCAGGCGCTGCGGCGCTACCAGTCCTGGGCGCGCAGCGTGAACCATTCGGCCACCCGGCTACTCGAACAGGGCCAGCGCGAAGGCGTGGTCCGCGCCGACATCGACCTGCCGATCGCGGCGAACCTGCTCAACACCACACTCACCTCGATCGCCCGCTGGTACCGTCCCGGCGACCGGGTCAAGCCCGACCAGATCGTCATGGAAGTGCGCAAGTACCTCGGCGGGCTGATCCTCACCGGCGCCCCGGAATCCGCCTGACGCGGCGCTTTCACCGGTGGACGATGGCGAGCTCGGCCGCGTTCACCGGCGACAGCGGCGGCTTTCCGGTCAGCACCCGCGTCACCTCGTGGGCGGCGAATTCGCGGACCGTGTGGATCGCCTCCGCGGAGTAGTAGGCCGCGTGCGGGGTGATGATCACGTTGTCCAGGCTGAACAATGGGTTCACCGGAACCCAGTCGCGCTGCTTCGCGGGTTCCTCTTCGAGGTCGTCGAGACCGGCGCCGACGATCCAGCCGCCGGTCAGCGCCGCGTACAGGGCCTTGTCCTCGACGATGGGCCCGCGCGCGGTGTTGACGAGGATCGACGTCGGTTTCATGCGGCGAAGTTCCGGCTCGCCGATGAGATGACGGGTCTCCTCGGTGAGTGGCGCCTGGATCACCAGGTAGTCCGCTTGCTCGAGCAGTTCGCCGAACGAGACCGCCGTGGCGCCATGCACCGCCACGTCTTCCGGTGTCAGGTACGGATCGTGGGCGATGACGAGCATCCCGAAGGCATGGGCCCTGACCGCGATGGCCCGCGCGATCGCGCCGAACCCCAGCAGCCCGGCGGTGCGTCCCCGCAGCCGGTGGACCGGCTCGCCGGTCTGCCAGCGCCAGGTCCCGGCGCGGGTGGCACGGTCGTACTCGCAGACTTTCCTCGCCGCGGCCAGAAGCAGAGCCATGGCATGGTCGGCAACTTCGTTTTCACACCAGTCGCTGGGGACATTGGTGACCAGGATCCCGCGCCGGGTCGCCGCGTCCACGTCCACGATGTCGACGCCGGTGCCGTAGCGCGCGATGACCTTGCACCGGGTCAGGGCGTCGATGGCCCGCGCACCCACGGTCGCGTACTGGGCGATGATCGCGTCCGCGTCGTGCGCGGCCTCGATGACGTCGTCCTCGGTTTTGCAGTCGGCGGCGGCCAGCCGGAGGCCGGCGCCTTCGATGATCGCCCGTTCGATGTCCACGTCACCGTAGTCGTAATCGGCGATGACGACGGTCTGCTGCGTCATTTTCCGTCCTAGCGAGTGTTTTGAAAGTGGTTCGGATAGCGGAACGTCCGCGCGAGTTGACCCTTCCCGCCGCGCGAGTTGCGCGTTCCCGCCGCGCGAGTTGACCCTTCCCGCCGCGCGAGTTGACCCTTCCTGCCGCACGAGTTGCGCGTTCCCGTCGCACGCAACGCTCAACTCGCGCACTCCCAACGCTCAACTCGCGCGGGCCTGCCTAGGTGATGGAGGCGCCTTCGGAGGTGGCGCCGGCGACCCGGGAGTACAAGGAGAGAATTCCGTTCTCGTGGCGTGGTCGCGGCGGTTTCCAGATGGCGCGCCGTTGCGCGAGTATCGCGTCGATTTCCTCAGGTCGGCGTTTCTCGCCGCCGGTTCCGACGATCGCGAGGCGTCGTCCGGGTGCGTTGATCTCGATGAGGTCGTTCTCCTCCACGAGCGCGATGGGGCCACCATCGAGTGCTTCCGGCGCGACATGCCCGATACAGGGTCCTTTCATGGCGCCCGAATAACGCCCGTCGGTGACGATCGCGGTGGTGGTGTTCAGTTTGCGGTCCGCGGAAAGGATCGCGGCCGCGTAGTACATCTCGGGCATGCCGTTCGCACGCGGGCCCTCGTAGCGGATCACGAGGACGTCCCCCGGTGCGATCCGGCGCCCCATCAGCGCGTGGATCGCTTCGTCCTCGAAGTCGAAGACCCGCGCAGGTCCAATGTGGACGTGCATTTCCTCAGGCACGGAAAAGGTTTTGATCATCGCACCGCCCGGGGCGAGGTTGCCGTACAGCACGGCCACCCCGCCGTCGGCGCTGAACGGGTCGGACCGCGGGCGGATGATCTCGTCCCGGTCGACCTTGACGTTGTTCAGGTAACCACGCCGTTCGGCGAAGAAGAACGGGCTGTGCTCGATTTCGTCCAGGTTCTCCCCGAGCGTCTTCCCGGTGACGGTGAGGCACTCCAGGTGCAGCATTTCCCGCAGTTCGAGCATGACCGCCGGAACCCCGCCCGCGTACCAGAAATACTCGACCGGATACCGGCCGGTCGTCTTCACGTTGGCCAGCACCGGGACCCGCCGGTGAATACGGTCGAAATCGTCGACGGTGATCTCGACCCCCGCCTCGCGGGCGATCGGCGGGAGGTGCAGCAGCGCGTTGGTCGACCCGCCGATGGCGGCGTGCATGACGATCGCGTTCTCGAAGGCGTCCCGGGTCAGGATGCGCCGCGCGGTCAGCCCCTGCTCGATCAGCCGGACGAGCTGTTTGCCGCTCGCTCGGGCGTAACGCAGCAGCTTGGTCAGCGGCGCCGGGACGACAGCGGACCCGGGCAGCGCGAGCCCGAGTGCCTCGGCCAGCACCTGCCCGGTGCTGGCGCTGCCCATGAACTGGCATGCCCCGCACGTCGGGCAGGCGCCGCGCTGGGCGCGCTCGAAGTCCTGGCGGGGAAGCTCGCCCCGTTGGACGGCGGCGCCCATCTCCCACATCTCATTCGACGACACGTAGTCCGGCGCGTTCAGCTGGGTGCCGCCGGGAAGGTGGATGGCAGGCAGATCGCAGCGCGCGATCGCGAGCAGGTGGGCCGGCACCGATTTGTCGTTACCGGAGATCAGCACCATGCCGTCGTGCGGATGTCCCAGCGCGTGGATCTCGACCATGGCGGCCATGATGTCGCGCGATACCAGCGAATAGCTCATGCCGTCAGTGGCCTGGACCACGCCGTCGCAGATGTCGCTGACCGCGAAAACCCCCGGTTTCCCACCGGCTTCGTAGACGCCGTTGCTGACTTCCTCGATCAGTTCCCGGAAATGGAACGTGCCGGGGTGACCCATGCCGTAGGCGCTGTCCACCAGCACCTGTGGCTTGCCGAGATCCTCCTCGGTCCAGTTCATCCCGAGGCGCAGCGCGTCTCCCTGATGGTTGACCATCCGCAGCCGCTGACTCCGCAGCTGCGGTCCATTGTGGACCATGGACGCTTCCCTTCTTCCGCGCTAGCCCGCGCCATCCCGCGGCCTTGGCCCGTCGGAGCCGGCGGGGTATTCCTCAAGCGGGACAAGGTCTTCCGACCACGCCGCCAGTACCGGGGTCAGCACGCGCCAGGCTTCTTCGGCTTCATCACCGCGGATCGACAGCGCCGCGTTCCCGTCCAGCACGTCCCGCAACAGCCGGCCGTAGGCGGGCAGTTCCGGAGGGTCGATCCTGGCGGTGAGCGTGAGCGGGGACAAGGTATGCGTATGGGCCCCGATGCCGGTCAGGTCCAGGGAAAGGTCTTCCGGGTCGAGCCCGAACCGCAGCACGTTGGGCCCCGGTTCCCCGCTGTGCCCGAGCGGCAGATGCGGGACGGGCCGGAAGTGGACGGCCACTTCCTTGCGATCCCGCGCGAGCGCTTTCCCCGTGCGGAGCCGGAAAACCGTGCCCGGCCAGCGCCAGTTGTCCAGCTCCAGTTCCACTTCGGCGAACGTCTCGGTGCCACGACCGGGATCCACCCCCGCCTCGGCGCTGTACGCCGGGACGTCGTGGTCACCGATGCGCCCGGCAGTGTAGCGGGCACGGCGGGTGCGGCGGACGATGTCGGCGCCGGTGAGCGGCCGCACCGAGCGCAGGACGTCGAGCTTGCGGTCGCGCAGATCTCGTTCGCCCAGGCTGACCGGTGGTTCCATGGCGACAAGGCAGAGCAGCTGCAGCAAATGGTTCTGCAGCATGTCCTTGAGCGCCCCGGCCCCGTCGTAGTAGCCGGCCCGGCCCTCCAGTGCCAGCGATTCGTCCCAGACGATGTCCACCTCGGCGATATGCGCGGAATTCCACACCGGCTCCAGCATCCGGTTGGCCAGCCGGGTGCCCAGCACGTTCTGGACCGTGGTCATGGCGAGGAAGTGGTCGACCCGGAACACCGCCTGCTCAGGCACGACGTCGGCGAGCAGCCGGTTCAGTTTCACCGCGCTTGCGAGATCCTCGCCGAACGGCTTCTCCAGGACGATCCTGCTGCCGGGCGGCAGCTTGGCCTCGTGCAGCGCCGACACCGCCGCGGGAAAAACCGCGGGAGGCAGCGCGAGATAGGCGGCGACCGGCCCGTCCCCGGCGACGACCGCCGCGACCGCGGCCGGGTCCGTGACATCCGCCTGACGGTAGTCCGACGACGAAACCACACCCTGTCGCACGGGAGCCGGTAGCTCCGCGGCGTGGTGGCCCAGCCGGCCGGTGGCCCATTGCCGGAATTCGTCGGTGCCCCAGTCGTCCCGGCCCGCGCCGGTCAACCGGAATTCGTCGCCGAGCTGCCCGGCGTGCCGCAGCGCGGCGAGTCCCGGCAGGAGATAGCGCGCGGTGAGGTCACCGGTCGCCCCGAAGATCACCAGGCGGTCGATCATCGCGCAGCACCTGCCCTGGCCAGCGTCACACCGCTGGCGATCACGCCGATATGACTGAACGCCTGCGGGAAGTTCCCGGTGAAATCGCCCGTCGACGGGTCGATCTGCTCCGGCAGCAGGCCCAGCGGGCTGGCCCTGGCGCACAACGAGGCATACAGCTCCCCGGCCTCGTCGAGCCTGCCCTGCATCGCCAGGTTGTCGACGAGCCAGAAGCTGCACAGCAGAAACGCGCCCTCGTCGCCGGCGATGCCGTCGGGTGAATCGTCGTGCAGATAGCGGTAGAGCAGGCCGTCCCCGGCCGACAGGCGCTCGGCCACGGCCGCCGCCGTCGCCACCATGCGCGGGTGAGTCGCGGGCACGACCTGCCGCAGCGGGAGCGCCAGCAGACTCGCGTCCAGGCTGCCGCCGCCGTCGAGATGTTCGCTCAGTGTCTGGGTTTTCTCATCCCAGGACTCCTCCAGGATGATCTGGCGCAGCTTGCCCGCGGTCTCCCGCCAGGCCGGAATCGGTCCGCGCAGCCCCAGCCGCTCGCCGATGACCGCGGCGCGGTCCAGCGCCACCTGGCACATCGCCGCCGAATAGGTGAAGACCCGGCCCTCGCTGCGCACCTCCCAGATGCCCTGGTCCGGCAGGCGCCAGGCCCTTCCGGCGGCCTCGGCCAGGTCGACCAGCGCCGCCCACAGCGGCTCCTCGAGCCGGCCGCCGGTGCGCACCCACTGGTCGGCGCAGTCGAGGACCTCGCCGTAGACGTCATGCTGGCGCTGGTCCGCCGCGCCGTTGCCCCACCGGACCGGAGCCGAGCGCCGGTAGCCTTCGAGCTCGGCGTCCTCCCATTCCGCGGGGACCGGCGCGCCGTCGAGGTCGTACATGATCCGCGGCTGCCGGCTTTGCTCGAAGGCGTCCAGCACCCAGCCGAGGAACGCGTCGGCCTCGTCCGCGAAACCGATGCGCCGCATGGCGAACACGGTGTAGGCCGCGTCCCGGATCCAGGTGTAGCGGTAGTCCCAGTTGCGCACCCCGCCGACTGGCGCGGGCAACGACGACGTCGGCGCGGCGACGAGGGACCCGTTGACCCAGTGGTCGCACATTTTCAACGTGATCGCGGCACGGCGGACCAGTGGCTCGCCCGGGCCGTCGTAGGTGAAGCGGGTCATCCACTGGCGCCACGCACTGGCCGTCGCCTCCAGCATCGAGTCCGCGTCGAACCGGTGGTGACGGCTGGTGCGGCCCCAGGACAGCACCAGGTCCAGCGAGTCACCCTGCCGCAGCTCATGGCTGCTGTGCAGACCGTCCAGCGGACGGCTCGACCGCAGATGCAGTCGCAGGTCCGGCCGCCGCGCGGGCAGAATCACCAGGCCGCTCGCGGCGCCCTGTGTCCGGGCACCGCCGCGGGGTTCCAGGTCCACCCGCAGCCGGACGCTGCCGTCCAGCACCACCACCGACCGGACCAGCTCGCCGCGTCCCGCGGGCACGTCATCGGTGAGGTCGGCGCCAGGGCGCAGGGCCAGCGCATCAGTGACGCGGACTGTGCCGCCGGCTCCGCGCAGCTCGGTGACCAGCACCCCGGTATCGGGCTCGTACCGCTGCCGCGCCTCGGTCAACCCCTCGGGAGCGACCCGGAAATGACCACCGCGCTCGCGGTCCAGCAAACCGCATAACAACGGCTCGGAATCGAAACGCGGCAGGCACAGCCAGCCGATGCTGCCGTCCAGCCCCGCCAGCGCCACCGTCGACCCGTCACCGATCAGCCCGAGATCCTCGAGCGGCGGGTAGCCGTCCCGGGCCCGGACCGGCCGGAACGGCGGGTCAGGCCGGAGCATTTTCGGGTACCTCGCGGACGCACATACATTTTTTGTACGGGCTCACCCCCATGATCGCAGCGCTCACGTCACCCGTCCGGGGCGAGATGACGGTCCGTGTCTTCCCAGATGCCGCGCCATGACGGCTACTGGACGGATGAAAGCATTCGTGATGAAGGAAATCGGCCGCGTCGGTTTTCTGGAAAAACCACTGCCGCGCCCTGGCCCGAATGACGCCGTGGTCCGCACGACGAGAGCGCTCATCTGCACCTCGGATTCGCATACCGTCGCCGGCGGCATCGGGCCGCGGGAAAATCTGACACTCGGCCATGAAGCGGTCGGCGTGGTCCATGACGTGGGCAGCGAAGTGAAGATCTTCCAGCCCGGCGACCGTGTTCTGGTCGGCGCCATCACGCCCGAATGGGGACAGCCCGCGGCGCAGGCCGGGTATTCCTCGCAGTCGGGTGCACCGCTGGGTGGCTGGAAATTTTCGAATTCCAAGGACGGCGTGTTCGCCGAGTACTTCCACGTGAACGAAGCCGACGCGAATATGGCGAAGATTCCGGATGCTGTTCCCGACGATATGGCGGTGTACTGCGCCGACATGCTCTCCACCGGATTCATGGGCGCGGAGCACGGGAACATCCCGATCGGCGGAACCGTCGCGGTACTCGCCCAAGGGCCCGTGGGACTGATGGCGACCGCGGGAGCCCGGCTTCGCGGAGCAGGTTTCGTCATCGGCGTCGAATCGGTTCCCGCCCGGCAGACGCTCGCCCGGACCTATGGCGCGGACGAAATCGTGGACTTCACGAAAGAGGACGTCGTGGACCGGATTTTCGAGCTGACCGGACGCGAGGGGGTGGACACCGCGATCGAAGCACTCGGCGCGGACAGCACATTCCAGACCGCAGTCAAGATCACGAAACCCGGTGGCACGGTATCCAACACCGGCTACTTCGGGGAAGGAGAATTCGTGCGCATTCCGCGTGTCGAATGGGGCGTGGGAATGGCCGACAAAACCATCGCGACCGGACTGTGTCCCGGCGGCAGATTACGCATGGAAAGACTGTTACGGGTACTGGAGAACAAACGCGTCGATCCGACACTCATGACGACCCACACGTTCCGCTTCGACGAAATGGAACGAGCCTTCGAGGTCGCCGACCGGAAACTTGACGATGTCATCAAGCCACTTATCGTATTCTGATGCGCTTTTCTTCCGGTACTCGTGGGCGCGCCGTCATCGGCGTGGCGGCGCTGGTCCTGCTGGCCGGCGTGCTCGGTGGGATCGCCGGCGCATTGCTGCGGCCCGGCGGGAGCACGGCGAGCGGGCCGGCGGCCGGGGCGCCGTGTGACGTGCCCGGGGTGGCCGCGCGGGTGCTGCCTTCGCTGGTGACGATCACCGTGCAGGGCCTGGGCGGAGCCGGGACCGGCTCGGGCTCGGTGCTGGACCGCGACGGCAATCTGCTGACCAACGACCACGTCATCGCGGCGGCGGCGGGCAACGGCGTCATCACCGTGGACTTCGCCCGGGGGCAGGCACGGGTGCCGGCCCGGATCGTCGGTCGTGACCCGGCGACCGACCTCGCGGTGATCAGGGTGGCGCCGGACGCGGCGCAACTCACCCCGATCGCGGTCGGCGAGTCCGCCGCGCTGGTGGTGGGCCAGCCGGTGGTCGCGGCGGGCTCCCCGCTCGGCCTGACCGGCACGATCACCTCGGGGACGGTGAGTGCGCTCAACCGGTACATCGATGTCGGGCAGGGCGCCGCACCCGCCACGCTGGTCAACGCCGTGCAGACCGACGCCGCCATCAACCCCGGCAACAGCGGAGGCCCGCTGACCGACTGCGCCGGACGCCAGATCGGCGTCAGTTCGGCCGGCGCCAAGACGCCCGGCAGCGAAGGCGGCGGCAGTATCGGCCTGAACTTCGCCATTCCCATGGACTTCGCGCGCTCGGTGGCGGATCAGCTGATCCGGACGGGGCGGGCCACCCACCCTGGCATCGGCGTGCTCGCCGTCACCGTCACCGCCGAGATGGCCACCGCCACCGGCCTGGTGCGGGGCGCGCTGGTGCAGCAGGTCGTGCCGGCGCTCGGCGCCGCACAGGCCGGGATCCGCGCCGGCGACGTGATCACCAGTGTCGGCGGCACGCCGGTGAACAGCGTGGACCAGATGCTCGTCGCGATCCGCGCCCGCAACCCGGGTGAAACCGTCCAACTGACCTATGTCCGGAATGGCGCCCAGCAGAGCACAAATGTTGCGGTGAGCGGAACCTAGGCGCCGGTTATCTTTTATATCTTTCCGGCGCGGACGATCGCTGCGCGTCGCGGTCGGCGGAGTCCTGCAACAGCGGGGAACGGGCCAGCAGCACGGTGCACACCCCGATGAGCCCGGCGCCGGCGACGGCGGCCGCGATCCAGCCGCCACCGCGGGTGTTCTCGCCGAACACGACGATTCCCCATGCCATGGACACCAGCGGGTTGGCGAGCGTGAGCCCCGGCTGCGACGCCACCAGCCGCCCCGCCCGCAACGCGTTCTGCAGCAGGAAGAACCCGGCGGGTCCGATCACGATGAGCGCGTAGGTCTGCCAAGCTTGAAAACCTTTTCCGACGGCGAACGCGGCGGTCAGCCCCGACACCAGCGCCGCGGTGAACCCGAACCAGCTTCCCGCCGCGATCCCGAGGAACGCGGCACGGCGCTCGTCGCGTGCCCGGTGACCGAGGATCAGCAGCAGCGCCACGAAAAGGCCGGTGGCCACGCACCCGAACAGCCATCGCACCCCGGAAGCCGCATACGCGTTGCCTCCCGACGGCGCCAAGCCGACCAAGAGCAGCGCCACCCCCGCGCTCATGCCGCCGATCGCGGACCACTCACGGGTATGCAGCCGCACCTTGAACATCCGGCTCGACAACATCAGCGTGAAGGCCAGCTCCACGACGAGCAGCGGCTGGATCAACATGATCGGTCCGGTCGCCAGCGCCGCGACCTGCAGTGCGAAACCCACGAG
Source organism: Amycolatopsis pithecellobii (assembly GCF_009707865.1). GTDB lineage: Bacteria > Actinomycetota > Actinomycetes > Mycobacteriales > Pseudonocardiaceae > Amycolatopsis_E > Amycolatopsis_E pithecellobii. Next base: position 46,568 of record NZ_WMBA01000042.1, read on the forward strand.
GATCGAGGTGACACCGCCGAGCCACGCCGGCTGGCGGGCCAGGTCCCACAGGATGTGGAACGACAGCCGCCCGCTTTCCGGTTCGCGGCGGGCGGCTTTGCGTTGCAGGACCGAAGCCGTCGCGTTCGCCGCGGCCGCGGCAACCGCCAGCACGACGCTCACGATCATGACTTTCCTCCGGCACTTTTGTCTCACGTTAGGTGCTGTGCCGGGGTACCACCGATGACCGAGGTTGAAATTTTTTGTATTTAATCACAAAATGAGTCCCGGCAGGTTCGCCGCGAACCTGGGAACGGAGCCGGCATGCACGCGGATCTCGCCGGGAAGGTCATGACCGTCCTCGGTCCGGTCGAGGCCGGCGAACTCGGCGTCACGCTCCCCCACGAACACGTCATCAAGGATTCCGCAGACCGGTTCCCGCCGCCTGCCGAGGCGGGCGAGCGGGCCGCGTTCGAGCAGCCGCTGAACTTGGAAAACCTGCACCGGGTCACCTACGGCAGGTTCGGCGCCGTCCGGGACAACACCCGGCTCGTCGACGAAGACTGCGCCATCGACGAACTGTGGCGGTTCCGCGACGCCGGTGGCGGCGCGGTGGTCGACCAGACGTCGGCCGGCATGAACGGCGACCCGGCGGCCCTGGCACGTATCTCGGCCGCGGCCGGGGTGCACATCATCGCCGGCTGCGGCTACTACCTCGGCCGCTTCCATCCCCCGCGGGTCGCCGCACTGTCCGAAAAGGACTTGACCGCCGAGCTGGTCCGCGACCTGACCGAAGGCATCGGCGGCACCGGTGTGCGGGCCGGTGTCATCGGGGAGATCGGCTGTTCGTGGCCATGGCACCCCGGCGAGGAGAAGGTGGTTCGTGCGGCCGTCGCGGCACAGCGCGAAAGCGGAGTCGGGCTGTCGGTCCATCCCAGTCCCAACCCGGGCAGCCCGGCGCGGATCCTGCGGCTGCTCGAATCGCTGCACGCCCCGCTGGAGCGCATCGTGATCTGTCATATGGACCGCGTCGGTTACCCCTTGCCCACTCGGCTGGACCTGCTGCGGTCCGGGCTGTTCATCGAATACGACACGTTCGGCTACCACGTGCATCCGATTCTCGCCGCCACGCGGGAAGGGGCGCTGCCGTCCATGTTGAACGACGTCGCCCGCGTGCAGCAGATCGTCGAACTCGTCGAACTGGGCTATGAACGGCAAATCCTCGTCTCGCACGACACGGCGTTCAAGCACGCGCTGACGAAATGGGGCGGCCAAGGGTATGCCCATCTGCCCGCGAACGTGACCCCGTACTTCGAAACCTACGGCCTCACTGGGGAACACATCGAGCAGCTCATGGTGCACAATCCCCGGCGGCTGCTGGAAATCAGTTGAACCGGCCCGGTTCGAACGGGCTCAGCCCGCCTGATGTCTCACCGCGAATCGACGCCGCCGCCAGCATCCCGAAGCCGGGCGCGGTCTGGATACCGAACCCGGCAAGGCCCGCCAGCCAGAACATCGCCGGCACCGCAAGGGAAAAGCCCACCACCGGCAGGCCATCGGGAGAAAAGCACTGCAACCCGGCCCACGCGGTGGTCACACTGCGCAGGTCCAGTTCGGTCGCGGCGTTGATGTCCTCGATCGCCCTCGCGATGGCGAGTTCGTCCGGTTTCGGGTCGTGCGCGGGCACGACCGTCCGGTCGATGGGCGAGCACAGGTAACCGGTGCCTTCCGGTTTGACGTAGAACGCGCCCGACGCCGAAGCGACCATCGCGCCGCCCGGCACCGGCGGGCACGCGTGACTGCGGGCGAGAAACGCCGAACGCCGCTGGATACGCAGTGGTACAGACCCATCGCCGAGGGTCGCCGCGATCTCCGCCGCCCATCCCCCGCCGGCGTTGACGACGACATCCGCGCGTACCGTGCGTCCGTCCGCCGCGGCCAGCCGCCAGTCCCCGTGGTGTTCGGCGGAAACCAAGCGCCAGCCCGTCTGCACCTGACCGCCGCGGGTTCGTAATCCCTTCAGATAGCCCGAAATCAGCCCATGCACGTCGATGTCCATGGCGCTCTCGTCGAGCATCGCGACGGCCACCGCCTCGGCACGCAGCAACGGCGCGATCTCCGGAACCTCGGTGCGGTCGACGATTCGGGTGTCCGATGTGGACGCACACACCTCCTGGAACCGGGTCCACGCGTCCACCGCGTGCGCCCGGTCCGCGAACCACAGGACCGGCCGCGGCGTCACCAGTGGTGCGCCGAACGGCGGCTCCTTCAGCAACGGCAGGCCCAACCGGGTCGCCGGCCGGATCCGCGGCGGGCCGTAGCCGAGTGCGAGCGTGCCCGCCGACCGGCCGGTGGCGTGCAGACCGACGCCCGAATCCGCTTCCAGCACCAGGACTTTCCGGTCGGCGGCCAGCTCGTAGGCGACCGCCATGCCGGCGATCCCGCCGCCGACGACCGCGACGTCGACCCGGTCGGTCACCGCGGCCGTCGCAGCCAGGAGTCGTAAACCCGCGCCGCCAGGCCGAGTTCGGTGACCTCGCACCATTCTTCGGCGGCATGCGCTTGCTCGACCGCACCCGGCCCGAATACGACCAGCTGTTCGGCGATATCGCCGTAGACGAACGCGTTCGTGCCCAGCGTCGAGATGTCCGGCGCGTGCCCGGACCATTTCGCGATCGACGTGCACAGCGGCGAGTCCGGCGGCCGGTACACCGCGCGCCAGCCCAGCGACTGCTCCACCGTCACCGGCATCGAAACCCTGGGTAGCAGCCGGTTTGTCAGCTCCTTGGCCACTTCGCCGGGCTCCTCGCCGGGAACGAGGCGACGGCCGGCGTACACCGTGCAGGTGTCCGGAATGATGTTTCGACTATGGCCACCGTCGATCATCGTCACCGCGACCGAACCCTTGCCGACCTCGGTCGTGGCCGGGCCCGCCTGCAAACGATCGTGTTCGGCCTCCAGCAAGGCCACCAGCCGCGCCGCTCCGTAGATCGCGTTCGACGCCTGTTCCGGACGCGACGAGTGACCCGCCTTGCCGTGCACGGTGAAATGCAGGCCGAGACCGCCCTTGTGCCCGAAAACCGGCGCGCACGACGTCGGTTCGGACACCAGAAGCTCAGCCAGCACAACACCTTTCGCCGTCAGCCAGTCCCGGAAGGCGCACGCGCCGAGCAGGCCGGCGGCTTCCTCGCCGACGGTGCCGACCACGAGGAGATTCGCTGTCGGCCGGACACCGTCGGCCTGAAACCGTTCGAGCACGGCGAGCATCGAGGCCAGCGCACCCTTGGTGTCCACCGCGCCGCGGCCCCACACCCGGCCGTCGCGAAGTTCCCCGCTGAACGGGTCCCCGGTCATGTGCTCGACCGCGACGGTGTCCAGGTGGGTGTCCTGCGCGATCCAGGCGTCCGTGCTGCCCTCGAAAAAGGCGTACACGTTCGGCCGCCCCGGTTCCGGGGTGTCGGCGACCTCGACCCAGCTCGCACCGAGGTCTTCCAGCCACCCGCCGAGCGCAGCCGACAACGCGGCCTCACCCGGTTCGCCCGAACGCGGGCCGGCGTTCGTCGGGTTGACACTCGGGATGCGGATCAGCCTGGCGAGCCACGCCGCCGCGGCGTCCGCCAGCTCGTCCGTCCTCTTTGGACCAGTCATGCGACGCTGGACAGCTTGTCCGCACGGGAAAGCAGACCCCGGCTCTCGAGTTCCGGCATGACGCCCTCGGCGAACCAGTAGGCCTCCTCGATATGCGGATAACCGCCCAGCACGAATTCCTCGATGCCCACGCTCCGGTATTCCTGCATCCGGTCCGCCACTTCGGTGTAGCTGCCGACCAGCGCCGTGCCCGCGCCACCACGCACGAGGCTGACCCCGGCCCACAGGTTCGGGGCGACGACGAGCTTGTCACGCGATCCGCCGGTCAGGTCGAGCAGCCGGCGCTGCCCCTCCGAGCCGCGGCCGCGCAACGTCGCCTGTGCTTTGGCGATCACGTCGTCACTCAGCCCGTCGAGCAGCGATTCCGCCTGGCGCCAAGCGGAATCGGCGTCCGGCCGGGCGATGACGTGCATGCGGATGCCGAAGCGCAGCGTCCGGCCCTCTTCGGCGGCGAGGGCGCGGAGGCGGTCGATCTTCTCCTTGACCGCCTCGACGGGCTCGCCCCAGGTGAGATAGACGTCCACATATTTCGCGGCCACGCGGGCAGCCTGGTCCGATGACCCTCCGAAGTAGACGGTCGGCGGCGGGTCGGGCAGATACCTGGTTGCGGCCTTCTCGACGGTGAAGAACTCGCCCTGGAAATCGAACGGGGTACCGGACCAGGCGCCGCGCATGACCGCGAGGAATTCCCCGGTCTGCCGGTATCGCTGATCCTTGTCGTACCAGTCGCCGTAGCGATGTGCCTCCGCGTCCGGGGAACCGGTGACGACGTTGAGCAGCAGCCGCCCGCCCGAGACGCGCTGATAGGTCGCGGCCATCTGCGCGGCGAGGACGGGCGAAAGCTGGCTCGGCCGGAACGCGACCATGTACTTGAGCCTGCTGGTCCCGGAAAGCAGAGCGGCGGTGGCCACCCAGGCGTCCTCGCATTGGGAACCCGTCGGCGTCAGCACGCTCTCGTAGCCGAGGCCGTCCACCACGCGCGCCACCGACGACAGGTACTCCAGCGTCGGCGCGCGGAACGACCCGGCACGCGTGCCGGCACGGTTGGCTTGGCTGGCGCCGTCATCGAGCAGTCGCCGCGCGTCCCCGCCGGTCGGCAGGAACCAGTGGATCTTGAGCATCGTCCTCATCCTCCTCGTCACAGATCGAGTTCCAGAACCGCCGTGCGGGCACGGGAAACGCAGATCATCATGGTGTCGTTCGTCGCCTGTTCGGCCGGGCTCAGCACGGAGTCGCGATGGTCCACGACGCCGCCGCACACCCGGGTCTCACACGAGCCGCAGATACCTTCGCGACAGGCGTTCGGCACGGACAGGCCCGCGGTTTCGACCGCGTCGAGGATCGACTCGCCCCGAGCGACCCGCAGTTCCGTGCCGGTGCGCGCGAGCCGGACAGTGAACGAACCATCCACTTCGGACGACTCGACCACCTTCGGGGCGAAGCGTTCCACGTGCAGGGTCAACTCGGGCCGGGCACGCACCACCTCTTCGACGGCGCGCAGCAACCCTTCGGGACCACAACAGTAGACGGCCGTGCCCGGCGCGTAGCTCGCCACGATCTCGGTGAGCGGCGGCCTGCCGTGCACGTCTTCGGCGAACATCCGTACCGCGGCACCGTATCCGGCCAGTTCGTCCACAAAGGCCATCGAGGCGCGGCGGCGACCGCCGTAGGTCAGACTCCACCGCGCTCCCGCCGCCCGCACCGCCGCGATCATCGGCAGGATCGGCGTGATCCCGATCCCGCCCGCGATGAACCCGTAGTCCGCCGCCTCGGTCAGCTCGAAGTTGTTGCGCGGCGAGCCGACGCTCAGCTTGTCGCCGGGCCGCAGTGTGGTGCTGATGAAGCGGGAACCGCCGCGGCTGTCCGGTTCGTTGAGCACCCCCAGCCGCCAGCGGCGCCGGTCCTGGGGATCGCCGGACAGCGAGTACTGGCGCACCAAGCCGTTGGGCAGTGCGACGTCCACATGGGAACCCGGCTCCCATGACGGAAGCTCACCACCGTCCAGCGGTACCAATTCGAGCGAGTAGACGTCCTCGGCTTCGAGGCGAAGCTGTTTGACCACGACGTCGGTCGTCTGTCCTATCTCGACGGTCATGGCAGGCTCACCGCGCCGTCGACGATCAGCTCGAGCAGCAGCGGCCCCGCGTACCCCCCGTGCTCGCGCATCGCTTCGGTGACCTCGGTGCGTGCTCCAGCACGCACCGCACGCACTCCCAAACCCCTTGCCACGTCGACGAAATCGATCGCCGGGTCAGCCAGATCGGCGCCGATGAACCGGCGGCCGGGCGCGGGTTCGCCGAGATAGGCCAGCGTGTTGAGCTTGAGCATCCGGTAGCCGCGGTTGTTGAGCACGACCCAGCGGACCGGGATGTCGTGGTGTGCGGCCGTCCACAGTGCCGTGATCGTGTACATCGCCGACCCGTCACCGACGAACGCGAACACCGGCCGGTCCGGTCTGGCCAGGCTCAGTCCGAGCGGGATCGACATGCCCGCCCCGAGCCCGCCGCCGCGCGATCGGAACCAGGAATGTGGGCGGGGTGGGAAAAAACGGCTGAGTTCCGGCGCGGCCGAGACCGCTTCGTCCACAATGACCGCGTCGCCGGGGATCCAGGGCGCCAGTGCGCCCAGCGCATCGGTCACCGTCATCGGCCCGGCGTGCTCGCTCACCCGCGGCGGCTCCGGATCCGGTGTGGCGTCGACGATCCGGGCGCGGCGGGCCGCGAAGTCCGCGGCGCGGGGATGCACCGACAGCCGGGCCGCGAGTTCGGTGGCGGTCGCGGCCGGATCGGCGAGGATGGTCAGTCCCGGCTGGTTCTTGCCCAGTTCCCACGCGTCGAGGCCGATCTGCACGACCCGCACGTCCAGCGGCAGCGGGGTGGCCGGACCGGGAAACGCCTGCTTGAACAACTCGCTGCCCAACGCGAGCACGCAGTCATGCGGCGCAAACCGTTTCACCAGCGCGTCCGGGTCGAACAGCGGAACCCCGCCCGCGTCCAGGGGATGCCCGGCCGGGACGGCGGCCTCGGTGACGTAACCGCTGTAGATCGGGGCGCCGAGGGCATCGGCCACGCCGGCGACGGCTTCGGCGTCGCCCGCACCGTCACCGACCACCAGCGCCGGACTCGTCGCGGCGGCGAGCACATTTACCGTTTCCCGCAACACTTCCTCCGACGGCAACTGTGCAGAGTGGACGTAACCGACCGGGGCGACCCCGGCGTCGGTCGGGCTGTCCATCACGTCCGCGGGCAGCACGAGCACCACCGGCCCGCATGGTTCGCCGGCCGCGACGGTGAACGCACGGCGGATCACCTGCGGAATTTCGTCTGCCGTAAGGACTTCGTGAGTCCACTTGGTCACCGGCGCGGCCATCCGGGCGATGGGCCCGCTCAGCGCCGGTTCGGTGAACCGGCCGGTGACCGGCATATCACCGACGAGCACCACCATCGGCGTGTGGCCGAGGTTCGCGTTGGACAGCATGCCCATGGCGTTGCCGAGGCCGGGCGCGGTGTGCAGCAACGCGACCGACGGCGTGCGGCTCGCCCTGGCGTCGCCTTCGGCCGCCCCGATCGCGACGCCCTCGTGCAGCGCGAGAATCAGGGTCAGCGGATAGTCCTGCAGCACATCGATGAACGCCTGCTCGGTGGTACCGGGATTGCCGTAGATCCGCGTCACGCCGGCCGCGACCAGCTGTTCCGCCAGCGCGTGGCGCCCGGTCCGGCCCGGCGTCATCTCGCCCGCTCCAGGCGCAGTCCCAGCACCGTCAGCGGCCGTCCCGCGGCGAGCTCGGCCCGCTTGGCGTCCGAAATCCTCTGGTACAACCCCGAATCGACCACCAGCACGTCCGGGATCCAGCCGTGTTCGACCGCGTCGGCCAGCAACGTCCGGGTCTCGTCGACGAGCGTCGCGATCGAATCCTCATGGCCCGGCTCCGCCACGTAGTGCAGCGTGCCGGTGCCGGCAGTGGTCACGACGACTCCGTGATCCGGCCGACCGACTGCCATGCCTGCGACAACGGGATCGTCCGTTCCTCACCACGAATCGACGCGTACGGGATCGGATTCCGCAGCCCGATCGGGGCGGCACCGGCCTCGAACTCGCGCAGCGACTGCATCAGCAGGCGGCGCATCCGGATCACCGCCATATCGCTGGTGGCCAGATGTTCCTTGCTGCGGTCGAAAATCGGGCCCATGCTCTCCTGCACCGCCTGGTCCTCGGTGACGGTGCCGCGGATCCCGGAGAACCGGTCGCGTTTCATCTCCTCGCGGTCCTGCTTCCACAGGTTCGACTTGTTGGCCAGCTTGTAGAAGTTCTCGTCGAGGTCGACGCCGGGGACGAGACCGGCGGCGTTCTTGTGCACCCGCGCGGTTTCCTCGTCATACGGCGCTTCCAGGTTGGCGCGCACGTGGTAGAACGCCGTCGTGTAGTCGTCCATCGGGACGTGGATGATCAGCTGACTCCACCCGGCGGGCGACGGGATGGCCGCGTGCACGGGCGCCACGAAATGGGTCACCCGGACGTTCTTGAATTCGTCCTCTTTGAACAGTGGCTTTCGGATGGCCGCGTAGGAGAACCCGAAATCGGTGTCCTCGATCTGGAGTTTCGGCCGTCCGTCGGCCCACGGCCGCACGATCTGCCCGGTCTCGTCGAATCCGTCGGTCGGGTCGAGTCCCTGCTCGGCGGCCCACCGCGCGTAGTTGCGGTCGCGCTCGATCCGGGACGCGCTGTCGTGCAGGTAGGTCTGGTGCGCGGAGTCGATCGCGCCTTCGAGGCACTGCACCCAGTTGCACTCGGCGACGGCCTTGCCGACGAGGATGTGCTCGTCGGGCAGGCTCGTCCAGTCCCACGCGGGAAATTCGGGCTCGAGCTCGGCCGGCCCGAGGTAGACCCAGACGAGCGCGCCGGCCTCGCGCACCGGGTAGGCCACCTGCCGGATCCGCTCCAGGTAGCGGGTGTCCTCCGGCTCGGCCGGCATGTCGAGAATCCGGCCGTCGGGCGCGATCTTCCAGCCATGGTAAAGGCATTGCAGCGCGCAGTCGGCGTTTTTGGCCAGCACGAGGGAAGCACCGCGATGCGGGCAGGCCGCGGCCAGCACGCCGACCACGCCGTCGTCACCACGGAATGCCACCAGATCCTCACCGAGCAGCCGGACCGCGCGCGGCGCGCCGCCGGCCACGAGCTCCGCGCTGCTGAGCGCGGGCAGCCAGTAACGGCGGAGCATCTTGCCCATCGGGGTCTGCGGCCCAACTCGGGTCAACCGTTCGTTTTCCTCGACCGTCAACACGATGTGACCCCTTCGTCATCCGGGATGGCACGGCAGAACGCGCGGGACGGCACTCCTGCCGTCGCGAACGCGCGGTGCCCAATCGCACCGTCCCAAGTATTTCATCAAATGTCAAGATGGCCACCGCGGGTGTTGCGCCGCACGGCACGCCCTCACTACGATGGATTTGATTAAACATCACGTCTGCCGTCGCCCCTACTACGCCGAGGAAACCGCTGTGATCATCGACATCCACGGACACGTATCGATCCCGCCGGAAGTACTGGCGTACAAGGCACAACTGTCTGCCAGCCTCGGCAATCCCGACGTCGGCCCGCCGAAGGTTTCCGATGACCGGCTGCGCGAGTTCGGACAAAAGCACCTGAACCTGCTCGACAACGTCGGCACCGATCTGCAGATCATTTCACCGCGCCCGTTCCACGCCTGGCATTCGCAGCGACCGCACAAGGTGGTCGTCGACTGGACGCGGCACGTGAACGACATCATCGCGCGCACCTGCGCCCTTTTCCCGGACCGGTACCTCGGCATGGGCGGACTCCCCCAGGCCACCGGCGAATCGCTCGACACGGCGCTGGCCGAACTCGACCGGTGCGTGGACGAATACGGCTTCGCCGGGTTTCTGCTCAATCCCGACCCGAGCGAAGGCGGCGCTCCCGTCCCACCCGGCCTCGGCGACCCGTACTGGTACCCGCTGTACGAGAAACTCTGCGAGCGGGACCTTCCCGTGCTCGTGCACTCCGCGTCCTGTTCGGCCCCTCGCGAGTCGTACACCCTGCACTTCATCAACGAGGAGAGCATCGCGATCGTGTCGCTGCTCGAATCGCCCGTCTTCACCGACTTCCCCGATTTGAAGATCATCATGGGGCACGGCGGCGGCGCGATACCTTATCAGATCGCGCGGTTCGAGTCCTGGCGCGTGAAGAACAAGAACCCCGAGACGTTCCGGGACTCGATGCGCCGCCTGTGGTACGACACCTGCGTCTACAACGCCGAAGGTCTGGACCTGTTGTTCAAGATCGTCGGCACCGACCGGTGCATGTTCGGCACCGAACTGCCCGGCACCGGCACCGAGGTCGATCCGGTCAGCGGGCGGGTCTTCGACGATCTCAAGCCGGTGATAGAAAATCAGATTCCCTGGCTGTCCGACGACGACCGGGCCGCGGTGCTCGAAAACAACGCCCGCTCCCTGTTCAAACTCCCGGTCTGACCGGTTACCCCCACGAAAGGATCGACCCAGTATGGCGACGTCCATCGGCGGCCTGGCCACCTCACACAGCCCGCAACTGAACACCGAGCCGCCGGTGTGGCGGCAGCGTGCGGAATGGGACCGGAACAATCCGGTATTCGACTTTTCGGTGCTGCGCAACCGTTCCGACCTGCCGGAGGACATCGAAGCGCAGCTCACCGACGAGGCGCTGCAGCGCAACTACGACGCGTGCCAGGCCGCGATCCGCGAGCTCGGTGCCGCCTATGCCGAGCTGGCCCCGGACGTCGTGGTGATCATCGGTGATGATCAGCACGAGATGTTCACCGGCGACGTCATTCCCGCCATCGCGATCTACTGCGACGACACGATCGACGACATTCCCCGGCCGCTGGAGTCGCTGCACGTGTCGCAGGTGGCCGGGGAATGGGCATATCACGGCACCGAACGCGTGACCCGGCCGACGCACGGGGCGCTCGGGCGCCATCTCGTCGGGTCGCTGACCAAGGCGGGATTCGATATCACACAGATCAGGACCCAGCCGCCGGAACGCACCATCGGCCACGCTTACACGTTCGTCCAGCGTCGGATCATGGGTGAGCGCGTCGTGCCGATCGTGCCGGTCATGGTGAACACCGACCACGTGCTCAGCGCACCGAAACCGCGGCGGTGCTGGGAACTGGGCAAGGCGATCCGGGCCGCCATCGACAGTTTCGAGTCCGATGAGCGGGTGCTCATCATCGGCTCGGGCGGGCTGTCACATTTCAAACTCGACGAGGCACTGGACCGCACGGTGGTCGACGCCCTGCTGAACCAGGACGTCGACGCCCTCGACAAGCTGCCTGAGGACGAACTCATACTGGGCACCAGCGAAATCCGCAACTGGATCATCGCGGCGGCCGCGCTCACCGACTTCTCCATGTCGATGATCGACTACGTCGCCGCGTACCGCTCCGAAGCGGGCACCGGCTGTGGCATGGGTTTCGCCTGCTGGAACTGAGCGGCACAAAAAAAGGGGGCGTGGCCAAACCGGCCACGCCCCGCTTCCTCACGCCTGGTTCAGCCCGCCACGCGTCCGCCGCGGCGGCGGCCGGACTGCCGGGGCGGGGAAGCACTCTTGCGCGCCGCGCCGTTGGACTCCGCCTTGCCTTCGGCGAACGCGACGGCCGCCTCGCCGGACCGCAGGATGTGCTCCTCCATCAGCTCGCCCGCCGTCTTCGCGTCACCGCGGCGCAGCGCGGCGATGATCTCCTTGTGCCCGGTCGAGCGTTGCTTCGACCAGCCCGGGATATCCGGGCTGACCCGCCGGGTCACGAACGGCGACATCTCCCGCAGGAAGCGCAGCAGCAACGGCGATCCGCCCGCCCGGCCGATCCGCCGGTGGATCTCGTGGTTGAGGTCACCGGCCCGCACGACGTCGTTCGCCGTGGTGGCCGCGCGCATTTCGACGTCGAGGGCCTCCAGCTCGTCGAGCTCGGCCGGCGTCAGCCGTTCCGCGGCGCGTTCGGCCAGGCGGCGGCTCATGAACGCGGACAACGCGTAGGCGTCCCCGATGTCCTTGGGCGACACGTCGGCAACGCGGAACCCCCGGTGGGCCTGGCCGACGACCAGCCCCTGCCGCTCCAGTGTCGCGAGCGCCTCGCGCACCGGGGTCGTGCTGACCCCGAGCCGCTCGGCGAGCGCGACCAGGCGCAGCGCCTCACCGCCGGCGAACTCACCCGCGATGATCTCGTCACGTAGCCGACTCGCGATCTGGTCACTCATCTTGACCGCGCGAATCGGACCTGCCGTCTCCGAAATGTCCGAGCCTCCGATTTCCTCCGCCGCCGCCGGCCAACCGGTCTCCGGATCGGGTCGCGCGGCACAGTACCCCGTGGTGCGCCTATACCGTAGCATGTAATTTACCCTTGATGTTTGACAAAAGATCAGAACTACGGTCGAATGGGGCAACGTCGTCGAACGTGCCTCCGCGGCCGGCCTGACGCCCTCTCCGCGCGCGTTCCGTCTCCTCCTACTGAATGGACGGGCCCCATGCCATCCGGTCCCCTCGAAACGGCCGCACCCGGCAGCCTCCCGGACCGTCTACTGTGTCTGGACACCTGCGCGCTTTCCGACGCCATGGACAGCTTCGGCATCTCCGGCGCGATCACCGGGGTGCTGCCTGTGGGGCCCGCGCGCCGCATCGCCGGGCAGGCGCGGACGGTGGCTCTGGAAGCCGATCGCGGCGTGCCGTCGACACGGCATCTCGGCACGGCGGCGATCGAGGATTCAGCGGCGGGAGACGTGATCGTGGTCGCCCACCGCAGCCGTGACGACGCCGCGGGCTGGGGCGGGCTGCTGGCCAAGGCGGCGCTCGCGAAGGGCGTGTCGGCGGTCGTCGTGGACGGCGTGTGCCGGGATGTCGACGACTACTTCGAGCACGACCTGCCCGTGTGGGCACGCGGCGCGACCCCGGTCAGCGCGCGCGGCCGGGTCGTCGAAGCCTCCACCGGGGAACCGGTGCGGCTCGGCGGGATCACCGTCTCCCCCGGCGACTGGATCGTCGCCGACCGCTCGGGCGTCGTCGCGATCCCGGCCGGCGACGTCGAACGGGTCACGGCGAAAGCCGAGGCCTTGGCGCGGCGCGAAGCCCTGATGACAGCGGACATCCGCGCCGGACGGCCGGTCACCGAGGTACTCGGGCACGACTACGAAACCATGCTGCGGTCCTGAGCGACCGCCGGAGCAGGAGAGGCGAAAATGGGACGGCTGAAAGAAAAACGGGCCATCATCACCGGCGCGGCGAGTGGGATCGGCAAGGGCACGGTCGAGCAGTTCCTGATCGAGGGCGCCAACGTCGCCGCGATCGACCTCAACGCGGAAGGGCTGGCCGTCTGGGACTCCGAAGCCGCCGCCGGGCAGCCGGTGCGCACCTACGCGGTCGACGTGTCCCGGCGCGCGGACGTGGAAACCCGGCTCGGCAAGGCCATCGAAGATCTGGGCGGCTGCGACATCCTGGTGAATGCCGCCGGTATCACGCTTTCCGGTGACCCGCTCGAGGTCGCCGAGGAGGATTTCGACCGGGTCATGGACGTCAACGTCAAAGGCTCCTTCCTGTGCGCGCAGGTCGCCGGCAGGCAGATGAAGGCCCAGGGCGGCGGCTCGATCGTCAACATCTCTTCCGTCGCCGCCGAACTCGCCAACGCCCACCACGTGGCGTACACGACGAGCAAAGGCGCGGTACGCCAGCTGACGAAGGCACTCGCGGTCGGGCTTGCCCCCTACAACATCCGCGTCAACGCCGTCGGCCCCGGCCCGATCCTGACCGGCATGGGGCAGAACGAGATCTACGAGCGCGACGACGAGCACACCCAGCGGCTGCTCGGCCGGGTGCTGCGCGGCCGGGTCGGCAAACCGTACGACGTCGCGATGGCCGTCGTGTACCTCGCCAGCGACGAATCCGACTTCATCAACGGGACGACCCTGTACGCCGACGGTGGCGTGCTGGCAGCGCGATGAGCACCGAAGCCGTCCTGGCCCGCCGCGATCCCGCGCTGCTGGCGGCTTATCGCGCGCTCACGCGGGAACCGGCCGAGCCCGCGCTGAGCGCCGTCGTCCGGTCGTTCGTGCGGATCGCGGCCTACGGCACGCTGGGCGGGATCGACGAGACCCGCCTGCACAAGGAAATCGCGACCGCGCTCGAACTCGGCGCGACGGAACAGCAAATCGTGGACGTGCTCGAAATCGTGAGCATTTCCGGAATTCACACGGCCGCCATGGCAACCCCGATCATGCTGGAGCTCGCGCGGGAACTCGGGCTGCCGTTGCCGGGCGCCGAAGCACCGGAAGCGGCGGAGGTACGCGAAGAATTCATCAGCCGCCGCGGGTACTGGAGCCCGTTGTGGGAGGCGATCGCGGCCTTCGATCCGGGATTCCTCAAGGCATATCTGGACTATTCGAGTATCCCGGTGGAGCGCGCGACGGTGGACGCGCCGACCAGGGAGCTGATCTTCGTCGTCATCAACAGCGTGACGACCCACCTCAACCCCGGCGGCGTGGGAATCCACATCCGCAACGCGCTCAACCTCGGCGTGACCCCGGGCCAGCTCATGGAGGTCTTCCGGGTGCTGGCCCCGATCGGGATCGCCTCGTGCTTCGCGGGATTCGCCGCCCTCGACGCCGCCACATCCGTACCGAGCCAGTGAGGAGCACCTGGAGCTCATGTCCGTTCAGACCGTGTACTTCAACAGTGAGGGCGATCAGCTCGAGGCCGATCTGTACCTGCCGGACGACCTGCCCGAAGGCACCCGGCCGCCGGTGGTCGTGCTGGCCGGAGGATGGTGCTACGTCAAGGAACTCGTGCAGCCGATCTACGCGAAAGCCTTCGCTGCGGCCGGAATCGCCGCACTCGTGTTCGACTACCGCGGCCTCGGTGGCAGCGAGGGTGTCCCCCGCCAGCACCTGGACCCGGAGCGGCAGCAGGAGGACTACCGCAACGCGATCAGCTACCTCGGCACCCGCGCCGATGTCGACGCGAGCCGGCTGGGTATCTGGGGCATTTCCTACAGCGGTGGGCATGTGCTGATCCTCGGGGCGACCGATCCGAGGGTGAAATGCGTGGTGTCGATCGTGCCGGTGGTGGACGGGCTCACCACGCTGAAACAGGCGCACGGCACGCTCGGCTACCGGCGTTTGGTGCAGACCATTGCGGAGGCCAGGGAGAAGTTGTGGAGCACGGGCGAGCATTCCTTCATCCCGCACGCGTCCACGAACCCCGAGCGTGACATCGTCACGTGGCCCTTTCCCGCCAGTCAGCCGCTTTTCGCGATGCTCAAGGAAACCCAGGGGCCGCGGTATGAGAACCGGGCGACCGTGGCGTCGACGGAGATGTTGTTGCGGTACAGCGTTTACCCGCATGTGGAGCGCATCATCGACACCCCGACGATGATGGTCGTGGCCGAGGGCGACGACCACACCATGTGGGACCTGGAAATCGAGGCGTTCCACCAGATCCGAACCCCGAAGAAGCAGCTCGAAGTGGTGCCGGCGAAGGGACACCACGGTCTCTACCGGGACAAGGACAAGATCGGCGAAGTCGCGGGCGAGTGCGCGAAGTGGTTCAGCCGCTGGCTGTGACGCTGGGCCACGGAGGAAGGGCCTGCCGCTTCGCTGGGCGGCAGGCCCTTCCTGTGTTAGTCCTATTCGGACAGTACGGCCGTCACGAGTGCGCTGCACACGCTGTTGCCGCCGAGTTGGCGGAACTGAGTGTTGCGAGCCGGGCGATCATGTTCGTCCGGGAACATTTCCACCCACCGTTCGTTGACGAGCGCCCGGTACCGCGAACCCGTCAACGTCAGCACAACCTGGCCGATGTCGTCGACCGAACCACCGGCCGTCTCCATGACGGACCGGATGTTGTCGAACATGCACGCCACCTGCGCGGCCGGGTCGTCGGGGATCGCGTGCGTCGCACGGTCCATCCCGTTGATCCCGCTCGTGAGCACGATGTTGCCGATCCGCACGGCCAGCGGGAAAGGCTGCGTGCCGTGGTCCACCCCAGGGACCTCGATGATCTGCCGGCGTGGCATGGGAAGTCCTTTCAGAAACCGTAGATGTCGACCGAGCGCTCCCCCGCCGTGAGCCGGCGCATGATGGTCGCTTCCTTGTCCTCGCGGCGCACCCCGTCGTCGAGCACGGCCGCCGCCTGGCTCGCGGCGATCACCACCACGCCGTCGATATCGCCGACGACGAGATCACCCGCCGACACTTTCACCGTGCCGATCGTCACCGGTTCCCCCAGTATCCCGCCGGCACGGTCCTTGCCTGTGCCCAAAATGGACAGACCACGCGAGAAGACAGGGAAACCCTGTTCCCGCAACCGTGTCGCGTCCCGTGCACCGCCGTCCAGCACGATGCCCGCCAGCCCGGCCACCATCGCCGCGTGGCTGAGGATTTCGCCCCAGTAGCCCCATTCCGGGTCATGCCCGTGCAATCCGGTCGCGACCACCAGCACCGATCCGCGTGGCGCCGCATACAGCGCGTCGTGAATGAAGACGTTGTTCCCCGGCGGCGTGAACACCGGGAAGGCGGGACCGGCGAGCGTCCACGTGTCAGCCACCGGCTTGATCGCGTGCGGCAACGCCCCCACCCGGCCCGCCGCCTCGTGGAGCGTCGCACTACCCAGGCGGGCGGCGAGCTCGGCGCTCACGAATCCGCCCGGGTCTGCAAATGGTGGTAGCCGAACTTGATCCTGGCGGCCATGAGCTTCGACCCGGCACGCACGGCGGAGCGGATCTCGTCCTCGCGGGCGACGATTTCCGTTGCCACGTCGAAGACTTCGGTCGCGCGCGCGGCCGGGACCACGACCACGCCGTCCGCGTCGCCCACCACCAGGTCGCCGGGCTCGACCCGCACCCCGCCGATGCTGACCGGGCCGTCGATCTCCTGTGCCTGCACCCGGTCCTTGCCCGTGCGCATGTACGCGCCACGCGAGAACACCGGATAGTTCTGTTCCCGGCATAGCGCGGTGTCGCGGCACACCCCATCGATGACGGTGCCCGCCAACCGGTTGCGCACCGCGTAGTCGGTCAGGATGTCGCCCCACACCGTGCAGTCGAGCCGCCCGCTGTTGTCGAGCACCGCGACCGTGGTTTCGTCGTAGTCGTCGATGAAATCCCCCACGGTGCCCTTGACCACGCCACACGGCACATAGCGCACCGTGCGCGCGAAGCCGGCGAGGGTGAATGCCGGTGACAGGGGCGCGATGCCGAAACAGGAACCGTTGATGCCGAGCCGATCCATCGCGTCGCTCAGTGCCGATGCCCCGAGGGCCAGGTATTCGGCCGGTGCCGCCAAGTCGCTCATGCCGGGGTAATCCTCGCTATCACGTCACCGGGCACGACCGTCGCGCCCTGCTCACTCATGATTTCGGACAGCACACCGGCGGCCGGGCTCGGAATTTCGTTGACCGCCTTGTCCGTCTCGATTTCGACCAGCGGGTCGCCTTCGTTCACCGTGTCACCGACCGACACGATCCACTGGCCGATATCGGCCTCGTCCATCGTCAGTCCCAGTTTGGGAACGATCACATCGATCATGGTCAACCTCGCACCAGTGATAGGGCCGCTGTTTCGATATCGGCGGGCTGCGGGTAGTACGCCTGCTCCAGGTGACTCGGGAACGGCGCCGGGGCGAACGGCGGCGTGAGCCGGACGACCGGCGCGCGCAGTGCGCCGAACCCGGGACCGGCGGCCAGCGCGGCGATCTCCGCACCAGGGCCGTAAGTGCTCACCGCGTCGTGGACGATCAGCAGCCGGCCGGTGCGCCGCAACGAGTCCATAATGGACTTCTCGTCCAATGGGTTCAGCGAACGCGGGTCGACCACCTCGGCCGAAATTCCTTGCGCCGCAAGCTTTTCGGCGGCTTCGAGGCTACGGCTGAGGGCCCAGCTCCAGGCGACGATGGTCACATCATTGCCTGGCCGCACGATGCGGGCTTCGCCGATCGGGGCGACGACATCGCCGTCGGGCACCTCACCGCGTTTCGTCCACAAGCGGGAACTGTCGAGCACGATCACCGGGTCCGGCGATCGGATCGCGCCCTTGAGCAACGCCTTGGCCTCCGCCGGGTCACCGGGCGCCACGACCCGCAACCCGGGCACATGCCCCAGCCAGCTTTCCACGCTCTGGCTGTGCTGTGGCCCCGAACCGCGTCCGGCGCCGCAGAACACCCGCACCACCATGGGCACCGACAACGCGCCGCCGGACATGTAGCGGACCTTGGCCGCCTGATTCACCAGCTGGTCCATGGCCAGGGTGATGAAGTCGAAATACATTATCTCCGCGATCGGGCGCAGCCCGGTCATCGCCGCACCGACGGCCGCGCCCACGATCCCGGCCTCGCTGATCGGCGTGTCCCGCACCCGGGAAGCGCCGAATTCCTCCCGCAGGCCACGGGTCGCGCCGAACGGGCCGCCGGGTTTCGCGACGTCCTCACCGAAGATGACGACGCGCTCATCCCTGGCGAGCTCCTCGCGCAGCGCGTCATTGACAGCCTGCCAATACTTCCGGACCGTCATGACAAACCGCCGTACACATCGGTGGTGAGGCTCGAGGCGGGGGCCGGCACCTGAGCCGCCGCCCACTCGGCCGCCGCGTTCATCTCCGCCGTCGCATCGGCGCGCACCGCGTCGAGCGTTTCGTCGTCAAAACCCAGCGCTCGCAACCGTTCCGCCGCGCGAAGCAGCGGATCGCGCTCCGCCCATGCGGCGCGTTCTTCCTTCGTCCGGTAGCTCTGCGCGTCACCGACGTAGTGCCCGTCGTGCCGGTACGTCACATATTCGAGCAAGCTGGGCCCGTGCCCCGCCCGTGCCCGTTCGACGGCCTCGCGAGCCGCGCCGACGACCTCGACCACGTCGTTGCCGTCGACTGTTCGCGCCGGAATACCGAAGGGAGCGGCCAGTTTCGCGACGCTGTCGGCGGCCAGCACATCCGCGACCGGGCTCAGCTCGGCGTAACCGTTGTTCTCGCATACGAACACGACCGGCAGGCGCCACAATGCCGCCAGGTTGAGCGATTCGTGCAGGCTGCCTTCACCCGTCGCGCCCTCACCGAAGAACGTGACCGAGACCTGCGTGGTCCCGCGCACCTGTGCCGACAGCGCGGCGCCGACCGCCATCGGGATCCCGCCGCCCACGATCCCGTTCGCGCCGAGGAGCCCGGTGGCCGGATCGGCGATGTGCATGGAACCGGATCTGCCTTTGCAGTAACCGTTTCCGGCGCCGAACAGCTCCGCCATCATCCGGTCCGGGGCCGCGCCCTTCGCGAGGCAGTGACCGTGCCCGCGGTGGGTCGACGTCACATGATCGGTCCCGGCCAGCAGATGGCACACCCCCGCGGCCACGGCCTCCTGGCCGGACGACAGGTGCAGGGTGCCGGAAAGCTTGCCAGTGGCCAGCTGCCGGGCGCCACACAGTTCGAACTCCCGGATCCGGGTCATCGTGGTGAACAGCGCCAGCAGCGCGTCGCGATCCTTCGCGACCGGATCGGCCGCCGCGGCGGGCTCGGTGAGAACGGGATGAGTCACGGGTGCGCTCCTTCCGGGAGTTGGACCTCGGCCGTCCCGGTGACGCAACACGTCCCGCGCGAGTCGAGCTCCCGCAACTCGACCCGGGCGAGCCGGACACCGTCGCTTTCGCGGATGCCGAGCAGGTTCAGCCGGATCACCAGGGATTCGCCCGCCACCACGGGGGCGGTGTTGCGCCACGTCAGCTCACGCAGCCGTGCGCCGGGACCGGCCCACGCCAGCACTGCCTGCCCGAAGTAGGCACCGTGCAGATGTGCTTGCACGACAACGCCGGGCAGGCCTTCCGCCTGAGCGTGCGGCTGGTCGTAGTGGATACGGTGGGCGTTCCAGGTGACCGCGCTGAACCGGAACAGGTCGATTTCGGTGGGCCGCCGCCGCAGATCGTAGCTCGGCGCGGTCATCGGACGATCCGTGATTCGTGGCAGACGACTGCGATTTCCCCCGCCGCCGTACGGTATTCGCGTGACACCTCGACGACGAG
This sequence comes from Amycolatopsis pithecellobii, assembly GCF_009707865.1. GTDB lineage: Bacteria > Actinomycetota > Actinomycetes > Mycobacteriales > Pseudonocardiaceae > Amycolatopsis_E > Amycolatopsis_E pithecellobii. The sequence goes on from NZ_WMBA01000042.1 coordinate 66,224, forward strand.
CATCTCCCCGCTGCGCCCATCACGGCGCCGCACGTCGAGCACTTCGAACGTGGCCGACAGCGGCATGTCGACGAGGACGTCGGCCTTGAACTCCAGCCGCTGGCCGCCACCGAGCACCCGCAGCCCCGGCTCGTCCGGGCGCCCGACGTCGGAAGTCGTTGTGCCATCGGCCTGTAACCGATCGCCCGGGGTGCCAGGACCCCATTCCCGCATCGAACTCAGATACAACGGTGGCACGGGAATACCGGAATAGCCTGCCGCTGACGCCGCTTCGGCGGAGAAGTAGAGCGGGTTGTCGTCGGCGCTCGCCATTGCGAAACGCTGTGCCGACACGGCATCCACCGGGCCGAGCGCCAGCTCGACCGGGTGGCCGATCTGGCCGGCGATGGTTTCCTGTGCCGTGGAAAGGGAATCGGTCATCGGCCGGCCGATTCCAGTCGTTGCCCGGCTTCCGCCCGCAACGCCTTCTTCTCGATCTTTCCGATCGAGGTTTTCGGCAGGCTGGCGGGAAGTTCCACCCGGCTGGGCAGTTTGAAGGACGCGAGCCGCGAAGAACAGAATTCCAGTATTTCCCCGGCGGTGAGCACTTCCCCGTCACGGGCGACGACATAGGCGACGATCGCCTCGTCCCGCACCTCGTCCGGGACGCCGATCACCGCCGCCTCGGCCACTCCTGGGTGTTCCAGCAGAACAGCCTCGATCTCACTGGCCGACACATTTTCTCCCGACCGTTTGATCATGTCCTTCTTGCGATCGACGAAGTAGACATAGCCCTTTTCGTCGACGTAGCCGGAATCCCCGGTGTACAACCAGCCGTCCCGCAAAGCGGCTCTTGTCGCCGCTTCGTCTTTGAAATAGCCCTTCATGATCGAGCGGCCGGGAACGCCTCTCACGGTGATCTCGCCGATTTCGCCGGTACTTGCTTCGTTGCCGTCCGCGCCGACGATCCGGACTTCACGATCGATGAGCGGCAGTCCGACCGACGGCCAGCCGTCGTTACCGAAGATCGGCGCGATCGTGACGGCGGTCATCGCCTCGCTCAGGCCGTAGCCGTTGAGCAGCTTCATCCCGAATCGCCGCTCGAATTCGCGATATTCCGCGTCGAGCACGTTGATCGCATAGAACACATGCCGGACGTGGTGCGCCCGGTCGGCCGGGGAAACGGGCTGGCGTAACAACGTCCGCACCTGGGTGCCGACCAGGCTCGTCACTGTCGCCGCGTGCTCGGCCAGCTTGTGCAGGTACTGACTGGCGCGATAGGACTCCAGCAACACGAACCGCGCGCCCACCGAAAGGGCCGGCAGGATCGTCGAGGACTGCGCGTTGACGTGGAACGCGGGCAACGCGGACAGGCAGCAGTCATCCGGGGTGAGATACAGGCTTTTGGCCACCTGCTCGCCGGAGCGCAGGCAGTTGGCATGGGTCAGGAGCACGCCTTTCGGCGCGGCCGTGGTGCCCGATGTGAAGATCATCTCGACCACATCGGTGTCCTGGACGGATGCGCCGGAGAACTCGTCACCCTCCAGCAGAGCGGGGAACGTCGTCCCGGTGACGAACACTTTGTCGTCGGCGAGGCCGGGCACGGCTTGCCGTATCGCAGCCTGGTGATCCGGCCGCGTGACGGCGGCGACGACCTCCGCTTTCGTTGCGGCGTAAGCGATTTCCCGGACCGTCAGCAACGGGTTGGAGGGGACCATCACCGCACCGCATCGGGCGAGCGCGAACCACGACAGCACGAGCTCCACGCAGTTGGGCAGGTGCACGAGCACCGCGTCACCCTTGCCGATACCCGCGCGCGAGAAACCACCGGCCAGGCGGCGGGTCGTGCTCGCGAGCTCGGCGTAGGTCAGCTCCACGCGTTCACCCGACAACGCTTCGATGGTGCACGCCGTCCGCTGCCCGTCCGACGCTTCCCGTTCGTCGAGCAGATCGTTGAGCGTGCGGCTCCCCACGACGTCGACCACCCGTTCTCCTCCCTAGTCGCGCGCGGCCGAGCCGAGCAGGTTGCGCGCGATCATCCAGCGCATGATTTCCGAGGTGCCGTGCCCGATCCGCCACAACCGCACCTGCCGGTAGAAACTCTGGACCGGCAGTTCCTTCGTGTAGCCGAGACCGCCGAAGATCTGCAGGCACCGGTCGGTGACTCGTTGTGCCATCTCGGTGGCATACAGCTTGGCCTGGAAGGCTTCCTGGGCTGCGTTCTTGCCGAGGTCGGCGGTCCAGGCGGCCTTGTAGACCAGCCAGCGGGCCGCTTCGAGCTCGACCTGGGAGTCGGCCAGCATCCACTGGATCGCCTGCCGGGTCGCGATCGGTTTGCCCCACGTGGTGCGGCGTTTGGCCCAGTCGACGGCGAGATCGATGCAGCGGCGCGCGATGCCGAGCTGATAGGAGGCGATCTTGATCCGGCCGTGGGTGAGCTGGTCACCGCCGAGCGACCAGCCCGCGCCGACCGCGCCGATCCGTGCGGAGTCCGGTACCCGGCAGCCGGTGAAGACCAGCTCGTACGGTTCCCACGCGTCGCCCATCGTCGGGATGGCACGGGAAACCTGGAAACCCTCGGTGCCTTTGTCGACGAGGAAACAGGTCGTGCCGGTGCTACCGTCCGAATCCTGCGCATCGGCGTACAAAATGACGAAATCGGCTTCGTCGGCGCGGGAAATGAAGATCTTGGCGCCGTTGATGATCCAGTCATCACCGTCGCGCATCGCCCTGGTCCGCATCCGGGCCAGATCGGAGCCGGTGTCGGCTTCGGTGAACGCATAACATTGGCGGCGCTCCCCGGCGATGACCGGCAGGAGGTACCGTTCTTTTTGCTCGTCGGTACCCTCGAACAGGACCGGTTCCGGGTTGCCGCCGAAGAGATACATCGACGGATGCTTGAACATTTCCTCGGCCACAAGGCAAATCCCGAGCAGGCCGACGCCCTGGCCGCCGTATTCGACGGGGACCTCCAGCGCCCAGAGCCCAGCCTTGCGGGCCGCCTCGTCGAGCCGTTCGCGCATGGCCGGGGTCAAGTGGCCACGGACCAGGAACTCGCCCTCGAGCGGATCGAGCTCACGACGGCGGAAGTCGTGCACGACCTCGACGAGGCTGCGATATTCCGCAGGGATTTCGAAGTCCACTGGGGACGGTCCTCTCCTCGTGGAAGTCGCTTCGGCGTCACTGAACGGACGGGCGGCCTTCCGGTCTTTCGACAACTCACTCAAACAGCTTTTTAATCCAAAGTCAAGATATATGATTAAATATCTAGCCTGTGGATGGTGGGTTGCGGGTGGATGCGTTGATGGCTGGTGGGGTTCGTGGACAGGCGGGTTAAGTCGGTGGGCGCGATGGGTTGATGGGGCGATGGGTTGGTGGGGAGAGCGGATGGTTCTTGGGCTGGTGACTGAACCGGATGGTTTTGAGGTTGGCCGCGGGGACGGCCCAACGCGGACAGCGGCGGAGCCGGATGGCTCAGGGAGCGTCGCGGGCCGCGACTCTCGCCGCCGGGAGCCGGCGATTCAGGGCGGTACGGAGCCGGCTTGGCTCCAGGGACAGGACTGCGGCTGAGCCGGATGCGCCCGCGCGGACCCGGATGCGCCCGCGCGGACCGACGCCGCAACCAGATCACCCAACGCCGACCGAGACCACAGCGGACCGATGGCCGAGCAGGATGGCTGAGGTACCGGC
>NZ_WMBA01000043.1 GCF_009707865.1 Amycolatopsis pithecellobii
GGTCAGGACCACGCCGCCGCCCCCCGCCCAGCGCCAGCCACCACCTCCGCGGCCGCGGATGCGCTGATCAGCGCTCGCTGACCGGGCAACCGCCGCACCCACCGGGCGAACAGCCGGCTCCGTACCGGTGCTCGGTCAGACCCGGGCCCGGCGTGAGGCGGGGACGGCGTGAATACCGCGGCACCAAGGGACGCGGGGCCACCAGCGAGGCCCACCCCCGGCGGCTCACCCTGGGTGGTCTTCACCAAGCCCCGCAGCTTCCCCGCCCATCAACCACCCGGCCGCTCACACCCCTGGGTGGCCTTCACCAAGCCCGCAGCTTCCCTGCCGCCAGCCCACAACCCCGCGTGATCTTCACCAAATCCACAGCCGCCCAGCCACCAACCACCGCCCGGCGGCACTCATCCGCGTCGCGCCCGGGCCTCGCCGAGGACGCGTGGCTCCAGGGGTACTCCGAGGGCGTCCGCGGCGGACCAGTGGGCTGCGGCGGCCTCCGCGGAACCGCGGGCGTGGGCCACGTTGCCCAAGCCGGTCAGCGCGCGAGCCCGTTCGTAGTCGCTCGCCGCCAGGACCGCCAGTTCCGCTGCCTCCCGGTACCCGCGCTCCGCGGCCTCCAGATCACCCGCACGGAAACGCGTCCACGCCAGGCAGTTCACCGCCATCAGCACCTCGACCGGCAGCCCAGCCAGCCGCCGGGCCTCCTCGGCGTGCTCGACGGCCGCACCGAACCTGCCCAGTTCCGTCTCCGCCAACGCGATACCCCGCAACGCGATCGCGACATTCCTTCGCCGCCCCGCGGCCCGGTACACCTCCAGCGCAACGCTCAGGTCGCGTACCGTCGCCGACGGCTCGCCCTGATACAACCGCACCCACGCCAGGCTCGACAACGCATCCGTCGCACCCCGTTCGTCACCGGCCTCGGTGCACCGCTCCCGGGCCCGCCGGTGACATTCGGCCGCCTCGTGCAGCTCCCCCATCTCGATATACGCCATCCCCAGGCTGTTGAGGATCATGCCCTCCGCATCCGGGCCGGCCGCTTTCAACGCGCACTGGTGCGTCCGCAGCCACGGCTGGAAAAGCTTGTCGCGGAAGAAAATCGCCCGCAAGACGAACGCGATCTGCCAGCACCGCCGGCGCAGCCCGTGCTCTGCGGCCAGCTCCACGATCCCGGCCAGCGCCGGCCACCACGCACGCAGCCACGCCAGCGCGTCCGCGGCCGACGCGAACGGCAACCGAGCCGGGCGCGGGCAGTCGATCTCCGGGCGGAACCGGTGCGGCTCAACCAGTTCGTCCGCCGCGACAAGCATTCCCGCCGCGTACTCGACGAGCCGTGACACCGCCGCCGCCCGGTCCACGGCGCTGATCCGCGGCAGCGCGTACCGGACCGCGAACAACCGCACCAAGTCATGCATGTGAACGACTCCGTCCTCGTCGAGCGTGATCAGATGGGCGTCGTGCAACCGGTCGAGCAGGGTGTCCGCCTCGGCTCCGGCGAGCTCCGTGGCGGCCACCGCGTCAATCGGGGTGGCCGGATGCAACGCCAGCAGGCCGAACAACCGGCGCTGCCCGGCGGGCAGCTCCTCATACGAGACGGTGAACGCCGCGGCCACGCTCCGTTCGCCGTCGTCCAGTGCCGCCAGCCGGGCCGCCGCGAGCCGCCCGGCCAGCCGCCGCGCGCTCCAGCCGCCCGCGACCAGCCGGGCCGCGGCGATGCGGATCGCCAACGGCAGCAACCCGCACAGTTCGACGATCTCGACGGCCACCTCGTCCGCGGGCAGCCCGCTGATCGAACCGAACAGCGCCAGCGCGTCCGCGCGCGAAAGCATCCCCGCGTGCAGGTGCCACGCGTCGTCGAGCGCGGGCAGCCGGGCGCGGCTGGTCACCAGCACGCGGCACGCCGGTTCCGCCGGGATCAGCGGGCTGATCTGCGCGGCACTGCGCACGTTGTCGAACACGAGCAGCATGCGACGCCCGGACAGCTTGTCCCGCACCAGGTTCGCCCGCCCGTCGACCCCGGGCGGCAGCTGGTCACCCGGCACGCCCAGCAGGAGCAGCAGCTGTTGCGCCCCCTCGGCGGGCGAGAGTCCGGGCACGCCGGGCGTGTGCCCGCGCAGGTCGAAGAACAGGCAACCGTCCGGGAAACCCGGTGCGGCCTGCCGGGCGGCGGCGATCGCCAGCGCGGTCTTGCCGGCCCCGGCCATCCCGTGCACGACGCAGACCCGCACATCTTCGGAATGGCTCAGCACCGCCGAAAGCGCGGCGAGCTCGGTTTCCCGGCCGATGAAGTGCCGGGTTCGTGCGGGCAGTCCCGCGATCCCGGCACCGGCTCGCGGCGGTTCGCCGGGCACCAGCGCGGTGAGCTCTCCACCGGCACCCAGCGCTTTGTCATAGGCTTCCACGACGCTCCGATTCGCCCGGACACGACCGTTTTCGACCTTACTCAGATAACCTTTCGTGAAATGCGCCAGCACCGCCAGCCTGGCCAGTGACAAACCGGCCGACTCTCGCCGCCGGCGTAATTCCGGACCCAGTTCCGCCATACCTCGATCCTCCCGCATCCACCCCGGAAACGGAACTCCGGCCGGTGGGATTCCACCGGCCGGAGCAGGGCTTTCTCAACCGAGCAAGGAGCTCAGCAGGTCCAGGAAGATCTGAAAGTGCGTGTGCATGACCGGGTCACCCCTTTCTTCGCGGATTCTTGCCGGAATTCGCTCCGGCCCATTAATCGTGAATCCGCGGTACCGGCCGGAAAAAGGGGTTTCCGGTTTCCGGATACAGGAAACCCGGGAAACCGTTTTTGCGCGGCATCGTTTCCGGTAGACTGCCGGGTCGACGAGCTGACGCAGAGGTGAGTCCTTGAACTCGAACGGGCGTGACGAGATCGAAGCGCTGGTCTCGGAACTGAAAAAAGTACGAAAGGGTCCCGGAGTCGAAGCGGCTTCGCTGCCGGACACGGTGGGCCCGCCGTTACGCCGCGCGGCCGGGGTCCTCGACACGGACCCGCCCGCCACGGTCCGCGAGAAACTGGTCCGCACACTCTCCGACCTGATCACCCGCCTGCCCGACGGCAGCCGCGCGATCGGGCAGGCTGTGCTCGGGTTCGGTCCCACGTCGGGCAGGCGCTACACCCACCGGCTCGGGGAGCTGGGCCGGGTGGCCGACCGCGACATGCGCACGATGCAGCGCCGCGCCGACGAGGTCGTCTACCTGCTGGCCGAGCTGGCGGCGGCCGCCGCGCCGGCGCCGCCCGGGCCGGAAAGCCCTTGGCACACCACGGCTCTCGACGTCGATCTCATCCCGGACGGGCAGGGCGCGGAGGTGTTCGAGAAGCGCGAGATCGTCAGCCACGTGCCGGAGCTGGCGGAGATCGAGCACGGGATATCGCTCGGCCGCGTGCTCGGGCGGCCCGGCCCGGTCGATCTGGCGCAGCTCGGGATCGAGGTGCTACGCGGCGGCGAGGTCCACTCTGCCCGGATACTGTCCTCGAGCCGGGTCGGGTTCCAGCTGCGGCCCCCGCGCGTGCTCGGCGCCGGGGACCGGCACGAGTTCTTCGTCCGGATCCGGGTCGCCGAGATCTCGCCTTTCTATTGCTGCACGCCGGAATTCCCGTGTGAACGGTTCCGCCTCAACGTTCGCTTCGACCGGGTGCCGCCGCCGTCGCGGATCTGGCGGATCGACGGGGAATTCTCCAAGGACGCCGAGGATCCGCTACCGGTGCGCAAACCGTTGTCACTGAACGGTTCCGAGGTGTCGGCCGATTTCGAGAACCTGCAACCGGCCCGCTCCTACGGCGTCGGCTGGGAACGCGGCTGAGCCCGCGCGCGGGTGAACCAGCGGGAAACCGGGCCGGGCAGCTCGGCGAGCGCGGTCGCGGCCCTGGCGGTGGAAACCCAGTGCTGCCAAGGCCCGTGCTCGTCGTGAAGCGCTTTCACGGCCTCGGTCAGCAAGGGCCGGGCCCGCCGGACGTGGTTGAGCCTGGCCAGGCAGACACCGAGCTCCAGCCGGGTGAGCCGGGTGTCGGGATGATCGGCGCCGAAGGCGAGTTCCTGGCGGGGCGCCAGTTCCTCGAACTGGCGCGCGGCGGTTTCCCAGTCACGCAACCGCATCCGGACGAGCCCGCGCCACTGCCGGGCCTTGAGCGTCAGCGGATGGTCCGCGCCGAGACCGGCTTCGGCACGGACCTCGGCGTCCGCGAGCACGGCGAGTGCTTCCAGGTTTTCCCCGTCGTTGCTGAGCGCTTGTGCCTGCAGAATGCGCAGTTCCAACGTCAGCGCGTGGTCATGGCCGAACCACGCGACGGAATCGGCGGCGGCGCGGCGGGCCGGCCCGGCCCCGTGCTCCCCCTCGACGAGCACGGCGACCGCCCCGCGGGCCAGCGGGTGGCGTGCCCACCCGGCGCGCGCGAACTGCCCGGCGAGCCGGCCCGCCACCTCACGGGACCGGGAAAGGTCCCCGGCCAGCAGGAGCAGCCGCGCGTCTTCCAGCGTCGCCACCGGCCATGCCCCGCGATGGCTGCCGAACGGTTGCGCACGGCGGATTTCCGGTAGCAGCGTGTCGAGAAGTTCCCGCGCCACCCGGTATTCACCGCGCAGCCGCAGCGCCTGAACCCGCGCGAGCCGCACTTCGCGGCGTTCGTCCGCGCCGAGCCACACCGGCTCGGGTCCCTGGGCGGCGATGAGCGGATGCCGGTGGAAAACCTTGTCCGCACGCGCATACGAGCCGTTCGCGTCGTGCGCGAGCGCGGCCACGAACCGGGCGCGGTATTCGGTGCGGACGTCGTGGGCGCGCCGGGCGCCCTGGATGAGCCGTGCGGTGCGGCGGATCGCGGCGGGCGGATCGCCGGTCTCGGCTTCCCTGCGTGCGGCGGCCAGCACGTCGGCGGGATCACCTCCGGCGGCGACGAGCCCCCAAACCTGGGCGGCGGCGGGGAAATCGCCGCGTTGTTCGTACCCGCGCGCGACCGCGCGCAGCAATGCCGTTCGCTGGGAGGAGGCCGCCGGGTGCCGGGCGACTTCGAGGGCGTGCCGGTAGTTGACCAGCGATGTGGGCGTCCTCAGGAATCGTTCGAGCACCGTCGCGGCGCGCCGTACGCCGTGTGCGGTCGGCTCGAGCCGGCAGATCGCTTGCCACGCTTGACTTTCCCCGGACGCGGGCGCGACGAACGCGGCGAGTTCGGTGAGGGCACCGGCGACCAGCAACGGTGCGCGCGGCCCGAGCAGGTCCGACACCCCGGCCATCAGCAGGTCCGCGCCGACCGGTGCCGGGGCGAGCGCGGCGACGAAATCGAGCACGACGCGCGCCGGTTCGCTCAGCGGTCCGGCCTCGACGTCAGGAAGGTCCGGGCTCGGCCGCACGACGCTGCCGGGAAGCCGGAGTTCCCCACGCACGCCGTCCAGGATCCAGACCAGGTCATCCGGGGCGCGCTCACCGAGAATCCGCACGGCTTCGGCGAGTTCCAGCCCATGAGTGTCCACTTCGAACAGTTCGGCGGCTTCGCTGACCGCCGCGGCCAGATGTGCTTCGTGTTCTGCCGCGGGACGCAGCCACACCACCGGGTTCACCCCGGTAACAATGCCGGAAGAACCGGGAAAAAGGATCGACGATAACCGGACACAAACATGACATTTTCGCGCGCCGCGCTCAGGCCGCCGCGAAGAGGCGTCGTCCGACCAGCGCCAGGATCACCAGCAGCAGTGCGGCGAACCCGGCGAGCGCGGCCTGCAGCGAGATCAGCTGGGTCGCAAGGCCGAGCGCCAGCACCGGGCCGGCAAGCCCCACGTACGCGGCAAGGAACAGGCCGGCCAGCGCCTCACCGCGCGCTTCCGGCATGGCGATCGAGAGCACGATGCTGACCGAACCCTTGAACGCCGCGCCCGCGCCACCACCCGCGAGTACCCCGGCGATGACGAACAGCACGAGGCTCGGCAGCTGCACCGCCACGGTCATCAGCACGATCCCGGACACGAGCAGCCCGAACCCGATGCTCAGCTGCCGCCGCACTCCCGCGCGCGACAACAGGATCTGCGCACCGGTGGCCGCGGCGAACACGGCGAACGACACCGCGCCGGCCAGTACATGCGAATGCTGGTGCAGGACGTTCGCCAGGAAGGCGGGGGCCAGCGAGACGAACAGCCCGAACACCGCGAACTCCGCCAGCGCCGCCGCACCCGCGGCGAAGAACCGGCCGCGTGCCGCGCGCGGCACCGAGAGCCGCTGCGGCCGGTATTTCACCGGCGTCGCCTCGACGGTCTCCGGCACGAGCACGAGCACGACCGCGCCGAGCAGCATGAGCGCCTGGAACACCAGGTACGGCACGTGCAGCGGGTCGCCGGCGTACTGCGCGAGCGCGCCCGCGACCAGCGGCCCGACCCCGAGACCGCCCAGGTTCGCTGCCGTCGCGACCAGATCCGCGCGGCCGCGCGACGCACCGGGCCGTGCGGCCAGGTGCAGTTCGGTCAGGTGTGCGGTGGCCGTCGCGGTGAGCGCGCCGACGCCGAGGCCGGACAGGAACCGCGCCGCCAGCAGGGCCGGAACCGAGGACCAGGTAAGGAACATCACGGCGGCGAGCACGTTGATCAGCACCGCGGGCACCAGCACGTTGCGCCGCCCGACCCAGTCCGAGATGTGCCCGGCGAGGAACAGGCTGGCGATCACGCCGAGCGCGTACGCCGCGAAGACCACGGTCAGGGTGAACGAGCCGAAACCGTCTTTTGCCTGGTACAGCACGTAAAGCGGGGCGGGCACGGTGGAGAATGCCATCGTCACCGCGAAGGTGTAGGCCACCAGCCAGAAGCCGCGGCCATGCGTCCGCGAGTTCCCAGCCCGCCACACGGGCAGCTTGGCCGCCGTATCGATAGTCGTCATAGCACCCACAGTGCCTCCGGCCAGCAATCACGTCCAACGAATGTTTGTGCTTGCTACCATCTCTGAAATAGATTGATGCCATGGAACTGCGCCAGCTCGAATATTTCCTCGCGGTCGCCGAAGACCTGAACTTCACCAAGGCTTCCCGGCGGCTGCGGGTCGTGCAGTCCGGGGTCTCGACGGCGATCCGCGCGCTCGAACGCGAGGTCGGCGCGCCGCTGTTCCAGCGCGACAGCCGGCACGTGCGACTCACCGAGGCCGGCACGGCGATGCTGCCCGGCGCGCGTGCCGCGCTCGCGGCGGCCCGCGCCGCGCACGACGCGGTTCAGGAACAGCAGGGCCAGCTGCACGGCGAGGTCGTGGTGGGCACCATGCTGACCCTGCCGGGCATCGACATGGCGGCCGTGCTCGGCCGGTTCCACCGGGAGAACCCGGCCGTGCGGGTCCGGGTCCGCCATTCCACGACCGGCACCCAGGGGAATGTGGACGCACTACTGGCAGGCACGATCGACTTCGCGCTCGCGGCGTTCGCGCGGCGCCCGCCTGCCGGCCTGAACGTGGAGATCCTGACCGAGGACGAACTGGTTCTGCTGTGTGGTCCGGACCACCGGCTCTCCGGCGCCGGGCCGGTGCGGCTGACCGAGCTCGCCGGGGAGACCTTTGTGGACTGTCCCGAAGGCTGGGGCACCCGCGCGGTCATCGACCTCGCCTTCGACCGGCTGGGGATCAGCCGGTCGATCCCGCTGGAGACAACGGACTACGCGACGGTGGCGGCCTTGATCAGGCAGGGCCACGTGATCAGCTTCCTGCCCGCGGGCGTCGCCGCCCGGTACCCGGAACTGGTTGCGGTGCCGGTGAAAGGGGAACCCTTGTGGTGGAACGTGTCGCTGGCCAGCTCGGCGTCACGGCCGCTGTCGCGGGCCGCACTGGTGCTGATGGCCCAGCTGCGGGATTCGGTCCGGCGCTGAGGCTCGGTATCAGAACCACGTCCTCGGCCGGATCCGGTTGGCCTCGTCGACGAGGGCGATGCGGTCACGCCGGGCGGTGGCCTGGCGTGCCAGGCACAGATACTCCTTCTCGAGCCCCCTGCGAAGCTCGTGTTCGGCCAACCGGTATCCCAGCACGGATCCGTTGCCTGTTCCGTTGCGGTGCACCCAGTCCAACGCCGCGGCCAGCAAGTCGCGGGAGGCCGGCGCGCGGCGGTACTCGTCGAGGTCCAATCCGGACAGTCGCGCGCCGGCGGTCACCAGGTCCTCTTCGGACAGTGAGCCGGCACCGGTCCGCAGCCCGATCGCGGCCAGCTGCGCGGCGACGTGGTTGCTCGACGTCTCCGGCACCGATTCGAGCACCTCGGCGGCCCCGGCGCGGTCGTCGGAGTCCCGCAACACCCTGGCCAGCCCGAAGGCCGCGCTGATGAACGTGCGGTCGGTGCGCCACACCGTGCGGTAGTACCAGTCCGCGTTCTCGCCCACCGCTTCCGCACACGCCGCGATCGCCAGTTTCGGGGCGAGCTCGCCGGGCGCCAGGTCGTACACGGTCTCGAAGGACTGCCGCGCCTGGTGCGGCCTGCCCTCGGCCAGCGCGGCGAGCCCGCGGTACCACTCGGCGCGCCAGTCGCCGGTGCCGAGTTTCGTCGTGTTGAGCGTTTTCCTTGCGTCAGCGGGTTTTCCGGCGTCGAGCTGGGCCCGCGCAAGGCGCAGTCTGATTTCGGCCCCCGGTACCGCCGCGCCGGACAGTTCGCGGATGATCGCCTCGGGATCGGTTTCCGCCAGCCCGGCCAGGAACGCGGTTCCCGGGTCGGTCAGATCCACGCGCGGCACGGGCAGCCCCGCCGCGACCTCCTCGGGAGCCGGCAGATCCGGAACCCCGAAGGCACGGCGTTCCGGGGTGAACTCCGCCGACACCCCTGCCCGCGGCTGACCATCCACAGTGGACGCGACTTCACGGAACACGCCTTCCAGCTGGAGACGCATCTCTTCGGCCGAGCCGAACCGCTGATCCGGGTCGGGGTGCGTGGCGCGCAGCAGCAGCCGGTGGAACGATTCGTACTCGGCCAGCAACGGAACCTCGCTGGGCGGTGGCAGACTGTCCCGGTAGGCGTGATGGAAGTCGAACGGGAAGGTCATCACCGCGAGCGCGCGTCCGACGGTGTACACATCGGACACCGGTGACGGCAGTTCCCGGCCGATTTCCGGGGCCTGGTAACCGGGGGTGCCGTAGATGGGGCTGGCCTGATCCGACCAGTGCCGCACGGCGCCGAGGTCGATGAGCTTGAGCTGGTCCTCCACCTGGATCGCGTTGTCCGGCTTGAAATCGCAGTACACCATGCCGCTGGCGTGCAGGTGTGCCAGCGCGGGCAGGATCTCCAGGGTGTAGGCGATGGCCTGGGTCAGCGGCAGGCACCCGGCCGGCTCGCCCGCCTGCTTCATCAGGTCCCGCAGCGAGGTCCCGCCGACATACTCCATCACGATGTAGCCGGTGCCGCGGTGTTCGACGAAGTTGTAGATACGCACGATCGACGGGTGCTCGACCCGGGCGAGGAACTCCGCCTCGGCCATCGCGGCGGCCATCGCGTCCGTGTCGCCGGTGTCGAGCAGGCCCTTGAGCACCACCCACCGGTCGGCGACGCGATGGTCGGCGGCGAGGTAGATCCAGCCGAACCCGCCGTGCGCCAGGCACCCCAGCACTTCGTACTGATCGTGCAGGAGCTCGCCGGGGACGAGCTTCGGGGTGAAGGAGAACCGGCGCCCGCACCGGGGGCAGAATCCTTCGACGCGGCCGGGTTTCCCTTCGCTGCCGCGGCCGACCTTGGCCCCGCAGGCACTGCAGAACCGTTTGTTCTCCGGCACCTGAGGATCGGTGAGCACGGCCGCACGCGGGTCACGGCGCGGCACCGGCGGGATGTCGATCACGCCGCGGCCCAGCAGGTTCCCGCTCGACGAACGGCCGGACGAGCGGCCGGGTCGCGACGAGGCGGACGCCGGCGTGCTCCAGGAAATGCTTGCGGGCGCGGCAAACCCGGTCGTGGCCGGGCCGACGGTGTCCGGCGGCGCTTCGAGACCGCAGGTGTCGCAGAAACCGGCCTCGTCAAGCCGGCCGGCACAGCCGGGACGCGGACAGGCGCTCATGACCGGTCCTCCAGTGCCCGCTGATAAGCACGCAGCGCGATCGTCGCGGCCCGCAGATCACACGGGATCGCGTACAGCACTTCGTACGCCCGGCCATCCAACCTGATGAGCTCCGGATCCGCGGCCCGGCCCAGTTTGCAGGCTTTCACCCGGCACGCGTCGAGCCGGCCGCGCAACTCCAGCCGGTGATCCAGCAGCCCCTTGGCGAACGCCAGCCGCGCCCGTGCGTCCGCCAGCGCGGCCCGCGCATCAGCGTCCAATGTGGACATCTTGCCGGCCAGGGTGCGCCACCGCCGGGCCTGCCAGAGATCCGTCAGCTCGGTGAGCCGCACACGCAACGCCGGGACGCTCTCGCCCGGCGCCCCGAGTGCCGGCGACGCGATCTTCACCAGCACGTTCGCCCGCACCGTACGGACTTCGGCATCGACGGCGGCGACCCGGTCGACGACGGCCTCCAGTTCCTGTTGCCGCTCGGCGAAATCGTCACGGGCCGAGACCAGATCCTCCAGCGTGGCAAGGACTTCCGCCAGTTCCGCGGTGAGTTCGGCCGCATCCCCGAGCACGGAGGTCAACTCGGCCAGGTCCGCGGCACCCGCGCGCGCCCGGATCTCGCCAGCACGGCTCACCAGCTCCCGATGCCGGGCAAGCTGTTCCCTCAGCCGGTGCCCGGGGTGAACGTCCATCGCGACAAGCGCTTCGGCGATCCGGGCACCGTCCGCGGCTGCTTCGGCCGGCACGCGATCGGCCTGTTCGAAGTCCGGCACGGGCATCAGTCCTCGTACCGGGGCACCGGCGGGGCGGGGACCGGGCCGGGCAGCAGCCCGTAGAGCCAGCGCTGGTACGACGCCGCCCAGGCGCCGCCGGTGCGGACCCGGTCCAGCACCCCGTTGACGAACCGGACCAGGTCGACGTCCTCCTTCGGCACCGCGATCCCGTACGGCTCGGCGGCCAGCGACGCGCCGACGACTTCGGTGTAGCGGTCCTGCGCCGCCATGCCGGCGAGGATCACGTCGTCGGTGGACACCGCGTCGGCCTGTCCTTGCTGGAGCAGGACGAGGCAGTCCGTCCAGTCCGCGACCGACACCACGACCGGCCGCTGCGGGAGCGCCTGCACGGTGGCCAGCGACGTCGAGCCTTTGGTGGCACACACCCGCTTGCCCGCCAGCTGCTCCGGACCGGTGATGCCCGAGTTCTTCTTGACCAGAATGCGTTGCTGCGCCTGGTAATACACCGACGAGAATGTCACCTCTTCCCGCCGGTCACAGGTGATCGTCATGGTCCGCACGACCATGTCCACGTCACCCTGCTGGAGCGCGGGGATCCGCTGGTCCGACGTCAGCGCCCGCAACTGGATCGCGTGCGGGTCACCGAACAGCGCCTGCGCGACCGCGCGCGCCATGTCGATGTCGAATCCCTGGATCTGCCCGGTGAACGGGTCGCGGAAACCCATGTTGAGGGTGTTCTGGTCGACGCCGACGACGAGCTTGCCGCGCTGCGCGATCTTCGCCATCGTCGAGCCGGCCGGCGGTTGCCCCGGCGCGGGCATCGGGCTGAGCGGCCGCGGGCTGGCGAGCAGATCACCGCACTGCTGTTGCACGGGCGGTGCGGCGGCTTCGGCGGTGGTGACCCCGGCCGGCGTGGGCACCCGCGCCGGCACGGTCGGCAGCGTGGTCGTGCTGACCGCCGTGCACCCCGTCAGCACCAGGGCCGCGACGAGCAGGCCGAGCACTCGTTTCATCGGTAGTCCCTCAGCCGTCGCCAGATCCCGGCCACCGAACCGGCCGCGACGAGCACGGCCAGCGCGATCACCGCGGCCATCGCACCGGACAGGTCGCGGGCGGCGGCGTTCACCTCGGCGCCGAAGGTGTCGCGGGCGCGGTCGATCGCGGACCGCAGGTCGCGGTCGAGCCGGTCGAAGCTTCCCGCCGCCCCCACGGGTCCGGCGTCGGTGGCCCGCCGCACCGCGGTCACGTAGTCGCCCTGGTCGTCGGCGGCGCGGATGGCGGTATGCGCGGACGCCCACGCCTGCGCGTCCGCGCGCGCCGACTCGACGATCCGCGCCACCTCCGGGTCGGTCGCCCGTGCCCTGGCCTCGTCGAGCAGCCCCGCGAGCTGCCCGGCGGATTTCACGTAGTCGTCCTGGTAGGCGCTTCCCGCACCGCGGGCGACCAGGGTCAACGTCTCGTCCACGCGGGCGCTCAGCGTCGCGATTCTGGCCTCTGCCAGCACATCCACCTGCGCGGACCCGTCCGCGCGACTGTCCGCGGTGTCGTTCATCGCCGACACCGTCGCGATCAGCACCCAGCCCAGGGACAGCACCGCGGCGGCGGTCGCCACCAGCAGGCCCGCGTTCAGCACCCGGTTCGTGCGGCGCCGCAGAAACCCTTGTGCGACAAGGAGAAGCGCGAGCACCACGAGCGCGAGCAGAACCTCCGCCCACGGCGGTCTCGTCGCCCGGTCCTGATCGGCCGCGAGCTGACCGGATTCGCCCTGGTAAAGCTGCTGTGCCGCGGGCAGCAGCTCCGAGCGCAGGAGATTCGAGGCTTCCCGCTGGTAGGCGGCGCCCAGCGGCAGGCCCTGCCGGTTGTCGGCGCGAGCGGTCTCGATCAATCCCGTGTAGACCGGCAACTGCCCGGTGAGGACCGCCAGCGGGCTGTCCTGTGCGGTGACGTCCGCCGGTTCCCGCGCCGCGACGGCGATCGCGAGCGCGTTGCCGGCCTGCGCGATGTCGGCCTCGTAACGCTGACGTGTTTCGGCCGGTTCGAGTCCCCCGGCGAGGAACGCGCCGGTCGCGGTCGCGTCGGCGTCCGCCAGCGACCGGTAGATCTCCTGCGCCGCGGCGGTGAGCGGACCGCTGCGGGTCGCCAGCTCGTCGACAGCCTGACTCCGCCCCCGCACGCTGAGTGAGGTCAACAGCCCGGCCAGCAACGAGGCAAGGACCAGGACGAGCGCGAGCACGGTCAGCACCCCGGGCGTGGTCCGGGCGAGCGCGGCGGCTTCCCGGACTGGCCTGCTGGTCAGGACCGCGGTCATGCCCGCAAGAATCGCCGACTCACCCGATGGCAGGACAGCGCCGGCCGGCTTTGCCACGACATTGGTGCCGACATGTGACCCACGCCCTGCGACCGTCCGGTTACAGCAGAGCGCGCAGTTTCGTCAGTGCGCGATGCTGCGCCACCCGCACCTGCCCGATGCTCAACCCCAGTACCGACGCGGTCTCGGCGGCCGAAAGCCCGGTCGCCACGCGCAGCAGCACGATGTCGCGATCCAGCGGGGGCAGCGTCGGCAGCAGCGCCGTGAGTTCGGTCCCGGCGGCAGGCGGGCCACCGAGGGAGAACTCGTCGACCGTGCGGGTCACGACCTCGTACAGCAATCGCAGAAAGGGGCCGCCGGCGTAACCCGGCAGTGCGGCCAGCACCGCCCGGCCGGCGTCGGCGGCCACCTCGTCCGCGTCGCGGTAGGAATCCCCGCGCCGGCCCAGCCGCGCGCGGCAGTAGCGCACCAGCAGCGGCGCGATGCCGGTCAGCAGCCGGCCGACGAGTTCGGGGTTACCGAGGGCGGCGTCGCGTGCGAGCCGATCCAGTTCCGACCCGGCTCCCGCCGACACCGTCACCGCATCACCATCCTCATTCACGGTTCAGCGTGATCACACCGAAAGCCGCGCCGGCCGGGTCGGTCACCACGGCGAACCGGCCCACCGGCACATCGGTCGGCTCCTGCATCACCGTGCCACCGAGCCGGGTCGCCGACGCGACGATGTCGTCGGTGCCGGACACCGCGAAGTAGATGACCCAGAACGGGGGCGCCTCGGCCGGCCACCGCTCGTCCATCGGGAGCATGCCGGCGATCGGGCTGTCTCCCAGCTGCCAGGTCGTGTACTCGATGCCGTCCATCGGCTGCCGGTTCGCGCTCCACCCGAACACCGCGTGGTAGAAGTCGGCCGCCGCGTCCGGATGCCGGGTCACCAGCTCGTTCCAGCTCAGCGTGCCGGGCTCGTTGACCAGCGCGGCACCGGTGAACGGGCCGGGCTGCCACCCCCCGAACACGGCACCGCCCGGGTCGGCGTAGATCGCCATCGTGCCGGTGCCAGGCACCTCCATCGGCTCGACGTAAACCTGTCCCCCGGCCGCGGTGACCGCCTTCGTCGTCACGTTCGCGTCGGCGACCGCCACGTAGCTCGTCCAGGTCGGCGGCATCCCGGGCTGCTGCTGCGGCCCCATGCCCGCCACCGGCTTACCGCGCAGCTGGCACATCCGGTACCCGCCGTACTCGCTGCCCTGGTCGATCACCTCCCAGCCGAACAGCTCGGAGTAGAACCGCGCCGCCCCGTCGATGTCCGGTGTCGTCAGGTCAACCCAGCACGGGGTGCCGGGGTCGTATCCGGTCTTCTCCACTTCCGTCACACCTCATTCCCGACTGCACACCCTCCCCTTCGAGAATCGCTTTCCCGGCTGGTTCCTGGTTAGGGCCTAAAGACCCCTTATCCCCGTTCACCACAGTTCCCGGCACCCGAATGCTCCACTGTGGACTGACCGGGTGGCGGAAAGCCGTGGCACGACAGCGGGAAGTGACGGTCAAGTTCGTCCATCCGATGACTTGTCAGTGCCGAGGGCGGCTCCGTAACCTCGACCGAGGGTGATGGACATGGCACGCGAAGTGATGATCGATCTGCTACCGGCCCTGCTACGCCGCGCGGTCCGCGTGGTACCGGCACAAGAGGACGACAACGGCATGCCGGTGCACGCGGGCATGCTCCGGCTGGTGCGCAGCGGTGTGCTGCATCGGCTGGCGCGTGGCTACTACGCCCTCATCGGCAGTGAGCGGCTGGGCCAGTCGTGGCTGCCGGCGCTCGAATCGGCGGCCTGGGGTATCGCCGCCGCGGACGACGGGCCGCGCTCGGTCGCGCTGATGGGACTGTCGGCGGCGCAGGTGCACGGCGCGTTCGGCGAGTCACCGGAGGTCGGCATCGTCGCCACCACCCGCAACCGCCCGTCGCTGCGCCTGGTCGACCGCCCGGCCACGGTGTCCTTCGTCCGCCGCGACGCCCGGCGGCTCAAGATCGAGCGCTACGCCAGCGAACTCGGCGCCGGCTGGGTCACCACGATCGAGCAGACGCTGCTGGACCTGGCGGCTTACCCGCAACTGGGCGGCCGCCCCGACCTCGCCGAGGACGGCATCACCGCGCTGATCGACAAGGCCGACCCGCATATTCTCTACAGCCTCGCCGCCGCCCAGCGCCGCCTCGGTGCCCTGGACCGCATCCTGCTCCAGGTCTAGCCGCGCGGGTCATCATCCCTGGCCGGTGAAGGTGCGGCGGATGCCGCGCCAGACGTCGTCGTAACCCGGCTGCAGGTGTGCGGCCGAGCGGGCGAATTCGGTGGTGACCAGCGGCCAGCGCGTCTCGAACATGAACGCCAGCGTGTCCTCGACCTTCTGCGGCACCAAGTCCTGTGCGCTCGCCTTCTCGAAGGTCTCCGCGTCCGGGCCGTGCGCCGACCACATGTTGTGCAGGCTCGCCCCGCCCGGTTCGAAACCCTCGGCCTTCGCGTCGTAGACCCCCTTGACCAGCCCCATGAATTCGCTCATCACGTTGCGGTGGTACCAGGGCGGGCGGAACGTGTCCTCGCCGACGAGCCAGCGCGGCGCGAAGATCACGAAATCCGCTCCCGCCTGTCCCGGCGTATCGGTCGGCGACGTCAGCACCGTGTAGATCGACGGGTCGGGATGGTCGAAACTGACCGTGCCCATCACGTTGAACCGCGCTGTGTCGTACTTGTACGCCGCGTGGTTTCCGTGCCACGCCACGACATCCAGCGGGGAATGGTCGTAGTCCGCCGCCCACAGCCCGCCGCCGAACTTCTGCACCACCTGCACCGTCTCCTCGCGGTCCTCGAACGCCGCGACCGGGTACTGGAAGTCACGTGGGTTGGCCAGGCCGTTCGCGCCGATCGGCCCGAGTTCGGGCAGGGTGAACGCCTGGCCGTAGTTCTCACAGACATAGCCGCGGGCCCGCGCGCCGAGCAGCACGACCCGGAACCGCACCCCGCGGCCGATCACCGCGATCTCCCCCGGCTCGACCCGCACCCGGCCGTACTCGGTGATCAGCAGCAACCCGCCCAGTTGCGGAACGAGCAGCAGTTCGCCGTCCGCGTCGACGAAGTAGCGGTCCTCCATCGACTTCGTGGCGAGGTACCAGTGAATCGCGATCCCGCTGCGCTGCAACACATTCCCGTTGGCGCCCACCGTGTACAGGCCGTCCACGAAATCCGTCGGCGTCTCCGGCAGTGCGGGTGCGCTCCAGCGCAGCCGGTTCGGGTCGGCCACCCCGGCCGGCACCGGCGCGCTGCGCAGCAGGCCCGCGGCATACGGCCGGAACGGGGGATGCGCGGCGGATGGGCGGATCCGGTACACCCAGCTGCGGCGGTTGTGCCCGCGCGGTTCGGTGAACGCCGTCGCGCTGTGCTGCTCCGCGTAGAGCCCGAGCGGCGCGCGCTGCGGCGAATTCCGCCCGACCGGCAAGGCCCCCGGCACGGCTTCGCTGTGATGTTCATTGCCGAACCCCGCCGAGTACTCGAGCTGAGTCTCGATCGTGCCCGTCATCGCGCACTCCCCTCGTCTCCTCCCCAGCGTGCCAGCCCGGTCAACCCGGCGCGATCTATCCGGTCGGATCAGTACTGCGCCGTTCGTTAATGATCCGACCGCAGCCACGGCGGAAACGGGTTGCCCCGAGCAGGTCGGCAGCCGACCGTATCCGCCTACTTCCGGTCGGATCATTACTGCGCCGTTCGTTAATGATCCGACCGCAGCCACGGCGGAAACGGGTTGCCCCGAGCAGGTCGGCAGCCGACCGTATCCGCCTACTTCCGGTCGGATCATTACTGCGCCGTTCGTTAACGATCCGACCGCAGCCACGGCGGAAACGGGTTGCCCCGAGCAGATCGGCAGCCGACCGTATCCGCCTACTTTCGGTCGGATCATTAAAGTGGTGGCGTGGTGATGATCAGTGGCGGTGAGCTCCGCGGACTGACCACGCCATCCGGGCTGACCGTGTTCCGCGGCGTCCCTTATGCCCGCGCCGGCCGGTTCGCGCCGCCCCGTCCCGTCGAGCCGTGGACCGGGGTGCGGGACGCGACCGGCCACGGGCCGATGAGCCCGCAGCCACGGGCCCGCCCCGGCGCGGTGATGGGCGTGCCACCCGAAGCGGCGCAGGGCGAGGACTGCCTGAACCTCACGATCGTCACCCCGGCCACCGCCGGGAAAAGACCGGTGCTCGTGTGGATTCCGGGTGGCGCCTACGTGACCGGCGCCGGGTCGCTGGACATCTACGACGGGCAACGGCTCGCGGTCGAAGGCGACGTGGTGGTCGTCGGCGTCAACTACCGGCTCGGCGCACTGGGTTATCTCAAGCTCGCCGGGGTTTCGCCGGGCAATCTCGGCCTGCTCGATCAGCTGGCGGCGCTGCGCTGGGTGCGGGACAACATCGCCGCGTTCGGCGGGGACCCGGACCAGGTCACGGTGTTCGGGCAGTCGGCGGGCGCGCATTCCATCGCATGCCTGATGGCGATGCCCGGCGCGGACGGGCTGTTCCGCCGGGCGATCCTGCAGAGCGCGCCGATGGCGATGAAGATCGCGAAACCGGCGCGCGCGGCCAGGGTCGCGCGGCTGTTCACCGCCGCGCTGGGCACCGACCCGCGCACCGCCAGCGTCGCGGAAATCCTTGCCGCGCAAGAGAAGGCGATCGTGCGCGCGGCCGGTCCCGGCGGGTTGTACTCGGTACCGCCGTTCAGCCCGGTCGCCGAAACCGGGCCGCTGCCGACGGTCGCGGGCTGGCTGCCCGCCGCCGTACGCCGGGCTCGCGACGTGGATGTCCTGATCGGCACCACGAAGGACGAGATGAACACGTTCCTCAACGACAAGCCGGGAATCCCGCTCATCGAGGCGAACCCGTTGGGCCGCAAGGGAATGGCGGCGGCGAAGAACGCCATCACCCGCTGGATGTTCGACGCGCCGTCACGCCGGTTCGCCGACGCGCTCGCCGCAGCGGGCGGCCGGGTGTTCACCTACCGGTTCGACTGGTCCGCACCGGCTTCGGGATTCGGTGCCTGCCACTGCATCGAGCTGCCGTTCCTGCTGGGCGACCGGGAATCCTGGGCGGCGGCGCCGATGCTCGCGGGGACCGGCTGGGAGGAAATGGCCGAGCTAAGCCGGAAACTGCGTGCCGCCTGGTTGTCTTTCGCGAAGACCGGTGCTCCTTGCCTTGACTGGCAACGACATCTGCCCGGTGCCCCGCCCGGGTACACGTGGGCGGAAATTGGTCCGGACCGGCAAACTCGCGCCGGCGATCCCGCCGGGGTAGGGTGACGAGCGCCGATCCGCTGGGGGGTGCTCATGCGAATTCCGGGCCGGGTACTACAGGTTGTGCTCGCCATCGCGCTCGGGGCGGTGTTCGCGCAGGCCGGAACCTCGCACGCGCAAGGGCTTTCGCCCCGTCAGCAAGCCGGTCAGCGGGTCATCTACTCCTATTCCGGGCTGACCCCGCCGCGGAGCCTGCTCGACCGGATCCGCGCGGGCGAAGCCGCCGGCGTGATCTTCTTCGGCGAGAACATCTCCGACCTCACGCAGATCGCAAACGTGATCCGGCAGCTCCAGGACGCCAACGCGGCGAGCCCGGTGAAGGCGCCGTTGTTGCTGATGACCGACCAGGAGGGCGGCCAGGTGCGGCGGCTGCCCGGTGAGCCGGTGCTGTCGGAGAAACAGGTCGGCCAGGCGGCCGATCCCGTCGCGGCGGCGACCCAGGCGGGCACCGGCGCGGGCCGGAATCTCGCCGGCGTCGGCATGAACGTCAACCTCGCGCCGGTGCTGGACGTGTACCGCACGGCCGGCGACTTCATGGACCGCTTCGGCCGTTCGTACAGCAGTGATCCGGCGGTGGCCGCGCAACTGGGCAAGGCGTTCATCGAAGCACAGCAGCAGGCCGGAGTCGCGGCGACGGCCAAGCACTTCCCCGGTATCGGCGCGGCCGCCAGGGACCAGAACACCGACACCGCACCGGTGACCCTCGACGTGCCGCTGCCGACGCTGCGCGACGTCGACGAAGCGCCCTACCCGGCGGCGTTTTCCGCCGGGGTGAAACTCGTCATGGTCTCGTGGGCGACCTATCCGGCGCTCGACGCGGACCATCCGGCGGGGTTGTCCTCCGCGGTGGTGCGCAACGAACTGCGCGAGCGGCTCAGGTTCGCGGGGGTGACGATCACCGACGCCCTCGAAGCCGGCGCGCTGCAAGGCACCACGAGTGAGCGCGCCGTGTCCGCCGCCGCGGCCGGTATGGACCTCATCCTGTGCTCGGCCCGCGATGTGGCCCAGGGCGACGAAGCCGGGGACGCACTGGCCACCGCGGTTCAGTCCGGCCGGCTGAACCCGGCCGACTTCACCGCCGCCGTCAACCGGGTCTCGGCACTGCGCGCTTCGCTGTGACCGCTACTCGCCCCGCTCCTGTTGCTCGGCGAGGAACCGCTCGAACTCGGCGCCCAGTTCCTCCGCCGTCGGCATCTGGGTGACGTCGCCGGCGAGCAGGTTCTCCTTGTCCTTGGCGTCGACGAACGCGTCGTACTGTCGTTCGAGCGCGGCCACCACCTCGGCGACCTCGTCGGACTCCGCGACCTGGCGCGCGATCTCGCTGTCGGTGCGGCGCGCCGACTCCACGAGCGCCTCGTCCGGGATGGACAGGCCCGTCATCCGGGAGATCGAGCCCAGCAGCGTCACCCCGGCGGCCGGATACCGCGACTGTGCCAGGTAGTGCGGCACGTGCGCGGCGAAACCCACCGCGTCGTGGCCTGCCTCGGCGAGCCGCAATTCCGTCAAAGACACGGCGCTGCCGGGCACCTGGACCCGGTTGAACACCGACTGGTAGTCCCCGATCAGCTCCGCCCGGCTGGCGTGCGCCGTCACCCCCAGCGGCCGCGTGTGCGGGGCACCCATCGGGATCCCGTAGGCGCTGACCACCATCCGCAGCTGCCACCGCTCGACGAGGCTGCGCACCGCGGCGGCGTAACGCTCCCACTCGCGGTCCGGCTCCGGCCCGGTGAGCAGCAGGAACGGCGTGCCCGCCTCGTCGTGGAACAGGCGCACCACCAGCTCCGGGGCCTCGTAGTCCGACCAGTGGTCCACGTCGAAGGTCATCATGGGGCGACGGGCCCGGTAGTCGACGAGCCGGTCCACGTCGAACCGGGCGACGACGGTGTGCTCCAGGCGGGACTCGAGGTGCTCGGTGACGGTCTTGGCGGCCATCCCGGCGTCCACGAACCCGTCGAGCTGGTGCAGCAGCACCGCGCCACTGAGCTCGGGAAGCTCCGAGTCCACCTCGTAGAGCTCCTCGGGATCGAACACCTTAGCCTCCTGGGTCGCGTTTGGCCTTCCTTCTAGTGGATGAACGTACTGGCACCGTGGATTCATCCCGCAGCGGGCAGCCGGGTCGCAACCCCTCTTCCGTAGCAAAACGATCGGCCAGTAGGACGAAACCCGGCCTTGTTGGCAGCTTGCGATGCTACGTTGGATTTCTCCCTGTCACAGCAGCCGCGAGTCCGCGGCGGGTCCCGCACACCTGCGCCGCCGCAATTTTATGGGGGATGCGGAATGAATCTGGCCGACGAGGCACAGCGGCTTCTCGCCGCGATGGCAACCGATTCCTTCGGGGATTTCTCCCCGTCGTTGTACGAAACCGCGAGGGTCGTCGCATTGGCGCCCCGGCTGGCCGGGCACGCAGGCAGAATTCGCTTCCTTCTCGGTGAGCAGAAAACGAGTGGAGAGTGGGGCGGACCAGGGGCGTATGCCTTGCTGCCCACACTGTCGGCGACCGACGCACTGTTCGCCGAACTGACCCGCACGGCGGATCCGCAAGCGGTACGAGCGGTTCACCGTGGACTGCTGGCGTTGTCCGGCATGCTGGAGCGGGACATCGCGTTGCCCGACACGGTCGCGATCGAGATTCTGGTGCCGTACCTGGTGATCACGCTCAACACCCGGCTCGCCGGGCTCGAGGCGAATCCCTTGCCGGGACTGGAGTTCTGGCGGCACGGGCCACGGCTGCCCGTTCCGCCCGGGGCGCGGCCGGAGCTCCTGGTGCGGTTGCGCGAAGCGGTCGAGCGTGGCGCGGCGCTGCCGGACAAGCTCTGGCATTCACTGGAAATGCTGGGCCCGGTGGCGCGGGGCGCGTCGTTCGTGCACGCCGGGCGTTTCGGGGTGGGCTGCTCCCCCGCCGCGACCGCCGCCTGGTTCGGAACCGAGGCGGCACAAGGAAATCCGCATCCCGGAGTGCGCTACCTGGAACACCTGCAGGCCCGCCACGGTGGCCCGGTGCCCGTCGCCGCGCCGCTGGACGTGTTCGAGCGTGCCTGGGTGCTGACCACCCTGACCGACGTGGGACTGCCCGTCACGGTCCCGCCGGAACTCACCGCGGGACTGCGGGCGGCCTTCGGTGCGTCCGGCGCGCCCGGTGGCGCCGGCCTGCCGCCCGACGCGGACGACACCGCGACGGCGCTGCACGCGCTGGCAAACCTCGGGATGCCGTACCCGCTGGATTGCTTGTGGGAGTACCAGGTGGGCGAGCATTTCGCCACCTATCCGGACGAGCGCACTTCGTCGGTCAGCACGAATGCCCATGTCCTGCAGGCACTTGCGGCCTACCCACCCGGGGACAGCCGCATCGCCGCCACCATGACCGGCCTCGCGCGGTGGCTGGGTGACCGCCAGCAGGCCGACGGCAGCTGGACCGACAAGTGGCACGCGTCGCCGTACTACGCGACTCAGGCCTGTGTCGTCGCCCTCGCCGGCCGCGAGGAAAGTGTTGCGGTGACACGGAAATCGGTGCGCTGGGCGCTCGAAACCCAGCACGACAACGGTTCCTGGGGGTTCTGGGAGGGCACCCACGAGGAAACCGCGTATGCCGTGCAGATCCTGGTGCGCGCCGACGCGGACCTGGTCGATCCGGCGATCGAGCGGGCGGCGGCGGACGGATGCGCGTACCTGCTGGAAAACACGGGCGGGCCGTGCCCACCCTTGTGGCACGACAAGGATCTCTACACACCGTCGCGCATCATCCACGCCGAAACGCTCGCGGCGCTGCATGTGGCCGGTACCCATCCTCGCGTCGCCGCCCGCCTCGCGCGGCGGCGCGGCGAGCGGACGGAACGGACGGCTTGATGAACCGGACGGAGTTCGAACTCGCGTTCCGCACCCTGCCTTTTCTCGACGCCCATGCCGATCTGCCTGCCGGGATCCTGCCGGTCCGGCCGGGCCGGTTGCTGGTGTGGGAACCCGAAGCGCTGGACCGGATCTTCCGCGACGACAAGCGGCTCCGCCATCCTGGCAGCCGGTCGCTGAACCCACTGCTGGGGCCGAAATCCCTGCTGTGGGCCGACGGCGACCGGCACGCCGCGTACCGACGGGTGCTCGGCACGCCGTTGCGGGGGCGCCATCTCGCGCACTACCACGACATGATCACCGAGGTCACCGGTGACGCGGTGGAGAAACTGGTGCCGGGCAAGACTTTCGTGCTCGCGGACTGGACCCGTCAGGTCGCGCTGAACATCGTCTCGCGGATCGTCCTCGGCGGCGCGGACGAAACCGCGCTGACCGCCTTCACCCAGTGGATCGACCGCGCGCTGGGCTCACGCCGGCGCACCCTCGCCTACCGCCTGTTGCGTGGCAAGCTGCCCGGGTCCGGCGAGCACCTGGACAGCGCACTCGTCCGGGTCGCGAAGTCCACTTCGGACGCACACAGCCTGGTCGCGCTGATGCTGGCGCCGGGCAACCCGATCGGCCGGATCGATGACGGGGAGCTGCGCGACCAGATCGTGTCGCTGCTGTTCGCGGGACACGAGACGACGGCTTCGGCGACGGCGTGGACGCTGTACCAGCTGACCAGGCGCCCGCGGCTGCGCCAGGACGTACTGTCCGAATTGGACACCGGAGGCAACGCGAGCGATCCGGGCCGGGTTCCGTTGCTGCAGGCGGTGATCCAGGAGGTGCTGCGACTTTCCCCACCCGTCGAGGTCGCCGGAAACCGGCTGCTCACCGAGGAAACCGAGCTGCTCGGGCATCGCTGCCCGGCCGGCACGGTGGTGACCCCGGCGATCTACCTCGCGCATCACCGGTCCGGTCTTTTCCCACGGCCACACCGGTTCGACCCCGGCCGGTTCCTCGACCGCAAGGGAACTCCGGACGGTTACCTGCCCTTCGGCGGCGGGACGCGGTACTGCCTCGGCAGCCAGCTGGGGCAGCTGGAGATCCGGATGATCACGGCCGCCCTGGTGCGGCGGCGGACCTTGCGGGTGGTCAACCCGCGGGCCGGGAAACCGGCGTTGCGCGGGCACGCGATGGCGCCGTCGAACAGGCTGCGCGTGGAGGTGCTCAACTGATGCTCGAAACGCGGGCTCACCGCGTGTGGCGCGACGTGGTGCTGGTGCACCGGCTGCAGTTCCCGCTGCCGGTCAGCTATCTCGGCGTGGCACTGTGGGGCGCCTGCTTCGCGGTCGGCGCGCCGGAACAACTGGCGTCCTGGCCGGTGCTGACCGTCATCGTGGCGAATATCCTGCTGATTCTGGGCCCGCTCGCACTCAATGTCGCACTCGACAGGGAATTGGACAGCCGTCACCGCGAAAAAAACACACTCGCGACGGCGGCGAAACATTTCGGCGGAAACGGTCTCGTCGTGGCGTCAGTCGCGGAAATGGTGGCCGGCCTCCTCATCGCGGGCACGGTTTCGGTCGTACTCGGCCGGCCCCAGATCACACTGACCGCGGCCGGCATCGTGGTCCTGCACCTGCTCTACAACGTCGAGCCGGTCCGCCTGAAACGCCACGGCATGACCGGCGCGGCGGTGTTCGGCATCGGGGCGACCACCGGTCCCGCCCTGCTCACCTACTTCGCGGTGGCCGCGAACGTGCCCGCGCCAATCCGGCTCGCCTTCGCCGGGCTCGGCGTCATGGCGATCGGCCGCACCGCCTGGTGGTCGCTGCCCGACCGCGCCGCCGACCTGGCCGCGGGGCAGCAGACCCCGGTTGCCCGCTACGGCCTGCGGGGCACGGTCGTGCGATCGTGCCTGCTGCTGGTGGCCGGTCTGGTGTTGCTGGCCTGGGGGCTGGTGTGGCGATTCGGTCCGGCCTTGGCGGTGGCCGGGATCGCGGCGTACGCGCTGTTCCTGGCCGACGTGCTGCGCACCCGCCGGCATCCGGGGACCGCCCGGCGCATGCTGCGCCGGGCGATGCCCCTCATCGCATGCGGGGACGTCCTGCTGGCGGTGATCGCCCTGGCCGGCTAGTGCTTGCGGGCGAGCCCGGCGTAGACCTCGGCCAGGTGCGGGTTGCGGTCGATGGGCTCGGTGTCCGGGCGCCACAACGGCACCGGCACCAGACCCGGCTCGACCATCTCCAGGCCGGTGAAGAAGCGGGCCTGCTGCTCCGGCGAGCGCAACGTCACCGCCGGCGGCGCACCGAACATCCGGCTGAAAATGTTCAGCCCCTTCTCCAGGTCCTCGTTCGGGCTGAAATGCGAGATCCCGAGGTAACTACCCGGCGCCAGCGCCGCGACATAAGAGCCGACGACCCCCTCCGGGTCATCGCTGTCGGGCAGATGCAGCAACGTCTCGATCAACAGCACCGCGACCGGCTTCCGCAGATCAAGCAGATTCCGCGTCTCGGGCGCGTCGAGCACGTCCGAGGGACGCCGGATATCGGCCTCCAGATAGGCGGTGTTCGGCTCTCCGGCGAGCAGCGCCCGCGCCTCACCGGCGAGGCTGGCATCAATGTCGACGTAGACGACCTTGGCGTCCGGGTTGACCTGCTGAGCGATCTGATGCACCTGACCATCGGCCGGAACACCCGAACCCAGGTCGAGGAACTGGGTGATGCCCTGCTTGGCCAGGTAGCGGACCATCCGGGCCAGCAACAGCCGCTGCGCGCGCACCAGGAACGGCAGGTGCGGCGCGCAGACCAGGATGTGCTCACCGATCTCCACGTGCGCCGAGGTGTGGTGACTGCCGTCCAGCCAAGCGTCCCGCACCCTGGCGATGGTGCCGGGGGCGACCGCTCCTTCCACCGACGGAACCTGCATAGGCGATGCCACGTCCGGTACGCCTCCCTGGGCTGCCCTCCACCGATCGGCAACCGATCTTCGGTCACCAAGGTGAGCGATTCTACTGCGGCATACCGCGGCATGGTGCGTTCAGTACCGCGGACTTCATCAACCGACCTGACGAGGGAAAGAGACTCGCCAACCGAGGGGAACGGCTGACGGTCAGTGACCAGCGAGTTCACTCACACGAGTGCCGCGAGGGTGGTAATGGCCGCCGGGCCGACCCGGCAGCAGCCACCGGCAAGATCGGCTCCGGCCACCCGTCCGGGCGTGAACGTGACCCGGCCGGCCCAACGCCGTGCCACGGGGTCCCAGGTTTCGCCACTGTTCGGATACGCGATCACCGGCTTGCCGCTGACCTCGCGCGCGAGCGAGATGGCCCGCGCGGCGTCGTCCGGTTCGCAGCAGTTGACGCCGACGGCGAGCACGTCGTCCCGGCCCGCGGCCACCGCGAACGCCTCCGCCAGCGGCTGCCCGGCGCGCGTGTACTCGCCGTCGATCGTGAACGACAACCAGGCCGGCACCCCGAGCCCCTCGACCGCGGCGAGCAGCGCGACCGCCTCGTCGACGTCCGGCACCGTCTCCAGCGCGAACACGTCCGGCCCGGCTTCGGCGAGCGCCTCGGCCCGCGGCCGGTGGAACGCGGTCAGTTCCGCGACGCTCAGCCCGTATCGTCCGCGGTACTCCGAGCCGTCCGCGAGCGTCGCGCCGTAGGGCCCGACCGACGCGGCCACCCATCGCTCGCCGCCGGCCTCGGACGCCGCTTTCCTTGCCAGATCGACACTTCTGCGCAGCAAGGCGCCCGCTTCGCGCATCGTGAACCCGCGTGCGGCGAAGCCCGCGAAGCTGGCCTGGTAACTCGCCGTCGTCGCGACCTTCGCGCCGGCACGGAAGAACGCCTCGTGCGCCGCGACGATCGCAAGTGGATCGTCGGCAAGCAACCGGGCCGACCACAGCGCATCGGAGAGATCATGGCCACGGGCTTCGAGCTCGGTCGCCAGCCCGCCGTCCAGCACGATCATGGCCGATCTTCGCCCAGTACCGTCAGTTCGCGAAACCACAGATCGGCCAGGATGTCCAGCAGTTGGTCGCGATCATGTTCGACCCCGCGCACAAGCCAGTGGTAGCACAACCGTTCGAGCTGCAGGACCAGCAGCGACGCGCGGGTCAGCCCGGTCGGCACGCCGGTGCCGGGCCAGCCCGCGAGCCGGACCGCGTCGACGATCCACTGGTAGTGCCGCGCCGCGACGGCCGGGTCCGCAGCCATCGCGTGGTTGACCGCCTCGACCTCGACCCGGTGCCGCGACCAGAATCCCAGCACCTGCTCGTCCAGCCAGGCACGCACGATTTCCCGGTTCAGCTCAGGGAATTCCACGACCCTGTGGTACATCGCGGTGCCCGACGGCAGCGTCCGCTCGAACAGGCACGCCGCGATATCGGCCTTGTCCCGGAAATGCGCGTAGAACGTCGCGCGGCTGCCGTTGGCCGCGACCACGATGTCCGCGACCGTCGCGCCGTGATAGCCCAGCCGCTCGAAAACTGTGCGCGCACAGACGAGATAGCGCTCATGTGCCTCCTGCCACTGCTGCTCGCGGAAGGCGTTACGCACCGGAACCGCCGTCGTGGGAGACCTCACCTTCGCCATGGTAATGGTGGAAAAACCTTGCCGCCGCGCGGAATCGGCGCAATCGTGCCGCACCGGCCACTGTGGAGCCCGGTGCGGGGAGGGTGAAGCGGCACTCGGCGCCGGGGATCGGCCCGGGACAAGGATTCATCCCGGCGACGAGTGCCTGCCTCTAGGCTGAACGAAGGAATTACCAGCGCATACGTACCGGTGTTGCACTTTCGCTGTACTTGGTGTGCCCGCGGCCGGTTAACCTCATCGAGTGGCTTCCGGGGACGCCTGTCAGGTCGCCGCGACGGCGCACCACTGGAGTGGACGCGAGGCGCGGCTGCTCAGGCATGCGATGCGGCTTTCGGTCCGGGCATTCGCGTCCTATCTCGGGGTGGCGGCCAGAACGGTCGCCAAATGGGAATCCGGTGGCGTGTCCACGGTGCCGCGCCCCGACACGCAGGCCATCCTCGACACCGCGCTCTCGCGCGCCGATCCCGAAGCGCGCCACCGGTTCGATGTGCTGGTGACGCGGCCCGACGGGGACGGGCGGGCCGCGCAGCCGGTGGCCGGGTACGACTACGAGGCGTGGGCCGACGATCTCGACCGCACCATGGCCTGCTTGGGCCGTCAGGAATTCTCGCTCGCCCGCACGTGGCTGGACCGGTGGCTGCGCCGCTATCACCCCAACAGCAACGACACCCGTGGCATGCACCTCTACGGCCGTTCGCTGCGCCTGCTCGGCGAGGTACTGCAAGATCAGGGCGTCATTTCCGGCCCGGCGTCGGCCGAACACACCTATCGCAAGGCGCTACAGGTGTTCACCGAACTCGGCACGCCGCGGCGGGTCGCGCAGATCGAGTTGAAACTCGTCGTACTCGAGGAAATGGCCGGCCGCCTGGAAACCGCGGCGCGGCGCTACGAATCACTCACCGCCGATGAGCGCCTGTCCGCGCACGACCGCACCCGGGCGCGCCTGTGGATCGGGACGGCATTGAGCAAACGCGGGCTCAACGAATCGGCGACCCGGCACATCGTGCCCGCGATCCACGATTTCGAAACGATGGAGGAGCCAGAGGACTGGTCCATCGCGCACCAGAAACTGGCGCTCGCGCACCGCGGGGCCGGGGATCTCAACGCGGCGGGCAAGGCGATCGACGTGGCGCTGACGCACCGGGTCAACGACACCCCGTTGCAGCGGGTGCGCCTGGACACCGCGCACGCGCACATCCTGCTGTCGGACCGGGCGACCGCGGCGGGCGGGCTGACCATTCTCGATCGCTGTGCCCGCATTTCCACCAGGTTCGGGTTGCTGCATCAATTGCAGAGCATCGACGGAATTCGCCGTGCTTTCGAGCGGCAGGCGTGAGAATCGGTCGCGACTCGAATGCAGAAGAACGTGATCGACCACACCTGGACGGACGCCGAGATCATCTGGTGCTATCACCGGCTGAATCACCGTCCGAAGAAATGCGACGCCGCCATTGTGCTCGGTTGTCATGATCTGAGCGTCGCCGCCTACGCGGCAGAATTGTTCCACCGTGGACTTTTTCCGGTGATGGTGTTCAGCGGGGCGAACAGCCGCGAGACCTTCGAGATGTTCCCGCGCGGCGAAGGGGTGCACTACCGCGAGCGGGCGCTGGAACTCGGGGTGCCGGAGGCGGCGATCCTCGTCGAGCCGAAGGCGGCGAACACCGGCGAGAACATCATGCTTTCCCGCGAAATCCTCTGCGGGGCCGGGGTTCCCGCGGCATCGGTGATGCTGGTGTCCATGCCGTACATGGAGCGCCGGGCGTACGCCACGACGCGGAAGGTGTGGCCCGAGGTCGAACCGGTGTGCGCGTCGGTACCGCTCTCGCTCGTGGAGTACCGGAAGGATCGTGACCACGGCACGGAGCTGATCGACATGATGATCGGTGATCTGCAACGGGTCATCGAGTATCCCGGTCAGGGTTACGCGATTTCCCAGTACGTTCCACCATTCGTGTTAGCCGCGTATGAGCGACTGGTGGCCGCTGGGTTCTCGAGCCGCATGCTGTGATCGAATACGGCTCGTGGCCGTGACCGACCCGAGACCCTGCGCAGTCCATCAACCGAATTTCTTTCCCCGTCTGACCACCATCGCAAAAATATTTCAGGCCGAGGTGTGGGTCGTCCTGGACGATGTCCAGTTCAACGCTCGCGACTACCAGCACCGCGCCCGCCTCGCCCCGCTGCCCGACCCGGCCGCCCAGCGCTGGCTGACGGTTCCGGTGCACCGCCCCCGCGGGCGCGACAGCCGCATCCGGGAGCTGCTGCTGGCCGACCCGGACCTGAGCAGGCGGCGCGTCGGGCAGCTCGTGCACCAGTACTACCGCCGGGCCCCGCACTGGGCGCGCACCCGCGACGCGGTCGACGAAGTTCTCGCCGCGCTGGAGCTGAGCGACCATCTCGCGGAGGTTGCCGAAGTCTCCACGCGCGCGCTGCTGGCTCAGCTCGGCTGGCGGGGCGAAGTCGTGCGCAGCAGCGAACTGCCGGCGAGCGACGAGCGCTCGGCGCGGCTGGCGGACCTGACCCTCGCCGTCGGCGCGGACACCTACCTGTGCGGCCGCGGCGGGGCGCGTTATCTGCAAGAAAGCGCTTTCACCGCCCGCGGGCTCACTGTCCGTTACCCGCCGGCGCCCGAGCTCGCCGGCCGGGACGGCATGCGCACGCTCAGCGCGCTGTGGGCCTTCGCCGCGCTCGGCCCGGACGCGGTACGGGAGCAGATCGGCGCGGCCGTCCCCGTGTGAGGCCGGCCGGGTCGCGAACCCGTCCCAGGGCAAGAATCTTGCTGGTTTACCCGGAGATGGGAAACACCGTGGGTTGAGTCAAGACGGAACCGCACACCGGTAATGAAAAAGCCCTCAACAGCGGGCTCACGGAATGTTGTCTATCGTCGCCGGTGTGCGGCTTTCCCGTGATGTGCCCAGGTTCCTCGGTTCGTGCGCGCTGGCCGGCGTGCTGCTCGCCGGTGTGCTGGCACCGGTGACCATGGGCGTGGGCGTGCTGTCGAACCAGGTGAGTGATTCCGTCGACGGCATCTCGGCGTCGCTGGCCACGAGCCGCCAGCCGCTGGTCACCACGGTCACCGATCGCGACGGCAATCCCATCGCGACCCTGTTCGACCAGTACCGGCTGCCCGTCACCTTCGACCAGATCGCGCCCACGATGACCGCGGCGATCGTGTCGGTGGAGGATCGCCGGTTCTGGGCCGAAGGCGGGGTCGACCCGAAAGGCATGCTCCGCGCCGCATTCCACGACAGCTCGGGCGGCTCCACCCAGGGCGGGTCGACGATCACCCAGCAGTACGTCAAGAACTACCTGATCAACGTTGCCGACCGGAACAACAAGGCCGCTCAGTTCGCCGACCGCGCGGACACCATCGCGCGCAAGCTGCGCGAAGCGAAGATCGCGGTGCAGCTCGGTCAGACTCAGTCCAAACAGGACATTCTCGCCGGCTATCTCGACGTGGTCGAGTTCTCCGGCAACGTCTACGGCGTCGGCGCGGCCGCGCACGCGTATTTCCACACCACGCCGGACAAACTCACCGTGCAGCAGGCCGCGTTGCTGGCGGGCATGGTGAACAACCCGAACCTGTACAACCCGTACACGCATCCCCAGCAGGCACTCGAGCGCCGCAACAGCGTCATCGACGACATGGTGACCAACCGGATGCTCGCC
This sequence comes from Amycolatopsis pithecellobii, assembly GCF_009707865.1. Taxonomy (GTDB): domain Bacteria; phylum Actinomycetota; class Actinomycetes; order Mycobacteriales; family Pseudonocardiaceae; genus Amycolatopsis_E; species Amycolatopsis_E pithecellobii. The sequence goes on from NZ_WMBA01000043.1 coordinate 30,436, forward strand.
GCGCCGGACGCCGCGATCGCCAAGGCCGGCCCGCTCGGGGTGGTCGAAGACGGTCCGGACATCCCGTCCAGCACCTGCATGGGCGCGCCGCCCGACGCCGGATTCTTCTGTGCCTACGCGCAAAACTACCTGCAGCAGGCCGGCTTCACCGCCGACGATCTGGAGACCGGCGGCTACACCATCAAGACCACAATGGACCCGGCGGCGAGCCAGGCGGTGAAGAACGCGGTCGAGGCGAACGTACCGACCGCACAGGACGGTGTCGCCAACACGTTCGCGGTGATCTCTCCCGGGCAGCAGACCCACGAGGTGCTCGCGATGATCGCGAACCGCAACTATGGCACCGATCCCGCGCGCGGTGAGACATCGACCAACATCGTCGCCAATGCCGCCAACGTGTTCGGCGCCGGTTCGTCGTTCAAGATCTTCACCTCGGCGGCCGCGATGGAGGCGGGCAAGGCGGGACTGGACACGCCGCTGCCGAACCAGGCCGGTCAGTGTTTCACCCCGCCCGGCGCGAACAAGTACACCCCGCCCTACTGCATCCAGAACGACGGGGTGAACTATCCGAACCCGATCTCGCTGCGCGACGGGCTCGCCACCTCCCCGAACGTCGCCTTCGTCAACCTCGAACAGGAGGTCGGCCTGCCGGCGGTGCTCGACATGGCGCGGCGGCTGGGCCTGCGCAACACGCTGACCACCGACGAACTCGGCGGCACCCCGGACCCGCGGTCACCGAACGATCAGTACAACGAGCCGCAGTCGCAGTACTTCCAGAACAAGCTGTCCTTCACCCTCGGCGACAGCCCGGTGAGCCCGCTGGAAATGGCGAACGTCTCCGCGACGCTGATGAGCGGCGGCGTCTGGTGCCCGCCCAACCCGATCCTGTCCGTCACCGACCGCGACGGCAAACCGGTCCCGGTGAAGCAGCAGGGGTGTGAGCAGGTCGTGCCGCCGGGGCTGGCGAACTCCCTGGAGGCAGGCCTGAGCCAGGACACCATCAGCGGCACCTCCGCGCAGGCGGCGCACGCGGCCGGGTGGACGCACCCGGACATCGGCAAGACCGGGACCACCCAGTTCAGCGAGTCCGTCGCGTTCGTCGGCGGGGTGGACAACTACGCCGTGGCGTCCATGGTGTTCGCCGATGGCTCGCACCCGCAGGAGATCTGCCCCGGCACGCCGGTGCACCTGGGCAACTGCGGGCACGGCGCGTTCGGTGGCACGGTGGCGGCACCGCCCTACTTCCGCGCGTTCGGCCAGCTCCTCGCGGGCAAGCCGGACATCCCGCCACCGGCGCCGGACCCGGCCTATCTCAACGCGCGGCGCTGAGCAGGTCAGACCTTGATGACCTGGGCGATGAACGCGTCGATGTCCAGCAGGTCGGTCTCGGTGCCGGGTGCGACGACCTGGCAGGTGGCGTCCACGAACCGCTCGACGTCCTGGCGGCGCATCTCGACGATCCCGTAGCCGTCCGGGGATTCCAGCTCGATCACCAGCATGTCGTCGGTGAACGCGAGATCGGGGCGGACGCGCACGTCACCGAGCCCGGCCGGTTCCTCCAGGCCGTCGATGAGCAGGTCCCTGGCGAAGCTCCAGTCGATCCAGTGGCCCCGTTCGGTGCGGAACGCCAGGGTCACCACGTACGGGTCGCCCGCGACGTAGGTCCACCGGGAGAACACCGGGGTGCCATTCCCGTTGAGGGTGACGAACTGATGCTGTTCGACGACGTCAGTGTGCACGGTGTCCTCCCCTGCCAGAGCAGCTTTCTCGGGAAAGACGCCGGAAGCCGCTGCACGTTACGCGGATCAGGGTCACGAATTCGCACGCACGTGACCCTGCCGTGACCAGGATCGGGCGGGTGGGCACGATAACCCGGTGCCCCGTGACGACATCGCCGACGCCGAGACCGGCCCGATCCTCCGGGTCACCGGCGAGCCGCCGCGCGCCCGCAGGCCCGCGCCGAAGGCGAAACCTGCGGCCGGGCACGGGCACGGTCATGGGCATGGCCCGGCGGCACCCGCGTCCCGCCGGGTGCGCGTCCTGCTGACCTGGCTGCTCGCCCCCCTCGCGGTCGCGGCGCTCGCCGGTCTGCTCGTGCTGTACCCGTGGGGCAAGGCGAAGCCGGCGAGCAGCTACCAGCAGGGGCAGCCGGTGCACGGCAGCATCACCACGGCGTTCAGCGGCCCGTGTCTCGCGCCCGGACAGGTCCAGGTCGGTGCTCAGCCCGCGCCGGGCGAAAAGCCGTGCCTGACCGTGGACGTGCGGCTCACCGACGGAGCCGCGGCCGGTACCTCGGTGAAGCTCGTCGTGCCGATCGAGCCGAGTACGCCGCGGTTTTCCGCCGGGGACAAGGTGGTCCTGTCCTACACCGGCGGTGACGCGACGGACCCGGCGTCGTACCAGATCGTCGACTTCCAGCGTGGCCTGCCGTTAGTGCTGCTGGCCGCGCTGTTCGCGATCGCCGTCGTGGTGCTCGGCCGCTGGCAGGGAGTGGCCGCGCTCGGCGCGCTGGTGCTCAGTTTCGTGGTGCTGGTGCTGTTCGTGCTGCCGGCGATCCTGGCCGGGCAGAACCCGTTGCTGGTGGCGATCACCGGCGCCGGGGTGATCATGTTCGTCGCCTTGTACGCCACCCACGGGCTGTCCGCACGCACCTCGGTCGCGGTGCTCGGCACGATGGTGAGCCTGGTGCTGATCGGCGTGCTGTCGGTGATCTTCTCCGTCGCCTCGTCGCTCACCGGCCTCGACGACAGCACGGCCACCCTCATCGGCGCGCTCGGCCACGGGATCGACGCGCGGGGCCTGCTGCTCGCCGGGATCGTCATCGGCGCACTCGGCGTGCTCGACGACGTCACGGTGACGCAGACCAGCGCGGTGTGGGAGCTGCGCCGCGCGAACCCCGCCCTCGGCCGCCGCGAGCTGTACCGGGCCGGGCTGCGGATCGGCCGGGATCACGTGGGCTCGGCGGTCAACACGCTCGTCATGGCCTACGCCGGGGCCGCGCTGCCGGTGCTGCTCTATTCGTCACTGTCGGGGGTCGGGCTGGGCACCATCCTGAGTTCACAGGACATCGCCGAGGAGATCGTCCGCACGCTTGCCGGCAGTGTCGGGATCGTCGCCGCGGTGCCGGTGACCACGATCCTGGCGGCGCTCATCGCGAGCCGTGAAGATGTTCCCAGCGACCACAACAGTCCCAGGAGTAAGCAGAAACCACAGGTCAAGGCCCCGGTGTCACGGCGACGCGAAACGTGAGGTACGAAGGCGGGCAAGCGAACCGGAGGGGTCTGCGATGGATCTCGCACTGCCGCGTCACCTGTCCCGCATCGCCCGCACCACGGTCGGCGCCGTGTGGGGCCTGCCCCGGCTGATGACCGTGGTGACCGAACTGCGGGACGCGGTGAAACAGATCGAGCGGCTGGCCACGTTCGCCGCGCAGGAACTGCCGGAAGTCGTGTACCAGCTGGAAAAGCTGCGCGCTCAGCTGGCCGAGATCGAACACCGCCTCGCCGTCGCGTCCACCTCCCGGAACGGTCGGGAGGTCAGTCCAGCTGAGCGACGAAGCGGCTCACGGCGTCCATCGTGAACCGCTGGGCGAGGCGTCCCGTGGGCGCGGCCGAGGCGAGCCGGTACAGCGGCCGGTCCGCGGCGGCGTCTCCGCGTGCCTCGGCTTTCAGTTGCGCGACAAGCAGTTCCGAGAACACCATGCCGTCGGCCTCGATGTTGTTCAGCAACGCGTCCGCGAGCCTGCGCAGCGCGAACACACCGAGTTCGCGCCCGCCGGTGCCCGCGTAGACAGCGAGGTCGATCTTCGCCGCCTCGCCGCGCCGGCCGGCGTTGAGCAGCAGGCTCACCGTCCGCATGCCGCGCACGTCGGTCACCAGCAGATCGATCCGGCTCGCGTCGGCAATGCCGACCCGCCGCAGCCGCCAGGTGCGGACGAGCACCGTGGTGCCCTCGAGCCAGCTCCGGCGCCGCGCCGTGAACAACACGACGTACAGCAACGGCAACGCGACCACCGTGGCGACGATCAGCCCGGCCAGGCGCCCGCCGATGAATCCGGCGATACCGCCGAATGCGGCCGCGAACAGCAGCGTGCCGATCAGCCCCGAGACCAGCCGGCGACGGCGCAGCGCCGGGTCGTCGTGGTACAGCGGCAAGCGCTCCCCGCCCGGCTCGGTCACCGGGTCACCGCCGTCCACGCCGCACGCTCGCGCCCGATGGTGGTGGCGCCGCCGTGGCCCGGCAGCAGCACGGTGTCAGCCGGCAACGGCAGCAACCGCTCACGCACCGACGCGGCCAGGGTTTCCTGATCACCGCGGCCCAGCGAACCGGCGAACACGGTGTCACCGGTGAGCGCGAGCCGCCCGCCTTCCGGGGTGTCGAGACGGAAGATCATCGAACCCGGAGTGTGCCCCGGTGCGTGCTCGGCGCGGATGCGGAGCCCGGCGGCATCGATCATCGTCGTGCCGAGATCGGTGGTGGGTATCGAGACGAGCTCGCGGTCCGCCGGGTGCAGCCACACCGGGACCCCGAACGCGTCCGCGGACTCCACGTGGTCGAAATGCCCATGTGTCAGCAGCACCGCTTCCGGCGTCAAACCGTGTTCCCCCAAGGCTTTCTCCACGCCCGCGACCGCGTCCTGGCCGGGGTCCACGATGACGCAGCCGGCACCGGCCGCCGGCGCCAGCAGATAGCAGTTCGCTCCGAAACCGCCGGCCGCGAATCCGACGACGAGCACGAAAGACACCTCCAAGAAGTCAGGCGAGTTCACCCTAACCGGCCCTGTACGGGGTTCTCACAGGCTGTGCCCATAGACTGCCGCCACCCGGTCGGTGAACACGAACAGATCTGGAGGGGCAGGTGGCGACCAACCAGCAACGCCGTGAGGCCGCGAAGCGCAAACTCGAACGGCAGCTCGTCCGCCGTGCCGAGCGTGCGCGCCGTCGCAGGATCATCGGCGTCGGGGCGACCGTGGGTGTGGTGGTCGTGGTCGCCGGGCTGGTGGTGTTCTTCGTGACGCGCGGTGGCGACGGCTCGACGTCCGCGGCGCCGCCGAGCGCCCCCGAGAGCAGCCCGATCCAGATCCCTACCCAGCGGGTCACCGAGGCGAACCGTCCCACCCCGCTGCCGAACCCGGCCACGTGCAACTACCCGGCATCGGCCGATCAGCAGAGCACGAAGAAGGCGACCGTGCCGGACGGCAAGAACGTCCCCGCGACCGGCACCGTGAACGTCACCCTCAAGACCACGGTGGGAGACATCCCGGTGACGCTGGACCGCGCGCTCGCCCCGTGCACGGTGAACAGTTTCGTGAGCCTGGTGAACCAGGGCTTCTACACCGACACCTCCTGCCACCGCCTCGGCACCGAGGGGTTGCAGATGCTGCAATGCGGCGACCCGACCGGCACCGGGATGGGCGGGCCCGACTACACCATCCCCGACGAGAACTTCCCGCAGCTCACCTACGGGCGCGGCGTGCTCGCGATGGCCAAGACGTCACAACCCAACAGCGGCGGCAGCCAGTTCTTCATGGTGTACGGCACCGCGCAGCTGGACCCCGACTACACCGTGTTCGGCTCCATTTCGGACGCCGGCCTGCAGGTGCTGGACAAGGTCGCCCGCGACGGCGTCGACCCGGCTTCCGCCGCCCAGAGCCAAGACGGCACCGGCGCCCCCAAGACCCCCGTCAAGTTCACCGGCGCCACCGTCGCGGCGTAACAAATGTCCTGATACGGCTTGCGTAGCGGTGCGGGTGGCGGCGCAAGCTGCCAGCGTGGCGAAAAGCAACCAGGAAACCGGCCTCAGCGGTAAGGGAACCGCGGAGGGCGGCGCTCCAGGAAGGCTGCGACGCCTTCGGGATAGTCGTCGTGCACCGCGGCCGCGCGGATTTCTTCGATCTCCGCATCGGTTTCGGTCTGCCCGGCCACGATCTTCCCGATGATCCGGTTCATCCCGCGGATCGAGGCCTGCGAGCGGGCGCACAAAGTCGCGGCGAACTCCGCGACTTCGTCCTCCAGCGCCGGGAACACGTCGTTGACCAACCCGATTTCCCGGGCCCGCACCGCGTCGATCAGCTCGCCGGACAGCAGCAGGTACCGCGCGTGTGCGGGGCCGACCAGTGACACCAGCTGCCGCGTGGACAAGAAGTGATAGACGATCCCGAGCTTCGCCGGGGTGATCCCGAACCGCGCATCCGGTGCGGCGAAACGGAAATCGCAGGCGACCGACAGCTGGCACCCACCCCCGATGCAGTTGCCGCGGATCATCGCCACGCTCGGTTTCCGCATGTCGGCGAGCGCCGAGACCGCCTCGTCGACCGTCTTGTCGTACGCCGCCACGGCTTCGGCGCCCGAACGCAGCGTGCGGAACTCGCCGATGTCCGCGCCCGCCGAGAAATCCCCGCCCGCACCGGTGATCACCAGCACCTTGAGGACGGGATCGGACTCGACGGCCGCGACGTACTCCGGGATCGCCGACCACATCTCGTGGGTGATCGCGTTCTTCTTCTCCGGCCGCACGAACGTCAGCTTCCCGAGCTCGCCGTCCGTGCTGAATTCCAACCCCGATGCCATACCGGCACCCTAGCGGGGCGGGTCAGGACGCCGACGTGACGCGATACACGTCGTAGACGCCCTCGACGCCGCGCACGACTTTCAGCACATGCCCCAGATGTTTCGGGTCACCCATCTCGAACGCGAACCGGCTCACCGCGACCCGGTCCCTCGACGTGGTGACCGACGCGGACAGGATGTTCACCTTCTCGTCGGCCAGCACCTTCGTCACGTCCGACAGCAGGCGGTGCCGGTCCAGCGCCTCGACCTGGATCGACACCAGGAACACCGAATTCTCCGACGGCGCCCATTCGACCTCGACCAGCCGCTCCGGCTGGCGGCGCAGGTCTTCGGCGTTGGTGCAGTCGGTGCGGTGCACGCTCACCCCGCCGCCGCGCGTGACGAATCCGAGGATCTCGTCCCCCGGCACCGGCGTGCAGCAGCGCGCGAGCTTGGCCCACACGTCACTGGCGCCCTTGACTACGACACCGACGTCGTTCGAGCCGCGCCGCCGGTGCACGGTCGACGGGGTGGAACGGGCGGCCAGTTCCTCCTCGGCCTCCTCGACCCCGCCGATCAGCGCGACCAGCCGCTGCACCACATGCTTCGCGCTGGTGTGGCTCTCCCCCACCGCGGCGTAGAGCGAGCTGATGTCCGGATGCCGCAGCTCGGCCGCGAGCGCGCCCATGGATTCCGCGTTGACCAGGCGCTGCATGGGCAGCCCGACCTTGCGGATCTCCTTGGTGATCGCGTCCTTGCCCGCCTCGATCGCCTCGTCGCGGCGTTCCTTGGCGAACCACTGCCGGATCTTGGCGCGCGCCTTGGGCGAGCGCGCGAACATCAGCCAGTCCCGGCTCGGGCCCGCGCTTTCCGCCTTGGACGTGAAGATCTCGACCACGTCGCCGTTCTCGAGCTTGCGCTCCAGCGCGACGAGCCTGCCGTTGACGCGGGCACCGATGCAGCGGTGCCCGACCTCGGTGTGCACGGCGTAGGCGAAGTCCACCGGTGTGCCGCCGACCGGCAGCGTGACCACGTCTCCCTTGGGCGTGAACACGAAGATCTCGCGGGCGGCGAGCTCGTAGCGCAGCGAGTCGAGGAACTCCCCGGGGTCCGCCGCTTCCCGCTGCCAGTCCAGCAACTGCCGCATCCACGCCATCTCGTCGATGTCGACCGCGTTGGCCGTGGCGCTGTTGTGGGTGCCGCGTGTTTCCTTGTACCGCCAGTGCGCCGCGATGCCGTACTCCGCGGTGTGGTGCATCTCGTAGGTGCGGATCTGCACTTCCAGGGGTTTGCCGTCCGGCCCGATCACCGTGGTGTGCAACGACTGGTACACCCCGAACCGCGGCTGGGCGATGTAGTCCTTGAAGCGCCCGGGCATCGGCTGCCACAAGGCGTGCACGACACCCATCGCCGCGTAGCAGTCGCGCACGTCCTCGACGAGGATGCGCACGCCCACGAGATCGTGGATATCGTCCAGATCGCGGCCGCGGACGATCATCTTCTGGTTGATCGAGTAGTAATGCTTCGGTCGGCCTTCGACCTTCGCGGTGATCCGCGAGTTCCCCAGGCTCAGGTTGAGCTCGTCGATCACCTTGCGCAGATAGATGTCCCGCGACGGGGCGCGATCGGCGACCAGGCGCACGATCTCGTCGTACTTCTTCGGCTGCAGGATCGCGAACGCCAGGTCCTCCAGCTCCCATTTGACCGTCGCCATGCCGAGCCGGTGCGCGAGCGGCGCGAGCACCTCCAGCGTCTCTTTCGCTTTGCGCGCCTGCTTTTCCGGCGGCAGGAACCGCATCGTGCGCATGTTGTGCAGCCGGTCGGCGAGCTTGATGACGAGCACCCGCGGGTCCCGGGCCATGGCGATGACCATCTTGCGGATGGTCTCGGCCTCCGCGGCGGTGCCGAGCTTGACCTTGTCCAGTTTGGTCACGCCGTCGACGAGCTGCGCGACCTTGTCACCGAAGTCCTCGGCCAGCTGCTCCAGCGAGTAGCCGGTGTCCTCCACCGTGTCGTGCAGCAGCGCGGCGACCAGCGTAACGGTGTCCATGCCCAGCTCGGCCAGGATGGTGGCGACGGCGAGGGGGTGCGTGATGTACGGGTCGCCGGACTTGCGCCGCTGGTCACGGTGCAGTTCCTCGGCGACGTCGTAGGCGCGTTGCAGCAGGCTGAGATCGGCACCGGGGTGCAGTTCGCGGTGGATCACCGCCAGCGGCTCGAGCACCTGCTTGACCGAGGCCGCGCGCTGGGCGGTGATCCGCCGGGCGAGCCGGGCCCGGACGCGCCGGGTGGCCGAGGGCGCCCTCGTCGCTCCTTGGTGCGTCAGCGCGTTTTCGGCGGGCGCCGGGGAACCGATCTCCTGGCTCACCCACACCTCCTGCTGCTGCGATGACCCTCTGGAACAACAAGCCTAACGCGCCGCCGCCGGATGGGGTCACGATCCCCGCGCGAGACCCGGTTTCAGCTGAGGATCTTGATGGGACAGGCGATCCCCGGCGCGCGGGCAAGCCGGTCGTCCGCGGTCAGCAGGCCGCAGTCGTACACCTCGGCGGCGGCGACATAGGCGGCGTCGTAGCTGGTGAGGTTGTTGCGCAACTCCCACATGCGCGGTAGCAGGATCCTGGTGAGCGGCACCATGACGTGCAGGCGCGACACGGCCTCGATCGCCTCGGCGGCATGGTCCTCACGGATCTTCCCGCCGAGCAGGTTGCCCCGGATGATCGAGAGCACTTCGACCATCCAGTGCTCGGGCGCGATCCACCTGTCGTCGGCCGCGAGCAGGTCGCGGCAGTTGTCACCGGTGGGTCCTTCGTCGAGCAGTGCGTACCCGAGCGCAGAGGCGTCGACCACGATCACTCGGGCGACTCGTCCCGGATCGACTCGTCACGCGCGGCTCTGGCCTCGTGCAGCGGGGACACCACGTCCTCCCGGGTCAGCCGGGTGCCGTGCCTGCCCTCGCCGAAACGGCACAGCACGGCCAGATTGTCCTGCCTGCGGACTTCATCGCTGACGAGATCCAGCAGGTACGACTGCAACGACTGCCCCCTTTCCCGCGCGAGCTGGGCAAGCCTCGCCCGCACCGGTTCTGGCACGTCGCGGATCTGAATGGCTGCCATGAGCCGAGCCTACCCCCGTACATGCAGATATGCATGCACTCGATCAGGCGGTGCGCAGCGACTGCACCCGGCGTCCGTCGAGGGCATCCCGGCCACCGAGCGCCGCCAGTTCCAGCACCACCGATACCCCGGACACGACCGCACCCGCCTGCTCCAGCAGCCGGCACGCAGCGCCGACCGTGCCACCGGTGGCGAGCACGTCGTCCACCACGGCGACTCTGGCGTGCGGCGGGACCACGTTCACCGGCAGCTCGAGCGTCGCCGTGCCGTACTCCAGCGCGTACTCCACGCGGCCGGCGACCGAGGGCAGCTTGCCGGGCTTGCGGACAAGCACCACGCCCAGGCCGCGCGCGTGCGCGACGGCGGCGGCGAGGAGGAAGCCGCGTGCTTCCACCGCGGCCAGCAGATCCACCTCCGGGTCGACCGTCGCCGCGAGCGCGTCCGTCACGACGCGGAACCCCTCGGCGTGCGCGAACAGCGGCGCCAGATCGCGGAAAAGCACGCCGGGCACAGGGAAATCGGGGACCTCGGTGAGGAGGCCCAGCGCGGCGTCGAGGTCCACGCGTCAGCGCTTCCGCTTGCCCGAAGGACGGCCGCGGCGCGGCTGCGGCCGGGTGCCCTTCGGGGTACGCGCCGGCACGCTGGCCGCCGCGGCGTACGCCTTTTCCTTGCGCAGCTCGGCGGCGAGCGCTTCGTCGTCGGACGCGTCGAAGTCGTCTTCCTCGTCCTCACGTGCCGCGGCCTTACGGGCGAGGTTCGCGCGGCGGGACCGGACGCGTTCGGCCTGCTGCTTGTACTTCGGGTCGCGCATCTTGAAGTCGACCAGCAGCGGGGTGGCCAGCAGCAGCGACGACAGGACGCCCGCGAGCATGCCGGTGAGCTGGACGAGCGCGAGGTCCTGCAGCGTGCCCGAGCCGAGCAGGAGATACCCGACGATCAGCAGGCCCAGCACCGGCAGCAGCGCGATGATCGACGTGTTGATCGAGCGCATCAGGGTCTGGTTCAGCGCCAGGTTCGCCGTCTCGGCGTAGGTGCGGCGGGTCAGCCCGAGGATGCCGCGCGCATTCTCCTTGACCTTGTCGAACACCACCACCGTGTCGTACAAGGAAAAACCGAGAATGGTGAGCAGGCCGATCACCGTCGCCGGGGTGACCTCGAAGCCCACCAGCGAGTACACGCCCGCGGTCACCACGATGTCGTGCACCAGTGAGATCAGCGCGGCCAACGCCATCCAGCGTTCGAAGTAGAGCGCGAGGAAGATCGTCACCAGCACCATGAACACGGCGAGCGCGATCAGCGCCTGCCGGGAGATCTCCCCGCCCCATGACGCGCTCACCGCGCTGTCGCTGATCGCCTGCGCGCTCGGCTGCCCGTTCGAACCGATCGGCTGCAGCTCGGTGAACAGCGTCTGTTTGACCTTCGCGACGTCGTTCTCGTCCAGCGTCTCCGAGCGGAGCTGCACCGTCGCGGCATCGCCGACACCGACGGTCTGTGCCGAGGCGGGCTGCCTGCCCAGCGCGTCCGCGTAGGCCTGCTTGGCCTGGTCAGTCGTGATCACGCCGTGCGAACCGTGCGCCGGCAGCTGGATCTGCGTGCCGCCCTCGAACTCGATCCCGAGGTTGAACCCGCGGATCCCGATCGAGGCGATACACACGATCACCAGCGCGGCAAAGAAGATGTACCACCGCTTGCGCTTGCCGATGATGTCGAACGCACCGGTCCCGACATACAGTCGGTGGAAAACGCTGCCCTTCTTCGCAGCCCCCGGGGTGGTCACCTCACGCCTCCTTCGCGGCCGCGGCGGCGGCTTTGCGCGCACTGCGGCGCTCGTCGGCCAGATGCTGCACGCCGCCGAGCCCGGTCAGCCTGGGGTTGGACAGGGTCTTCGACCGCGCGGCCAGCGCCACCAGCGGGTGCGTCACCAGGAACACCACGACCAGGTCCAGCACGGTCGACATACCGAGGGTGAACGCGAAGCCCTGCACGTCACCGACCGCGATCGCGTACAGCACCGCGGAGGCCAGGAACATGACCGCGTCGGAGGCCAGGATGGTGCGCCGCGCCCGCGTCCAGCCGCGCGGCACCGCCGAACGGAACGTGCGGCCCTCGCGGATCTCGTCCTTGAGCCGTTCGAAGAACACGACGAACGAGTCGGCCGTGACCCCGATGGCAATGATGAATCCAGCGACCCCGGCGAGGTCGAGGGTGAACCCGATCCAGCGTCCGAGCAGCACCAGCATCGCGTAGACCACGACACCGGACAGGCCCAGCGACACGATCGTCAGCGCGCCGAGCAGGCGGTAGTAGAACAGGCAGTACACGAACACCAGCGCCAGGCCGACCCCGCCGGCGATCAACCCCGCCTTGAGCGAGGCGAGCCCCAGCGTCGCGGACACCGTGGTGGCGTCCGACGAGGTGAACGACAGCGGCAGCGAACCGTACTTGAGGATGTCGGCCAGATCCTTGGTCTGCTGCTGGGTGAACTGGCCGGAAATCTGGGTGTTGCCGTCCACGATCGCACTCTGGATCGTCGGCGCCGAGACCACCTGCGTGTCCAGCACGAACGCGGCCCGCTGCTGGATGTTCTTCGTGGTGAAGTCCGCCCAGGTCTGCCTGCCCGCCGACTTGAACGTCAGATCGACCGTCCAGCCGGGCTTGTTCTGCGCCGGCGGCGAGGCCACCGCGTTGTCGATCTCCGTGCCCTGCAGGAACACCGGGCCCAGCAGGTACTTCTCGGTGCCGTCCTGGTTGCACGCCAGCAGCGGGGCGTTCGGATCATCGTTGCCACGCAACGGATCCTGCGCCGAGCAGGCGAATGTGGTCAGCGCCTGCTTCGCGGCCGGGGACTCGGCGAGGCTGTCCCCGGTGCCGGTCACCAGGGCCGGGTCCTGCCGGGTGGCCCTGGCCTGCTGGATCTGTTGCGGCGTCTGGTTGTCCGCGCCCGGTGCGGCCGGGGCCGGCGGCACCGTGGTCTGCTGCGCGTCGAGCACCTTGCGGAAGCCCAGTTTCGCGGTCTGGCCCAGTTTCTTCGCCTGGTCACCCTGCTCGCCCGGCACCGTGATCACGATGTTGCTGCCGTCGAGGACGACCTCGGTCCCGCTGACGCCGATGCCGTTGACGCGGGCTTCGATGATCTGGCGGGCCTGGTTCAGCGAATCCTTCGACGGCGCGGAGCCGTCCGGGGTCCGCGCGGTCAGCGTCACGCGCGTGCCGCCCTGCAGGTCGATGCCCAGTTTGGGCGCCGGCTTGCCGCCCCCGGTGAAGAACACCAGCAGGTAGAGCACGACCACGATCAACACGAACAAGCCGAGATAGCGTCCCGGGCGGATCCGCCCGGCGGGTGGTGCCACGGTGGTCGTTCTCCTCGGAAATGATCAACTGGGGCCGTGCCGGTGCCCGAACAGTACCCGGCATCGGGTGAAGGCAGCGCTAGAGCCCCCGGCGCCCGGGCGCCAGGGGCCGCGAACCCTGCGGTCCTACTTCTTGCCGTGCTCGAGCGGCGGCGCGACCTGGGCGCCGGACGTCTCGGCGGCCGGGGTCTCGTCGACCACCTCGACCGCGGAGGCAGACTGCTCGGCGCTGTCGTCGAACTCGTCGTCCACCGGGGGCGCGACCTTCTCACGGACGGCCTGGCGCAGCCAGGTGGTGACGACGCCCGGCGCGATCTCGATGTCGATCGTGGTGTCGTCACTGGTGTCGGCCACCGTGCCGTACAGACCCGAGGTCGTCATCACGCGGTCGCCCTCGGAGAGGCTCGTCTGCAGGTTCTTCTGCTCCTGCGCGGCACGCTTCTGCTTCCGGCTGCCCATGATCAGTGGGATGGCCACCACCAGCATGAGGAGCAACGGCAGGAAAAGCTGGTTCATGATTCTCCATTCGGCGCACGCGGCTCGTACGCCCAATTGTCCGGATGTGCACTACCGAGTGTGCCAGGTGCCACCACCGGTCACACAAGTGGCGTGTTAATCGAACAGCGCCGACTGGTCCGGCCTGGCGTACTCCGGGGGCGGGCGCAGGCCCAGATGTTCCCACGCACTCGCGGTGGCGACACGGCCCCTCGGCGTCCTGGCGAGCATGCCGGCGCGGACCAGGTACGGTTCGCACACCTCTTCGACCGTGCCCGGTTCCTCACCCACGGCGACCGCGAGCGTCGACACGCCGACCGGGCCGCCGCCGAACGAGTTGACCAGCGCGCCGAGCACCGCCCGGTCGAGCCGGTCCAGGCCCAGCTCATCCACGTCGTAGACGGCCAGCGCCGCCCTGGTGACCTCCAGCGTGATCCGCCCATCCGCCCTGACCTCGGCGTAGTCGCGCACGCGGCGCAGCAGACGGTTGGCGATCCGGGGGGTGCCACGGGAGCGGCGGGCCAGCTCGGCGCTGCTTTCCTCGTCGATCCCGATGCCGAGAATCGTGGCCGCGCGCCGGACCACCAGGTCGAGCTCGTCGTCGGCGTAGAACTCCATCTGGCCGGTGAACCCGAACCGATCGCGCAGCGGGCCGGTCAGCGCGCCGGACCGGGTGGTGGCCCCGACGAGCGTGAACGGCGCGATCTCCAGCGGGATACTCGTCGCGCCCGGCCCCTTGCCGACCACGACGTCGACCCGGAAATCCTCCATCGCGAGGTAGAGCATCTCTTCGGCGGGGCGCGCGATCCGGTGGATCTCGTCGATGAACAGCACGTCGCCCTCGACCAGGTTGGACAGCATCGCCGCCAGATCACCGGCCCGTTCCAGCGCGGGCCCCGAGGTGATGCGGATCGACGCGTCCAGCTCCGCCGCGATGATCATCGCGAGGCTTGTCTTGCCCAGCCCCGGCGGGCCGGACAGCAGCACGTGATCGGGTGGGACACCACGGCGGCGGGCGCTTTCCAGCACCAGTTCCAGCTGCTCACGCACGCGGGGCTGACCGACGAACTCGGCCAGCTTGCGCGGGCGCAACGTCGTCTCGACCTCGCGCTCAGCGGTCTGCGGCAAGGCCGAGAGCGTCTCGTCGGAGTCGAATCCGGTCACGCTGTCATCGTGCACGCCGCCGACCTATCCCTTGCGGCCGAGGGTGGTCAGCGCCGCGCGCAGCACGGTCGAGGTGTCCGCATCCCCGCCGCCGGCCAGCACCTTCTCCACCGCCTGTTCCGCCTGTTTGAGCGGGAAACCGAGCCCGGTCAGCGCCTCGGTGACCTCGGCACGCACCGCCGAACCCACGGCGGGTATGGCTTCCGCCCCGCCGCTGCCCGCGGTGACCTTGTCCCGCAGCTCCAGCGACAACCGCTCGGCGCCTTTGCGGCCGATCCCGGGTACCTGGGTGAGTACCGTGATGTTGCCTTCGGCCAGTGCGGTGCGCAGCTTGTCCGGGTCGAGCACGGCGAGTGCGGCCAGCGCGAGCCGCGGCCCGATCCCGGACACCGTCTGCAGCAGTGTGAACAGCTCGCGCGCCTCGGCGTCGGCGAACCCGAACAGGGTCAGCGAGTCCTCGCGGACCACCAGCGCGGTGTGCAGCCGGGTCTGCTCGCCGCGCCGCAGCGTGGCGAGGGTGGCGGGCGTGGCCTGCACCGCCAGCCCTACCCCGCCGACCTCGACGACCACGTGGTCCAGCCCGATCGACAGCACTTCCCCGCGTACCGAGGAGATCATCGCGCCGCTCCCTTCCCTGCCGTACCGCCCGCGCTTTTCGCCTTCTTCGCCGCCGCGGCCAGGCGTGCCTTGTGCGCCCGCGCCAGCTCGGCCGCCCGCGCCTCCGCTTCGGCCAGCCGTGCGCGCATCGGCTCACGCCACAGATGACAGATCGCCAGCCCCAGCGCGTCCGCCGCGTCGGCCGGATTCGGCTTCTCCACCAGCCCCAGCAACCGGGTCACCATAGCGGTGACCTGCGCCTTGTCCGCGCGACCCGACCCGGTCACGGCGGCTTTCATCTCACTCGGCGTGTGGAACACGACCGGCAGCCCGCGGCGCGCGGCCGACAACGCCACCACTCCCCCGGCCTGCGCGGTGCCCATCACGGTGCGCACGTTGTGCTGGCTGAACACGCGCTCGACGGCGACCGCTTCGGGACGGTAGCGGTCGAGCCACTCCTCCACCGCGTCGGAGATCCGCAACAGCCGGTGCGCCAGCGTCGCGTCCACCGGGGTGCGCACGACGTCCACCGCGACACAGGTGACCTGCCGGCCGGTGCCGCCGTCCACCACACCGAGACCGCACCGCGTCAGGCCCGGGTCGACACCGAGCACCCGCATGATTCACCCTTCCCGTCCGAACACCAGTTCGGAGGTTACCGGGCGCGGCGGTGATCGCCGGGCAGGACGCGCCGGGGACGGCGCAATGTCCACTATGGACCGTCGACGCCGGGCGTCCAGCTCTCGGGGCGGCCGGAATCGGTCAGCACGGGCTGCCATTCGGCGAAACCCTCTGGCGCGTCGGCATCCCACGGCCACCTGCCTTCCGGGGTGGGCACGATGATCTGCAACGCGGGGAAGTCGCCGTCGGGGTAGACGAGGAACGCGCTGCCGAAGTACTCCGGGTAGTGCCCGGGATTCACCCGCTCGAAGATCACCGGCACGCCGTCGAAGAACTCCGTGCACACCTGGCCGGGCTCGAACGCGCCGCCGGTGGCCGCGCGGTCCACATAGGCGTCGAGCAGAACGTTGGCCATCTGCTCGGGCAGCCCGATGACGACGGCCTCCGGGACGTTGTGCATCGCCCACACGCATGCGGTGAAGCAGTAGCCGGATCCCTTGTCATCACTGGGAACCGAGATGACCGCGTTGCCTCTGCGCTCCGCCTCGGACACGATCCACTCGAGCAGCTCATGATCTTCGGGGGCGAGCACTTCGGAGGTCGTCTCGGTGGTCACGGCGGCCATTGTGCCGGATGGGCTCGCACACGGACAGTGTCACCACACAAAAAATCCCGGTATGCCTGGCATACCGGGATTTTTCAGCCGATCGAGCTTCGCCGACGTCTCAGCCGACTTCGGCGAGCACCTCGTCGGACACATCGAAATTGGCGTAGACGTTCTGCACGTCGTCACAGTCCTCGAGGGCGTCGATCAGTTTGAAAACCTTCTTCGCACCTTCGGCGTCCAGCGGCACATTGACCGACGGAAGGAAGCTCGCCTCCGCGGACTCGTAGTCGAATCCCGCTTCCTGCAAGGCTTTCCGCACGCCGACGAGATCGGTGGCCTCGGAGACGATCTCGAAACTGTCGCCGAGATCGTTGACCTCCTCGGCTCCCGCGTCGAGTACGGCGAGCAGCACGTCGTCCTCGGCGAGATCGTTCTTCGGCATGAGCACGACGCCCTTGCGGTTGAACAGGTACGCCACCGAGCCCGGGTCGGCGAGCGAGCCCCCGTTGCGGGTCAGCGCGGTCCGCACCTCCGAGGCGGCGCGGTTGCGGTTGTCGGTGAGGCACTCGATGAGCACCGCGACACCGTTGGGGCCATAGCCCTCGTACGTGATGTTCTGCCAGTCGGCGCCGCCGGCCTCTTCACCACCGCCACGCTTGCGGGCGCGCTCGATGTTGTCCTGCGGGACGGAGTTCTTCTTCGCCTTCTGAATGGCGTCGTACAGCGTCGGGTTGCCGTCCGGGTCGCCCCCGCCGGTCCGCGCGGCGACCTCGATGTTCTTGATGAGTCTCGCGAACAGCTTGCCACGCTTGGCATCGACGGCGGCCTTCTTGTGCTTGGTTGTAGCCCACTTCGAGTGGCCGCTCATGTCTCCTCCATGCTTCGTGTTGACGGAGGCTTGGTTGTAGCCACTGTGACATCCCCAACGCGGGAGTGGCCGCTCATCTCTCCTCCATCTACTTCGTTTCGTGCACCATCTTCACGAAGAGCCGGTGCACGCGCTCGTCCCCCGTGAGCTCCGGATGGAACGCGGTGGCCAGCACCGGGCCCTGCCGGATCGCGACGATCCTAGCCGCCTGGTCACCGGCCGCGGCCGTGTGCGCCAGTATCTCCACCCCGTCGGCGGCCTTCTCCACCCAGGGGGCCCGGATGAACACGGCATGCACGGGGCCGCCGTCGAGACCCGCGAAGTCGAGATCGGCCTCGAAGGAGTCGACCTGCCTGCCGAAGGCGTTGCGCCGCACGACCACGTCGAGACCGTCGAGCTGGCGCTGGTCGGGCCGCCCGTCGAGGACCTGGCGCGCCAGCAGGATCATGCCCGCGCACGACCCGTAGGCAGGCATGCCTCCGGCGATCCTTTCCCGCACGGGTTCGAGCAGCTCGAAGGTTTCGAGCAGGCGCGACATCGTGGTCGACTCGCCACCGGGCAGCACGAGCCCGTCCACCCCGGCCAGCTCCGCCGGCCTCCGCACCGGCACGGCACGGGCACCCGCACGCTCGAGCAGGGCGATGTGCTCACGCACGTCACCCTGCAACGCGAGGACCCCGATCAGCGGTTCCATCCGGCCTCCCTCATACCCACTCTAAGCTGCACATTCACACCGCGTCCGGCCGCGACACGTACGCACAACGACGCGGTTTCCTGTCGGTGCCGGGCGCTAGCCTTGACCCCATGACCGACGGCAGTACCACCGACCTGGAGGCCTGTCTCGACCGCCGGCGCGCCGAGTTCGCCGACGGCACGACCATGGCCGCACTTCTCGAAGAGCTCGACCGGTATCGCGCCGGTGGCATTTCCGGCGAACTCATCACGGAAACCATCCGCGCCACCCGCGATGCGGGCGAAGCTCGCCTGGACATCCCATGATCGAGGACGGCTCGTCCAGCCTCGAGGCGTACCTCGGCCGCCAGCGGGCTGAGTTCGCCGATGGCCCGGCCATGGCCGAGTTCCTCCGACGGGCCGGTACTCGCCGGGCGGGCGGCGTACCCCGTGAGGTCATCGCGGCCTCCGTTCGCGAGAACCGGGATGCCTGGAGCCGGGCCCGGCGTCGAGCATCCGGCTCGCGCGACCCCGCCGGTTACCAGCCGCGGTCGGCCAGGCGGTGCGGTTCGGGCACGTCGTCGACGTTGATGCCGACCATGGCCTCGCCGAGGCCGCGGGAGACCTTCGCGATCACGTCCGGGTCGTCGTGGAAAGTGGTGGCCTTGACGATCGCCTCGGCGCGCTTCGACGGGTTGCCCGACTTGAAGATGCCCGAGCCCACGAACACGCCCTCGGCGCCGAGCTGCATCATCATCGCCGCGTCCGCCGGGGTCGCGATGCCGCCCGCGGTGAACAGCACCACCGGCAGCTTCCCGCGCTCGGCCACCTCGCGGACCAGCTCGTACGGCGCCTGCAGCTCCTTCGCCGCGACGTACAGCTCGTCCTCCGGCAGCGACGTCAGCCGCTTGATCTCGGCGCGGATCTTGCGCATGTGCGTGGTCGCGTTGGACACGTCGCCGGTGCCCGCCTCGCCTTTCGAACGGATCATCGCCGCGCCCTCGTTGATCCGGCGCAGCGCCTCGCCCAGGTTCGTCGCCCCGCACACGAACGGCACGGTGAACGCCCACTTGTCGATGTGGTTGGCGTAGTCGGCCGGGGTGAGCACCTCGGACTCGTCGATGTAGTCCACGCCGAGCGACTGCAGCACCCGCGCCTCGACGAAATGCCCGATCCGCGCCTTGGCCATCACCGGGATCGACACGGCCTCGATGATGCCGTCGATCAGATCGGGATCACTCATCCGCGCCACCCCGCCCTGCGCACGGATGTCGGCCGGCACGCGCTCCAGCGCCATCACGGCCACCGCACCCGCGTCCTCGGCGATTTTCGCCTGCTCGGCGGTGACCACATCCATGATCACGCCGCCCTTGAGCATCTCGGCCATCCCACGCTTGACGCGCGCGGTCCCGCGCTCGGACTCGGGCGAACCAGGGGCTTGAACTTCGGACACGACAGAACGCCTTTCGAATCTGGGGTACGCACCTATTCTAGGTCCAGGTGGACCGGTTCCCCAGGCCAGTAAGCCGCGATTTCGGAAGGCCACTTTCGCCACCATGGCGGGTCGTGGTGAACACGGGGTTGCCGGGGCGCGTCCGACGGGTGTGTGATCGAGGGCACACCACTAGCAGACTTCCCCGGGGAGGCCACGCCATGGCCGAGAAGCAGACGAGAAACGGTGATGCCGGGGCCGCGGTCGCTGTCGGCGATCCCCGCATGCTGCGCAACGTCGTCCTGGTAGGCCCGTCCGGTTCGGGCAAGACGACGCTCACCGAGGCCCTGCTCGCGGTGTCCGGCACCGTGAGCAGGGCCGGTTCCGTCGTGGAGGGCACCACGGTGTGCGACCACGATCCGGCCGCGGTGCGGCAGCAGCGTTCGGTCGGCCTGTCGGTGGCACCGGTGCTGCACAAGGGTTACAAGGTCAACCTGATCGACACCCCCGGTTATTTCGATTTCGTCGGCGAGCTGCGGGCCGGGTTGCGCGCCGCGGACGCCGCCTTGTTCGTGGTGTCCGCGGCCGAGGGCGTGGACCCGGCGACGGTGACGCTGTGGGAGGAGTGCGCCGCGGTCGGCATGCCACGGGCCGTGGTCATCGCCAGGACCGACCACCACCGGGCCGACGTGACCGGCGAAATCGCCGCGTGCCAGGAGGCGTTCGGCGCCGGGGTGCTGCCGCTGTACCTGCCCGCCACCGGAGACGGGCCCGGCCTGATCGGGCTCATCACGCAACAGCGCTACGACTACTCCGGCGGCTACCCGCCGGTGCTCGCCGAGCCCGACCCGGCTGACCTGGAACGAATGGCGCAGGCCCGCAACGAGCTCATCGAGGGAATCATCGCCGAGAGCGAGGACGAGGGTCTGATGGACCGCTACCTCGAAGGCGAGGAGATCCCCGAGGCGACGTTGATCTCCGATCTGGAAACCGCCGTCGCGCGTGGCACTTTCCACCCCGTCATCCCGGTGTGCGCGACCAGCGGGCTCGGCCTCGCCGAGCTGCTCGACGGGATCACCCGCGCGTTCCCGTCCCCGCTGGAACATCCGGTGCCCAAGGTCCGCGGCGTCGACGGCGGCCCGCATGACGAGCTGCGCGCCGATCCGGGCGGACCGCTGGCGGCGGAGGTCGTGCGGACGGCCGTGGACTCCTACGTCGGGCGTGTCTCGCTGGTCCGCGTCTTTTCCGGGACGCTGCGGCCGGAACATCCCGTGCACGTCTCGGGGCACGGGCTCGCCGAGCGCGGTCACTCCGACCACGACGCCGACGAACGGGTCGCGCACCTGTACTCACCGCTGGGCGCGAACCTGCGCGAGGTGCCGTACTGCGTGGCCGGAGACCTGTGTGCGCTCACCAAGATCGGGTCGGCCGAAACCGGGGACACGGTGTCCTCACCGGAGGATCCGGTGCTGATGCGGCCGTGGACCATGCCGGAGCCGCTGCTGCCGGTGGCGATCGTGGCGCACAACCGCAGCGACGAGGATGCGTTGGCGCGTAACCTTTCCCGGCTCGTCGCGGGTGATCCGACGCTGCGGCTGGAGCGCAACGCCGAGACGAGCCAGCTCGTGCTGTGGTGCATGGGCGAGGCACACGCCGACGTCGTGTTGTCGCGGTTGCGGGCCGGCGGCGCCGAGGTCGACACGGAACCGGTGAAGATCAGCCTGCGCGAGACGTTCGCGAGCCCGGCGAAGGGCCACGGCCGGCATGTGAAGCAGTCCGGCGGGCACGGGCAGTACGCCGTGTGCGATATCGAGGTCGAGCCGCTGCCGCGGGGTGGGGGTTTCGAGTTCGTGGACCGGATCGTCGGCGGCGCGGTGCCACATCAGTTCATCCCCAGCGTGGAAAAGGGGGTGCGCGCGCAGTTGCAGCGCGGGCTGGCGTCGGGCAATCCCGTGGTCGACATCCGGGTGACGCTCGTCGACGGCAAGGCACACAGCGTCGACTCCTCCGACGCGGCGTTCCAGACGGCGGGTGCGCTGGCACTCAAGGACGCCGCCGCGGCGGGCCGGATTTCGTTGCTGGAGCCGGTGGACGCGGTCACGGTGCTGCTGCCGGACGAGCATCTGGGCACGGTGCTGGGCGACCTGTCGTCACGACGCGGCCGGGTGCTCGGCACGGAATCGGCCCACGGCGGGCGCACCCTGGTCCGCGCCGAGGTCCCGGCGACGGAGTTGTTGCGTTATGCGACGGACTTGCGGTCGCTGACCTCGGGTACGGCCACCTTCACCCGGCGGCACGCGCGCTTCGACCCGATGCCGGACGGAGTGAAGACCGGCTAGCCACCGCGAACGCTCAACTCGGACAACACGAAAGCTCAACTCGCGCACCGGGAAAGCTCAACTCGCGTCAGAAGAAACCGCCGGGGCGGTCGTTGCGGTCGGCGAGCAAACCCGCCAGCGTGGCGATCGCGATCTCCGGCGGGGTGCGCGAGCCGATGTTCAGCCCGATCGGCCGGTGCACACGGTCGATCTGCGCGGGCGGCACACCGAGCTGCCGCAGGGCTTCGACATGCGGGCCCGGGTGGCGCGGGTTGCCCATCACGCCGACCCATCGCACCGGGTGGACGAGCACGTCACGCAGCACCTCGCCGAGTTCGTCGCGATGGTGGTCGGTGACGACGACGTCCGTGGTGCCGTCCAGCTCGGGCAGCTCGCCGTCCTTCGGATCGTGCAGCACCGTGCGATAACCCAGGTCGGCGCCGTACTTGAGCAGGTAGCCGGCGACCGGGGTGTCGAACACCGCCACCAGCGTGCGGGTTTCGGTCTTCACCTCGGCCTCGCCGTGGGCGACCGCGCAGGAAGGGTCCGTCATGGCCCCCAAGCTACAACTCTGGTTCCACGATCTCGAAGTACTCGGGCTGCGGCGCCGTCCCGGCGAGCTTGAAGTACCGGACTTTCCGCCGGCGCCGCAAGGTGAGCGTGTCGCGCACGGCGTCGTTGTGCACGCGCCGCGCGATGACGACGCGGTGCTCGGCGTCGGCCAGCTCGTCCGCCAGCCGCGACGGCAACTGTTCGCGCCGGATCAGGGCGAGTTGTTTGGTCAGCTCGTTCTCCGCCGCCTCACGTTCCGGGCGCGGCGCGGCTTCCGCGTCGTCGGCGGCCCGCAGTACGGCCGCCGCTTCGTCGCCGGGCAGCGCACCCGCGGCCACCGCGCGGGCGACCACCGCGCGCCGTGCGAGTGCCGCGTCCAGCGCCGCCCAGCCCGCGTCGAGCCGGACATGCAGGCGGTCGAGCCGGTTCGCCGTCGCCACCAGGAAAAGCCCGCCGAGCACGATGACCGCGGCGAGCACCACCATCAGCCACAGCAACGCGTTCACGACGGCACGTCCTGTGCGCTGACCCGGCGCGGATCGGCCGCGACCGCCGTCTCGTACACGCGCAGCACCTGCGTCACCACGACCGGCCAGTCGTAGATCGCCACCCGCTCCCCCGCGGCCGCGGCGAGTGAGCCGCGGCGCGCGGGATCGTGCAGCAGTTCGCGCAGCGCACCGGCCAGCGCCTCCGCGTCACCGGGGGGGGTGAGCACCCCGGCGCGGCCGTCGTCGAGCACCCGGCGGAACGAGTCCAGCCCACTGGCGGCGACCGCGGTGCCCGCGGCCATCGCCTCGGTCAGAATCATGCCGAAGCTCTCGCCACCGAGGTTCGGCGCGCAGTAGACGTCGATACTTCGCAACGCGCGCGCCTTCGTCTCGTCGTCGACCTGGCCCAGCAACACGAGGTGCGCTGCCAGCTCCGGGCCGGCCATCCGGCGCAGCTCGTCCGGCTCTCCGCGGCCGACGACCAGAATTTCCAGGTTCGGGAATTCCGGCAGGATCCGCCGTGCCGCGTCGAGTAGTACCGCCATTCCCTTGCGGGGTTCGGTGAACCGGCCGACGAAACCGAGCGTGCCGCCCGCCCGCGGGTAGCCGTCCAAAGGGGACGCCCGGGCGAAGAAACCGGCGTCCACCCCGTTGGGGATCTCGACCGCGTCGCCACCGGCGTGTTCGACCTGGACCCGCCGCGCGAGCGCCGACACCGCGATCCGGGCGGTGATCTTCTCCAGCAACGGCCGCAGCACCGGCTGGAACGCCGAGAGTGTGCGCGATCGCGGGGTCGAGGTGTGGAACGTCGCGACGATCGGGCCGTCGGCGACCTTGAGCGCGAGCAGCGACAGGCTGGGCGCGACAGGCTCGTGCAGGTGCAGCACGTCGAAATTGCCGTCACGCAGCCACCGGCGCACGCGGGCATAGGACACCGGGCCGAACTGCAGCCGCGCGACCGAGCCGTTGTACGGGATGCCGAGCGCCTTGCCCGCGGGATGCACGAAGTCCGGCAGGACGGCGTCCTCGTCGGCGGGCGCGAGCACGGACACTTCGTGCCCGCGGGCGATGAGCGCACGGGCGAGGTCGACCACGTGTCCCTGCACCCCGCCAGGGACGTCGAACGAATACGGGCAGACGATGCCGATCTTCACCCCGCCGCCTCCCGGACCGCCTCGGCGGCGGTATCGCCCTCGAAGTCGGCCGTCCACAGCTTCTGCAGCATGTGCCAGTCGGCGGGATGTGCCGCGATGTCCCCCGCGAAGATGTCGGCCGTCGCCTGCACGGCGGCGGGCACCTCGGACCGCGAGGTGACCCGGATGCGCGGATGCACCCGCGCGCCCCAGCCGTCCTCGGTGAACCAGCAGCCGGCAGGCAGCAGCGCAGCACCGGTGCTCAGGGCGAGCCGCGCGGCACCAGGTGGCATTTTCGTGCGCTCACCGAAGAATTCGACCGGCACGCCGGAGCCCGAGAGATCACGGTCACCGACGAGGCACACGATCTTGTTCTCCCGCAACCGTTGCAGCAGTAACCGGAACGAGCCGGCGCCACCGTCCGCCGGCACGATCTCGAACCCGAGCGACTCGCGGTAGGCCACAAACCTGCGGTACAGCGAGTCGGGCCGCAGCCGCTCCACCACCGTGGTGAACGAACCCGCGTAGCCGACCAGCCACAGCCCCGCGACATCCCAGTTTCCCATGTGGGGCAAGACGACCACCGCGCCGTTACCCTCGGCCAGCGCGGCGTCGAGGTTTTCCGCGCCGGTGAGCGCGAATCCGCGCCGGATGAGCGTGACGTCCATCGCGGGCAGCCGGAACGCCTCCTGCCAGTATCGCGCGTACGACCGCATCGCGTCGCGGGTCAGCTCGTCCAGCTCGGCGGCCCCGGCCTGCGGTACGACCCGGGCGAGGTTGCGGCGCAGCTGCCGCACCCCGCCGCCGCGGCGGCGCGTCGCGAAATCCGCCCCCAGCGCGAACGCGGCATCGGCGAACCCGGCGGGCAGCCGCCGGACCAGCCGCCAGCCGGCGGCGTAGCCGAGATCGCTCGCGTGCTGGGTGAACCTCACGGATGTGCCTTCCGCGCGGAGTCCGCGAGGGAGAACATGCGCTGGATCAGGGTCACCGCGGACAGCACCGCGAGCAGCCACTGGGTTGCCTCGACGAGGTACGGCAGACCGAAGCCCTGCAGTCCGGTCCCGACGAGCGCGATGATGAGGCGCTCGGCGCGCTCGATCAGTCCGCCGTCCGCGCTGAGCCCGGACGCCTCGGCGCGCGCCTTGACGTAGGAGATCACCTGGCCCAGCACGAGCGACAGGAGCGTCGCGGCGGCGGCGCGGGAGTTGCCCCAGTCGGCGAAGCACCACCAGGCGATCGCGGCGAACAGCACGCCGTCGACGAGGCGGTCGCACGTCGCGTCCAGGGTGGCGCCGAACGGGGTGCCGTGCCCGCGGGCCCGTGCGATCGCGCCGTCGAGCAGGTCCAGCATGGCGAAACCCCACACCGTGAACGTGCCCCACAGCAGCAACCCGGCGGGGAAGAAGCCGATGGCGCTCGCGACGGCACCGGCTGTGCCGATCACCGTCATGACGTTCGGCGTGACCCCGGCGCGCAACAGCACCTTGCCGAGTGGATCGAGGGCGCGGGACACCGAAGCGCGCGCGAAGATGTTCAGCATCAGATCTGGGGTGCGGGGGCGGGCGTGCTCATCGCGGTCAACGTCACCTGGCTGCGGGGTCGGAGATGGTTCCTGCGAAGCCTATCCACCTCGTGCCGCGGGCGAGCGCCGCGGCGCGCCCAATGGGGCAGATCAGGGTTCCGCTGCTGCCTCGGCGGCGTCGGCTTCGGCGAGTGCGGCGCCGCATTGCCTGCCCAGCCGGCCACGGATCGCGTCGGAAATCTCACCCAGTGCCCGCGTCTGGTCCGGGGTCAGCACATCGAACAGTGCCTCGCGGACGGCCTCGACATGGCCGGGCGCGGCGGCTTCGATGGCTGCGAGGCCCTCGTCGGTCAGCCTCGCGAAGGCGCCGCGCTTGTCGGTCGGGCAGTTGGTACGGCTGACCCAGCCGGACTCCTCCAGTCGCGCCACCGCGTGCGAAAGCCGGCTGCGGGAGGAGCGACAGCGCTCGGCGAGCTCGCTCATGCGCAGCATGTGGCCCGGTTCCTCGGACAGGGCGGCGAGCACTTCGTAGTAGGTGTGGGGCATGCCGGAGTCGCGCTGGAGCTGGCTGTCCACATGGCCGCGGACCATGTCGACCGCCGCCCCGAAGGAACGCCAGACGCGTTGCTGCTCGTCCGTGAGCCACCGAGTTCCCGACATACGGACAATCCTACCTGTCGTTGAACCCTCAATCAGCTTTGCTACAGTGTGGTTGAGAGCTCAACAGCCAACAAGACATTCAAAAGGAGCTTGCATGAGCGCCCCCACGACCGAGATCCCGGGCTACACCACTGGTACCTGGAAGATCGACAGTGCGCACTCCGACGTCACCTTCACCGTCCGCCACCTGGGCGTTTCCAAGGTCCGCGGCCGTTTCGACCAGGTCGACACCACGATCGTCACCGCGGAAAACGTGCTCGACTCGACGGTGACCACCACCATCCAGGCCACCAGCATCGACACGAACAACGAGCAGCGCGACGGTCACGTCCGCAGCGCGGACTTCCTCGACGTCGAGCAGTTCCCGACGATCACGTTCACCTCGACCGGCGTCCGCGTCGACGGTGGCGACTACCTCATCGATGGTGACCTGACCATCCACGGTGTCACCAAGCCGGTCACCCTGGCCGCGGAACTCGGCGGCTTCGGCGACGGCATGGCGCCGGGCAGCAAGGTCCTCGGCATCTCGGCGTCGACCGAGATCAGCCGCGGCGACTTCGGCATCGGCGCGGGCGTGCCGGGCGCGGTGGTCAGCGACAAGATCAAGATCGAGCTGGACATCGAGGCCGGGCTGCAGGCCTGAGCCGCACCGGAAACGGCCGGTTCCCGCGGCGGAACCGGCCGTTTTCCTAGGCGGTTATCCGGCCTCGGCGCACGCACAATGGCCAGGAACTCTCGGCCGGTGTAGCGGGGTCCTATTTCCAGGCGGCGGCCAGCAGGGCGCGGGTCTCGCCCAGGAGCTGGGGCAGCACCTTCGTGTGGCCGATGACCGGCATGAAGTTCGCGTCGCCGCCCCAGCGGGGGACGATGTGCTGGTGCAGGTGGGCGGCTATCCCGGCGCCCGCGATCACGCCCTGGTTCATCCCGATGTTGAACCCGTGCGCACCCGACACCGAGCGGATGACCGTCATCGCGTGCTGGGTGAACTCGGCCAGCTCCGCGGTCTCCTCCACGCTCAAATCCGGATAGTCCGCCACATGCCGGTACGGCAACACCATCAGATGCCCCGGGTTGTACGGGTACAGGTTCAGCACCGCCCAGACCTGCTCGCCCCGCGCGACGATCAGGGCCTCTTCGTCCGGCAGCCCGAGCAGCCGGCAGAACGGGCAGCCCTCCGGATCATCGCCCTCGGGCTTGTCCTGCCCCTGCACGTAGGCAAGGCGGTGCGGGGTCCACAACCGCTGGAGCGCATCGGGGACCCCGATCCCATCCTGGGGAACGAAGTCGGGCCTGCTCACCCCAGAACCGCCTCGAACGCCTCCGCCGTCGGGGAGCCGTTCTCCCGGCGCGCGACCCACCCCGCGATCGCCTCCACCGCCGCGGTCACCGGCACCGAGTTGATCTGGCTGCCGTCGCGGAACCGGAACGACACCGCGCCCGCCTCGACGTCCTTGCCGCCTGCCAGCAACAGGAACGGCACCTTCTGCGTGGTGTGCGTACGGATCTTCTTCTGCATCCGGTCGTCACTGGTGTCGACCTCGACGCGAATCCCCTTGGCGCGCAAGGCTTTCTCGACCCCGCGAAGATGGTCGACATGCTCGTCGGCGATCGGGATGCCGACCGCCTGCACCGGTGCGAGCCAGGCCGGAAAGGCGCCGGCGTAGTGCTCGGTGAGCACCCCGAAGAACCGCTCGATCGACCCGAACAACGCCCGGTGGATCATCACCGGCTGCTGCCGCGAACCGTCGGCGGCCTGGTAGCTCAGTTCGAACCGCTTGGGCTGGTTGAAGTCCAGCTGGATGGTCGACATCTGCCACGACCGGCCGATCGCGTCCTTGGCCTGCACGGAGATCTTCGGCCCGTAGAACGCCGCGCCGCCCGGGTCCGGCACCAGTTCCAGGCCCGAAGACTCCGCGGCCTGGCGCAGCGCCTCGGTGGCCTCCTGCCACTCCTCGGGCTCGCCCATGAACTTGTCCGAGTCACCGCGGGTGGACAGCTCCAGATAGAAGTCGTCGAGCCCGTAGTCACGCAACAGGTCCAGCACGAAGGTCAGCAACGAGCGCAACTCGCCCTGCATCTGTTCCTTGGTGCAGTAGATGTGCGAGTCGTCCTGGGTCATCCCGCGCACGCGGGTCAGCCCGTGCACCACACCGGACTTCTCGTAGCGGTACACCGACCCGAATTCGAACAGCCGCAGCGGCAGCTCGCGGTAGGAACGCCCGCGCGAGCGGAAGATCAGGTTGTGCATCGGGCAGTTCATCGCCTTGACGTAATAGTCCGCGCCCTCCAGGTGCATGGGCGGGAACATGCCGTCGGCGTAGTGCGGCAGGTGCCCGGAGGTCTCGAACAGCCCGCCCTTGCTGATATGCGGGGTGTTCACGAACTCGTAGCCGTGCTCCTGGTGCTTCTGCCGCGAGTAAGCCTCCAGCTCACGCCGGATGATGCCGCCGCGGGGATGGAACACCGGCAAGCCGGAACCCAGCTCGTCCGGGAACGAGAACAGGTCGAGCTCCGCGCCGAGCTTGCGGTGGTCGCGGCGCTCGGCCTCGGCGAGCATCTCCACGTACGCGTCGAGGGCTTCCTGGGACTCCCACGCGGTGCCGTAGATCCGTTGCAGCTGCGGGTTTTTCTCGTCCCCGCGCCAGTACGCGGCAGCGACCCTGGTCAGCTTGAAGGCCGGGATGTACTTCGTGGTCGGCACGTGCGGACCACGGCACAGGTCGCTCCAGACCCGGTCCTTCGTGCGCGGGTCGAGGTTGTCGTAGATGGTCAGCTCACCGGCGCCGACCTCCATGATTTCGGAGGTATCCACTGTGTCCGTGCTGGACTTGAGGTCGATCAGCTCCAGTTTGAACGGCTCGTTCGCCAGCTCCTCGCGCGCCTGCTCGGGCGAATCGAAGCGGCGGCGCGAGAACTGCTGCGCGCCCTTGATGATCTGCTTCATGCGCTTCTCCAGCGCCTGCAGATCCTCGGGGGTGAACGGGGTGTCGACCGCGAAGTCGTAGTAGAACCCGTCCCGCACCGGCGGGCCGATGCCGAGCTTGGCCTGGGGGAACTGCTGCTGGACAGCCTGCGCGAGCACGTGCGCGGCCGAGTGCCGGATGACGCTGCGGCCGTCTTCGGTGCTCGCCGCGACCGGCTCGACCTCGGTGTCGGACTCGGGCGCCCAGGCGAGGTCCCGCAACCGGCCCTCGGGGTCGCGGACGACGACGACCGTGTCCGGCCCCTTGGTGGGCAGGCCCGCTTCGCGGATCGCGGCTCCGGCCGTAGTCCCGGCCGGCACCACCACGCTCGAAGCGGGTGCGGCTACGGCGGACGACGGCTGGTTCACGATGGGCTCCCTTGGACGAAGTGGTTACCCATCGATGCTATCCGCCGTCCGCCACCGGGTTTCCGCCAGGGAGTTCAGGCGGTTTCGACGACCTCGTCGTAGTCCAGCCGCGGCAGCCGGTCGAACCACGGGTTCTCGCCGGGCTTGCCCACGTTCACCACGACCAGGGACTTCCACTTGCGGTCGGCGAAGAACTCCTTGTCGATGCCCGCGGCGTCGAAGCCGGTCATCGGGCCGGCGGCCAGGCCGGCGGCGCGGATGCCGATGATGAAGTAGCCGACCTGCAGCAGCGAGTTCAGCCGCGCGAAGCCCTCACGGGCCTCCTCGCTGCCGGCGAACATGTCCTTCGCGTCCGGCTTGTGCGGGAAGGTCTTGGGCAGGTTCTCGTGGAAGTCGGTGTCGGCGGCGAGCACGACGGTCACCGGTGCGGTTCCGGTCTTGGCGCGGTTGCCCTCGGACATGTGCGGCAGCAGCCGCTCCTTGCCCTCCGGGGTACGCACGACCAGTGCCCGCAGCGGCTGGGTGTTCATCGAGGTCGGCGCCCACTTGACGAGGTCGTAGATCGCCTGGATCTGCTCGTCGGACACCGGCTCGTCGCTGAACGTGTTGGCGGTCCGTGCCTCACGGAACAGCAGGTCCTGCACGTCCTGCGGCAGGTTCAGCGCGTCGGCCAGGCTGGCGGTCGAAGTCATGCGAACTCCCTGTGACAACTCGGGTTACCTTCCACAGAGAACCTACATTGTTGAGCGCTTGACTATTTCCCGGCAGGGCTGTGCGGCTGGTCACTCAGCCGTAGAGGCGCACCCAGTCGATCTGCACGGAGGACTCCAGCGGGGCGCCGGGATGCTTGCGATTGTAGTTCTGCTGGATCACCAGGTGCATCGGCTGCTGCGGGATGAACTGCTTGTCCAGGTACGCGCCCCACGGCTCGCCGTCGAGGTAGAGGGTGATCCGGTCGGGCTGCCAGTCCACCGCGTAGTTGTGCCACTGCGTCATGTCGAACGGGTGGCTCTGCTGGTAGCCGCCGTCGGTGTTGCCGGGGCCGTGCAACCAGCTCTGCACATACTGCCGGGCCGGGTCGTACTCCTCCGCGAAATCGATCTCGCCGGTCTGCGCCCAGTTCGCGTCGTCGGCTGGCCAGAGCAGGAACACCGGGTTGAAGCCCGCGTCGGCGGGGGCGGGGAACCGGGCGCGGATCTCCCACCGGCCGAACGTCCGGTTCTGTTTCCACGCCAGGCCACAGGTGGTGCCGGCATCGTCGGCCGCCCCGGTGATCGTCAGCACCCCGCCGGACACGCGGCATTGCCGGGCACTCCACGTTTCCTTCGACGCCGCGTGGTATCCGTCGTAGACCCGCCAGCTGGTCGCGGGTTTCGGGCCGGTGAACTCGTCGCCGTCGACGCGCTGCCAGTTCTGCGCGACCGCGGCCTCACTGCTCGGCGGCCGAGTGGGCAGCACGCTCGGCAGGTTCGAACCGGGCGCCGGGCCGAGCTCCTTCGCCTCGGACGAGTCGAACCGCGCCGCCACCGCGCGCACCGCGAACACGACGCCCACGGCCAGCACGGCGCACATCATGACGACGATCACCCGACGTTTCACGGGCGACAAAATACATCCCTCGTACGGGTGGCGGTCACTATTCGCCCGAACTCCGCTCAGCCTGGTGCTTGGCCAGCAGGAACAGGGCCTGACGGCGTAGTCGCGCGCCGGGCGCCTTCGCTACTCCCACGAGCCGGTCGCGTTTGCGGACCTGCCAATCGGGTGATGACGCGAGGCTTTCGCTGAGGGTGCGCTGCTCGGCGTACTCCGCGCGCTGGGCCCGCGCCGAGACCGAACCGCGGCCGACGCGGAACGCGGCCAGTGACTCCCGGTTGCCGAAGAAGTCGCCGAACTCCAGCAGCCGTATCCACAGCGCCAGATCCATCGGAAACCGCCACCGCGCGTCGAACCCGCCGACCTTCTCGAAATGCTCGCGGCGGAACAGCGCGCCACCCGGCTCACCGAGCGGGTTGCCGCCGTGCCGGACGATCTTGCGGACGACGTCGGTGCTGGCCTGCCTGCCGAGCAAGCCGCGCAGCCCCCGGTTGCGGCTGATCACCGTGCCCTGCTCGTTGATCAGGTCGCGGCGGCTGCACACGAGCGCGAGGCCCGGGTCGAGCACCTCGTGCTGGCGCCGCAGGCAATGCGGATGCAGCAGATCGTCGGCGCACACGAGTTTCACCAGCGGGGCCCGCGTTTCGGCGACCGCCCGGTTCCAGTTGTCCGCGAGCGGCAGCACGTTTTCGTTGCGCACCACGCGAAGCCGGGGATCGGCGAACCCGGCGAGGATCTCGGGGGTGCGGTCGGTGGAGGCGTTGTCGAGCACGACGAGTTCGAAATCGGTGAAGGACTGGGAAAGTACGCTGCGCACGGTGCCGGCCAGGTAGCGCTCGGCCTGGTACGCGGGGACGCACACGGAGATCGCGGGCGTGCTCACGACGGCTCCTCCTCTCGTAACCGCCTCATACCGTCAGCCCCACGACGATCCGCCAGACCGCGCCGATCACGGTCAGCACGGTCAGCACGACGGCCACCACGTCGAGCGTGCGGACCCGGTCGGTGCGCGCGCTGGCCGAGTCGGTCGAGCGGCGGCCGACGGCGAGTTCCTTGAGCACCGTGCGGACGATGAGCACGGCGAGCAGCGCCACCCCGAGGATCGCGGTGGCCAGGGTCAGGACATCAGCGGAATTCACGTGGGCACAGTCTTCCGCACGAGCCGCGCCGGGACCCCGGCGTACACGCCCGGCTCCGGGCAGTCGCGGGTCACCACTGCGCCGGCGGCGATCACGACATCGTCGGCGATGTGCACACCGGGCAGGATCTGAGCGCGCGCGCCGACCCACACCCGGTCGCCGATCCGGACCTGGCGGCCCTCGGCGACGCGGGACACCCTGCCGTCGGGCAGCGTCGGATGGTGCGAGGTGATGATCATCGCCTGCGGGCCGAACTGGCAGGCCTCCCCGATCCGGATCGGCGCCACCGGCTCGAAGTAGCACTCGGCGTTGAGGAACGTGCGTCTGCCGATCTCCAGGTTGCGCATCGGCCCGTGGACGCGCAGGCCGGGGAAGATGTTGCCCGAGCGCACGCGCGCGCCCAGGAGGCGGTAACCCACCAGCCGCAGCGGGCGCGGCATGAGCGCGCTGCCCAGCACCGCGTTGACGAGCACCCCCACGGTCATCGCCCACAGCTCGATCCGGACCTGGTTCATCAGCCGGCTCGCAT
This sequence comes from Amycolatopsis pithecellobii, assembly GCF_009707865.1. GTDB lineage: Bacteria > Actinomycetota > Actinomycetes > Mycobacteriales > Pseudonocardiaceae > Amycolatopsis_E > Amycolatopsis_E pithecellobii. The sequence goes on from NZ_WMBA01000043.1 coordinate 63,171, forward strand.
TGCTCAACTGGTTCCTCCACCACTGCCCTGGACGATGCTCTCCGCGGGTGCGGTCCTGGCCAGCACCAGCGAGTCGTTGTCATTGAAGGCCAGCCGGTACAGGCCGGTGCCCTCCAACGCTTTCACGAGGCGATCACCGTAGTCGGCCGGGACGCCGTCGAAGATCTTGAGGTAGGCCAGCTGGGGCGGGGTGAGCACGAGATAGTCCGGCCCCTTCTCGCGGATACACGCGGTGAGCGGATCGAGCTGGTCGAGCCGCGTGCAGTAACCGTCCACTTCGTACTGTGACACCTCGCCGACCCTGGCGAACGACAGCGGCACCGAGTTCACCAGCGAGTCCACCCGCTGACCCGGTTGCGCCTGCCCGACACCCCACGCCGCGGCGGCGATGTCGCTGCGGGTGAAGCTGGTGTAGGCGTCGTTGCCGCCGCGCGCGGTGACGGTCGTGGCGATCAGCCCGGTCAGCACCAGCCACGGAACCGCGGCCAGCACCATGGTCCTGACCGGCCGGTTGCGCCAGCGCATCCGGCGCGCGCTGGTCGCCGCGCGTTCCAGTGCGAGCGCGGCGGGCAGCGCCAGAATCGGCAGCGAGTACAGGAAGCAGCGCATGAACACCTCGCCGCCATAGGGCTGGGCGACCGCGATCCCGAACGGCGCGAGGCACAACACCGGCAGCAGCCATGAGCGCAGCGAGTCCCGGCGCATCAGCACGATGCCCACCGCGGCAAGGCCCATCACGAACACCGTGATCCCGACCCGGACGGCGAGCACGATGAGATGCCCGGTGCCACCGGCGAAGCGGTTCACGATCCCTTCGTCGACGGACGAGCTGACATCGCCGAACGGGCTGAGGATCATCTGGATCAGCTGCCCGCTCCAGAATTCCGAGGCGCCGAGGGAGAACCAGATGACCGCGGCGCCCAGCACGAGAAACGGCAGCCACGCCGGCCACAGCCGGGCGAACAGCAGCACGAGCAGCAGCAGCACGCCGAGCAGGAACGGGGTGAGCTGGTGGGTGAACGCGAGCGCGATCCCGATCAGCACCACCGCGCCCTGCGCCACCAGCCGGGCCTTCGGACTCGACCGCGGTGCCAGGCGCGCGCGCAGCCGGGCCTTGACCGGTTCGGTCAGCCGTGGCCGGACCAGATGCCGGAAGGTCAGCGTCAGCGCGGCCAGCAGCAGCACCATCGCGACGCCCTGCGGGGAGAAATAGTCCTGCTCGGTCCAGTCGGCGGCGAGAAAGATCCACGGCGCGATCCAGGACGCGCGGCGGTTTCCCAGCGCCGAGACGGCCAGCGCCCGTACGCCGAGCACCATCAGCCCGGACAGCACCACGGGTGCCCAGTTCAGGAGCGGCACCGCGTCGGGAATCCCGGCCGCCTTGGTGACCATCGCGACGAGTGAGAAGAACCCGGCCCAGGAGAACCGCGCGTCGTAGTTGTGCAGGATGTCGCCGTGGGTGGCGATGTAGTCGGCGAACCCGACGTGCAGCCAGCCGACCGGGAGCCGCGCGACCTCTTCCACGGCCGGCTGCAGGCCGTACACGAACACGACGCCGAGCAGCGTGTACGTGGACAGGAAGAGCGTGCGCGGGGTGTAGCGCAGCAGTTCCAGCACGACCGCGGCGACCAGGATCGGGTACGACAGCAGGGTCGGGATCGACAGCTCGGCCACGATGCCCATGCCGCCGATCTGCGACGGCGGGATCGGATGCAGCCCGACGACCCACAGGATCAGCGCGACCCCGGCGAGCGCGGGCCCGGCGAACGGGTCGGCCAGGATCGCGGGCCGGCCCGCCCCCTGTCCGAGGCGCGGCCGTGACTCGACCGCGCGGCGCGGTGGCTCACCGTCGGGTGGGGTGAGCTTCCCGGCGGCCGGGATGTAGCGGGTCGGGCTGCTCGGCGGCGAATAGTGCACCGGCTGGTTGCGGCCAGGGTAACGGCGGACCGGCCGGTTCGGGCGGAACGGCCGCAGCAGCCGGGTGGGCAGGTTCGTCACGGGCGCGCCCCCGCGAGCCGGGCGCGCAGGCCGGCGAGCACCACGACCGCGAGAACACCTTGTGCCACAAGCATTCCCACCCCGAACGCGAGCTGGCTGGGCAGCACGAGAGCGAGCACGACGGCGGTCAGCGCGGTCGTCGCGTGCAATGCCGCGACCCCGATCCCCCGGCCCGCCGCCAGCTGCACCGCGACGCCCAGCACGACGGCCAGCCGCGGCAGCTGTGCGGCGAGCAGGATGCGCAGCAGGCCGGTGCCCTGGGTGTACTCCGGGCCGAAGATCGCCAGCAGCACGCTCGCCAGCACGCCGCCGAGGAGCAGCACCGGCGCGAACACGAGGAACAGCCGCTTGCCCGCGTCGCGCACGAGGCCGCGGGTGTGCCCGGGTTCGGCCGAGAGCCGGACGACGAGCGGGTTGACGAACGCGGTGGCGGCGACGTCGACTGCATTGATCGCGGTCCAGACCACGAAGAACACGGCGTTCGCCTCGGCGCCGAACCGGTGCAGGATGATCAGCGGCACCAGGTTGTACAGCACCACCACGCACACGGTCGCCGGATACGTCGGCGCGAGCAGCCGCACGATCTCGCGCCGGTCCGGCAGCGCGCCGGGATCGCGGCCGGGGCGCACCCGCCGGAACACCAGCACGGTCACGATGACGACGCCGAGCACCGTCGGCACCATCCACGACAGCACCAGCCCGAGCGCGCCGGCCACCGGGGCGAGCGCGCCCAGCAGCGCCAGCCGCAGCACGCTGAACGAGCCGTTCTCCACCGGCACCCAGCGCGCCTGGCCCAGTCCGGTGAGCACCGCGTCCTGGAACTGGAACAACGTCCAGCCCACCGCGGCCGGGATGAACAGCAGCGCCCCGGCCGGGAGCCGGTGCACGACGTCGGCGCCCGCGGGCACCAGCACGAACACCACCGACCCGGCGAGCCCGCCGAGCAGGACCGCGAGGTAACCCCGGCGCAGCAGGCGCCGGTTCTGCGCGCCCGCACGCGGCAGCCAGCGCAGGACGGCCGGGCCGAGACCGAGTTCGGCGACCCCGGCGATGAGCAGGAACCCGGACACGAACGCGGAGGTGTCACCGACCTCCGCCGAGGGAAGCAGGCGGGCGGCGAGCACCCAGCCGATCATCCCGGCGACGGCGGTGATCGCGGCACTCGCCGACAGCGCGAGGCCGTCGGCGACCATTCCGCGCGCGGGCTTTGTCGCGGTCACGGAACGCTCCGCGGCCGGCTGCGCAGCACATGGTGGACCAGCAGCGCCGCGGTCGCGACCACCATGCCCAGCACCGCCGCCTCCGGATGCCAGGCATGCGTGAGCACCAGCAGCTGCGCCACGATCAGCCCGGCCGACAGTGACAGCCCGACCGCGCTGATCCAGGTGACCGACAGGTGCCGCACGTTGACGTAGGAGATGAGCGCCCAGCCGGGGGCGGTGCCGAGGAACAGCAGCACCGCGATCGTCCGCACCGGGGTGTCCAGGTCCAGCGTGATCAGCAAGGCGGTGAGCACACAGATGCCGAGCAGGCAGTACGCCGTGATCCGCCGGATCCTCAGCTGCTCGGCCACTGCCACCCTTCCACTCGGCGCGTCGGCAATTCTCTACCGCGGGCGCGACCGCGCGTCCACGCGGTGCCGTTTCCAAGCCTTGGCCAGTGCGAGCGGGCCGCCGAGCAGACCGTAGCGTTCGTCGCGGCGCAGCTGCCGCAGCCGGGAGCGGGCCGCGCGGTCCGACAACGGCAGCTCCGGCGTGCGTGCCGCCAGCCGCGCGAGGCCGCGCGGGAAGTGGCGGAGGATCGAGAAGACCCCGATCGGCCGTCGCGCGATGGACAGCAGCAGCATCGCCGCGAGCCCGACACCGTAGCCGCGCATCTGTTCGCGCAGCTCCAGCCAATCCGCGCGATGGGTGTGCCGCGCGACCGCATGCGGGGTGTAGACCACGGTGCCGCCCGCGCGGGCCAGCCGGACGAACAGGTCCAGGTCCTCCCCCGCCATCGACGGTGTGCCCGCGCCGAGCAACGGGTCGAACCCGCGCAGGCTCTCGAACGTGGTGCGGCGCCAGGTGGTGCAGCTGCCGGGGCCGTAGCGCGCCATCGACAGCGGATACAGCGGGTCCTCGCGCACGGTCTCGCGGTCGAGACGCTGGCGGTGGACGGTGTGGCTGTACCCCTTGAGCCGTTCGAACAGGACTTCGGCGTCGGTCTCCAGGCTCGCCGGCAGGACCATCGCCGTCACGCAGCCGAGGTCCGGGTCGGTGACGAACTCCTCGGCGACGGCGTCGAACCAGCCTGGCTCCACGCTGATGTTCTCGTCGAGAAACGCGATGAAATCACCGGTACTCGCCACCGCACCGGTGTTGCGGGCGACGCTGACCCCCTTGCGCGGCTCGACCAGATAACGCGCGCCGAGCCGCTCGACCTCGCCACGCAGCCAGTCATCCCCGGCCTCCTGGGGCGGAAAGTTGTCCACCACCAGGATTTCCAGCTCACCGGGGTAACCGGCGGCGAGCGCCGCGCGCACGCTCTCGACGGCTTGCGCCTTACGGTGCGCGGTCGGGATCACGACGCTGATCAGCGGCCGTTCGAAGCCGGTTTCCCTGGCCACGACGGGAGTTCCGGCGGCGAGCACGTCGAGCTGGACCACGCCGTGGCGTACCGGCAGCAGCATCACGTCGAGGGTGCGCTCGCCGTCTCGCACCAGCACCTGCGCCGCGCGGTAATGCCCCACCGCCCGCGGCGGGACCGTCAGCCGCGCCGGCAGGTCACGGATGTCCACTGTGGCCACGTGAATCGGGCCGTGCACGAGTTTCGGGGTGCTGACCCGGATCCGCAGCCGGTGCCGGCTCAGCTTGCCGCGCAGGTAACCCGCCGCGGTCGCACCGACCACCACGAACAGCGCGAGCAACCCGGAGAAACCCTTGCCGCGCACCAGTTTCGCGAATTCCCGCAGCATCGCCGCCGGGATGATCCGGCGCAGGTAGTCGCGCTCGGTGGACAGTGCCGCGTCGGCACCGACCGACCGCGACACCAGCGCCTTCGAGATGCCCTCGCCCCAGCCACGTCGGCGCAGATAACCCCACGTGAGCCGATCCGGCGTGACGCGGTGGCGCACCACCGCCGACGGGCGGAACAGGATCAGCGCACCCGGCGAAGCCTGCCGCAGCCGGATGCACAGCTCGGTCTCCTCGCAGCCCAGCGGGGTGCGCCCGACGCGGCCGAGGTCCTCGGTGAACAACCCGGCGAGCTGGAAGGCCTCACGGCGGAAGGACATGTTGCAGCCCATGAGGTTCCGGACCGGCTCCTCGGTGCGCGGCTGACCGGTGTAGGTGCAGCCGACGACCCAGTCCAGTTCCCCGTCCCCGCCGCCCGCGGGCAGCAGCGGCGAGCGTTCCCCGTCCGGCCAGGCCGGTCGTGCCGCGCCGCCGACGGCGAGCACCCGCGGATCTTCATACCCGGCGAGCAGTTCTTCGAGCCAGTCCCGTTCGGGCACGGCGTCGTCGTCGAGGAACACGAGCACGTCGCCCTTGGCGAGCTCGATCGCGGTGTTGCGGGCCCCGGAAAGCCCGCGCCGCCCCGAATTCGCCACCACGAGCACACCGGTGAACTCCGCGGCAGCGCGCTGCTGGAGCTCCGGGTTGTGGTCGATGACGAGGATGACCTCGCCGGCAGGCACGGTCTGTGCCTCGACCGCCGCGAGTGCCGCGGTCACGTCATCCCAGCGCCGCTGCGTGTAGGCGCAGATCACGACTGTGGTGTTCATGGTCTCTGGCCCACGGTTTCGATCATCGCGGGGGCGAACTCGCCGAACCGGCGGGTGCGGCGCTGGCGGCCGACGCGCTGCCATTCCGCGACGAGGGTGCGCAGCACGCGCCCGCCGTCGGAGAACGTACGCAGGTTCGTCTCGCCGTAGATGCGCTTGCGCTCGACGCTGGGCACCTCGGTGATCCACAGGCCGAGCGCGGCGGCGCGGCAGTTGATCACGGTCTCGATCTCGAACCCGTCGCCCCACCGCATGGCCGGCCCGTCCGGGGCGAACACCGGCGGCAACGCGAGGCCCGGCACGAGATCACGCCAGAAAGCGTTGTAGCCGTAACAAAGATCGGTGAACCCGCCGCTGAACAACGTGTTGGACAACCGGTTCAGCCCGGAATTCCCCGCGGCGCGCAGCGCGGTGATGTCATCGCTGCCGCCGCCCGGGGCGAACCGGCTGCCCTTCGCGAAATCCGCGCCGCCGACGAGGGCGTCCACGAACCGCGGGATCTCGGCCGGGTCGGCGGAGCCGTCGGCGTCGAACATGACGATCACGTCGCCGGAGGCGGCGGCGAACCCGCACGCGAGCGCGTTTCCCTTGCCACGGCGGGTTTGCTGGAGGACGCGGACGCCCGGCAGCGCCTCGTGCGCCACGCGCAGCGTGTCGTCGTCCGAATGCCCGTCGACGACGATGACCTCGGACACCGGCGGCAGCTCCGGCAGCACGACGCGCAGGTTGTCGGCCTCGTTCTTGGCCGGGACGATGACCGTCACGTCCGGTTCGAGGCGGCGTTTCGGGGTGCGCCGTGCGGCGCGGGAAATGGCGTCACCGAGATTTTCGAACTCGGGAACGCGGGCGTCGGTGACGGGACGCGGGGAATCGGTGATCGTCACGCGCTGGTTCCTCACGGGGGCAGGGGGATTCGGGG
>NZ_WMBA01000044.1 GCF_009707865.1 Amycolatopsis pithecellobii
GTGCTGCGGCGGCAGGGAGGTGGATCTGCCAGCCGGGCAGCAGCTGGTCGGGGTGGCGCAGGACGCGCCCGTCTGGTTGTAGGAGTCCGCGGTTGGCTTCGAACAGCGCGGGCCAGGCATCGGGATCTCCCAGTTCCCGACCGGCGATGGCGGAGAGCGTGTCGCCGGGCGCCACCAACACGGCCCGCGTACTCGCCCCGGCTGTCGGGGCATCCGCGGGCAAGTTCACCGCATCCGACGGCAGCAGCAGCACATCGTGGGGATACAGCTCGGGAGCGTTGGGGATGCGATCGGCGTTAAGGACAGCGATCTCGTGGTAACGGCGGCCATCGCCGAGGTGATACTCGGCCAGCCCCCACACCGTGTCTCCGTGGCGAGCAGTGATGCGAGGGCAGTCCGGCCGTACGGACGCGTCCACCCACGTCCGGCTCGGCTTCTGCTGTGCCGGCGAGTCCATCTGCACCGACAGCGCCTCGACGGTGGCGTGAGTCTGATGTGGAGGCTGCTGCGGGGCAGTGGCCACGATAGGGCTGCCGGTGGTGGGCAGGGCGGAGGCGGTGCCCGAGGAGATCAGCACCAGCGCTGCGGCGACGAGGCCGGCGATCCACCGGCTGCGCGGAATCCGGGCCAGCGCACCGCGGGCGGCCCGGACTCCCTGCCGGGTCTGGCGGATCACTTCCACGGCGACTGACAGAGCCAGCAGCGCCCAGCCCAACCACGCCACGACGACTACCAGGGTGACGACGAGGTCGCCAGTGATCCACGCCCACCGCACGGTGTTCCAGATCCGCTCGGGCCACTGGCTCATCGGCGCCAGATCTGGCCAATGGTCGGGAATCAGCCGGGAGGAATCGGCGCCGAGCGCAAGGAGCCCGCACGGTATCCCGACGACGAAGGCGAGCAGGGCCAGCGCGGCGAGCAGGCCGCGCAGCCGCTGCGCCGCGCGCGTGGTCATGGCAGGTTGCCGTCTCGGGTGCCGACACCGAGCTGGGCCAGCGCGGTGCCAGTAGCCTGCGCGCTGCCGCCGAGCAAGCCGATGGTGGTGGGCTCGGTGACGGTGACCGTCACCCGCACCGCGCGGGGGCCGGTGATGGTGACCTGGCCGGGGTGTCCGGCGCGGGCGAGATAGTCGGCCGCGGTTCGGGCGGCGCTGGCGGTGTCGACCCCGACGCTCGGGCTGCGGGTGTCCACGGCCGTGTTCGCCGCGCGAGCCGCTTCGGCCGACAGGGCGTCGGCGCGGGCAATGGCCCGCAGCCGCGCGGAACCGTCCACCACCAACGCGAACACCAGCAGCAGCGCGGGCACCAAGACCGCGACCATCACGCTGACCGACCCGGCATCCCTCGGCCTTGCTCGGACGATCATGGGATGCCCCGGTACGGGTCGACTGGGCTGGTGAAGGCCCCAGTGACTCGGGTGTCACCGGCGACCGGGAACGCAAGATCGCTCAGCGGCACGCGGCAGGTCACGCTGACCCGGACCTGACCGGCACGGCCGACAGCGATCTGGCTGGCATCGACGGACACGCTGGAGTCGCGGCAAGTGATGCCCTCGCGCCCCAACCGCTCTCGGGCCACCGCCGCTCCGGCTTGCTGCGCCGCGGCGGGGCCTCGGGCGATCGAGGCGGCTCGCGCCGCGGCGGTGGCGGCGTTGTCGACCGCCTGCTGGGCCGACGAGGTCCGGGCGCCCGCGACGATCAGCAGCCCGACGAAGACCACGGCGGGCACGAGCACGGCGGCCTCGACGCTGACCGAGCCCACATCACTCCACCAGCCCCACCGGACATCGCGTCGGCGGGACTTCACAAGCCACCACCTTCGGCGGCCAGCGGCACGGTGAACCGCTCCTTACTCGCCTGCGCGCTGACTTCGACGCGAACATCCAAGCCCGGAATCGGGAGCACGCGAGGCGCGGTGCCCGAGACCGTGACCCGGACAGTTTCCACGGTGACCGCCGCCTGCACCTCCGGCGCGCTCAGGACGCCGCGTCCGGCGCGGTTGGTGAACGAGCGCGCGGCCTCAGTCGCAGTGGTGGTCGCGGCACCGACCGGACGCCCGGCGTCGACTCCGGCCTGCGCTGCCTGGGCGGCGACGGCGTGCGCGTACCACCACAACCCGCCCTGCACAGCCGAGAAGATCAGCAGTGCGACGATCGGGAACAGCACGGCCAAGCCCACCGATTCCGACCCGGTGTCCTCGCCCAGACCGCGCAGCCGCATCACCCCACCTCCGCGGTGACCGGCTCGCGCGTGTTTACCGTGCCGTCCTGGAGCGCGCGAGGTCCAGCGAGGGCGGATGAATGGGCCACTTGGGCTTCTCTTGTGGACGGTTTCCGCCTCGTGGCGTTCTTCGCGCCCGACACGCCACCTGTGGGCTTCGGCTTCTTTCGCGTGGGGCGGCTGGATTTCCGGCTGCCCAGCCATTGCGTGAGATCCGCGGCCGGGACGTCAGTGAACCGTGCCAGCTCGTCGATGCCGATGACGTCGCTTGCCTCGGCGAGCGCCTCGCCGAGTTCCCGCTCGATGTCACGGAGTTGCTCCGCGACCGCGGCCCGGCGCTGGGCGAGTTCGCCGATCCGTTGGGCCGCAGCGGATCGCTGCGCGCTGCGGGCGGCATCAGCCTCGGCGATACGACGTTCGATCTCCCGGGTCGTAGCCATCCTGGTTCCTCCGATGTGTTGACTCCGTTACGAGGCCGGGCGCGGGTGATCACGGCTGTGTGGGGGCTTTGAGCTGGCCTTGTAGCGAGGTGACCAGGGCACGGATGGCGTACCCCAGCCCGACCGCCACAGCCAGGCCGATGGCCACCAGCACGGCCTTCTCCACCGATTCGGATCCCCGGTCCCCACAGGCGCGGGTCCGCGCCCACCGGTTGTCGAGGGCGCTTGCGCAGGCGAGCACCAGCCCCGTCAGTACGAGTCCCAGGCGCAGGTAGTGGTGGCGCGCGCGGGCGACGGCGTGGTGGATGGTGTTGGACATCCGAGGTCAACTCCTTCGCAAAATGGCTTTTCTGGCGGTGGCTCCGGCTAGGTGGCCCCGATCACCAGGTGGATGAGCGCGGGGAATATGGCCAGCAGCAGGAACGCGACCAGCAGTAGCGCCACCGGCAGGGCGAGGCGTTGGGAGCGGGCGTTGGCGTCGGCCTTGTCAGCGGCCAGAGCGGCGGAGCGCAGCGCACTGGCTTTGGCGATCAGGGTGGTGTAGATGGCGGCGCCGTCGGCGGCGGTGGCGAGAATGTCGGCCAGGTCCGCGAGTTCGACCACGCCCATCCGCTGTCCCAAGCGGGATAAGGTTTCCCACGGAGTGTGCCCGGCGCGCATGGCCCGGCCGAGCGTGCGGCTGATCCGCGCGAACACCCAGGAATCGCCGACGGCGGCGGCTTCGGCGAGGGCTTGGCTCGGGGCGCGTCCGGTGGCGCGTTCCTGGGCGACCAGATCGAGGTAGGCGGCGGTGGCCCGCCGGAACTCCTCCCGCGCCTTTCCGGCGTCCTCCCGTACGGCGAGCACCGGCACTACCGACCCGGCCACCGCGGCGAGCACGGCCGCCAGCACGACCACAGTGGCGGGAAGGCCGAGGCCGCCGAGCCAGCTCAACCCCGCCATAACGAGGACACCCGCAGCCGCACCCGCAGCCCAGGTCAGGCGGCGAGCGACATAGCGTTCCCGGGAGTGGTCGAGGACGTCGAGGTCGGCGGTGGGGATGCCCCACCAGCGGCTCGATGACCGAGCCGAGTAGCCGGCGAGTCGCTCTAGTCTGGTCGACCACCGGCTTCTCGGTGGAGCGCCTTCGGCGTGGCGGGCGGTGCGGTCGTCCAGCTCGGCGATCGCAGCGGCCAGGTTGACCGGGGCCGGACGAACCAGCGCCAGGATCACACACGCCATCGCGATCCCGGCGAGTGCGCCCAACGCGGCGGCGGTGAGACCGGGACTCATCGCGACACCACCTCCCCGGCTGGGGAGACCGCGGCCAGCCGCCGCGTCGGTTTCGGCGCGCCGACGGGGGTGCGGGAGGCCGTGCCGAGCAGCCGAGCCGGACGGCGAGTACGAGTCAGGATGTGCATCCACCACCCGGCCGCACCGAGCAGACCGCCGACCCCAGCCATCACCACTTGACCCAGCAAGCCATCAAATGGAGTGAGGAACTCGCGCGCGAACAACACCAGCCCGCACAACAAGACCGCGGTGATACCGAGGATCGCGCGCACATCAGTACGGGGTTTCGCACGGTCGGCCTCGATGTCCCGGCGCGCCACCACCTCGGCCTCCAGCGCGCGGGCCTTGGCGTCGAGGACGTCGACCAGGCCCCGTCCGCCCGCACGGGCGCGCAAGATCAGCGCAAGGACCACCTCGTCGGCGGCCTCATCACCGATGTCCTCGGCGAACGCCCGCAGCGCTGGTTCCAGGCCGCGAGTGCGCAGCCGCACGGCGAGGGTCTCCACCTCGGTAGCCAGCGCCTCGGGGGCGGTACGGGCCGAGCTGGCGATCGCCTGCTCCAAGCCACCAGCACCGGAGGCCAGCACGTCGGCCAGGCGCCGCACCCAACTCCCCAACGCATCCAGCCGCGCAATGAGCCGCTGCGCATCGTGTCCGCGCACCAGGATCGGCACCGTAATCACCCCGGCTGCGGCCAGGATCGCTGCGACCGGCCAGTTCGTGGCCCACCACACCCCCACGCCCGCCGCCACAGCGACCAGAACCCGCCGCAGCGGCAGCCCAGCAGCGACCATCCGCCAGTTCAGCGCCCGGTGCGTGGATCCTCGAGCGGATTTCCCGGGCGGGAGAAACGCGGCGACCGCGCAGGCGAGTGCCCCCACGGCAAGAATGCCGAGCAGCCCCGGCCACAGCGCCGTCATCGCAGACTCCCTCGGTCCGGGACACCCGCGGCCTGCCAGGTACCGGTGGTGTCGAGCCCGGTGCGGTCGAAACCGTGGCGCTCCAACCGCTCCACCAGGTCCCGGCTGGGCGCGTAGGCGGGCACGGCGCGCCCGTCCTCGGCGCGTGGGCCGAAGATGCGGGTGGTGTCGGGTCGGCCGGAATCACCGACCGGGCCGACCTCGATCACCTCGGAGACAAACCGCTCTCGGCGGTGCCCGCCCGGGTGACCATGGTCGGTGCGGGCGACGTGTACGACGAGGTCGATCGCCGAGGCGGTCCACTGGTGCGCGGCCTCGATCGACAGCGGTGGATCGGCAAGCTGCCCAAGGGCGGCGATCCGGTCGAACACCGCCGACGCGGAAATGGCGTGCAGGGTGCACATGCCACCGGTAGCCCCGTTCCCGAGCGCGCGGAGCATGGCGGTGACTTCTCCGGCGCGAACTTCGCCGACGATCACGCGGCTCGGCGAGTGCCGCAACGTCTGCTTGAGCAGATCGTCCAACGTGATCTCGCCGATACCCTCCGAGTTGGCCGGCCGCGCCTCCAGCGGGGTCACCAACGGACGGAGGCCGAGGTGCAGGCCGAGTTCGTACTCCTCCTCGACCGTGACCACATGCTCGGCAGCGGGAATCTCGCTGCACAACGCACGCAACAAGGTCGTCTTCCCGGCGGCCGGGCCACCAGAGATGACCGTGTTGCAGCCCGCGCGCACCGCGGCCCGCAGGAACGACGCGAGCAACGGATCGAGGCTGCCGCCCACGACCAAGTCGTCCAGGCCGACCTCGACCAGGCGGTGGCGGCGAATCGCCACCCGCGGCCGGTCACTGACCTCCATCACCGCCGCCACCCGCGCCCCGAGCGGGCCACCAGCACGAATCCGCAAGTTCCCCAGGGGACGACCGGCGTTGAATTCCCGACTGGTTTGGCCCTGGCGGGCGAACATCGCCGCGAGCATCTCGATCAGCTCGGCGTCGGTGTCGGCGACCGGATGCGGCCACCGTTCGATCGTGCCGTCGGCCAGCTCGAGCATGACGTGATCGCAGCCGTGCACGTGGATGTTCTCCACGTCCTCGCGTTCCAGCAGCTCCTCCAGCGCGCCGAGCCCGGACAGCGCGGCCACCACCGCGCGCACCAACCGCCGTTCGTCGTCGACCGGTAGCGGTGCCTGGCCCGCGGTGGCGCGGCGTTGCACCCAGGCTGTGACTTCCTCGGCCACGTAGGCGCGCATCCGGGCCTGCTGCTCCTCGACCGACAGCGGCGAGTCCAGATGCGTTTCCCCGGCGGCGACACGTTCCAGCCGGGCCGCGACCGACTCCCGGATCTCCCGCACGGTGTGCGGGTCCAGGTACCCGCCCGCGGCACCGTCCTGCGGTGCTGCGGGCGCTGGCGACGCTGCTGGCCCGCTCCCTGGGGGATGGACGAACGGCGGTACCGGGTTGGCCGGGCGGGGAAGAGCCGTGGGACCGGTGGCGGGGCGGTAACCGTTGTGCGGCAACGTCATCGAGCACCTCCCGTGAGCACGCTCGGCGAAACCGGCGCGGCCGGTGCCCGCAGTTCCGCCGGGGTGTACTGGTGGTAGGTGCCATGCAAACGGCGGGCCGCGCGGCGCGCGCTGCGCAGCAACGGCGACCGGCGCGGAAGCGCGCCCCCGTCGGCGCCGTCGGAGAACACCGCCGCTGCCCGCGCATCCGCAGCAACGTGCACGCCCGCCTCCCGGCCCAGCGCCGCACGGACCTCCCGGCTGCCCGCTGGAGTCGAGGCGCACACCGCCAACCCGAGCCGCTGCGGACCGATCCGCTCGGCGAGTTCAGCCAGCAGTGGGCGCGCGGCCAGGATGTGCCGCTGAGTCGGGCGTACCGCCACCAGCACCAGGTCCGCTGCCAGCAGCAGCGGCCACGGGGTCAGCGCACTGTAGCGGCCGACGTCGACCAGCGCATCGGCCGGGTGCCCGGACTTGGTCTTGAACGCGGCCAGCGCCGCGGTCAAGCGCGTCCACCCCGGGGTGCCGACCGCGGCGTGCTGGCTCGGCGCGTTCAACCCGGCCAGCAGGCCAACATGCCGGGCCGGAGGAACCTGCTGCACATGGTCGAGCAGGGTGGCCGGGTCGCCCGCCGTCGCGTGACGGGTCACCGTGGCATGCGACAGCACACCGAGATCGGTGCGGATCGTGCCGTCCACGACCCACTGGCCCAACCAGCCCGCGGCCAGGTCGCCCCCGGCCGGGTCGCAGTCGGCCAGCAGCACCGGCGCGGGCCAAGAGGCCGCTAGCGCGGCCAGGGTCGTGGTCGCGCCGGGTGCTCCCTTGCCGGAGACGATCGTGATCATTGCCAACACCCTCACCGCCCTTCCAGACAGCAGTCGCTCTTCTAGGCACCAGGTCCGAGCTGGACCAGGACTACCTGGCCCGCGGCGGCGCTGCTTGCGGCCTGCGCGGTGTCCGCGCCGACCAGGACATCGACCGTGACCGCGCCGGTGGAGTCCGGCGGGCCGACATCGAGCACCCGCGCTCGGAACGGTCCGGCCGTGCTCGCAGTGGCTTGGCTCGTGCCGGTGCCGGTGCCGCCCGCAACTGGGGTCACCTGGACCAGGTCGCCGGGCGCCAACCCGCGGGCGGGCAGGTGTCCCGGCTTGACTGGCAACCCGACGAGGCGTTCGCCCGGCCCGGGAACCGGTTGGGCGGACAGCTGGCCGGAGGCGAGCATCGTGCCCGCGGGAAGTGTCGAGCGCGTGACCTGGCCGACCACCCCGGCTCGGTCACTGGCGGGGATGGAAGCCAGCGCCTGATCCGGGACCGCCTTGGCGATCCCGAGATCGCCCTCGCCGATTCGCTGGCCCCAGCCCACGTCCCGGGTCAGCACCAACACGTCGACCCGCTCCTCCTGGCCCGCGATCAGCGTGTAGTTGCCGTACGCGACCACGGCAGCCAGCACCACCGCGACACCCAGCAACCACCAGCGGCGCCGCCGGGGCACCCGCGGGCCATCGCCGCCTTCGGCCTGCTCGGCGGCCACCGAGTCGCCGCTGCGCGGTTGCGGCGGCCGGGAAAAAGACACAGCAGTACCCACTGGGGTAACTCCCTCCCCATTCCAGAAATGTTGTTGCCTTTATTTCCGCAGAATGCGAGAAACCGATACTTCGCCGAATGCGGTTGTCAAAGTCCTGCTCGTTAGTTCGCGCGCAGTGCCTGCACCTCGGCGACCGCGAACGTGGCCGTGGCCCGCGAACTCATCTGCGGAAAGTCCCCACCGACTTCGGCGGTGCCGTCCGAGCCGACCCAACTCACCGACCACTGGATCGCCCACTCCGCCGTGGCCTGGTCATTCGGCCGCCCGACCGACGAGCGGGTGTAGACGAACCCACAATCGGGGCTGGCGGCATGCAATCCGTAGGAGCGGTCGTACGGCGTGCCCGGACCTGAACACGACATCGAGCCGCCGGTGCCGGAGTTGAAGGTCATGCCCACCGGGGCGGCGGTCACCTCGGCCCAGACCGGACCGACCTGCACCCGCTGCACGGCCGGTTTCCACACCCCGCGGTCGGACCACACCCAGGTGTTCTCCCCGACGATCGTGGCGTCCCCCCCATCCGGCAATCGCACGTCCGGCGAATGCCGCGGTACCGGCAGAGGAAGGCGAAGCTGCTCGAACGCTTGCGCCGCCAACTCTGCCGGAGTCGGCAGTGGCGGAGGGGCCGGCGCCGCTGGCGCTGGCCCGGCGGGGAGAGGTGGCAGGCAGCGCATCCCGAACGCGCTCCCGCCGGGGCGGCCACCACCCGGTGGACCGCCAACGCCGAACCCACCGAGGAAACATCCGGGTGGGATGCCGCTCGGGGGCTCCGCGGTCCCGCCGACGCCGATCTGGGCGTCCTGACCGGACTTCGGCCGCGAGCCGCCGGGCCGGACCGGAGCCTGCCCCCGCTTCTCCAGGGCCTGCATGTCGATTTGGGGCGGCGCGTAGCGGCCCGACGTGTCGCCCGGTACCACGATGACCTGGCCGTCGTCATCGTTCGGCGCATCGTCTGCCATCGCTGATGAATGCGACATCGTCATCGACCCAGCAACTACTGACGCGGCTACCAACAAGGTGATCAGCTCGCTTCTATGTCCCATCGTCAGCATGTCCCGCCGGGGAACGAGACCTCGGCGACCTTCCATTGGCCGTCGCTACTGTCGCGCTTCAACGATGCGTTGACCGGATTCCTAGGAACACCAACGGTTTTGCGGTCACCGGTCTTGGCGTCTGCCTGACCGGTGTGGGAAGCATCCTGGCAGTCGACCACCTTCGCCGTGTCGCCGCTGACTTCGACTGACACGATTCGAGCGGTCACATCGCCGTAGATCTTGATGCCAGCTTGTTTCTGATAGCGCATCGCATTGAGCGTCGTCGTGAACTGGGGATCAGTCGCAACCGCGGCCAGCGCGTCATGCCAGGTGTCTTCCGGCTTGTCGTCGGCATGCATAGTCCGAGGCCAAAACTGGGTGTAGGCGGCCTCGACCGCCTGACGCTGATCCTGCCCGGATGCGCTCGGTGCCGAGGGGGCCTGCGATGGAGCCGACAGGTTCGGCGACGACGTCGGTGCCGGAGCATCCGCACCGCTACAGCCCGCCACCAGCATCGGCGCCAGAACCATGCCCGCCAGCGCGATGGGCTTCGGCCAACGACGGATGCTCACGATCATCACAAGTACCTCCCCAGCGGATCCGATATTGATGTCCAAGCCGACCTTCCCACCTCGGCCGCACGCGGTTGGCCAGCTACGAAAACAGCATGGCCACCAAGGCTCCGGCCAGCAGGGACGGCCCGGCGGGAAACTGCGAATTCATGCGCCTGGAGCACACCGCGACCACGAGCGCGACCACCGCAGTGAGCCCGCTGGCCATCAGGAGCCCCCGCAGCAGCCCGTCCAAGCCGAACCAGCCCAGGTACAACGCGAGCGCGCCGTATAGGGCCGTATCCCCGCCCCCCGTGTGGTTAGGTGCCCATGCCTGCACCAGCGCGGCCAGCGCGAACACCGCCACCGCCGCGCCGCAGGCGAAGCCGAGCTGCGACCAACGCTCCTCGATCACCGCGGCGCCGAGCAAGGCCACCATCCCTCCGCCCGCGAAGGCCGCCACGAGCGGAAACGGCAGTCGCCGACAACGCAAGTCGGTGAGCGCGAGCCCGCCTCCCAGCGCGCAGGCCCAACACCACGCGAGCAAGACCGGAGCGGTCCCGAACCGGAACCACCCTGCCAAACACAGCGTCGCGGTCGCCGTCGACACCACGGCGAACATCACGGTGCGGACGAAGCCGGGGCCGTCAGCGGCGAGCCAACCGTTAGCGGCGCGGGCCTCAGCAACACTGGCCCGGCCATCAGCTGTGCCATTTCGACCGCCCACGGCGACATCGAGACCACGAGCACCTCCGGGATGAGCGCAAGCGGGCCAGCGATCGCCAAGAAGAAGATCGGTGGCACCGACCCCCGACAGACCGGTGCCGCCAGATTCGCCGTGCCGGGCCGGAGCGCGCTGGGCCGAATCGGGTAGCGGGTTCTGAATCGGAGCCGTGCGTCCGCCTAGTTCCGCCGCCGATCTTGGAAACCTCAACATGACCCACCTCCCGACGCCCTGACCTGCGGTTGCAACCGATTACCCCACATGTACGCGGCCTCGTGATTAACTTCCAGCCCCGCCTCGTTCACCGACGCGCCGGTCAACGGGAAATTCCATCCGTTCGGAGTAATGTCGGTCACAGGGCGCAGTCAATTTTCCGGCAAGCGGACTAAGCCCTGCGAGCGTTCCGTTACGCCGAGGCTCGGCGCCGTCCCTTGGAAGGAGTCTTCCCTGCGCGGCGGTGTCGCGGGGACCCGTCGGCGTTCTCGAACAGCGCGGCGTGGCGGCGCAGCCACGCCTGCATGCTCTCCAGCACGGGCAGCAACTCGGCGCCAGCGTCGGTCAGCCCGTATTCGACCGAGCGATCCCAGCCCTCGGAGAGGGTGGTCTTGTCGACCAAGCCCTCCTCGGTAAGGACGCGCAGCGCCTCGGTGATCCGGCTTGGGTTGAGGGTGGCCTTCGTGCCGTTCCAACGATCACGGAAGGGCCATTCGGCTGCCATGCGCGCGAGGTCGCGTGGGCGGCACGGGCCGTCTCGTAGCAGTGCGAGCACCGCCAGATCCCAGTTGCTGTGGAACAGCTTACCTATGTTGTATGTGTCGACCGCCAGCGTCCAGTCGTTAGCGCGCATCAGCCCTCCCCTGCTTGCCCGCCAACGCCGGATTTCAAGCCGCCAACGGGACCGCGGTGACCGCGTCGAACACCAAGGTCATTGGTGCCTGGCAACTCTCCCGCCTGGTCGCATTGCACGTTCCCCTTAACGTGCTGCAAAGACAGGTGAGCCATCCACGCAACCTGCGTCGGTCACAAACCCACATCATCATCTTGTGTGTTCAAATCTTACAGACGAAGCCAACAAATGATGTCCCGTTAACGCTAAGTAGTTGATCTCGGCGCGAGTGCGCTAGCAGCGTGGATGTCAGCCTTCGCCATCCTCGGACGCCGACCTGAGCTCGGTCGCCCACCACGCTTCATCACGGAGCGTGCCCACCGGAAGCCGTCGCCGCACGAGTGGCGGGTAGAGGTCGGTGGCCCGGATATCATCCCACCGGATCCACACGGCTTCCCATTGATCGTTGCGGCTGACGACCTCGACGTCGTCGGCACCGACCAGCGAGGTGTCGAACACCAGGTTGACGTGGTTCCCCTCGGGCCGCGGTTCGTCCTCGATCGCTGTGTGGAAGGCGAGGTCACCTACCTCGGCACCCAGCAGTTCACGGAGGCGTGCGCGCAGGCCACCGCAGACGGTCTCCCCGGAATGGATCGCACCGCCAGGCAGCATGTGCCACCGCTGCTCGCGATGCCGCAACGTCAGCAGGAACTCTTCGCCGAGCAGACGAGCGATCACTGCATGCGCACAGACCGCCGTCGTCAACTCCGCGGTCGGCAAGGCAGAGCGTCGACCGTCACTCATCTCGCGTACCTCGCTCGTCGTTGCCTTCGGGAGTCAACCGGCCCCACCGAAATCGCACGTCGCTCCACGTCACACGGACCCTGACTTCGATGTCGTGCTCCGCACGATGACACCCCCTTGACACGAACACGAAGCGTCCCCAATCGGATGACCGCGGCTCGCGCCGTCACCCGTCTGGGGCACGTCCTACCAGCTCTGCACGCTTGTGTCGAACCGGCCTCACCCACCGTGAAGCGGCGAGCAGTGAAGTCATACCCTGCTCCGCTTGCCGTCCAGGACGGATACTGCGGGTCATCTCCGATCAGCAACTCGTCGCAAGGAGGTGGTGAGGTGGGAGTCGCCGGGGCGCATGGCGCACCGGACGAGGCATTCGCCAGGATGGCGGTATGGCTCGATTGCTGGTGCTCGGCGGCTCGTGGTTCCTCGGCCGCGCCGTAGTGGAAGAAGCCCTCGCCCGCGGCTGGGAGGTCACCACCTTCCGGCGCGGCCAGACCGGTCACGACGTTCCCGGCGTTACCACGATTCGGGGCGACCGCACGAATCCCGACGATCTCGCCCGGCTTGTCGCTGGCGGTCCGTGGGACGCCGTGGTGGACACCAGCAGCTTCGTCCCGCGCGAGACGCTCGCGGTGGCGAAAGCTCTCGAACCGGTCGTCGGCCGGTACGTGCTGGTCTCCACCGTGTCGGTGTACGAGGAGTGGCCGGTCGAACCGCTCACCGAAGAGTCGAGCGTGCTCGACTGCCCAAGCGACGCCGGCCCCGACTTCGGCTTCGAAGGCAACCCCGGCCCATCGATCTACGGCTTCACCAAGGCTGGGTGCGAACGCGCCATCACCGAGGTGTTCGGCCACGACCGCGCCGTATTGCTGCGACCTGGCGTCATCCTCGGCCGTTACGAGTACGTCGGCCGTCTGCCCTGGTGGCTTCACCGCGTCGCACGCGGAGGCCGGGTTCTCGCGCCCGGCCAGCCGCACAGGCGCATCCAGCCCGTCGATGTCCGCGACGTGTCCACGTTCGCGCTGCACACCGCCACCAGCGACGGGCCGGTCGGCAGGTTCAATGTGACGGCTAGCGGACGCGAGACGATGAGCGACTTCCTCAAGGCATGCCAGCAGGTGACCGGTTCGGACGCGACCTTCACCTGGATCACCGATGAGGAATGGCTCGTCGCCCAGGGGGTCGCGCAGTGGACCGAACTGCCGTTGTGGCGGACCTATCGTGGCGCCTGGGCCGTCGACTCCGCCAAGGCGCGTGACGCTGGCCTGATCACCAGGCCGCTCGTCGACACTGCGATCGACACCTGGGCGTGGCTGCATGGCGGCGAAGACGCCGTCGCGCACGAACGCGCCAGCGAGCAAGGGATCGCGCCGGACAAGGAACGCGCGATCCTGGGCACCTGGGACGCGCGGGAACTCGATCATTGCGGCGGCGTATAAGCCTGCTGGCCCGGCTAGTTTCCGGACGACAGGGCTGGGCGGGCCGCTACCCGGGCAAGGCTGGCGGCTGTGAAGTCCTCGATCGCCTCACCGATGGGCCCTGCCTCGACCGCACCCCGGTAGCGGGTGGTCCCGAGCAGGCGGCCCAGACCATGCAGCCGCTGCGCGATCGCCTCGGTCCGGCGAGCAGGGTCGAGTTCGAACACCGGCCCCAGCGCTTCTTGTGCACCCGCCAGGTCGCCGTGCAATGTCCTGGCCGTAGCCAGGTCAACACGAGCGCCCAGCGCACCCGCACCCCACCGCTGCGCCTCCGGCATCTGATCGAACAGCGCGAGTGCGCGGCTGGCTTCGGACTCGGCACGCTGGCCATCGCCGAGCGCGACGAAGACCGCGCCACCGCACAACGCCGCACGCGAGCGGTCGAAGGCCAGCTCGCCGCCGATCTCATCCAGGAAGCTGTCCTCGCCTGCCCGGTCAAGTTCGGTCGCCGCGGAGTCGAGTTCGGCCTGGGCCTCGTCGCGAGCACCGATCAGGGCGAGCGCGCGGGCATGCACGCTGTGTAGGCGAACGCTGGCCGTCCCGGCCGGTGCGGTGTCCAACGCGCTCGCGGCGATGGACACCGCACGGCGCGGGCGGCGCCACAACGCGACAGTGACCTGCAACGCGCGTGCCCATGCCTGCAGTGAGGGGTGATCGATGACGTTGCCATAGGTATGGGCAGCACGCGCCTGTTCCTCAGCTACGTCGGCATTCCCGAGATCCCAGGAGACCGACGAGAGCAGCCCGCACACCTGGCCTGCGAGCAAGTACAGCTCGGCCTGCTGGCGCGGCTTATGGGTCCGGTCGAGCTGGTCGTAGACGGTGTCGCGCAGTTGCACCAGCTCGGTCAGCATCTCCAGGGGCGGGGTGACGTAGTACGCGCGGGCGGCACGCCCGGCCGCCGCGTGCAGGTGCTCCAGCGCGGTTGGGTCGATGGCGGAGGACGACTCGATGGCGTGCTCGGCGGACTGGCGAGCGGCGTTCACGATCAGTTCCTGTTCACTCCGGGGGGACTTGCGGCGCGAAGCGACCTCGGCCTTCGGCAGACCTAGCAGCTCCTCCACGGGTTCGCCGAACCAGCTCTCCAGCACACGGCAGGATTCCGCCCGCGGGACACTCGGATCGCCCCGAAGCCATCGCTTCGCCGTTCGCTCCGACGTATGCGCATGGATCCCAGCGCCCTTGGCACGCTCGGGAAACTCACGCACGAAGTCACCCAGCGAAAGATGACGCGCGAACAGCAGTTGCTCCAGCCGCGTGCGTGGTGCTCTGTCGACCATTCCCGTGCCTCCTGCCAGTCACCGTAGCCAGCAACCATCGCTCACGTGCGCAACAAGCGCCAGTGGCCTCGATCTGGCCCCAAGTGGCCCTTGTTTGGCCCGAGGCAGCTCCAAGGACACGGGATAACGGGCGAACGTACTGGTCGCCTGAACATGGTGCTGACGACGAGTTGCGTATGTGAACGGTTCTACTCGCGTGGCAGCTCCATCAACGGATTCAGCAGCTCACCTGGCTCGACGTCCAGACCATGCGCCAGGTCAACCACCGTCAACATCAGCGGTTCGCGCAATCCTCCTTCGAGGTAGCTGATGGCCCGTATGGACAAACCGGAGCGTTCGGACAGTTGATGCAGGCCAAGGCCGCGTTGGCGGCGTAGCTCGGTAAGGAGCTTGCCAAACGCGATCAGGCGCGGGTTGGTGTCCCCGAACTGGCCGGTACTGGCCCCGGTTTGGCCTACGAATGCGCCCCTCCTTCACCCGATGGTCATCAACGGCACGAACACGAACGAACACGGACGGGAGGGCACCATGCGGGGAAGCGACCGGAGAGACGAAGGCCCGGCCGGCGACCTTCGTCCGGGTCCGCTCGGACAGCACGCCATCTGGGTGACCTGCCAGGACGACGGGCTGGATCACCTTGTTTACGACGATGACATGGGGCGGGCACTCTCTTCGGCCGATGCCGAGGGCTTCCGCGCCCTGTGCGACCGGTTGATCTTCCCAGCGCCGATGGTGTGCCCCCCGCTGCCCATGTGTCCCGGGTGCGTGGCACAGCGAGATCGCGCCTGCCGCGAGCAGTGGCCGGGGCGCGGGCCGCGCGGTTCTCGCACAGCACGGCACCGTTCGCCTGGCTTCGTGCGGAGGCTCCTGAATGGCGTTCATGGCTCCCTGGCGAGCTCTTCGTCCGCGGGGCGGCACGCCTCGTCCGGTGGGCGGAACCCCGAGCGGGCTGGACAGGTTGTGCCCGCGGCGGGGCCGGTGCGCGTGTGCCTCCGGCCTCGCCGCGTACCAGCCGCTGATCCGGGCGCGGTACTCCCGGCGACTCCGCCCCGGACCGACTCGGTGAGCAGCCTCGTCATGGCTGACCGGTTCGGCCACGAACGGCAGCGGCCACGCTACGACAACCCTGACCACCGCTGGTGGCGCACAACGACGTGTGCAGGCGTGGCACCAGCAGCGCACGGCGCGAGCAGGATTGATCACCTGCCTGGCGGGAGCGCTCCTCGCCGCCGTGCGTCTTCGCAGGCGTGGGCGAGCGCGCGGCAGGCATACCCCCAGACTGCCGTCGGCCCACGCCCGGGGGCCGCGCGGTCTACCCCGCCCGCCGCGTGGCCCCTCGGTGTCACGGACCCGGGGCGCTGAGGAATGCAGGTTCTCATCCAACCAACAACGTGGGCGCCCGACGGCCACTACGACCACCTCGCACATCCGCGCGAGACATGCGACGGCCAGCCGCGGCCGATCACCTCCTTCGACGGCTCGGTTCTGATGGCCGTCTGCGACGCGTGGATCGCAGACGGCGAAGCGTCGTCCGGTACTGCCCGCCGGTGTCCGCAATGCACGGAGACTTGCCGAGCGATCGGAGGACTAGCGTGATGCCGCTTCGCGGTTCGTTGCCTGCGCAGAACCCGGGCGGCCAGCATGCCGGACTCCTGCGTGATCTTGCCGAGTCCGACATCGCCCGCTGGCAGGTTCTCTGCCGCGCGGATCGTGGCGGCCTGTCGCTGCACGGCGATCTCGTGGTGGACGAGGGCCGTGCGTTGCCGTCCTACCTCAACCCGACCTCGCATGGCCTCATCAACAACGGCTTGCTGTCGGTGGCGCCGCGGCACGTCCCGAATGGCCGCACCAGCGTTCGTGTCGAGCTGACCGACGCAGGCCGCGCGGAACTGGCGCGCCTGACTTCTGAACGGCAGCACAGCATTCAGAGAAATGTGCGATCGAGTTCCGTCTCGACGGACCTCTGCCATCGACTGAAGGAGTCCACCATGTGGGAGTGGATATTGGTCATTCTGTGCGCGCTGGTGTTCGTGATCCGGATTGGGTATCTCCTTTTCGACCGTCCCAGTCCGTTCGGCACCGATGCGCAGCAACGTGAACGGGCTCGGAAATGACTGCGCCGGTACTCGCGCCCGAGAAAGGGGGCGGCCCCCGCCCGGATCCCGGCCAGTTTCGTCCGGTCGACATCGAAACCCTGGAGCGTGTGCTGGCGAGGCTGCAAGCATGGGAGCCGCCACCGCGCTCACCCCGGAATGGCGACAGCGGACAGGACGAGCCAGGTGGCACGATCCATTGGTATCCCGGGTATTTCACTGCTTCGCTTCACGCGGTCGAGTCTTCTTATGCTCCGCCGTTGTTGTTTCGCGGCTTGCGGATCCGGTGGGCGGTGTGCGGTGCGCCTGCGACCGTGATCGAGGTCCCGGAGGGCAAGGAACGCTGCGAAGCGTGCCAGGCGATTCTTCGCAAACATGGACTTTTCCTCGACGACAGCGTCGCTCCGAGGAAACCTGCCGACTAACGCAGTCTTCGCGTTCCACGGAATGCGAATTGAGAATCATTCATGACAGGAAAGGGAAGGGGGGTGATTTCGGTGACCGCGGCTCTGATCGAAGTACCGGCGGTGTTCGAGTTGGACGTGCAGGTGGAAACCGACCGGGTCCGGCCGGAGGCGATGGCCTGCCAGACCGACGACGGGTGCGGCTCGACCTGCGAGATCTCGGCTTGTCACTCGCAGAAATGATTCCAGCGGGCGGGCCGGAGTTCCCGATACCTGGCCCGCCCGCTGCCACTGATGGATTTCGTGATTGATACTGGAGGTGCGGGCGATGCCCACGGTGGACTACCGCTATTGCGGTACCGGGTTGCTGCGCGCGTCGTCGCAGCGCCTCGCTCCGTCGCGGTGGCCGGTGCTGTCTCACGAACTCGATTGCCGGGCGTGGCTCGATGAGGTCTGGCCGAGGGTTGCGGCGGCTGTGACCCATGCGAGCCCGGTGCTCGCTTCTGGTGTCCTGGAGATTCTGCGGGGACGTCGGCGCTCGGCGCGGGAGGTACGGCGTACGACGGAGGCGCTGCTGCGGTATGTCCTGCGGTTCGGCCGCTCGACCCCGTTCGGTCTGTTTGCCGGAGTCGCTCCGGTCACGATCGGCGACGACACGGAGGTGCGTGTCGGCGACCGGCATCGCGCAGTGGCCCGCCCTGACAGCCGCTGGCTGCGGCAAGTGATCCAGCGGCTGGAGGCGTGCCCGCAACTCCTGGCACGGCTGAAGGTGGTGTTCCACGACGCCGTCGAAGAGTGCGGCGACCGACTCGCGCTCGCCGAAGCGGAAGTGGTGAGCATCCGAAACACCCCTGCAGTCGCCTCCGTGCGCCGCCTCGCGGCCACCCCGGTCCACTTCCAGGTGTTGGTTGAGGCGCTGGTGGCCGAGTACCCGGGGGCCGGTGACCCTACCGCGATGCTGTTGTCCTTGGTGGAGCGCCGTTTTCTGGTGACCAGCCTGCGAGCGCCGGGCGCGGTCAGCGACCCGCTGGGGTACCTTGCCGATTCCTTGCAAGCACTCGACTTTGACGAGGTGCCGGTCGCGGCGTTCGCGGCGGAGGTAATAGAGATCCGCCGCACGCTCGACATACTCAACCAGGAACCTCACGAGCAGGCACGAGCGCAGCTGGCCGAGCGGATGCACGCGCTCGTTCCCGCGCCCCGCGGGCCGTTGTCGCTCGATCTTCGGCTCGATGCCGACGTCCGCCTGCCGCACCGCGTGGTGCGGGAGATCGAACACACCGCGGGGGTGCTGGCGCGTCTGGTGCGGGAGCACACCGGAAGCCGGGCTTTTCGGGACTACTTCACCGCGTTCTGCGACCGGTACGGCACCGGAACCCTCGTCCCCGTCCGCGCAGTCGTGGATTCGGCGGCGGGACTGGGGTGGCCGCGCGACTACCCGAGTAGTCCGGCGGCGAGCGGGCGGCACGTCTTCTCCGAGCGCGATCGCCTGCTGTTGTCCTGGATCACGGAGGCAATCGCCCAGGGCGAGCGCGAGATCGAACTCGACGAAGCCGCGGTGGACGCCCTCGCCGCCGCCGGAGGTGATCCGGACGCGGTACCACCACACATCGACCTGGGAGCGCGGATCCACGCTGTCAGCGTGGCCGACCTGGAACGCGGCGAGTACCGGTTCACCGTGGCGCCGGGCCGGGCCGCAGGCACGCTGTCGGCGCGGTTGAGCATCCTGGTGCCCGAGGCCGGGCTGGCGGCGGTGTTCTCCTCCCTGCCGTCCACCACGGAGGGCGCAATCGTCACGCAGATGTCGTTCACGCCGCCGTATCCGAGCGCGGAGAACGTCGCCCGCCTGCCGCGGTACACGCCGGACGTCGTCTCGGTCGGCGAGTACCGCCCGGACCACGAGGGCGTGATCGGGGTAGACGACCTCGCCGTCACCGCAAGTCGGCGACGCCTGCACCTGGTCAGTCTGTCCCGTCGCCGGGTGATCGAGCCGATGGTGCTGCATGCGCTCGCGGTGAAGCAGCAGCCGCCGCTGGCGCGGCTGCTCGGGGAACTGTCCCGGGCGCTGGACACCGGCTGGATTGGCTTCGACTGGGGACCGACCGCCGCGGAGTTGCCGTTTCGGCCGCGGCTGCGCTACCGGCGCGCCATCCTGTCTCCGGCCCGCTGGAGGCTCGCCCGGGAAGCCCTGCCCGGCGACCCGGCTGGCTGGGATGACGCGCTGGCACGGTGGCGCGCGACGTGGCGTTGCCCCCACCGGGTTGAGCTGCGCGACTTCGATCAGCAGTTGCCGCTGGATCTGACGGTGCCCGCGCACAGGGAGGTGGTCTACCACCACCTGCACCAGCACGACGAGGCGGTTCTGGTCGAGGCGCCCCAGCCGGATGCCGACGGCTGGCTTGACGGCCGTTCCCATCTCGTCGTGCTGCCGTTGGTCTCCCGACGGGCACCCGAGCCTTCTCCGCCAGTGGAGTTCCTTCCCGTTCTGGGTAGCGCACACGGTCATCCGCCCGCCTCGCCCCGGTCGGCCTGGCTCTACGCGAAGCTGTACCTGGCCGAGTACCGGATGGATCCTCTGCTGGTGCACCACCTGCCGGACCTGCTAGCCGACCTGGGCGAGCGAGACTGGTGGTTCGTGCGCTACCCGCAAGCCCGCGAGGGCGACGAGCCCGACCACCTGCGGCTGCGCGTGCGCACCACCGGCGACGCCGACAAGATCCTGACCGCGGTGACCGCATGGGCTGACCGGTTGCGCACCGACGGTCTGCTCAGCAGATGGGCCTTCGACACCTACTACCCGGAGATCGGACGCTACCGCGCCATCGCCGAGGCCGAGGCCGTGTTCGCCACCGACTCCCGCTACGTCCTCGCCCGCCTGACCGGGCCGGCCGCCGACAGGCCGTCCCCGGTCGCGGCCACAGGTCTGTCGCTGTTCGATCTCGCCACCGCCTTCCTTGGCGGCCAGCAGCGCGCCGCCGACTGGCTGGCTCGGCAGGCGCCCCCGGCGGTGCCCGATCGCGCTGACGTCGCCCACGTGACCCACCTGGTCCGTACCCGGGCATGGCCGGACGTCGTGGAACCAGCCGAGGTCGGCGCGGCCCTGCACGCCCGCGCCGAGGCTGTGCACCGATACCGGCATGCGTTACCCGCCGACGCCGACCTCGATGGCTGCCTCCACGCGCTGTTACACATGCACCACAACCGCGCCCTCGGCGTCAACCGGGACCGCGAAGCCGTCTGCCTGCGGCTGGCACGCCAAGCCGCCGCCACCTGGCGCACCACCTTCGGGGGTCAGTCGTGACCACACGCTCCCTGGTCGCGCAGTCATTGGCCAATGGCCCGGCCGGGCAAGCGCTGCTGGCCCTGGAACGGGGCCAGGATGCCCGCCACTGGCTGGCCAACCTGGTAGCCGAACCGGTACTGGCCCACCCCGAGGAGGCGAGCCTGTTCGACGGCGCGCCTGCGGTCGCATTCACCCTTGCCGCCACCGACCAGCACCGAGCACTGGCTGCGCTCGATGAACATGTCGAGAAGATCACCCGGTGCCGGTTGGAGACCGCCTACCAGCGCATGGCCCGCGGCGAGTTGGCGGACAAGCGCGAGTTCGACCTCATCGGCGGCCTGACCGGGCTCGGCGCCTACCTTCTGCGCCGCGGAGCCAACGACGAGCTGCTGCGTGAGGTACTGCGCTACCTGGTGTGCCTGACCCAGCCCCACCAGGACGGACACCCCGGCTGGTGGGCGACCGACGGCCCCACCGGCGCTGGCCCCGCCTGGCAGAACGGCCACGGCAACCTCGGCATGGCCCACGGCATCTGCGGACCGCTGGCGCTGCTATCGCTGGCGTTGCGCCGCGGCATCGTCGTATCCGGGCAGACCGCAGCCATCAACCGGATCTGCCAGTGGCTGGACCGCTGGCGCTGCGGCACGCCCCCGCGGGCCTGGTGGCCCGAGGCCATCACCCACGCCGACCACGCACGCGGCATCGTCGAACGGCCTGGCCCGTCGCGCCCGAGCTGGTGCTACGGCACCCCCGGCATCGCTCGCGCGCAACAAGTCGCCGGCCTCGCACTCCGCGACCGCACTCGGTGGCGACTTGCCGAGGACATCCTGTCTTGGTGCCTGACCGACGAGCAGCAGCTCGCCCAGCTCGGTGACGTGTCGCTGTGCCATGGCTGGGCCGGGGTTGTGCACACTGCCTGGCGCGCCAGCCGCCACAACGACCAGCTCGCCGCCACGCTCCCACGCCTGCTCAACGGCCTGACCGCCCACCTGGCACGCCAGCCTCCGAGCAGCCGCGGGCTGTTGACCGGCGCCACGGGGGCCATCCTGGCTCAGCGCGCCACCCGTACGAACACACCGCCGGTTACGCAGTGGGACACCTGCCTACTGCTCAGCGAATGAAAGGGAGCGATGAACAACACCACGGACACCGCCGCGAGCTCACCTGAGGCCCGGCGCGAGATCATGCTTGCCAAGGTCCAGGAGAAGGGCTACGCGAAGCGCCCCGAGGTGGCGCGGGTGCTGCGTGAGGTACCGCGGCACGAGTTCGTGCCCGAAGCCAACCTGGACGCCGCACACAACCCCTGGCAGGCGGTGATCACCCACCGCTTCGCCGACGGCACCTCGCTCTCCTGCGCCTCCGCGCCGTTCGTCGTCGCGATGATGCTCGACCAGCTCGCCGTCGAACCCGGCGACAAGATCCTCGAGATCGGCGCCGGGACCGGGTACAACGCCAGCCTGCTCGCCGAGCTGACCGGCGAGGACAGCAACGTGGTCACCATCGACATCGACGCCGACGTCACCGCCCAAGCCACCCACAACCTGGCCGCCGCAGGCTACCCAGGCGTACATGTGGTCACCGGCGACGGCGCGCTCGGCGTTC
Source organism: Amycolatopsis pithecellobii (assembly GCF_009707865.1). Taxonomy (GTDB): domain Bacteria; phylum Actinomycetota; class Actinomycetes; order Mycobacteriales; family Pseudonocardiaceae; genus Amycolatopsis_E; species Amycolatopsis_E pithecellobii. The sequence continues at coordinate 22,014 of NZ_WMBA01000044.1, forward strand.
CCGAGCACGGCCCGTACGACCGGCTGATCGCCACCGTCTCTCCGTGGGACATTCCCTGGGCGTGGTGGCGCCAGCTCGCCCCCGGCGCCCGCGTGGTGCTGCCGCTTCGGTGGCGCGGCCAGGCCCGCTCGGTCGCGTTCACCTACCGCGATGGGCGGCTGATCGCCGACTCGATCGAACTGTGTGGCTTCGTCTACCTCGTCGGCGACGACGAAGGCGAACAGTCCGCGCCGATCACCGACGACGAGACCATCCGGCTGCACTGGGACCAAGACCAGCCCTTCGACCTCGAAGCCCTGCACGGGGTGCTCGATCGGCCCCGCAGCACCGAATGGTCCGGCGTCACCATCGCGGGCGACGAGCCCCACGACGGGGTGTGGCTGCGGCTGACCGTCACCGACCCACGCGTGTGCCGCCTCAACGTCCCCGCCGACACCAAGCCCACGGTCTGCGACCCGATCTCACCCGGTCGCGCACCCGCGCTCGTGGAGGGCAGCTCGCTGGCCTACCTCACCTCCCGCCGCCACGAGGACGGCGACACCACCCGATGGGAGCTAGGCGCCACCGGGCACGGCCCCGCCGCGACCGAACTCGCCCGCCACCTCTGCGACGAAATCCGGGCCTGGTCCATGCACCGCGACAAACGCAAACCCACCCTCGTCGCCTACCCCGCCGACACCCCTGACAGCGAATTGCCCGGACCAGTGATCGACAAAACCCATAGCAGGCTCGTGCTCACCTACGAAACCGACTGATTCGCCCGACTAGCGAGCTGAGGATGGCCAGGAAGCCCGAACCCGCTAACCGATCAAGCAGTCGATGCCTTCGAGACCGAGTTGATCCAAGCGTTTCGCCGTGCTGCCCGCACGTGCGACCTGGGACCGGTCGTAGAACTGGCCGACTTCCTGATCGCCAGTGGGGTCACGGTACGGAGCCGCGGTGGCTTGCTCGGGCTTTTCTGGTTTCACCACGATGCTCTACAAATTCCGGGAGGACCCGGACTCGGCGAAACGGCTTCGGGCTCATCGGTCTCCAGCTCGTGAACGAAGGCTGGTGCACCGACACGGATATGGAAAATGGCATGTCGGAGTTCAACACCTGATTCCGCTGCTGTGGTGCATCGACTGCATGGCCTGCGCGGACAACGAGGAATTCCCGGCGGTGGTGGTTCCCCGCAGTCGTCACACGTGAGCTGATGCAGCGAGTTCTGTCGGGCCTGCAACGCCTGTGACGGTCCCGCTCAGCCGCATGCCAACACGTTGGCGTGCGGCGGCTGGCTGCTGGTACTTGTGCTGGCGTTTGGGATCTTCTGCCTGAGCTGACGAACACCGAGAACAAATCAATCGATCCAACGAACAGTTGTTACAACCTCTATAAGAGAAAGGCTAATTGTGAAGTTCGTTGCGCACATCGCGCATATCGCCTGGGTTGTCCTTACGGCCTGCGCCGCGTTCGTGGCAAGCGGGCTCGTTTGGTCCGTACACGCCGGTCCGTGCCCCGCCACATGCGGCCATCCAGCGGGGCACGGCGTCCCATTCGCCGCGGTGGCCGCTCCAGCACTGCTGTTACTGCTTGCCACCTGGATCATTCGGCGGACCCATAGGCCAGACGGTTGCACCCGATGCGGAAAGTTGGCCGACCGTTCATATCGCCAGTGGTATTTAGGTCTCGCTCAAACAGGTTGGCCCGCAAACGCTCTGCCGCTCCTCGAAGCAACCCTCGGTGCCGCCATGCTCGCGACGTGGCTGCTCAACGTGCCTCGCGCGTTCCTGGTTGTCCTCCCGGCCTTCCTGACCCTTGGCGCCCTCGAAATGCGCGCGCTACTGGTGCACAACGCTGTTGAAGGCCGCAAACCCCATAACGAAACCGAGTCCGACCCAGCCGCCACGTCGGCGACGGTGTAGGGGCCAACGTGAATGCTCGTTGCGGTCTGCCGCGAATGCGGCGTGCCCTGGTGGCGGTGCACGGAACGACGCTGCTGCCCCGATTGCCGCCACCTCGCCGCCGAGGGCGCTAGCCGCAATGCGCCAGGCTTGAACCCACCGGGATCACACGAATCAGACCACAGGAACAGGAACTCAGACTTGTGCAACGTAAATCGCAACGGCGACAAGGTTTCCGACTGCGGAAGCTGCATATGTCGCAAGAGCGACAACTACGACGTGCACAACTATGTACCTACCGGCGAGACGGTCACGGTCGGCAACACCCGGTTCGCGACGCGGAAGTGCAACAGGGGCTGCGGTTGCTACGAGTATTAGCCCGTCCTCCCATGACGGCCATGATGGTCTACCTAAAGCCGCCGGCTCCGGCGGAGACGGACAACGAGATCCAGATCATCGACGATCTCGAAGCCCTGTCAGAAGAGGTCCGCTGCAAACGACTACCCGGCCTGGGTCGAAGCCGCCCGGCAGCGATCGACGTGTTCGTCGCGGCGCTCACCACAATGTGGAACGAGATTGCACGGGAACAGCTGGACGAGGACTGGAAGCAAACGCTCGCGCGGGCAGCCCGGACTTGGAAGGACCACCGATCGGCGACTTGTCCCACCGTGCTCGTGTAATTCCGTGATCGACACGCTAGCCATACAAGTCATCACCGCCGCCGACAAAGCACACCGTCTTGACCCGGCGAACCTGACGGCCCATACCTGCGGAAGCTGAACGGAGGGAACGCGACGACCTAGTTCGACTTACGTCGGCCGGGCCGGTCTTCGAGCAAGTCCGCCGGGTGCATCTTGAGCGCCTCGGCGAGGCGGCGCAGGCTGCTCAACCGGAGGTTCCGGCCGCCCTCCTCCAACTCTGCGATACCCGAACGGTCAAACCGTGCACGACGGGCAAGGTCCGCCTGCGTGAGATTCAGGGCACGCCGACGCGTGCGGATGCGCTGGCCAAGAGCTACCAGCCACACCTGCTCATCCGTCTGGCTGAGGTCGGTGTCCTCATCGCCCTCGGGCTCGCTCGTCATCAGCGGGGCAAGGTACTGGCACCCATCTACCTCATGTGTCGTACATACAAGGCGAAATGACTTGCATGTGCTACACTTCAAGCCCTGAACAGGGCTTATTAATCTTGATCGTTGAGACCAAGATCACCTACGAGACACGAAGAGGGAGGCAGTGAAAGAAGAAGCGCCCGACAATTGGCGATGAATTGCACTCGGAAACGAGTGAATGTGATTCCATGCCGTTTCAGCTGCTAAAATCGAATGCCTTTTTCTTTGCGTCATTCGGGCGATGGGCCTTCCGTTCGCATCGCGCGCTGAATAGTGCCAAACGGCGTTCAATCATCCACTTAGCAACGCGTTAGCCAGGTCCGCCATGTCTACACAGTATGAACCCCGCTGTAGTCGAGAGGTCGACCAGTATGGCCAGGTAACGTGCTGGTCATGCCTCATACCCCGCCAGCAGACACCCGTAGAGGAGGAGTGGCGTGAAGACCTGGACGGTCACCCGCTGTGCGGTCAGTGCGCTGTCGACGAAGGCGTTGCATTCGATCCAGATGATTTCTACACGTTCGCTAGCGGAGAGCAGCAATTAAATGGCGAAGCGATACGGCCTAGAGTTGACCCAGGGGCACATCATCAACATTTTGATCGCTGTCGTGGCCAAGCAAGGTGGTCGCGTCCAGATGACGGCTGAAGAATTGAATGCCGCCGCCCCTAACCCGTTAGTCGGCAATGGCCCCAGCCAGCAGTTCAGCCTTCGCGTGTACACGGAGGAGCCATACGAGGGTGCCGTGCCTCCCCGGCCGGACCATCCGTTCATCGTGGAGATCGTCGAAGAGTCGCCGTCGACCGATGCCTTGCGTGCGCAGATCCGACGGCGCGGACGTATGGAGATCGGGCTTACCCGAGGCCACGGGGCATGGATCTCCTAGCCGGTCGAGGCCATGTTCCGTACCGGAGCCCCCGGCCACCATCGAACCTCCCCTCATTGCGGCTAGGGGCTCGACCCCACGAACGACGCGGGGTTTTTGAAATGTCTAAGGAAGACTACCGCCGCATCATGGCCGCATTCCGTGGTCAGACGTATGGCAGCCAGGCACGATCATCCGTCGCGGACCTCACCGACAAGGACCGCCTGCGTGACGAGCTGGACACTGAGAACGCTTCGTGGCAGCCCGCTATCTCTGCGACCGAATACGACGAGGTCGTCGATCCGTTCGAGGTGGCTTTCGCCAGCCATCCGAACGGCCAGCCGTACAGCTGATGGGGCACCCCATCGAGAACCGCGGCCCTGCCGGTCAGGGCGTCGGCGAACACCGCGGCCAACTCGGGGAAGGCCGACGTGAGGTCGTTGCCGTTGCGGCTAGTCGGCTTGGTGGTGCCGTTCGGTGCGACCGTCATGAAACACCGAAAACCGTCCCACTTCCACTCACGCAGCCAGCTGGCCCCCGGGTAGGTCGCCGTCGATGCCAGCATCGGCGCGATGGCGTAGGGCATCCCGGTGACATCGACGTCACCCGGGCCCGCATCGCTTGACGGTAACCCGTTTGGCCTAGTGTCAACAATTGACGATCATTCCGCCCGGTCCGTTGGCGGCACGAGATAGAGCCCGCTCGTTTCGCCGTTTCGCGACGGCCGAGGCCACGCCCCTCAGTGTGCCGAAATGGCTTTGGATCAGCTTGACGGTCAGCGAGCCCGCCAATTACCTGCCGAATCCACACAAAATTGTGTCACATGTGACGCACAGTTTAGTAAGGACTCGGCTTTGCGGGTGAACGGCTTGTTTCAACCAGTAACATCGACTAGCGTCACTTGTTGGCGGTACAAGGTCATTGACCAGCAAGTTTGCCCCTTTTTGCCGGTTGATGGCCAGGTGCTGCCAGCCCTCCCAGTCGGTCGTCGTCCCGCTCTCCCCCTCGGGCGGGACGACGACCGCATTCCTGTCTTCGAGGTGGATCCACCAGGTGAAACGGAAATGGTTTTCAGGCTACACAGAAGGGATACCGGAATGAGCATCGGCACGCATTCCTCCGCCCGGCTGCCGGTAGACGTGCGGTACATCGACCTGGCCCGCCGCTCGTATCCGCGGCCCTGGTGGCGGCTGGACGCGTCGGACGAGGCGCTGGAATCGTGGCAAGTGACCGCGAGCGTGCGCGAGTCGATACCGTGCCCGACGCCGCACGTCGCGGATGTACTGCTCGATCTGGCCACCCTTGCGCCCGAGGACGGGCTCGCCGACCTGGGGATCGGGAACGACCTGACCGTCGAGTACATCGTCGAGACGCTGTTCACGAGCACCGGTGCGCTGCGGTTCGAGGTCGACACCACGATGCCGGACGGCCCGGCCCGCATGGTGGTACTGCGCAGGATCGAGGTCGAGCCGGCGTGGCGCGGTCACGGCCTCGGTGTCGGTCTCCTCGCCGCGTCGCTGGCGATGATGGGGCCGTTCGCCCGGTTCGCGGTGTGCCGGCTCTCGCCCGTCGACTGGATCGAGCTCGTGCCTGACCGGGTGTCCGCCGAGCTCGCGTGCGTGCGGGCGGTGTCTCTGATCGAGAAGGTCGGCTTCCGGCCGTGGCGGGGGATGCACCTGGTCAACCTGCACGACGCCGACCTGCGCGGAGACCCGATGGCCCCCGTGTGGGACCCATATCCACGCCCGGAGGGCCGGGTATGACCGAGGAGACCGAGGATCAGCGGCTGTTGAGGACGATGCTCGCGGCCTCGGACACCTGCGTGACCGCGACGTGGGAGAACGACCTCGACACGGTGCACACGGTGCTGCTCGACGTGAGCAGTGAGCAGAGCCCGCTACTGATCCTGCTCCTGCGGCACTGGGCGTACCTGCTGGGCGAGTTCAGCCACGGCGAGCTGCCCGGTGCGCTGGTCGCCGGCCCGGTCGACGACTTCGACCTCGAGCTCGCCGACCTGGTCCTCGCTGGCGGCATCGACGTCGGCGACCTGGTCGCCGAGATACTTTCCCGAGGAACCACACGTGACAACGTCACCCGTGACGCCACGTTCGGCACGATGCTGGCCGGGCACGGTGAGGACGCGAAGGCGACCACGGTGATGCACCTGCTCGGCGCCGCCGCCGCCCACGACGAGGACCAGATGCGGGCCACGCTCGCCGTGGTGGACGTGTGGGACCGCGCCGATCAGCAACAACTCGCGCTGATGCTGCTCAGGATGGTTGCCCAGGACTTGCCTCGCACCGTGGTGCCGTCGCGGTACGTGCGGCTGATGGCCGCGCTCACCGCGGTGATGGTCTCGATCGATCGTCAGGACCTGCTGGACCTGGCGACCCCGCTGACTCGGCTGGTGGCGCTGTACTGGGCTCGACAGGAACTGGAGGAGCTGGTCCTGGCGCACGCCACTGTCTCGCACCTCGGCCTCGCATTCTCCAGCCGCCCAGCACGCGCGACCGCGGCGATGATCCTGGCCCGGCTGCTGGGCCGCGCCTACAACCCGGGCGAACCAGTCACCTCCACCCACGGATCGGTGACCCACTCCGACGCCAGCACGTTGTCACCGGACCTGGACCAGCTCGCCACTGTGGAGATCATCTCCTGCCGGCTGATAGCCCGAGCGGCCGCGGGCGAGACCGCCACGATCCCCGACATGTTCGGTGAACTCACCGGCCACGACGAGGCCCAGGAGTTGTGTGTGCTGATGTTCCTGACCCGCTGGGTCGCGCACGTGACCTAAAGGCAAAGGACAGCGCACGGCGAGATCATCGTGAACCCGGAGGCGACTCCTCCATCGCGGAAACGACCGGTAACCACACTAGAAAAAACACATTCGCGAGTTGTCACGCCCTTGAAATGCTCAACCTCGATTCAACGGAGAAGAGTATGTCTACGGACGACCCCACGGAGGAACCTTCCTACCTGAGCGATGAGGTCCTCGCCGAAGCCGGACTGAACACTCCCGGCGACAAAGCGATGGTCAAATACAGCCACTACCGGAATATTGGCTTGTCGCAAAAAGAAGCACGAGCCAAGCTCGCACCGGGCGAATTGGCCGCAATGGACCAGGCACTAGAGCGAATCCATAATGATCCTGCGGAACAAATACGGTCCATTTCCGGGCTGATGAACACCTTTCAAAACGGTGGCAGTGACGCCCAATGACAGATATGCAGAAACCGGAACCCGCGATCGATGACAAGTTTCGCAAAAATCTAGAAAATCTAGAAGAGTGGGCAAAAAGAGAAGGCATCGACCCCAAGGCAGACTTCGCCAGGTCAATGACGGAACTGGAGAAAAACGGCCCCGCCCCCGAGATCGAGCTTCCCCCACAAAAAGTCACCCAAGAAACCGCGCACATGTTGGCAGAGTATCTCGGGGAACCGATGAGGTTGCATACGCATCGATGGAAGGATGACAGCGAGTCAGCCAGTTTTGCCAGCGGCACTTTAATACGAGTCGAGACCACGTCAGCGAATACACTGGTAATCGCTCTACTGCCTTCAAAGAAATCGTGTGTGACGACAGAGCTAACAGCCAGGTTAGACCACGATTCGTTGTTCCGGTGGAATGACACAAAAAAAGATTGGTGTCACATCGAGTATCGATATGTATATAATAACGACCACTAAGGCAGCCGCGATGTTCCGCAAATTATGGCAACGAATCATGTCTATCCTCATGGAAAGCCCGGAGCTCAGCGACGGTGCCGAGGTCCTCGTTCCCCGATTCATGAACAAACACGAATGGGCACTGAATGAACAGCTACGTTCGCAGCTGAGGCCGAACGACGATCCCGACGACACGCCACCGCCCAAGGATGCGGCATGACGGCGGCCGCCGAGCTATCCGGCGGTCACGCGGCCCCTGCGCTCCCCTTCGGGTTGAGCGCAGGGGCTTCTCACGCTGATGGAACGGCACGGTTACCGGGTGGCTCCCAGGCCGCCGATGAGCAGGGACACGGCATTACGGAAATCGTCGGCGCCGCTGTCGAGGGCGATCTCCGAGCAGATCGCCCGCACGAACAGCTTGGCCGCCCATGCCGCCCCGGTGTGCCCGGCAGCGGTCAGCACCTCGGTGGCGTAGGTGATGACCTTGAACCGGTCCGGGTCGGCCGACGCGGTGATCGCGAGCTGCCCGGCCACGCCACGCAGCGGCAGCAGCGTGTCCCGCATCCCGGCGGCCAGCTGGGTCAGGGCCTCGGCCCACGAATCCTCCGGTCCCAACGGCGGCGGTAGCGGCACCATGTCCGCGGCCCGTTCGACGATGGCGGCACGCAGCTTCTCCCGGTTGCCGATGTGGTGATAGATGACCGTGGGGTTGCAGCGGAGCCGCTCAGCAACCTCGCGCATGTGCAGGCCCTCGAGACCGTGGTCGACGACCACCTCGAGCGCCACGCCGAGAACGACATCGGGCGTGAGACCGATGGCCGTCGTGGCGCGCCGCCGGGATGGGGGCGTCGTAGTCACCAGCGAAACGATACGGGCCGGGAACGGGTCCCACGAGCGGTGTCGTACGCGTCCCGGCGTCCACGTTCGCTCCACCTCACCGGGACACCGATGAGGGTGTTTCGAGCTAGCAGAAACGGAACGAGGTAAGCGACACTGTCACGCGTGACACCGTCACTCGTGATTGGCAGCCGGCATGAGCTCCTACCTGGAACACCTCACCAACCCGGCTGTGGAGTTCTACGACGCCCATGACTGCTACCTGCTCGCGCATGAAGCGCAACGCCTGGCCATCGGCATCCGTGAACAGGTGAACCGCTGGCGAGTCGCGGACCAGCCCGACCTGGAGTCACTGGCCCGTGAGATGGGTGCCTTAGCCGACAAGCTGCACGCTCGCGCCAATACCTTCCGGGCCGCGGCGAAAGCCAAGGAACGGGGGACGAGGTGAGTGTGCCAGGCGGCATCGCGCTCGTGTCAGGGCTTACGCGCTAGCCCGGCGATGGCCTGCGATCGGCTGGCGTCCATCTCGCCGACCAGGGACTCCTGCTCCAGACCGGGCATGGTCCACTCCGGAGTCCACACGAGGCCCGGAGGGTCGGCCAGTTCCCAGTCCCCGAAGAAGTCCCGCACCTGCGCGCGCGTGCGGGTGCGGGCCTTGGACGTCGCCGCGTCGTAGTTCTTCAGCACGTTCTCCAGTCGTGCCTTCGCGTCCACCGACATGTGCTCGGTGCTGGCGTGGGAGATGGCCAGGCACGACCCCGACGGCAGCAGCTCCCGGAAGTAGCGCACCGCCTGGTCGGCTGCGGCGTCATCAGGCACGAAGTGCAGCAGCGCCACCAGCAACAGCCCGACCGGCCGGCCCAGATCGATCAGCCCGGTCTCCCTGATGGCGGTCCACAGCTCCTCGTAGCGCAAGAAGTCCCCGTTGATCGGTACGTTGCGCTCGAGCTGGCCGGACTGTTCCAGCAGCAGATAGGCATGCGCCGAGGCGACAGGATCGTGGTCGGCGTAGATGACGTGGCACTCGCCCGGCGCGAACCGCTCGGCCAGCTGGTGCACGTTGCCCTGGGTCGGCAGCCCCGAGCCGATGTCGATGAACTGCCGGACACCCTCGTTGATCATGTACTGGACGGCGCGGGCCAGGTACCCACGGTTCTGCCTGGCCGCCCACGGTATATCCGGCAGGAGCCTGATCTGTGCGTCGGCGAAGTCCCGGTCTACGGCGTAGTTCGAGTTGCCGCCCAAATACCAGTCGTAGATGCGTCCCTCGTGCGGCTTGTCCGTCGACGCTTGGAACAACCGCCGTGCCTCATCCTCCGACATGGCCCGTATCGGCTTCCCCACCGTGTTGTCCATGTGCTGGATCCCCTTCACTCGCCGCCCCATCACAGGTGCATCGGACGCTCAGTCTGCCGGGTAGTTCCCTCACCGGCACACCGGCCGGGAACCCCAACGGGGCACAGCCGGCGAAGCGTCATGGTCGGCTGGTGACGCGGCCGATGTCATCAGGAGACATCTGGGTGGCCTGTGCTGGCCCGGTCGCGACCGTGTCCTGCCTTGATCTGAACGCGGTGTTGCCGGTCGGCCAGCTTGCCACCCCGGGCTCACCGGTCGCGGTGTGGCCCGTCCTGTGGTGCCAGCGAGTCCCGCGGCCAGCCGCGGGACTCCGCATCATCCCGCTGCTTCCCGGTTCGGCAGGTCCTTCGCGGACTGAACCAGCGCCGCGAACCCCGGCTGGCTCATGCGGAGCGCGCCGCCGGCACGGTTTTTCGAATCACGCACCAGCACGTGCCCCTCACACAGCGCCACCTCGACACAATCACCCTTCGCGTCGCTGTAGGAGGACGTCGTCCATACCAGCCCCTGGGGCAGATCCTCGTACCTCATCGCAGGCGCGCGCCGGCGTTCACGATCAACTCGCGCGAGGGTTCCGGCTTGTAGGCGAGGGCTGCGATGCGGTGGAACTTCTCGCGGTACTGGGCGATTTCGGGTTTCGTACTGAAGTAGGTTCCCTCCAGCGGGCCGTCGCTATAGGCGAGCGACGGCGCGAACGGCAAATCGGGCAGATCGAGAATCAGGAAACTACCGTGAATACCCGGGTGAGGCCCGGCTGCGGACGGCACGACCTGGATCGTGATCCAGGGGCGAGCCGCCAGCTCCGCCACCCGGGTCAGCTGTTCCTGCGTCACCTCGACACCGAAACGGCACTGATACAGCACCGCCTCCTCGATGAGCCAATGCACCGTCGGCGGGGTACGGCGGTCAAGAACCTGCTGCCGGGTGGCGCGCAGCTCGACACGAGCCCGCACCTCCTCATCGGACAGCTCCGGCATCAGGTCCCGGATCAGGGCCTCGGCGTAGGCGCGGGTCTGCGCCAGGCCAGGGACCACCCCCGCCTGGTATGCCACCACCTCGTCAGCCACCCGCTCGGCGGCGAGCATGAGGTTGAACCACGCCGGTGCGGCGCCTTCCCACTCCTTGAACCAGTCCTCGCCAAAGTCGGCCGCATCACGCAGCCGGATCATCTCCGGGACGCGCTGGCCCACGCCGAAGAACTCCAGCATGATCTCCAGATCCGGTGCGGAGGGCAGGTTTCGGCCCCGCTCGATCTGCGCCACGTAACTACGATCGCGCCGCAGACGCTGAGCAACCTGCTCCTGAGTCAGATCGAGCCGTTCCCGCAGAGCACGGAGTTCACCGGGGATGAACCACCGGAGCAGCGTAGGAGAAGCCAATGCGCGCAAACGTTCCTCCGGTCCGCTGGCCGACCAACCGTACCGGCCTCCTCAGGAGAAATATCACCGCAGACCGCGACGCACCAATGTACGTGTGACCTTGTCACGCGTGACGTACACGGCAGCGGTCTTGCAGCCCTGTGAAGTGGGGAAATAAGGAAAACGTCTCCTCGGTAGCAACGTGCGAGGTGACGACGTAACGCGTGACGATCCGAACATCAGTGAAGCCTGGAACGGCTCGACCACAGTCACGGGTGCGCTGCACCTACGTCGGGCAAACGGTGATCAGAAGTACTCGTAATTCTTGGGGTGTCGGGAGTGATGCCGAGTGCGGTGTCGATGTCCTCGTCGGTCACCTTCGGGAGGCCGAGGTGGCGTTGAAGGAGTACGGGGCGATGCGCCGGACCGTCTATGCCGCTCGGGTGCCTGTCGGACCCGGTCTACCGGCTGGCTACTCGGCCTTCACTCACAAGAGCGCCGCCAGTGGGTCCTGCACGCCAGCTGAGCGAACAGGTAGTCCTTTCGAGCGTGGCATCTGTTGTTGAGAGCCCAGTCACGCGATCTGCGTCACATAAATGTTGGGCAGCGGGTGGCCTGAGCTGGGCATTTTCATCACGTTGTTGACGAGGAAAGTGACTCCTGCCACATACGATGGGGGAGCCTTATCCGGTGTCCCCTTTTCAGGGGGTCAACGCAAGGCTTACAGTGACGCGGCTTCCGGATACGGATACATATTGCGGGAGCAGTAACGCTGCTGGTAGATCACGTGACGTTGCGAACGAGTACAGGAGGGCCGACCCGCTGGCTGCGGGCCGACCCGATGCACATCAGATCAAAAGTGGTGCACTTCGTTCGCCACTTGCAGAACCACCAACGTGATTCTCGCGAGGAGCAGAACTACCTGCAGTGCCGCGAGGGAGCGCTGGGCCGGATGGTTGCCTGCCAAGGCCCGGCGTTCCTCAACTCGGTTCTGATACCACTGCGTCAGGCGGGCGATTACTCGCGCCGCCCGGCTCCGCCCCTTCATAGGGCACAACCCCTCTCTCTTTGGTTATCCACTCCCCCCGCGGGTAGGACGGATATCGAGAGAGGTCACTGGTGGGACCGTCATCGAGCAGTAGAACCCGCACAGGCTCTACCTGAGGGCGAACCTTACGAAACCCGGGCGAGGGAAGCGAAAAATTGGCCCCGTGACCTACGTCACGATAAAGGCTCGATACGACCTGATATGAACTATTTCCCCAGGTCCGAATGGGTCGACCGCACCCATTTGGGTATTGAAAAATTCACTGATCGTGAGGTGTGTGTCACGTCGCAGTGGCGCAATTAAGGCGTGCCCCCGACCCCGAGCGTTTCCGCTCGCCCGACCAGCGAGCAAGTCGTACGACCCGGCCTCGGCCGCTTCCACCTCGCCGTGGCCTGCTGGCCGGCCTCCCGCAGAGACCATGAGCTTGAACAGAACGTGGGCGGTCACACGGCGTCAGTCTTGCGGGTGTTGGCGGTGAGCAGCCCGAGCCCCGCCGCGCCGAGGATGGCGATGCAGCTGACCAGCAAGGCGAGACGGAATCCGGCGGTCAACGCGTCGAGGGGCGGCTCACCGGCGGCGAGCAGGTCGGTTGTGCGCGACGTCGCGACGGTGGTCAGTACCGCGATACCGATCGCTCCGCCGATCTGTGTGGAGGTTTGCACCAGCCCTGACGCGAGCCCTGAGTGATCGGGCCCTACTCCTGCTGTGGCTGCGTTCAGAACTGCCACAAAAACGAGACCGAGCCCCACCGAAAACCCGATCAATCCGGGCAGGAGATCTGCCACGTAGTCGCCGTGCACCGGCAGGAGAGACAGCCACCCGACGCCGGCGGCCGCGAGCACCAATCCACCCACGATCACTGGCCGAGTCCCTATCCGCGGAATCAAGAACGTGGTCGCGACACCGATGCCGAGGACGACACCCACCGTGGCGGGCAGGTAGGCGAGACCGGTCTGGAGTGCGGAGTATCCCAGCACGGACTGCATGTAGAGGGTGACGCAGAAGAACATCGAGAAGAGGCCGGCGATCGCGACCGCCTGGGTCGCATTGGCGGCCACGAGTCCGCGGACCCGGACGATGGACAACGGGACCAACGGTTTCCCGCCGCGGCGTTCGCAGCGGCGTTCATTCATGGCAAAGCCACACAGGAAGGCCGCCGCGCCCGCCAGGCGGGCGATCGTGATCGAAGCCCCCCAGCCAGCCTGGGGCGCTTCGACCACGGCCCATATCAGCAGCCCCAGTCCACCGGTGCTGAGCAGGGCACCGTAGATGTCGAAGGTCCGCCACGGCGCGCTTCGTCGATCGTCGGGCAGCAACCGAAAGATCCCGGTGAGGATTACCACACAGATGGCCGGGTTGATCAACAACACCGACCGCCACCCGGCCGTCTGCGTGAGCCCACCACCAAGCAGGACTCCGGCCGTCGTGGACACTGCGAGGATGCTGCCCCAGGCGATGATCGCTCGAGGCCGATCGGAGCCGAAACTGGTCAACACCAGGGAAAACGCCGCTGGCGCCATCGCCGCGGCGCCCGCGCCCTGGAGAACGCGGGCACCGACGAGCACCCCCGCGGTGGGGGCGAGCCCACCGATCAGGGATGCGATCGCAAACACAGCCACGCCGACGGCCAAAACCCGTCGTCGCCCTAACAGGTCCGCCGCGCGGGCGCCCAGCAGCAAGCCACCGCCGTAGGCCAACAGATAGCCGGACACCACCCACTGCAAACTCTGCTGAGAAAGGCCGAACCGGGCCTGAATCGCAGGCATCGCCACATTGACGATCACCGCATCAATCTGATCCGCGAAGCCCGCCGCACACAGCAGCACCAGGGCCAATCTGCCGGGCCAGGTCGAGAGAACAGATGCAGGTGGATTTTCCACGCGAGTCATCACAAAGGTGCTCTTTCTCAAGTACTTCGACTTGATCTGTCCCCAGTAGCGATTCCAACTAGCAGGCCTGCCCGAAGGTGAACCCCGAACGAGGTTCCGCGCGCCCGATGGCGCATGCAGGTGGGCCGCGCGCTCAACCCGAATACCAACGGGCCTTTGACACCGAGTCGTGGTGGGTCACCATGCGGCCCGCCCGCCGGGTGGTCAGCCGTTCAAGCAGCCAGCTGAGCACGATTTCGGTGTTGAGGGCGCGGTAGGCGGGATCGGTCAGGCTGGCCAGGTGGTAGCCGCGGTATTCGCCGAACCCGGCATTTTCCAGCATGTCGGCCTCGACGGTCGCGAGGCGTTCGCGGTCGCTGGGGTCGGGGAACCGGCGTCTGCGTACGTCGGTGTGCGGGTCGGTGTTGACCAGCGCGACCCGGGCAAACGATGTGCATGCATCGAGCGCGGCCGACAACAGCGGCGCGTACAGGTCGTCCTCGCGCCAGGCAAACTCGAGCTTGATCTCGCGCACCACGACCGCGGCGGCCGGTCCAGGAGACAGCGCTGATTCCAGTTCGTCGATCAGCCGGCCGGTCGTCGGGTCCGCCGCGATCTCGGCCAGGAAGTCCAGCGTGGCCCCTAATTCGGGCAGGGCGAGCTCGGCGGAGTCCGGCCAGTCGCGGCGGAGGTCGACCTGCAGCAGCGACACGTGCCCTACCTCGCGCTGCACGATGTCCAGGTTCCGCGCCAGGGACCGGTCAACGTAGGCGGTGATTCGCCATGGTGTCAGCGCGGGGTACGGGTCGGTGACCGGCAGAAGCCACCGGTCGTGCTCCACCCGTGACGCGATCGCCAGTGGGTCAACCCCGTCCATGGCGGCCTCTGTCGGTGTCGTGCTGGAGTGGCTCGGTGATGCCGGCCGCGGCGGGTCCGCGGTGGTCGAGGTGGCCGGGCGTGGTGCCGGCGAGGTGGGGGACGGTGGCCCCGGTCCGCTGAGTGGGGGAGGGCGCAGCGGACGGGCGTTGTGGGGCCACCGTCTTCGCTGCCCACCGCGGCGCACCGGGGGGTACGACACGCCGATCGGGGGAGCGAGTTTCGTGAGTCATTGTCGACACCAAATCTATGTCATTTTATAGGTCAGTAGCTATGTGTGGGCTGGGCAAGATGACGATCTGTTCGATGTCTTTCCTGGTCGGGCACGGGTCAGGTCGTCGGCACGAGGGGCACATGCCGGAGCTGTCCGGGGCGTGTCGGCGGTAGGTCAGGGCGACTGTCTCGCTGAGAGTTCGCAGCATTCCGGGCGTGTGGGTGAGGAAATAGCGCAATGCCGCATCCTCCGTTTCGGCAGGATCAGCGCTGGTTATCAGGTTCGCCGTCGTGGTCACGGCCCGCAGATACGACCAGATGTCACGCTCGTCGCCCAACTGGGACACGGGCCGTGAGTGTAGTGTTCACAGGTCTCCATGAGCAAAATATGGGTCACATACGGCGTGTTTCCGGCCCAGATCGCGTTCCTTGCGTGATCCATGAATAGGCCACGCGATCTGCGGGCCAGTACGCTCCTACGCCGTGGCGGGCAGCAACGACCAAGATCAACTGAATGACTTACGGAGGCGCTCGGTCGGCGCCCGCGTCAAGATGCTGCGGGTGTCGCAGAACCTGACGCAGCAGCAGCTCGCCGATCTCGCCGGGCTGCCCCGAAGTGCGATTTCGTCGCTGGAAGCCACCGGCCGCAACATCACGCTCGACACCCTCTACGGCATCGCCGATGGACTCGGGGTGCACGCGGCCAGCCTGCTCGACGATCGCCTGTTCCGCCTGCCTCGCCACCCTGACCCGGATGCTGAGCGCAGTACCGTGCGGCGCTGAGGGCGCGAGCCCGCCGGCCACGCCGCTGCGTTCGCGTGGCGCGCGTGAGGACAGACCGGTCGTCCCGTTCCCGGTTCCGCCCGCCGGACCTGGTTCCCCGCTCAGTCGGCCGATGCCAGGGTGCGGGCGGCGTCGAGACATCCAGGTTTGCACCCCACCAGGATCTCCACGCAGTCCTGGCAGATCGGCTCGCCTGTCGAGTCGAACACCCACACGGCCTCCTGTTCCTCTTCACTCTGAGACCACGCTCCGCATTCGACGCAAAACACGTCAATGCCGGCGGACACGAGGCGCAGGCCGCCAGGACTGAGCTTGGTGACCAAATTGCAGGTCGCCAGTTTTCCCCCACCTGCTCGGTACTCGACAGGGGCGCAGGAGCATTGTTCCGGGCTGCCCACGACGGATTGTCGTTCTGAGAATGGGCATCCATGGCGCACCTCCTTGTGCTCCGCAGACTTCTGCACCGTCACACAAGGAACCCCCGGGTCACAATATGACCTTTATATAGTTCACTCAAATTGCCGAGTCCAGCGTTCCGCCAGATGAAATCGACACGTGCGCAGGGTGCCCAACGCTCCTCACGGTGTCGCAGAACGGCTCCCGATTGCGACAAACGAGTGACGACGCGCCAGAACCGCGCAGCTCAAGTCAGGAGGTGGTCGTAGTTATGTTGCGCGTCGATCGCCGCCTCGAGAGATCGGCGATCGCGATGTCCACCTCGGGGCCCCAGCCGCTGTCCGCGGTGGCCAGTCCGGTCAGTCCATCGATGTTGTCGAGCGCGTTGAGCGCGTCGGCCTCCTGATGCGCGTCCTGTTGGCGTTCTTCGCGGGAGATCGCCCGTCGGCCGGTTCGATCGAGGCCACGGTCGACGATCAGGTAACTGCCGTCCGTCCCGGGCTCTACCACGTACCGAACTTCGTTCGTGGAGGTCATCGTGTCGCCAGCTCCCCTGTGATTTGAGGTTCTGGTTTGCCTCGGACACTTGCTGGTGGGTGCCGCGATGACGTTACGTCGTCGCGACACGACGAACGGTCGGCGGCGCTTCGGCCGAGCCGATCAATCATCACTCGTTCGCACTAATTTCGTGCTGATGACACCCGCGTACGCCCGTCGGACATGACGGTGACCGACCGTCACCAGGCGTTCGAATCCGATTAATCGAGAACGCTCTGAGCTGGGTCAGGGTATGCGGTAATCGCGGGTATGGCGTGGATCTTGATTAGTTGATCATGGTGGAGGTGACGTGCGGAAAGGCGTTGCGTCCTACCGCGGCCCAGATCAAGTTTTGCCGCTACCTGGGCTGGTCACGCGGCAGCCGTTGGCCGCGTCGTATGACCGTTCAACGTCATATCTGGGAATAACCGCTGAGTAGCCGAGAGGATGGCGGCGTACCTCTGCCGGGCGAACGGCGGCGGTACACGTAGGTGCGCGGGTCTCACTGGGCGAACAGGAGACCCGCGCGAATGTCCTGCCCGCCCTGACGAAGACGGAGATCAGAACGGTGATGACACTACCGACGCGCGCCCTCAACACAACGCGCTCGAGCAGCCGGGTCCGTGAGCGGTTGCCTGAGTCGATGACTGTGGCCGAGGTGCTCGCCCGAGCCGGTCACCCGCAGGTGCCCGTCCCGGGTGGGCGGCACCGGCGCGACGCTGTACCGGAGGGCGATCTCGGACCGCTGGCAGTGATCGTCCTGCACGGCTGGCCGGCCACGCTGCGGCTGATGACCGTGCTGGCCGGTTCGGTCACGGCTCTGGCTGCCGTTGTCCCCGCCAGCGGCGCGGGCGCCGTTCCCCTGATGGCGGCGCTGTTGTGGTCCCTGAGGTCCCGTCCCGCGCGGGCATTGCCACGGCGTGGCGCGTAACCCGGAACCGGAAGACAGGGGGTCCCCGGGTGAGTTCGTGTGCAAGTCGCGCTGGAACTGCCCGACCGGAAGCGCCGCCGATTTTCCCATGATCCGCGTAGCCGGACGAAGCTCCCGGCTCCCTGTCGTCAAAGGACCATTTGACGACAGGGCAACCGGACCGCTATGAGTCGTGCCGAATCTCGTGGGGTTGCTCGGCGTAGGGGTAGAGCGGTTCGATCTGCTCGGGTGGCGTGGTGATGCCGTAGGCGCGCAGTCTGTCCTAGCGCACGATCGACGCGTCGGTGAAATCGTCGTGGGCATGGCCGACGTGGTAGTCGTAGGAGCCGGGCCCGTAGCAGTACCGGTTGATCACCCGCGCCGCGCACGCGTGCTTGATCAGCCACGCCACCGCGGCCGCGCGGGTGGGTTCCTTCCGCAGAACCCCGTCGTCCATGTCGCACACGTACCAGGGCCGGGTCACTGGCTCGGTCCCTCGGCCACGCACGTCGCGCAGGGGCCGCCGCAGCGGGTGATCTCCCGCGCCCCGACCCATGCGGCGCAGTCGGCGCACACGCACTCCTCGCAGTCCTCGGGCTGGGTGCCGGTCTCGTAATGGCCGCGGCTGGGCTCGGGCGGGCTGTCGTTGGTGCTCATGCTCCACCGTTCCTTTCACTCAGCTGCCGGGCTGCCGCCGGGCGATCCGGCGGCAGCCCGGCAGGTCAGACCAGCGCGCGGATGCGGGCGTCCGCCATGGCCTCGGCGCGGGTGGGGATGTCGTAGTGGCCGGTGCTGAGCAGCCACGTGTCGCGCTCGTCCTGGTAGATCAGGGTGTGGGTGCTGAAGACACGGTTGGTGCGGGTGAGCGCGGCGGCGAGGGCGTAGGTGCCGCGGTCGAAGCTGCCGCCGTCGAATCGGGTGAGCTGCACGATCTCGATGCCGTCGAGCCGTTGAGGTGCCTTGGTCCGGAACTCGGCCTCGGTGATCCTGGTGTCGGTGGCGGCGTGGGTGACGCGGTAGCCGGTGCCGGTCGGCTCATTGCGCACGCGGTAGTCGTGGTCGAAGAGCTGGATGTGGATGGCGCCGACCCGGTCGAGCAGGCGCATGAGGCTGCGGCCGGTCGGGTTGGAGTGCATGGCCGCGGCGTGGACGGCGTCGCGCAGTTCGTCGCGCTTCAAGTACAGGCCGGACTGTGCGGCCGTGGCCAGTGCTTCCTTGCCCCAGGCGACGTACTCGGCTTCGGCTTCGGCGTGCACCTCGGTCATCACCGCCGCCGGGACGCGGTGGTCGTCGTAGGCGCACGGGCAGTCGACCCGGTGTCCGCGGCTGACCCCATCGGTGGCGCAGCCAGGGCAGTGCTCGCCCGCGGGGCAGCCGGCGTCGTGCTGGGTGATCGTCGCCTGTACCGGGACCTCGCCGCGGCAGCCAGGGCAGAAGCCGTGCTCGCCGGTCGGACACGGCGAGCCGTCGCGACCGCACGTCGCGCGGTGCATCGAGCCGCGGAACGTCGTGTAGACGCTCATTTCATACCTTCTTTCTGCTAGAAAGTGGCTTGCCACTTAATTTAGCAGGGATGATTTTAAGTGGCAAGCCACTTGTGAAAGGATCTGTGCATGGGAAGCCAACACGCGGATCCGGCCCTGACCGTGCGCCCGCCTGCCGAGGTGAAGGACCGGGCCGACGCGGTCCTGAAGGAGCGCGGCCTGCCGATGCGCGGGTTTGTGGTGGCGTGTCTGGCGGCGCTCGCCGACGACCCCGATGCTTTCCTGGCCCACCTGGCGAAGCACTGGCCGGCCGAGAAACCGCGGGGCCGGCCACGAGCCACTGACCGAGCTGCAGATCGCCCGGCGGCTGCTGGCGCCGGATGACCTACCGCACCGGTTGGGGACGGGAGGTGTCGATCAGCGCGGGCGGTGTCGCACTCACCGCTACAAGGTCTTCACCCAGCTGGCGGCGACGTCTTCGGGCGGGTTGGTGTAGATCCGTAGGTAGCGGTCGTTGGCGTGGCCGAGGCGGCGTGCGAGTTCGGCGCGGTCGTGCCTAGATTCGGCCGACAGCCGGTAGCCGTACGGGCGACGCCAGCAAGCAGGGCGGCGGGAAGGGCGAAGCAGTGTATACGCAGATCAGCAGCGAGTTGGTCGACCCGACGAACTCCGGCCAGCGCCTGTCTGATGACCTGCGGGAACTGGCGCTGGATACCTCGGGAGGGCTCCTGCTGTATTTCGTCGGTCATGGGCTCCTGGCCCAGCAGGGATGCCCGTGATGAACCGGGGCTCGATCGTGCTCGGCGCCTTGTCGGTCGCGGCGTTCGCCGTAGTCCTGACCTGGCAGCCGACATCGGACTGGCAACGAATTGGATATCAGGCCCTCGCGCAGCTTTGGCTCCCACTCGGCTTGATCGCGGTCGTGATGTTCACCTATAAGCGTTTCCTCCATCGCCGGCTGACAACGGAACTCGCGAAACTCACTGGCCCCACAATCGTCGGTTCGATGCCTCCGCAACAAGTGATCGAATCCTTTTTGAGCTCCGTCTACGGCAGGAACGATGCCAACCGAGACGTTGTGGCCGGAATTCTCGGCGGCGACCTCACGACCATCAGCACGCGAACAGACGTACATTTGCGGTTGAGTGCCGTGAGTCACGACGTCTACCGCCTCCGCAACACCATTACATATCGCTTTCGCAAGAACGTCACGGCCAGCCATTTCATCGTGTTCGCAACCTCAGATGCGCGTCTCCGCGACGCGATAAGCTACGCTTGCGAATTCCCGTTGTTCGAATTATGGTTCATCCCGGACGACTCCCTCTTCCAGCACGGGGTTGACAGCATGCTGGGAAAGGTCGAGATAGGCGTCGATTACCGCGACTACGACAACCAAGTGCATTCCCTCGGGTTCCGCGAACTTTCTCTGAAAGAAGTCAAGTTCCGGGAATGGTCTCGTTACCTGCCATTGTTTAGCGAGCCTGTTGGTTCGTTCCCCAGACAACACGCGCATGACTACCTGGGCAGTCTTCGCATCTTCGACTGCGACCTCGATACCATGATCGATGACGGCCCGCCGATTGAGTCGGTCGAGCGGCTGAGCGTTCGCCAGGCAGCACTGGAAAGGATCGACGAGGGAGCTTGCTATTGGCTGGCCCCTTATCCGTGCTATGTCGACCACATCAGCATCGATGTTCGCGAGCTCGACTTCGAGGGTTCCGGTGCCTGGGAATTCCTCGTGATGCCGTTCTGCTTCCGAGCGAGCAATGTCGCGAGTTCCTGGCTCCCTGCAGAGGAAATGACGTCCGTAGAGCTGCGTTCATGGCTGCTTCCTGGGCATGGCGTCGCCTTGCTCTGGCGCGCTGCGAAGATGGACAGAGTGGTCGGCTCGGGCCCCTGACAGTAAGAGAAGGCGTCGAACGTGTTCAGAAATTTCTGACCATTGAGCGTCACCTCCACGATGGCCCACGTCGGCACCTCGCTCTACGCGCCGTACGTCGCCAGCAAGTAGGCGTTGCGCGGGCTCACCAGGACCGCCGCGCTAGAGCTGGGTCGAGACGCCATCCGGGCCAACTCCATCCACCCCGGCGTCATCTCCACCCCGTTGATCAACGAACCGATCGCCGGCCAGCCGCCCATCGCCGACTTCTACTCGCCCGAGCCGTACGCCATCCCCCGGATGGGCGCCCCGGCCGACATCACCACACTCGTCCTCTACCTCACCTCGGCCGACGCCTCGTTCGTCGCGGGCTCTTGGTTCGTCGCGGACGGCGGGCTCCTGCTCGGTCCCGCCCTTCAGCCCGACGCGACGGCAGCCTGACCGAATCACCAGCCGCCCTGAACGTTCCCGTCGCTTCACCGACGCCCCGGCGACCACACACCGTCACCTCCGCATTCCGGTTTCCAGCACCAGCGTGGTGATTACCCGCGATGCGTCGTGGTCGGCGGCACGTGGACGGGGTGGCCGCTTCCCCACGGCGTGCAGTGGCGTTCTTCTGTTCGCTCCAAGCAGGCCCGCACATGGGAGTGCTGGTCGGCGGCGATCATCCGGGTCGGAAGATACGTGTCGGGGACGGTCGGGTCGGACACGCTGATCGTCTCGGCCTGGCCGCGTTCGTCGACCACCGATACACGGTCGCCGATGGCCGTGTGGGAGACCCGCGCCCACGCGGCTTGGCACTGGTCACTGATCCTCAGTTCGAGATAGGTCCCGTCGACTTGCAGGTCGGCGAAGGACGCGGCGTCCAGGCCGCAGGCCATGCCCTGCGCATCACCAGCGGTGCATTGTGTGCCACGGCAGCCCACCGTGTAGGTCGGAGCCGTACGACCGGACGGCGCGACGCCGGGGAGAACGCGAGGGAACGCCAGGGCCACGATCACGGCGATCACCGCACCTGTCACCGCAATGGTGAGCACCAGGTTGTGGCGCCGCGGGCGGGAGAGCGAATCACGCTTCGGGTCTGCGGGGGTGCTCCTGGGTTCGGGCTCGGCAGTTGTGGGCAAGGGGACGGCGGCGCGGCCGCTCCATCGTGCCTCGGCCCGTTCCCACAGGGCGAGCAGTCGCTCGACCGGTTCCCCCGTCAACTGTGCGAGGTCCTTGACTGCGGGGCGGGGTGGCAACGCCGAACCGTTGAGGTAGCGCTCCCAGGATGACTTGCTGTAAGGGGTTTTGGCCGCGAGCTTCGCCAGGCTGAGGCCCGATCGATCCTTGAGTTCCCGCAGTTGGCCCACCAGGTAGGCGACTTCGGGGGCCAATGAGGCGGGCAGCGGCCGCCACGGGGCGGTCATGAGCGCAGGAGGGCCCAGGTCTGCGGCCCTACGATCCCGTCGGCCGGTATGCCGGCCGCGGTCTGCAACTGCTTGACGGCCTGCTCGGTGTGCTGCCCGAACAGTCCGTCGATCCGTCCTGGGTCGAGGCTGCGGTGGACGAGCAGGCACTGCACCTCGACCACGTCCTCGCTGCCCCCATTGAGCGCGACCAACTGATCCGATGTGGTGCTGTGTCCGGCATACAGACGCCCGTCGCGTGTGGTGTAGACGCAGGTATAGCCCGCTGGCAGCGCCGGCGCCGCCGCCGAAGCCGACGTGGGCGCCGATGAGCCGCCGCCAACGGACAGCCACGCCGCGAGGCCCGCGCCGACCGCCACCGCAACCGCCACGGACGCTGCCACGACGATCCAGCGCCGACGCCCCTGTTCCGCCTCGGCGTCCGTCGTCGCGCTCGCGGGCTTGGCGTCCGCCATCGTATGGCGGACGCCCTGGCCAGCCAGCTCCCACAGCGCCAGCAGCGGTGACGGGTCGGCCCCAGCCAGCAGCCCCAGCGCTTCGACAGCCTGCCGTGGCGGCGGCGCCATGCCATTGAGATACCGATCCCACGACGACTTGCTGTAGGCCGTTTTCCGCGCCAGTGTCGCCGTGCTGATCCCCATCTGGTCCTTCAACTCACGCAAACGGACCACCAGTTCCCGCACCTGCGGCCCAAGACCGGCAGGCAACGGTTTCCACCGAGCCATATTCCCACCCGTCAATAAGACTCAGCCTTATTCGGTTCTCCACAAATACCTACTCCGCTCACGGGCAAGATGAACCGCTCCTGCTCGCAAACCACCCATTCAGCCCCCTCCGCATCCCGCCAATGCCTCACCTCATTGCGCTTCGCCGCAGGTCAGAGGGTGGGACGTCCCGCGTTGCACCACACTGCGCGGCTGGTCTCGCGCCGACTGAGCCCTCTCCACACGATGGGACAAGCGGCGCGGCCACCCCCGCGCCGCCTCACCACCAACGAAAGGGAATCCAATCATGAATACACGCAGGCGAATCACGCTCGGGCTGGCGACCCTTGCCCTCACCGGTGGCCTGGCCATCGCAGGTGGGGCCGCCGCGAGCGCTGCTCCAACAGCTACCGCCGCCGCGGCCAGCACGGACGACGGGACGGTCACCTCGCAATCCGGCTGGAGCACGACGATCTCGGCCGCCTACCTCAACTCCCATCACAAGAAGTGGGTCTCCAGCACGTTCGTGCCCCCGGCCGGTGGTGTCGTCGGCGGGTTCCGGTGCTGGAACAACGGGGACGGTGGAAAGGCCCGACTGCGGATCTACAACGTGGAGACCCATCAGTGGATCGGCGACAGCGGCTACCAGGACTGCAACTACCGGTACAAGTACGTGTCCGCCGACAAATACCGCCCCGGTCAAGGACTTCGGTTCGTGTTGCAGGCACAGGGCAACGCTCACACGACCCGCGTGGCCGAGGAAACGGCTCCGTAGACATTTAAGTTGCGTTCTTCGCACACGCCGCCTGGCGGCACGAGCACGGCGACGACGACGGAACCCGCCCGCGCATCTACTCCGATGTCGGTGAACTCGCCCGCCGTCACCGCAGGGCTTCGCCGTCAGGCGCGTATGCTTCGAACATAGGTTCGATCGCTGCTGGCTTCCCCTCGGCAGCTCGGTGCCGGTGACGTGTGTGCCGGTGAGGTGCGGAGGGAAGGGCTGGTGGCGTTCAACGCGGGTCCGGGCACGTCGTGGTCGGAGCTGGAGGGCAAACTGTCGGGCCGCCCGGGGGCGGTCGGCGGGGCCGGGGCCGACAGTCCGACGTCGCGGCGCAAGCGGGACGGGTACGTACCGCCGCCGGATTTGCTGCAGGCCCGGATGCCGGACAACGTGCCGGCGGCGCGGGTGCCGTATGCCGAGCTGCATGTGCATTCGAACTTCAGCTTCCTTGATGGTGCGAGCCACCCCGAGGAACTCGTGGAGGAGGCGTCCCGGCTCGGGTTGGACGCGATCGCGCTGACTGATCATGACGGGATGTACGGGGCGGTGCGATTCGCCGAGGACGAGTGTCCAGGAGGGGTGGGCAGTCGGGCAGGAGAGGACGGCGGCGCCACCGCCGAGGAGGTAGAGCGCCACCCGAGTCCGCGGGGTTGGCGTGGTTACCGGGTCCGGCGGCCGGTGGTGGCTGTGGCTAATCGCAGCGTCCTTCGTCGCGTCGTCGTCCCTCGGCCGGTTGGCCGAGGGACGACGAGGAACGCTCGGCTCCTCGGTCAAGGGCAAGCGGCTTTCAGGTGCTTCGGCCGTCTTGAGCGCGTTCGGGGAGGCGCCGCTGGTAGCACTGCCGGAACGGCTCGCCCGCGAGCCCACGCGAGCAGGCGACCGCCGCAGGTCGGTCCTCGAGCATGAACAACATCCCGACGACAACGACGCTCTCCGCGCCCGCCAACGGCGCCGCCGTGGCGCGCGATGACGCACCGTCAAAGACAGGCCACCGTAACCAACACACCGACGACCGAAGCCGCAGCACCATTCGACGGCGTCCGTTCGCCCACGCCTACAGCGCTAATTTCCGTGCGCATGCCCAATCGCAGAACCGTCCGAAGAACACCCAGTCGGGTGAACGCGCTGGGGCAGTTTTGGGTGACCCCGTTTCAAATGGGGTCATCGGCCGCCCCAGTTTTGCCCCAGTTACTGAAGGGTAACTTAATAAAGCCCACCATGGACGAAAGTTTCGCCGACCTAAAAACACTGCCCGACCTGCGGAAACCGCAGTGCTGGGCGATCATGAAACCTGTGGAGCTAAGGGGACTCGAACCCCTGACCCCCTCACTGCCAGTGAGGTGCGCTACCAGCTGCGCCATAGCCCCGCGAACGGAGTGAACTCCGCGTCGTGTCTGTGCATACGCTACATGAACCCGCGCGCCCGCTTGCGCGGGGGTCCCGCATGAGGAACCCCCGCGCGGGCGGGGCTCACGGCTGCGTGACGAGTTTCGTGACCCAGTCCGGCTGGGTCCAGTCGATCTGGGCGCCGTTGTGCAGCACGGTCGGCGTGCCCTGGAACGACGGGTCGGCCGAGATCTTCGCCAGCGCGTCGTTCAGCTGCTGGTTGTAGGTCGCCCCGTTGACGCACGTCGCGAACTCCGGGGCGGTGATCCCCAGGTCCTGGCCCAGTTTGATCAGCTGCGCGTTGTCGTACCCGCGTTGCCCTTCCTCGGGTTGCTTCGCGAACAGGCTGTCGTGGAACGGGGTGAACTTGCCCTGGTCGGCGGCGCACAAGGCGGCGTTTCCCGAGGCCAGCGAGTAGCCAGGCGGGTCGGAACGGCTGTTCAGCAGCGGGATCATGTGGTAGCTGACCTGCAGGTTCCCCGCCGTGATCTGCTGCTCCAGCTGCGCCCCGTACGCCTTCTGCAGCTGCCCGCAGTACGGGCACAGAAAGTCCGCGTACACATCGATCTTCGCCTTCGCGTCCGGCTTGCCCGACACCACCACCGCACCCTGGCGCTCACTCGGCGTGTCCAGCGACGCGTTCGTGGTCACCGGCGGGATCGCTTGCCCCACAGTCTGGTTCTTCGACGAATTGGTCCAGATGACCCCGCCGATCACGAGTGCGGCCAGCACCACCACCGCGACGGCCACCACGATCGTCCGGCGGTTGCCCGACGAGCCTCGTGCCTGTGCGACCGCTCGTGCGCCCGCCGCTTGCCGCTGCCGGCGCTCGCGTTCGGATCGCTTCGCTCCACCCACTTGTCTCAAGCCCTTTCTGTTTCACGCACAGCCGGTTCCGTCTCCCGTGGACGAAGCCACCCGTCCACCGCCAGCCGCGTGCGGGGGCGCCGGATCAGCCATCCCGCCAGCACGAGAAAGCCCAGGTCACGGGCGATTTCCTGCGGGTACTGCGTCTGCCCGGCTGCGACCTGACCACCGCCGCCGAAACAGCCGCAGTCGATGGTGAGCCCTCGCGCCCATGACTGGGACACCCCGACGATGAACAACACCAGCAGGATCGCGGACACGACCGCCACCGACCTCGTCAGCAACCCCGCCAGCGCGAGCACCCCGAGCGCCAGTTCCAGCAGCGGCAACGCGGTGGCCACCGGATGCAGCAGGGCATCGGGCAGCACCTCGTAGGCCTTGACCGCGAGGTAGGTCTGCCCGGGATCGGCGAGTTTGATCGCCCCCGACGTGAGCCAGACAGCGGCCAGGCCGAGCCGTACGAAAGTCCCGACTGTGTCGAGAACGGCTTGGGAAGGTCGGAACACACGCCTAGGCTATCGGCGCGCCCTGAGAAAACTGTGAGTTCAGGCAATCAGGACGGAGGGGAGGACTCGGTGCCGCTCGTTCGAGTGATCGCCGCCCTCCTCTTGCTCGCCGGGCTCGTCGCGTGCTCCTCCCATGCCCCCGGCACGCTGCTGCACCAGGCCGACAGCGGCCGGCTGACCATCGGGATCCGCTTTGACCAGCCCGGTCTCGCCGAACACACCCTCGACGGCCGGTTCACCGGGTTCGACGTGGACGTGGCCGAGTATGTCGCGGGAGCGCTCGGCGTGCCGCCGTCGGGCATCACCTGGCGGGAAACGACCTCCTCTACCCGGGAGACCGATCTCACGTCGGGCACCGTCGACCTGGTCGTCGCGACGTACTCCATCACCGACGCGCGCAAGGAAGTCATCTCCTTCGCCGGACCCTACTTCGAGACCGGGCAGGATCTGCTCGTGCGACGCTCCGACAACACCATCACCGGGCCCGAGACGCTCAACGGCCGCCGCCTGTGCTCGGTCGCCGGTTCGACGCCCGCCCAGGAGGTCAAGGCCCGCTTCGCGCAGGCGGTAGAACTGGTGGAATACCCGCGTTATCCGGACTGCGTCACGGCTTTGCTCGCCGGCCAGGTCGACGCGATCACCACCGACGGGGTCATCCTCGCCGGTTATGTAACCCAGAATCCCGAACTGCTCAAGGTGGTCGGGAAACCGTTCTCCACCGAGCGCTACGGAATCGGCCTTCGCAAGAACGACCCCGATGGACAACGCGCGCTGAACGACGCCATCCAGCGCATGATCAGCAGCGGTAGCTGGCTGGATTCGTTGCGTACCAACCTCGGCCCATCCGGCTACCCGTTGCCCGTCCCACCTGCCGTGACCGAACGATGACCCTGCCCGTCCACGCGGTACTGGGTGAGCTGACCGCCGCACTCGACGCACACGGCACAGCGGTGCTCGTCGCGCCACCGGGCACCGGCAAGACGACACTGGTGCCGCTCGCCCTCGCCGAGCACACGGGCGGGCGCATCGTCGTGGCCGAACCGCGGCGGCTTGCGGCACGGGCGGCGGCAAGCCGGATGGCGTCGCTGCTCGGGGAGAAAGTCGGCGAGACGGTCGGCTATGCGGTGCGCGGGGACCGGAAAGTGTCCGCACGTACCAGGATCGAGGTCGTCACCTCGGGACTCCTCGTGCGACGCGTACAGTCCGATCCAGAATTGTCCAATGTGGACATTGTACTGCTCGACGAGTGTCACGAACGTCATCTCGACGCCGATCTGCTGCTCGCGTTGCTGCTGGACGTTCGTGCCGGGCTACGCGAGGACCTCAAGCTGCTGGCCACGTCGGCGACCGTCGCGGCGGACAGGCTCGCTACGCTACTCGGCGAAGCGCCCGTCATCACCGCGCACGCCCGGACCTTTCCCGTCGAAATCAGCTACCTGCCACCCGTACGGAACGAACGCGTGGAGGCATCGGTCGCTCGCGCGGTGCGCGTCGCGTTGTCCGAAGGGGACGGTGACGTACTCGCCTTCCTTCCCGGTGCCGGCGAGATCGCCAGGACGACCTCCTTACTGTCCGATGTGGACGCTGACGTGCTTCCGTTGCACGGCAGGCTCACCGCCGCACGCCAGGAAGCCGCGCTCACGCCGGGGCCACGACGCAGGGTCGTACTGGCCACCGCGGTCGCCGAGTCGAGCCTCACGGTGCCCGGGGTGCGTGCGGTCGTCGACTCCGGCCTCTCCCGGATACCGCGGGTGGACCATCGCCGTGGGCTTTCGGGGCTCGCCACCGTGCGGGTTTCCGCCGCGGTGGCCGCACAACGAGCCGGCCGGGCCGGTCGTGAGGCGCCTGGCCGCGTCTACCGCTGCTGGCCGCAATACGAGCAGGCCGGACTGCCCGCCTATCCCGAACCCGAGATCCGGACCGCCGATCTGGCCCGGCTCGCGCTCGAACTGGCCTGCTGGTCGACCCCGGATGGCGCCGGGCTGTCCTGGTGGGAGGCGCCGCCGGAAGGCCCGCTCGAAGCCGGGCAGGCGCTCCTGCACACGCTGGGCGCGCTCCAGGGCGGCAAAATCACCGCCCGTGGCCGTAAAATGGCCACCCTCGGCCTGCATCCACGGCTCGCGCGCGCCTTGCTCGACGGCGCCGCCGAGGTCGGGCCGCGGTCCGCCGCCGAGGTCGTGGCGCTGCTGGACGCCGGCGGGACGCACACCGATGTCGAGGCCGAACTCCGCAGACTCGCCACGGATCAGCGCCGGCGCACGGAAGTCCAGCGGCTCGCCCGGCTCGTGCCCGCGGCGCCGGAAGCGCCCGACCCGGCTCTGGTCGTGGCGCTGGCGCATCCGGAACGGCTGGCACGCAGGCGGGACAGGGATTCCGCGGTGTATCTGATGGCCGGCGGCACGGCGGCGGAACTGCCCGCCGGCAGCGGACTTGGCGACGCCGAATGGCTGGCCGTGGCCGAAGCGACGCGCGATCCGGGGCGGGCACACGGAATCATCCGGCTCGCCGCCCGTGCCGATCTCGAGCTCGCGCTCCGCGCCGCGCCGAACCTGGTGTCCGAAGTGGACGAAGTGCGCTGGTCGGGCGACATCGTCGCACGGTCGGTGCGGCGGCTGGGCGCGATCACGCTGTCCGAACGCCCATTGCGCGACCCGGCACCGGAACTGGTGCGCCAGGCACTGCTCGACGGCCTTCGCGAAGAAGGTCCAGACCTCTTGTCGTGGTCGGCTGGAGCCCGGAATCTGCGGCAGCGCTTGGCTTTCCTGCATCTCGTGCACGGCGAGCCGTGGCCGGACATGTCCGACGACGCGGTGCTGGCCGCTGCGCGCGAGTGGCTCGGCACGGCACGACGCCGGGCCGATCTCGCCCGGATCGACACGGCCAAGGCACTGCGCGGATTACTTCCCTGGCCGGAAGCGGCCCGGCTCGACGAGCTTGCCCCCGAACGGATCGAGGTGCCCTCGGGCTCGCATGTCCGCGTCGACTACTCGACCGGAGAACCCGTGCTCGCGGTGAAGCTGCAGGAAACGTTCGGCTGGCTGGAAACCCCGCGAGTGTCCGGAGTACCGGTGCTCCTGCACCTGCTCTCCCCCGCCGGGCGGCCGGTCGCGGTGACGAGTGACCTGAAGTCCTTCTGGGACAACGGGTACTCCTCGGTGCGCGCGGAACTGCGTGGCCGTTATCCCAAGCATCCGTGGCCCGAGGACCCGGTCACCGCCACCGCGACCCGCCACACTAAGCGGCGGTCGTAGTGTCGATCAGGGCAAGCGCCTGCGGCCAGGAGAGCGCGAAAGCCTCGGCGTTGACCGGATTCTCCTGCCGGGCCTTGGCGCTGAATCCGTGCTCGGCGTGCGGGAACAGCTGGACGAAAGTCGCACCGTGCTCCCGCGATTCGAGCGCGGCCTGCAGCCGGTTGAAACTCTCGACCGGCACCAGGGTGTCGGCTCCCGGGTAGATCAGCAGCGCCGGCGCTTCGATCCGCCCGGTGTGCTCAGCGGCGTCGAGCGTGTGGTTCGGCGCCGGGGTTCCGGGCACGGTCGGGTGGTAGGCGACGACGTTCGCGACGCGGTTGTCCACTCCACCGAGCAGCAGCGCGAACCGGCCGCCGAGGCACCAGCCCATGACGCCCGCTTTCGTGCAGCCGAGTTCGCCGAACAGGTGGTCCAGCAGGGCCCGCTGCTCGGCGAGACACGTTTCGTCATCGAACTTCTGCATGAGGCCCATGAGCTCTTCGATGCTGGTGTCGTCGCTGCTCACGCCGTGAAACGGGTCCCAGACCAGTGCTGTGACGCCGCGCGCGGCCAGTTCGTCGGCCCAGTCCCGCAGCTGGGCGCCGATACCGGTGATCATCGGCAGCAGCAGCATGCCGCGTGCGGATCCACCCGCCGGGCGGGCGAGATAGGCGTTCAGTTCGCCGACGCTGACGGTGCCGGTCTCTGTGGCTGTTGTCATGCCCCGAACCTTAGTGAGGTGAGATGATCGGACGATGAACGACCGCAGTCTCGCCGCGCAGCTCGGACCGCTGCCCGAAGGGGTCGCGGCACTTCCCGAAGAACATCAGCAGGATCTCGCGGACGCGCTGCGCGAGGCGCGGCAGCGGCAAGGACGGGCGCTGGCGAAGGCGGGCAACGAGGCACTGCGCTTCATCCCCGCGCTGGTGCGCCCGGCGATCCGCCGCGCGATGGGGCTGTGAATGGGTTCTGACGCCGAGATTCGCAAGCTCGCCAGGGCACTCGAAGTACCGCCGGAACGGCTGGGTTATCTGCGGGACGTGCCCGTCGGGGAGTTACGGGCGCTGCGCGCGCGGACGACGGACGTGCTTTACGACGCGCACCTGGATGTACTGGAGCGGATGGCGGGCGCGAGCAGGCTGCTGCCGAGCCCGTTGCTGGCAAGGCTGGCGGAGCGGGTGTTCGGCCCGCTGCTCTCGGCGCGGATCGCGGGCCTTGTCGAGGCGCGTCACGGGGTGGACATCGCGAAACGCCTTTCGTCGCGCTTTCTCGCCGATGTCGCCGCGGAGCTGGATCCGCGGCGGGCGGCCGGGATCATCGCGGGCCTGCCGGCGCCCGTGGTGACGGCGGTCGCGGCGGAACTGGCGCGGCGCCGGGACTGGATCACCATCGCGCGGTTCGTGGACCTGCTGCCACGGCCGACGATCATGGCGAGTGTCGAAGCCATCCCACGGGATGCGTTGCCAGAAGTGGCCGAACTGCTCGACGAGCCGAGGCGCGTGCGATACCTGTTGGGGGAGAACGACGATCTGGCTGGGTGAACCGCCCGTGGTGGAACGTATTTGACCTTCCAGTGCCCCGCGGCGGGGAGAGCCGGAACTTCGGCGGCGCCGGACGCGTCCGGAATCACCGTGATAGCCAAGCTTGGAACGTACGCCGCGGCTGTGCTGGCCGCCGCGTCCTGTCTGTGGTCGGCCGGGATCGTCGTGCGGGAACTGGGTGGCGACCTGTCCCCCACCACCGTGCAAGCTCTCGGGCCGCTGCCGAAACCCGTCCCCCGGCCAGCTCCGGAGCCGGCCGCACCGGCACCCGAGCCCAGTCCGGCGCCCGACGCGTCAGAAGCTCCAGCGGTGCCGCCTACTCCTCAGGACCCCATGCTCCCAGGCGTGCCTACCGCACCCGGGCGCCCGGCCGGAACGCCTTCCACACCGGCGATTCCGCGACCGTCCACACCGGACCAACCGGCGCCGCGACCGGTCGCCCCGGAACCCGGCGAACCGGCGCCTGTCGCCCCCGCACCGGCCGACCCGCCTGCCAAGCCCGGCGATCCAGCGCCCCCGACGGAAACGCCGGAGCCGGTTACCCCAGCTCCGGCGCCCGAACCCGCTTGCGGAACCGTGCTCGGCTCGTTCTTCTGCGCCGTGCTTCAGCCCGCGACGATCAGATAAATCCCGTACCCCACAACAGAAACACAGATCGCGAAGCAGATCACCGCGGTGGTGAGACCGGAGGCGCCGCTGGTCCCTGCCTCGCGCGCCGTCGTGCGCGCGGCCAGGCCGCGCACACCGAACGCGAACACGCTCGTGATGACGCCGACCGCGACGATGGCGATCAGGAACACGCTGCCCAGGGCAGCCCAGTCGATCTTCATCGCGCTCCTCAGGCCGCCGCGGCGACCGGCTCAGCCGGCGCGGTCTCGTTGACGTTGCTCGCGGTCACCGGGTTTCGCCGCGACCACAGGTAGATGATGACCGCGAAGGCCACCCCCGCTACGCCCACCAGTACGGTGCCGATGTTGCCACTACTGGCCGCTTCCGAAGCGATCGCCCCGACAACGGCCGCGGCGGGCAAGGTGAACAGCCAGGCCAGCACCATCCGGCCCGCGACGCCCCAGCGCACCTCGGCGAGTTTGCGCCCGACACCGGAACCGATGATCCCGCCCGAGCACACATGCGTGGTGGACAGCGCGAACCCGAGATGGGACGACGCGAGGATCGTCACCGCGGCGCTGGTCTCGGCGGCAAACCCTTGCGGCGTCTGGATTTCGGTGATCTTCTTGCCCATCGTCTGGATGATCCGCCACCCCCCGAGGTACGTGCCGGCCGCGATCGCCGCACCCGCACTGAGAATGACCCACCACGGCGGCGCGGAACCGGCCGCGAGCGAACCCGACGAAATCAGCGTGAGCGTGATGACGCCCATTGTCTTCTGCGCGTCATTCGTCCCGTGCGCCAGCGAAACGAGCGAAGCCGAAAGAGCCTGTGCCGTCTTGAATCCCTTCGACACCACGTCTTGCCGGGCCGAAGCGGTGATCTTGTAGACCAGGAAAGTACCGAGCACCGCGACAAGACCGGCCACGATCGGCGAAGCGACCGCCGGGATCAGGATCTTCGACACCACCGAGCCGAAATGGACCGCGTCGGCGCCCGAGGCGATCCAGGTCGCGCCGATCAGGCCACCGAACAAAGCATGTGAGGAACTCGACGGCAAACCCAGCAGCCAGGTCAGCAGATTCCACACAATCGCACCGACGAGCCCGGCGAAAACAATGACCGGGGTCACTTTCGTATCGTCGACAATACCGCCCGAGATCGTTTTGGCGACCTCGATCGACAGGAACGCGCCGACCAGGTTCAGCACCGCGGAAATGGCGACCGCGACCTTGGGTTTGAGCGCTCCCGTCGCGATGGACGTCGCCATCGCATTCGCTGTGTCATGAAAACCGTTGGTGAAGTCGAAGGCCAATGCCGCGACCACCACAACGATGACTATGAGTGAGACATCCACATGTCCAAAGGCTACTCAGCGGGTGAAGAATGCAGACGGTCCGTAGTTGAACATCGGGTGAATGCCGCCGCGCCATACCGCCCAGATGAGCGGTACTCCCGGGCGATATGCGAGGTGCGTCACGGATGGCGCATTCAGCACCTGCAAATCGGCGCGCGCACCCGGCCGCAGCACGCCGACATCGTCGCGCCGCAATGCCCGCGCTCCGCCGGCCGTCGCCGCCCAGACCGCTTCCTCGACCGACATTCCCATCTGCAGCACGGCTGTCGCAATACAGAAGGCCATCGATGTCGTGTACGAGCTCCCCGGATTCGCGTTGCTGGCCAGCGCGACCACCGCGCCGGCGTCGAGCAGCCGCCGGGCCGGCGCGAGCGGCTGCCTGGTCGACAGATCACAGGCGGGCAGCAGGGTCGCGACGGTGTCCGAATCCGCCAGCGCGGCCACGTCGTCGCCGGTCAGGTAGGTGCAGTGATCGACGCTGGCGGCGCCGTGCCGGACGGCGAGTTGTACCCCGGGGCCGCGGCCGAGCTGGTTGCCGTGCACCCGGATGCCGAGCCCCCGCGCGGCCGCGGCGCACAACACCCGCTCGGACTGGGCCTCGTCGAAGGCGCCCTGCTCGCAGAAGACGTCCACCCAGCGGACCAGATCCGCGGTGGCGTCCATCATCTCGCCACACACCAGATCCACATAGGACTCAGGTTCGGTCCCAGGTGGAACGACGTGTGCACCGAGGAACGTCACCTCGTCCACCACCTCAGCCGCGATCCGCGCCGAGCGGACTTCGTCCACAACGGACAGTCCGTAGCCGGTCTTGGTCTCCAGACAGGTCGTGCCCTGGCTCAGCGCTTCGCCGGCGTGCCACCGCAGGTTCGCGGCCAACTGCTCGTCGGAAGCGGCGCGGGTGGCTTCGACGGTGACCCCGATTCCCCCTGCGGTGTAAGGCTTCCCGGCCATGCGCGCGGCGAACTCGGAGGTCCTGTCCCCGGCGAACACCAGGTGGGTATGGCTGTCCACCCAGCCGGGCAGCGCGGCCCGGCCTTCGACGTCAACGCGTTCGTCGGCCGCCGGGGCGGCCTCCGACGGGCCCACCCACGCGATACGTCCGCCGTCGAGCACCACGGCCGCATCGGTCAGCCTGCCAATCTCGGGATCGTTCGTGGTCAGCTCGCCGATCCCGTCGATCACGATCGCCACAGCGCCTCGATCTCCTTTGCCAGCACCATTTCCGGCCGCTCGATGAGCTGGTGCTCCCGGTCCCGGACGACCCGGCGCCCCCCGATCAGCACATCCGTCACGTCCGCCGCCGAAGCGGCGAACAGAACGCCCTCCGGCTCGATCCCCGCGGTGCGCACCGTTTCGAGATCGACCACGACGAGGTCCGCCGGCGCACCCGCCACCAGACCGGCTCCGCCAGCCGCGGCCAGCAGTTCCGCAGGCGTGAACCGGCCCCGGGTCTCAGCCGCCAGTCGTTCGCCCATCTCCAGTGCCCTGACCTCCTCGAACGGATCGACGACCGCGTGGCTGTCGCTGCCAAGGCACAGCGCCACCCCTGCATCGGCGAGCGCCCGCGCCGGGCCGATGCCGTCACCGAGATCCCGTTCCGTGGTGGGACAGAAGCAAACCCGGGTGCCATCCAGCGTCGCGATATCAGCCTCGGTCAGGTGCGTCCCGTGCACCGCGACCGTGCCGGGCCCGAACACACCCGCGTCGGCCAGCACGCGCGCCGGCGTCCTGCCGTAGTAGGCAAGGCATTCCTCGTTTTCCCCGCGCTGCTCGGAAAGATGAACGTGAAGTGGCCGACCGGTGATCACCGGCAGCTGCTCGGCAGGGACGGCGCGGACCGAGTGCACGGCGGCGCCGACGCGAACCTCCCCGGCGGGCTTGAACCTCGCCACCCGCTCAGCCCAGGCCTCCGCATCGGCGTCCGCGAACCGTTTCTGCCGCTCGTCGAGCCCGCGGCCGAAACCGCCGGTGAGATAACAGGTGTCCAGCACGGTGAGCCGGATTCCCGCGTCCGTAGCGGCTTCTGCCAGTGCGTACCCCATCGCGTTCGGGTCGGCGTAGGGGCGCCCACCTGGCGCGTGATGCAGGTAGTGGAACTCCGCCACACTCGTGTACCCGGCGAGTGTCAGTTCGGCGAAGACACCCCGTGCCAAGCGGTAGTAGGACTCGGGATCGAGCCGCCCCGCGAGCGCGTACATCTGCTCACGCCAGGTCCAGAATGTGCCGCGGTCCTGCTGGGTGCGGCCACGCAGGGCGCGGTGGAAGGCGTGCGAGTGCTCGTTGACGAACCCGGGCAGGACCAGTCCATTGAGGACGGCTCCGGCGCGCGGCCGCCCCGGTGTAAGCGCTTTCAGCCGGCCCGCCTCGACGTCGATCCGCACACCGTTCGCCACCCCGCCCGGCAGCCATGCCCGCGCACACCAGTAGGTCGTCATGTCGACACAAGCCTCACCGGTCCTCCCACATCGGGACCCGGACACCATGCTCCCGCGCAACCTCGGCCGCCCGCTCGTAACCTGCATCGACGTGCCGGATCACACCCATCCCCGGGTCGTTCGTCAGCACCCGCTCGATCTTGCGCCCGGCCAACGCGGTTCCGTCGGCGACACACACCTGGCCCGCGTGGATCGACCGTCCCATCCCGACACCGCCGCCGTGGTGGATCGACACCCAGCTCGCCCCGGACGCCGTGTTCACCAGCGCGTTCAGCAACGGCCAGTCGGCGATCGCGTCGGAACCGTCGGTCATCGCCTCGGTCTCCCGGTACGGCGAGGCGACACTGCCGGAGTCGAGGTGATCACGCCCGATGACCACCGGCGCCTTGAGCTCACCGCTGGCGACCATCTCGTTGAACTTGAGCCCGGCCAGATGCCGTTCGCCGTAGCCGAGCCAGCAGATCCGCGCCGGAAGCCCCTGGTAGGCAACCCGTTCCCCGGCGAGCCGGAGCCAGCGCGCGAGCGATGCGTTGTCCGGGAACAGGTCCAGGATCGCGCGGTCGGTGGCCGCGATGTCCGCCGGCTCACCCGACAGCGCCGCCCACCGGAACGGGCCCTTGCCCTCGCAGAACAGCGGCCGAAGGTACGCGGGCACGAAGCCGGGAAACTCGAACGCGCGCTCGCACCCACCGAGTTGTGCCTCACCCCGCAAGGAGTTCCCGTAGTCGAACACCTCGGCACCCGCGTCCCGGAACCCCAGCATCGCACCGACATGTTCGGCCATCGACTCGCGGGAACGGTCGGTGAACTCGTCCGGGTTCTTCGCCGCGTAGTCGTGCCAGTCGTCGACGCTCACCCCGATCGGCAGGTACGCCAGCGGGTCATGGGCGGAGGTCTGGTCGGTGACGATGTCGGCGTCGACGCCTCGACGGAGCAGCTCCGGCATCACCTCGGCGGCATTGCCGAGCAGGCCGACAGAAAGCGCTTTCCGATCTCGTTTGGCCGCCGTCACCCGCCGTACCGCATCGTCCACATCGGACGCCAGCTCGTCGAGATAGCCGGTTTCCCGGCGACGTCGCGCCCGGCTGGGATCGCATTCCACGACGAGCACCGCACCACCGTTCATGGTCACGGCCAACGGTTGCGCACCGCCCATCCCACCGAGGCCGGCCGTGAGGGTCAGCGTCCCGGCGAGCGAGCCACCGAACCGTTTCGCCGCCACCGCGGCGAAGGTTTCGTACGTACCCTGCAGAATTCCCTGCGTCCCGATGTAGATCCAGGACCCGGCGGTCATCTGCCCGTACATGGTCAGTCCGAGCCGTTCGAGCCTTCGGAACTCCGGCCAGTTCGCCCAGTCTCCCACCAGGTTCGAGTTCGCGAGCAGCACCCGCGGCGCCCACTCGTGTGTCCGGAACACCCCGACCGGCTTGCCCGACTGCACGAGCAACGTCTCGTCATCGTCCAAAGTGGTCAGACAGCTGGTGATCGCCTCGAAACTCGCCCAGTCACGCGCCGCCTTTCCGGTGCCTCCGTAGACGACGAGGTCCGCCGGGCGCTCGGCCACTTCGGGATCGACGTTGTTGTGGAACATTCGCAACGCGGCTTCGGTCTGCCAACTCTTGGCCGTGCGGACGGATCCGCGGGCAGCGCGCACCATCATGGTTCCTCCAGTGCCTGTAGTACGGCTCCTGATCTCACAAGTTCTTCCACCGCCGCGATTTCCGGCGCCAGATGCCGGTCCGGCCCCGTCCCGCCGACGCGGGTGCGCACGATGTCCCGCACCGCACCGGTCACCGGCGAAGGACGCAGCGGTGCGCGCAAGTCCAGCGCTCGCGCCGCGGTCAGCAACTCGACGGCGAGCACGGTGGTCAGCCCGTCGATGGCGCGCCGCAGTTTCCGCGCGGCCGA
Source organism: Amycolatopsis pithecellobii (assembly GCF_009707865.1). GTDB lineage: Bacteria > Actinomycetota > Actinomycetes > Mycobacteriales > Pseudonocardiaceae > Amycolatopsis_E > Amycolatopsis_E pithecellobii. The sequence goes on from NZ_WMBA01000044.1 coordinate 59,817, forward strand.
CCAGCCCATCGAGACGTGGTCTTCTTGCATGGCACTGCTGGGAATCGAGTCGACGGACGCCGGTACCGCGAGCCGTTTCAGCTCGCTGACCACGGCGGCCTGCGTGTACTGCGCGATCATGTAACCGGAGTCGACGCCGGGATCGTGTGCCAGGAACGCGGGAAGTCCTTGGGAGCGCGTGACATCGAGCATCCGGTCGGTGCGGCGCTCGGCGATGCTCGCGACATCGGCGGCCGGAATGGCCAAAAAGTCCAGCACGTAAGCGATCGGGGCGCCGTGGAAGTTGCCATTGGACTCGACGCGGCCATCGGGCAGTACCACCGGGTTGTCGATCGCCGACGCCAGTTCCCGGTCGGCGACCAGTTCGGCATGGGCCACCGTGTCCCGTGCCGCGCCATGCACTTGCGGCGCGCAGCGCAGCGAATACGCGTCCTGGACCCGGGTGTCGTCCGGCCCGCGATGGCTCGCGACGATCTCGGAATCCTTGAGTGCGGCGAACATCCGGCGCGCGGAAAGCGCTTGCCCGGGATGTGGCCGCAACGCCTGCAGATCGTCGGCGAACGCACGATCGGTGCCCAGCAAGGCTTCCACGCTCATTGCGCCGGCTAGATCGGCGGTGTCGAGCAGCCGGCGCAGGTCGGCGACGGCCAGCACCAGCATCCCGAGCATGCCGTCGGTGCCGTTGGTGAGCGCGAGGCCTTCCTTCCCGGCGAGCGTTACCGGGCGAAGATTGGCTTCCGGTAAGGCTTCCGCCGCGGATTTGCGACGCCCTCCGTGTTCCACTTCGCCTTCCCCCGTCAACGCGAGCGCGACCGCGGCGAGTGGAGCGAGATCCCCGGAACAGCCGAGGGAACCGTACTCGTGCACGACGGGAACGATGCCGGCGTTGAGCAGTCCGGCGAGCGCCGTCGCGGTTTCCGGGCGCACGCCGGTGTAGCCGCTCGCGAGGGTCCGCAACCGCAGGAACATCAACGCGCGCACGACTTCCGGTTCCACCGCCGGCCCGGCGCCCGCCGCATGGGAGCGGATCAGCGAACGCTGCAACGCGGTCCGGCGGCCGGCCGGGATGTGGCGGATGGCCAGCGCGCCGAACCCGGTCGAAATCCCGTAGACCGGCTCGGGCGCCTCCGCGAGCGCATCGATATGCCGCCGCGTTTCGGCGAGGTTCTTGACGACGGCGTCGGCCAGCTCGACGCGGGCCCCGCCGCGCGCGACCGCGACGACCTGCTCGCGGGTCACCTGGCCCGAGTCCAACCGCACAGTGCGAGTCATTCGACCATTGCACCTGCTCACGGCGGCGCACACACTTGACGATCGCGTGGTTGTGTCTGGTATCCCAGACGTATGACGGATGTGCCCGCGCTGCGGCGGGGACTGGCGGTACTGAGCGCGCTGGCGAAACACGCCGGGCCGGCGTCGGCCGAGGCGATCGCCAGGGAGCTCGACCTGCCGCGATCCACGACGTATCACCTGCTGGCCGAGCTCGAGGCGGCGGGTTTCGTCGCGCATCTGCCGGCGGAGCGCCGGTACGGGCTCGGGATCGCGGCGTTCGAGCTGGGTTCGGCGTACCTGCGGCACGATCCGCTGGAGCGGCTGGCGGATCCGTTGCTGCGCAAGCTTGTCGACGCGATCGGGCACACCGCGCAGCTCGGTGTGCTGTACGGGAACGAGCTGGTCTACTTGGTGAAGGAACGGCCGGCGCGCCCGGAAACCGTGGTGACCGAGGTGGGCGTACGGATCCCGGCGCATCTGCCCGCCTCCGGGCGCGCGATGCTGATGCATCTGCCGGCCGCGCAGGTGCGGGCGTTGTTCCCGAACGCGGCCGCTTTCGTGCGCCGCACGGACCGGGGGCCGCGCAGCCTTGCGGATCTACGCCGCCTTCTCGCCACGGAGCGTCGCCGCGGCTGGGCTGTGGAGGACGGTTTCGTGACGCCAGGCTTCGCGTCGGTGGCCTACCCGGTGTTCGATCACGGCGGCCGTCCGATGGCCGCGATCAGCGTGACGCTGCGGCACCACTGCCCGCAGGAGCCCGTGGTGTGCGGGCAGGAATGGCCAGAGCTGGCCCGCCACGTACAACGGGCTGCCGGCGAACTCACCACCCGAATCGGCGGCCGCCCCAGCGCGGATGCGCCCCGATGAGCTCCGGCTACCACAGAAAGCGGTTACCGGAATTGGTTAGACCAGTTGCTTGCCCTGTTCGGCGTGCAAGCCCAGCATTTCCAGCAGTTCCGCGCACTCGGCGGCGTTCACCGAATGACCGGCGACCGTCCGTGCCGCCTTGCATTCCTGGGCATCCCGGTGGACTTTTTCCTCCGCGCGAACGCCTGCGAGCCAACCCCCTTGCAGAGCTTCATCGGAGCTGCTTGCACGGCTTACCCGGGCCATCTGGCACCTTCTTCCGGCTTTGCGTTGATGGATGACGAATTTCCGCCATACGCGGGTCAAGCATTGCAGCCCTTTCCCAGGGCGTCCAGCTTCGCTTCGCTCTGTCACAACAAGGCAACACCCCGGAAATGCACGTGCACCGCGAACCCCAAGAATTCACCCCCACAACAAAACCCAGCAACACAAACAAAACCCAGCGCCAGAACAGGTCCAGACCACCGGAGCCGCCCCTCGGATGCTGGTCCCCACAAAACGCCCCCAGCGCCCGCCAACGCAAGAAGCTCGCACCGCGGGGGTGTGGGGGCTCGGCCCCCACAACGAGACCCCGCGGCGGGAAGTCGGCCGAAGGCCGACGAACACAACTGTGGAGGTGCCGGGAATTGAACCCGGGTCCTCTGGCGCCTTACCAAGGCTTCTCCGTGCGCAGTTCGCTATGCCTCTACTCGGCCCCGTCGGTCTCGCGAACAAGCCGATGTGACGGGCCCAGCCGCTGTGGTTTTCCCATCCGGACCCCGCGGCCGGGTCCGGACGGTGAGCCTCCTAGCTGATGCCGGCGACCGGGTCGGAGGCACACCCGGGCCGACAGACTCGCACTCGCTCAGGCAGCGAGGGCGAAGTCGCGCTGACTATTCGTCTTGGCGCTTATTGGTTTGCGATGACGCTTACGGTGGTCTCTCGCCTGCACCGGCACGCTTCCCTTGACTCAACGTCCAAAGTCGAAACCGTTCACCCCCTTGGTGATGATCCTCCCAGTCTAACGCGTCCGGCAACCGGCTTTCTTCCCCCGGGGTAGGGCCCGCCCTACCCCGCGAACACCCGGTTTCCCCATGGCTCGCCCGCCACGGATGGCGGACGCTGGTTCCGGCTCCAGGAGGAGGGAAAACATGCACACGATCCAGGACGGGACGAGGCCACGCCCGCCGGTTGCCGGTTCGCTGGGATACCTGCTGCTCAACCTGCCGGTCGGCATCGCGGGGTTCGTCGCCGTCGTGACGCTGGCGGCGGTCGGCCTGGGCACGGCGGTCGTGTGGGCCGGGGTTCCCGTTCTCGCCCTCCTGCTCCTGGGTACCCGCGCCGCCGCACGGTTCGAGCGCGCCCGAGCCCACGCCCTGCTCGGGACGTACATCGCCACGCCGTACCGGCCATTGCCGGCGACGGGCTGGCGAGCGCGATGGCGAGCGCGGCTGCTCGACGGCGCGACCTGGCGGGACCTGGGCTACTTCGTCCTGCTGTTCCCCGTCGCCACCGCGGAGTTCGTCATCCTCGTGACCTGTTGGTCAGCGGGGCTGGCGCTGACCGCGCTACCCATCTACGCCCCCGCGGACAGCGACCTGTTCGGCGCACCGGTACAGACGTTGCCGTGGGCGGCGGTCGGCCTGCTGGTGCTCGCGCTTTCGCGGACGGTGACCCGCGCGATGGGTGCGGCGCACGCGCGGTTCGTGCGGCTCGTGCTCGGCCCGGGTCCCCGTGCGCGGCGACTGGCGGAAAGCGAGTCCGATTCGCTCGCTCCGGTGGCATGATGACCGCTATGGCCGCAGACCGGGCCCCCCTCGAGCAGCCGCGGCCGAAGTCGGTCCGCACGATCGCGTACCTGATCGCCGGGTTCGTCCTCCACCTCGTGCAGTTCGTGTTCATCGTGGTCGGTATCGCGGTGGGGGCCGCGACGGTCGTCATCTGGATCGGCATCCCGATCCTCATAGCGACGACGAGTCTCGTGCGTGGCTCGGCGAATCTCGAACGCCGGTTCGTCCGCCGAATGCTCGACACGCCGCTGCCCCAGGTCGAGCGCGCCCCCGTCGAAGGCGGGTTGCTGCGCCGCTGGCGGCACCGGCTCGTCGACCCGACGACGTGGCGTGATCTCGGTTATCTCCTGCTGACGTTCCCGCTGAGCGTGGTCGAAGGCGCGGTGGGGCTCGCGTCGATCGTGCTGCTGCCGATCGCGATCTGGGTGGCACCGTGGATCGGCTGGACCCACGGCTCGCTGGCGCTGGCGTTGCTCGGCCCGAACCGCACGAAGCGGCTCGAGGTCAAGGCACAGCATTTGCAGGCGTCGCGGGCTCGGGGTGTCGACGCGGCCGAAGCCGAGCGCCGGCGCATCGAGCGGGACCTGCACGACGGCGTCCAGCAGCGGCTGGTGTCGGTCGCGATGAGCCTGGGTCGGGCGAAGAACAAGACGGACCCGCACGCGGTCCGGGAGCTGATCGACGAGGCGCATGTGGACGCGAAACTCGCCGTGTCGGAACTGCGGGATCTCGCCCGCGGCATCTACCCGGCGGTGCTGGCCGACCGGGGTCTCGACGCGGCTTTGTCGGCGCAGGCGGCGAAATCTCCGATCCACGTCGACGTCACCGTGGACGTGCAGCCGCGCCCACCGGCCGCGGTCGAGACCATCGCTTACTTCGTCGTCGGCGAGACCCTGACCAACGTCGCGAAACATTCGGGTGCCACCGAAGCCGGCGTCAAGGCGTGGCGAACCGAGGACAAAGTGGTCGTGGAGATCACCGACAATGGGCACGGCGGCGCGGAGGTCCGGCCAGGCGGTGGACTCGCCGGGCTCGCCGACCGAGCGGCGACGATCGACGGGGTGATCACGGTGGTGAGTCCAGCGGGCGGCCCGACCGTCATCAGGGCCGACCTGCCCTGTGTGTGGTGAGCGACCGGATGCGTGTGGTGCTCGCCGAGGACGCGGTCCTGCTGCGTGCGGGGGTGCAGCGGCTGCTGGCCGACGAGGACATCGAGACCGTCGCCGCGGTCGGCAACGGCGACGATTTCGTGCACGTGGTCACCGCACACAAGCCCGACCTGGCGATCGTGGACGTCCGGATGCCGCCGACGTTCACCGACGAGGGTCTGCGCGCCGCGCTCGCGGCCCGAGACGCGGTGCCGGGCCTGCCGGTACTCGTCCTGTCGCAGTACGTCGAGGAGAGCTACGCCGTCGAGCTGCTGTCAGGCGGCGCGGGCGGGGTCGGGTACCTGCTCAAGGAGCGGGTCGCCGATGTCGCCGACTTCCTCGATGCGGTCCGCCGGGTCGCCCGTGGCGGCACGGCGATCGACCAGGAGGTGATCGCGCAGTTGATGGCGCGAGGTCGCAAGAACCCGCTCGACGCGCTGACCGCGCGGGAGTCCGAAGTGCTGGGTCTGATGGCCCAGGGCCTGTCGAACACGGCGATCGGCGCGCGGCTGGTGGTCTCCCAGGGCGCGGTGGAGAAGCACATCGGGAACATCTTCGCGAAGCTCGGGCTCGAAGCCAGCGCGGAGGAACATCGCCGGGTGCGCGCTGTGCTCACCTATCTCGGCCGCGCTTGAAGTTTCTCACCCGATCCGTGGCCCCCATCGCGATGCACGCTCCCCTATCCTGGTCGGACGTCAGCACATCGACACCTTCGAGGGGGCCGGAATGACCGAGTTGAGCGTCCGCTTCTTCGGCGGGCCTCTGGACGGGCGGGTCCAGACCCTCGGTGACACGGAACCGGTGTCCGGCACGGTGATGCGGCACGTCCACCTGCACGACGGTCCCAAGATCGAGACTCATTACCAGCTCGGCTACAGCCAGGAAAACGGCTGGGAGTACCGCCTGTGCGGGATGGTGACCCCCGAGGTCGACGAGGTCTGAGTAGGGCTGGCCCCACCGACGGGGTGCCCGGAATCGGAAACGAAGACGGTGGCTGACCGGGCTGACCGGAAGTCCTTGTGCGACAAGGCTTTCCGGCATGCAACCAGGTCAGCGGGACACTTTCCTCGACGTCGTACGCGCCGGCGCGATACTGGCGGTGATCACTCAGCACTGGCTGATGCCCGTGCTGAGCTACTCCAGCGGCCACCTCGTCACGGGTAACGCGCTCGCCACCCCCGGCTGGGCCGTCATCACGTGGGCTTCACAGGTCATGCCACTGGTGTTTTTCGCCGGTGGCGCCGCCAACTTCATCTCCCTGCACCGCGCGGCCTCAGCCCGCGACTGGCTCGCCGGACGGATCGGCAGGTTGCTGCTCCCGGTGCTCCCGCTGGCCGCCGTCTGGCTCGCCGCGCCAGGACTCCTGAGTGGCCTCGGCGCGCCGGAGCAGCCCGTCGAGGTCGCGGGCGTCATCGCCGGGCAGCTGCTGTGGTTCCTCGCCGTGTACCTGCTGACCGTGCTCGCCACCCCGCTCATGGCCGTCGCGCATCGCCGCTGGGGCCTGCTGGTCCCGGCGGTGCTGGCCGTGTTGGCAGTGCTGGTGGACGTCGTGCGCTTCGACGGCTTCGGGCCGTTCGGCTACCTCAACGCCGTCTTCGTCTGGCTCGCCGTGCACCAGCTGGGATTTCACTACGTGGACGGCAAACTCGGTGCCCTGAACCGGAAATCCGCGCTTACCCTGTCCGCCACGGGCTTCGGGATCACCGCGCTCATGGTCGCGTTCGGCCCGTATCCGATGAGCATGATCGGCATGCCCGGCGCGCCGGTGTCGAACATGAGCCCGCCGACCGCCCTGCTGCTGAGCCTCGCCGTCGGCCAACTCGGACTGGTGCTCGCGCTGCGCCCCCAGCTGCGGACCCTCGCGGAACGACCGCTCGCCGGCGACGCGCTGCGGTGGATCGGAGCCCGGTTCATGAGTATCTACCTGTGGCACATGCCCGCACTCGTGATCGTTGCGGGCATCAGCGTGCTCGGATTCGGTTACGCCACACCGGAACCCGGCTCACTGCGCTGGTTCGCGACCGCCCCGCTGTGGTTCGCCGCGGCCACGACCGTCCTCATTGGACTGTTGCGCGTGTTCGGCCGCTTCGAAAGGCCACCGGCATTGGGCGCTCCGGCGCCGATGGCACGGCTGGTCACCGCAGCCTTACTGGGTGCCGCCGGGCTGCTCGGGCTGGCCGCGCGAGGGTTCACCAGCCCTATCTTCACGGGTCCGGTGCCTTCCGTGCTCCTCGTGCTGATGGGCGTCCTGCTGGCCTCGCGCCCGAGCGCGGTGCCTGTCAAGGACTTCAGAGGCTGAGCAGCTTCGCCGGGGTGTCGTGCAGCACCGCGCGCAGAAACGATTCGCCCAGCCGCTTGTCAGCAGCCCACCCGGCGATCGCCCGCAGTTGCGTGGCATACGAGTACGGGATGTTCGGGAAATCCGTGCCCAGCACCACCCGGTCGGCAATCCCGGCGAGCCGGTCGGTCCAGTTTCCGGGCAGCGCCATCAGGTTCTCGGTGAACGGGACGCCGACCATGGTGGTGTCGAGGTGCACGCGCGGATACTTCTCGACGAGGTCGAGCGCGACTTCGTACTCGGGCATCCCGGCGTGGGCGAGCACCGCGACCAGCCGCGGATGCCGCGCGAGCACGTCGCCGAAAACGTCGAGCCCGGTGAACGGACCGCGTTCGGGCCCGTGCCCGGCGTGCACGACGACCGGCACACCCGCGTCCGCGATCGCGCCCCACACCGGATCCAGCAGCGCATCCCGCGGATCGTAGGCACCGACTTGCACGTGCGCCTTGAAACACCGGGCACCCGCCCGCAGCTCACTGTCCACATAGGACGCGGCAGCGGGTTCGGGGAAGAACGTCGCGGTGCGCACGGCCGCCGGCACGCGCTCGGCGAACCCGGCGAGCCAGCCGTTGAGCCACTCGGCCATACCGGGCTTGTGCGGGTACGCCAGTGGCACGAACCGTCGCACCCCGAACGACTCCAGCAACGCGACGCGATCGGCTTCCGGCTGCCGGTACCAGACCGGCCACGGTGCGCCGAGCCGGTCCCCGACCTGGTCGAAGTAGGCCCAGACCTTCGTCTGCATCCGCTCCGGCAAAAAATGCAGATGCAGGTCGATCAGCCCGTCGAGACCAAGGCCCCGCACCCATCCCGCGATGTCCTCGTCCCGCTCCGGGATCACCGACGGCCCTTGAGCGCCCGCCCCATGGCGCGGCTCATCTCACGCTGCGCGTCCCGTTTCGCCAGGTCCTGCCGCTTGTCGTAGGCCTTCTTGCCCTTCGCGAGCGCGAGTTCGACCTTGACCTTGCCGTCCTTGAAGTACAGCGACAGCGGGACCAGGCTCAGCCCGCTCTCCTTGGTTTTGCCGATCAGCTTCTCGATTTCGCCACGGTGCAACAGCATCTTGCGATGCCGCCGGGCCTCGTGGTTGGTCCAGGTGCCGTGCTCGTACTCGGGGATGTGCAGGTTACGCAGCCAGACCTCACCGTCGTCGACGGTCGCGAACGCGTCGGCCAGCGACGCGCGGCCGGCGCGCAGGCTCTTCACCTCGGTGCCCACCAGTACGAGACCGGCTTCGTAGGTGTCCAAAATCGACCAGTCGTGCCGAGCACGCCGGTTCGACACGATCACCTTGTGGCCACGTTCCTTGGGCATAAAAACCAGCTTAACCCCCGCCCGCCCCCGCCCTCAGACGGAAACGCTGCGCGTTGCTCTGTTCTAATGGCGAACGTATAGCCGCAGCGTGACGTATCCGGTGCTGGCCGAGATGATGATCGACGCGAGCAGCAGCCACGGCGCGGTCACGATGATGTCCAGCACCTCGATCTTCGGGATGATGCCCGAGGTGACCTGCAGGATCCGGTCGATGAAGGCGTACTTCAACGCGATCAGCCCCGCCACCGACAACACCCAGCCGACGATGCCGGTCATCACCGCCTCCAGCAGGAACGGCAGCTGCGTGTACCAGCGGGTCGCACCGACCAGGCGCATGATGCCGACCTCGGTGCGCCGCGTGAACGCGGAAATCTGGACCGTGTTGGAGATCAGCAGCAGTGCGGCGAGCGCCTGGATGAGCGCGATGACGAACGTGCCGTCCCGGACCGCGCCGAGCAGGCCGAAGAACCGGTCGAGGAACTGTTTCTGGTCCTCGACGCGGTCGACGCCCGGGCTGGTTCCGTACTGCTGCTGGATGATCTCGCTCCGGCTCGGGTCGTGCAGCTTGATCTGCAGTGACGCCGGCAGTGCCTCGGGTCGCGCGGACTGCACGAGGATCGGGTTGTCCTGGAAGATCTTCTTGAACCGCGCATACGCCTGGTCGCGGTTCTCGAACACCACGGACTCGACGGCCGCGTTGTTCTGGATCTGCTGGCGCAGGTTCCGGCACGGATCCTGTGAGCAGTCCTTGTCGTTGGCGCTGACGTCCTGCGTCAGGTAGATCGACACTTCGACATCGGCGAGGTAGTCCACCTGCATCTTGTCGATGGTGCGCACGATGAGCAGGCCACCACCGAGCATGCCGAGCGAGACCGCGGTGGTGATGATCATGGCGATGGTCATCGTGACGTTCCGGCGTAGACCGGTGAAGACCTCGCTGAAAACGAAGCTTGCGCGCATCGGGGATTGCGTCCTTGGGTGTCGGGGCAGTGGGTCCCCCCGAGCCGAAGGCTGGGGGAGGGGGC
>NZ_WMBA01000045.1 GCF_009707865.1 Amycolatopsis pithecellobii
CCCCACGCCGGCCCCGCCCGCGAGTGTCGCTCCCCCGCGGACGGCGGCGTCGTCCGCTGCCCCGCCCAGCACGACTTCCAGTCCTGCCGCCGACGTCCGGAGCTACCAGCTCGCCGGCGGCAGGGTGGTGCTGGAACTGGGCGCCACCTCCGCGAAACTCGTGTCCGCGACGCCCGAGACGGGATGGCAGGTCCAGGCCTGGCAGGCCGACGGCTGGCTGCGCGTCGACTTCAACCGCGACGGCACAACCTCTTCCTGCTTCGTCACCTGGAACGGCCACCCCCCAACGGTCCAGACCACCTAAAAGCGCGCGAGTTGAACGTTGGGAACGCGCGAGTTGAGCATTGCGTGCACGCGAGTTGAACGTTGCGTGCGACGGGAACGCACAACTCGCGCAGCAGGAACGCACAACTCGCGCAGCAGGAACGCTCAACTCGCGCGGCGGGAACGCGCAACTCGCGCGCTACCCGCACCGCCACGCAAGTCAGGCCAACCCACTCCTTAACAGGCGCCGTTGTCCGTCCATACCCCGGCCTGCCCGCCGGGAGTGTCACCGTAGGTCCACCACTTCGCAGTCCAGCTGTGTCCGTGGTAGGAAACGACCGCGTCGCCGTTGTACGCGGTGGTGGCGCTCCACGCCGCCGGGCAGCTGCCGCCCGGGTTCGACGGGGTGGTGCTCGTCGGTGGGGTCGTGGTGACCGGCGGGGTCGCGCCGGCGAAGCGTGCGGTGAATTTCGTGAAATCCCAGTCGTTCTGGGAAACGTTGCTGCACACACCGTTGTCGGTCGTCGTGGTGCACGGCCGGTCGCGGTTGACCGCCCAGAAGGTGAACCGGCCGAGGCCGTGGCCGGTCGCGTAGTCGAGCACGGTCTGGAAATCGGCCTGGTAGAAGAATTCCGAGGCGTCGCTCTTGCCGTTCATCCCGGAGAATCCCTCGTGCGCGTAGGCCGTCCCACTGTCCCAGCCGAGATGGCTCATCAGCAGGGAATGGAAGGCTTCGAGCGCGGACGTCTGACTCGACGCGCCGTTGAATCCGCCGTCGAACGGCATGATCGAGAAATTGTTCGGGGTGAAGCCGAGCTTCTTCGCCTTGTCCAGCAGCTGGGTGCCGAACCAGCCCGTTCCCGCCGCGGTGCCCGGCATGGTCACCGACACGAACAGGCCCGGATTGTTGCGCTGCAGGATCTGTGCGGCGCCGAGCTCGTTGCTGATGGCGGCGTCGTTTTCGTATTCCGGTTCTTCCAGATCGAAATCGATGGCGTGCAACCCGTATTTGTCGATCACCTGCTGGTAGGCGGCGGCCGTCGAGCCCGGGTCCGAACAGGTCTGACCGAGTTTCGTGCCGCCGTACCCGCCGACCGACACCGACACGTCGCCGCCCGCGGCGCGGATCTTGCCGATCACCCCGGCGACGGCGGTGTCGGAGGAGACCGCGGAAGTGCCGTCCCAGGTGGGACTGCAACCGCCGCCGTTGGGCGCGAGGATGAACGCGAGCTGGAAGGCCTTCTGCCCGGTTGCGGCCATCACCGCGGACGGGTCTGGCGGGTTGTTGCTCTGGGGCATCAGGTACGGCGCGGAGGCGTACCAGTTGCTGCTCAACGCCGCGGTCGCACCGGCCGCGGCGTCGGCGTGGGTGACGAGCGTGAGCGCGGTACCGGCGGCCACCGTTGCGGCCGCGAGGATCGAGGTGACTTTCCGACGGTGCACTTGTCCTCCTCGGGAAAAAGAAAACCGGGATTCCGGTAATGTGGACTAGACCATTGCGATAAGTCAAGTAGTTGGACTGGACCATTTTGAAGGGTGGCTACCGGCCCCGCCGGGAACCGGTAGCCAAGCGCGGATCAGGCGGTCACCAACGACAGCCCATAGGTCCGCAGGATCTCGTTCACCGGCTGGAACCACGTCTCGCCACCGGAGCTGCAGTTGCCGTAGCCACCGGAGGTGACGCCCTGAGCCTGGTCACCGGAGATGAACGAGCCGCCGGAGTCACCCGGCTCTGCGCACACCGAGGTCCGCGTCATCTCGAACACCGCGCCCTGCGCGTAGTTCACCGTCTCATTGAGACCTTCCACGACACCGCAGTGCCAGTGCGACGTCGAACCCGAGCGGCAGATCGACGTTCCCGGCGCGGCCACCGACGAACCCCGCACCAGCTGGTCGCTCACCGTGCCCCAGCCCAGCACGACCGGCACGGTCCACCAGCCGTTGCCGATCCGGATGAACGAGTAATCGTTGCCAGGAAAGGAAGATCCGGCGAACGTGCCCTGCGCCGAACCGTCCCAGCCGGCGGTCGAAGCACCGACGCCGCCACAGTGCCCGGCACTGACGAATCCGCCCTGCACGGAGAATCCGATGGAGCACCGGACGTTTCCGTTGATGTAGTAGGGATCGCCGCCGACAGTGCCGGCTGCGTCGGTCACCGGCCGTGGCGCCGCCGTCACGGTCACCGGTATGCCGGTCTGGCGTGCCCGCGCGAGGAACGCGTCGACATCGGGGCCGCGCGCGTCCGGTTGAAGCGACACGACGAGGCTGCCGTTGCGCGGATCGGTGCGCCAGCTGCTCACCGACGGCGGCGCGGGCTGCGCCTTGGCCGAGTCGTCGAGCGCCTTCTTCGCACCGTCGAGCGCCGCCGCGCTGACCCGGGACGGCACCGTCGCCGCCCCGGTCCGCTCGACCGCCGCGGCCACCGACGAGTCGGTCACCCCGACGACGAGCTTGCCTCGCGCCGCGTCGAACCATGCGCCGCCGAACGCTGCTCCAGCCGCCTGCTGGGCGGCGGGCAGGATGCCGGTGGCGTCCTTCTCCTGACCGAGTCTGGTCTGGACCTGTTGGGCGGACAAGCCGAAATCGTGTTGCATGGCCGCGAACATGCCCGGCGACATCTGCGCGACGGCCGCCGGGTTGGCCGTGACCAGGCTGAAGGCGAGCGCAGCCGCGCCGCCGGCGACAATGGCGATTCTTCGACGCATGGGACACACCTTTCGAGGGGGAACGGAAAAAACACACCGCTCGTCGAGTGTGCGAGCTCTTCACGAAATTGGTCTAGACTTTTTGACAGCCTTGTCGGATTCGTGTCCTGCCTTGCTCCACTCGGCCCCGTCCGAAGGTGCGGTGACTGCGGACCACACCAGGGAAATGTCCGGGTCACTTTCCGGGGGGTACCTGATGCGCCGGGGTACGGCACGCGAGAGGCTGGGTCCATGACAAACACGAAGAGGCTGGCCCGGTCGCGATCGGACCGCGTGATCGCCGGAGTGTGCGCCGGCCTTGCCGAGCGGGTGGGCTGGCGCCCGTCCACGATGCGGGTGTTGTTCGTAGTGTCCTGTCTGCTGCCAGGTCCACAGTTTCTCGGCTACCTCGCGCTGTGGCTGATCATGCCGCTGGAGCGCGCGTGACCCGCTGCGGATGGGCCGCCGATGGCTCGGCGGCCATGATCGCCTACCACGACACCGAGTGGGGCCGGCCGTCGCATGAGGACGAGTACCTGTTCGAATTGCTGGTACTGGAAGGCGCGCAGGCCGGACTGTCGTGGTCGACGGTGCTCAACAAACGCGAGAACTACCGCCGCGCCCTCGACGGTTTCGATTACATCCGGATCGCGCGCTACGACCAGGCGAAGCTCGACGCGCTGCGCGAGGACGCGGGGATCGTCCGCAACCGGTTGAAGATCTCGTCGACCGTCAAGAACGCGCGGGCTTTCCTTGCAGTACAGGAGGAATGCGGGACTTTCGACGCGTACCTGTGGGACTGGGTGAACGGCACGCCGGTCGTGCACCGCCGACGGCCGGGCGAGCCGCTGCCCGCGAGCACCGAACTGTCGGACCGCGTCTCGAAAGACCTCAAGCGCCGCGGCTTCACCTTCGTCGGCACCACGATCATCTACTCGTACCTGCAAGCGGTGGGGGTCGTCGACGACCACATGCGGGGGTGCCTCGCGGTGAAGTGACGCAGTCAGCAGTGGTCACCGCGCCAGGCTTCACGGCCTTCGTGGATCGCGACGGCGCCGATCACCAGTGCGGCCAGCGGGTCGGCCCACCACCAGCCGAACCAGGTGTCGGCGAGCAGGCCGGCCAGCAGCACGCCGGACAGGTAGGTGCACAGCAGCGTCTGCTTCGAGTCCGCGACCGCGCTGGCCGAGCCGAGTTCGCGTCCGGCCCGGCGTTGCGCCGCGGACAGCACCGGCATGACCACCAGTGACACCGCGGCGAGCACGATCCCCACCACCGATTCCCGCGGCTTCCCTTGTGTCGCCAGGGAAATCGCCGAGCCGACGGTCACATACGCCGCCAGCGCGAAGAACGACACGGCGATCACCCGCAGCGCGATCCGTTCTCGCGCCTCAGGGTCGGCCCCGGAGAACTGCCAGGCGACCGCCGCGGCTGAGGCCACCTCGATCACCGAGTCCAGCCCGAACCCGATCAGCGCCGTCGAATCCGCGACCGACCCGGCCGAAATCGCGACGATCGCCTCGATCACGTTGTAGCTGATGGTCGCGGCGACCAGGAGCCGGATTCGCCGCGCCGGCACCACATTCCGCGCCGTCATCAGTCCTCGCACTCCGCGCCCGGCTGGACGGCGAGCACGACCTGCGCGAGCTCCCGCAGTGCGCGCGCCAGGTGCGGATCGGACAGCTCGTACCGCACCTGGCGGCCCTCGTACGACGCGACTACGAGACCGCAGCCCCGCAGGCAGGACAGGTGGTTGGACACGTTGGAGCGGCTCAGTTCCAGCCGTTCGGCGAGCCGCCCGGGGTAGGTGACCCCGTCGAGCAGCGCGACCAGGATCCGGCAGCGCGTCCTCCCGGTCTTACACTTCAGTACAGAGAGAACAGTACAGCACCGACTGAAGCAACGTCACGGCGTCAGCACGATCCGGCCGAACACCTCCCCCGCGGCCATCTTCTGGTGCGCCAGCACGGCTTCCGTCAACGGCAGCACCTCGTGCACCACCGTGCGCAGTTCGCCGCGACCCGCCGCGGCGAACTGTTCGGTCCGTACCGCACGCCGGTCGGCTTCGGGCGCGGTGTCGGAGCTGAAAGTGGCGAACGACGTCGACTTCTGGAACGCCGGGAACAGCGTCATCGCGAAGTCCGCGGGCGGAAGACCCCCGACCGCGCCGACCGCCACCAGTCGGCCGTTGGGGTTGAGCTTGCCGAGGAAGGCTGCCAGGTCCGCACCGGCGACGATGTCGATGATGACGTCATAACCTCCGTCAGCGCCCTCGCCGGAGCGGTCCAGCACATGGGTCGCGCCCAGCTCACGCAGGCGCTCGCCACGCTCGGCCGACGACGTGGTGACCGCCACCGCGCCGGCCCCACCGCGAGCCGCGAGCTGGACCGCGGTGATCCCGATGCTCCCGGCGGCACCCCGCACCAGCACCGACTCGCCGGCCGAAAAGTGGGCATGGGCAAGGCCGAAATGCGCCACCACGCCGGAACTTCCCAGCGTCACCGCGTCCACAGTGGACAGATTCGCCGGAAGCGGCACGACCTCCCCGACTCCGGCCACGGCGTGCTCGACGTAGCCGCCGCCCACGCCGGTGAAGGCCCACACGCGCTGCCCGATCCAGGACGTGTCGACACCGTCACCGACCGCGGTCACCGTGCCCGCCACCTCGCTGCCGGGGATATGGCCTTCCGTGAAACCCCAGCCGAACAGCCCTCCGCTTCGGATCAGGGTGTCGGCACCGCCGACGCCGATCGACTCCACACTGATCAGCACCTGCCCGCCGGCCGGAGCCGGAGCGGGGACGTCGATGACCGCCATGCCTTCGGGCGGGCCGAATTTCCGGATCGTGATGGCCTTCACCACTACCTCCTTGATCGTCTCCTGTGGACGTTAACCGGACGCAGGCGTCCGGTTGGCTAAAGTGAGAGTGGTGACCGACCGTTTGCCTCACGCAACGCGTTCCGACGCCATCGACAACCGCGGGCGCATCCTCGACGCGGCCCGCGCGGTGTTCGCCACCGAAGGCCTGGATGTGCCGCTGCGGGAGATCGCCCGCCGCGCCGGGGTCGGCCCGGCCACCCTGTACCGCCACTTCCCGACCAAGGAGACACTGGCGACCGAGGCCTTCGCCGGCCAGATGCGTGCGTGCCAGACCATCGCCGACGAGGGGCTCGCCGACCCGGATCCGTGGCACGGTTTCTGTTCGGTGGTCGAGAAACTGTGTGAACTGCACGCACGTGACCGGGGCTTCACCGCGGCCTTCATGTCGACGTTCCCCCGTGCGATCGACTTCGCCGCGGCCCGCGAACGCGCCGTCAGAACGCTCGCCGAACTGGCCGGCCGCGCCAAGCGCTCCGGCGGGCTGCGCCCCGATTTCGTCGTGGACGACCTGGTCCTGGTCCTGATGGCCAATGGCGGCATCCGCGCCGGCTCCCCGGCCGCCCGCGTCGCGGCGTCCCGCCGTTTTGCGGCACTCGCGATCCAGGCGTTCCAGGCCACCCCGGAACTCGCGCCGCTGCCGCCCGCGGCGCGGTTGGCCCTCGTCCCGCCACGGCGCCGGGAAAACCGCTCATCGGGCCGCGCCGGGATGGTAGGAAGGCTGAGTGACCAACGCTGACCCGTTCGCCGACCTTGACGGCTATGTCGCCCTCCCCCGTGCCGCCGGTCTCGCCCTGTCACCCGACGGGCGACGCCTCGTCATCGGTGTGTCCACTCTGGATGCCAAGAAGACCAAGTGGGTGCCCGGGTTGTGGGAGGTCGATCCCGCGGGCGAGCGCCCGGCCCGGCGGCTGACCCGGAGCACGCAGGGCGAGTCGGGGCCCGTCTTCACCCCCGACGGCGATCTGCTGTTCACCTCGTCCCGTCCGGAGCCGGGCGACGACGACGGCAAGGACCAGCCGGCGCTGTGGCGGCTGCCCGCCGGCGGCGGTGACCCGGAGGTGATCGCGTCACCACCCGGTGGCGTGCGGGGCGTGGTGGTCGCACGCGAGGCAGGCGTCGTCGTGGCCGGTTCCACAATGCTGCCCTCGGCCACGGATGCCTTACGGGACAAGGAACTGCGTGCCCGCCGCAAGGACGAGGCGGTCACCGCGATCCTGCACGAGGAGTATCCGATCCGCTACTGGGATCACGATCTCGGGCCGGACCGGCCACGGCTGCTGGCGGGTCCGCCCGGCGAGGAACTACGCGATATCACCGGGCATGCCGGCCGGGCACTCGACGGGGAGTCCACTTGGGACGTTTCACCGGACGGGCGCACGGTCGTCGCGGTGTGGACGGTGGCGGAACCGGGTGGCTCCCAGCGGGACACCCTGGTGGCGATCGACGTCGAGACCGGCGGGCGCCGCGTGCTCGCGGACGAGGCGGACCACGAGTACGCCGGCCCCCGGTTTTCCCCTGACGGCAGCCGCATCGCGGTCGTCGTGACTGAACGCCCGACAGCCGCGAAGGTCGGGGACAGCTGGCTCGCGGTGCTCCCGGCCGACGGCGGTGAACCGCGTGCGCTGACCCGGTCCTGGGATCGTTGGCCGCACGGTCCCGAGTGGACACCGGACGGCCGCGCAGTGGTCGTCAGCGCGGACGATCTCGGTCACTCTCCACTGTGGAGGGTGGACCCGAGTACCGGCGAGGTGACCAAGCTGACCGGGTCCGGCACGTTCGGCGACATCCGGATTTCCCCTGATGGACAATGGATCTACACGATCAGGTCCTTTGTGGACAGCCTGCCCGCACCGTACCGCGTCGCGATCGACGGCAGTGTGGTGGAAGCGCTTCCCGGCCCGGTGCCGGCCGTCGAGCTGCCGGGACACGTCGAAGAAGTCACCACCACCGCGACCGACGGGGCGCCGCTGCGCGCCTGGCTCGCGCTGCCCCATGACGCGAGCCCCGAAGCTGCGGCGCCGCTGCTGCTGTGGATTCACGGTGGCCCACTGGGTTCGTGGAACGCCTGGCAGTGGCGGTGGAACCCGTGGCTCGCCGTCGCACAGGGGTATGCGGTCCTGCTGCCGGATCCGGCGATCTCCACCGGGTACGGGCTGGAGTTCATCCAGCGCGGCTGGGGCGAATGGGGCGCCGCGCCGTACACGGACCTGATGTCGATCACCGACGCCGCCGTCGAACGGCCCGATGTCGACGAGACCCGCACGGCGGCGATGGGCGGCTCGTTCGGCGGGTACATGGCCAACTGGCTGGCCGGGCACACCGATCGATTCGCCGCGATCGTCACACATGCCTCGCTGTGGGCGCTGGACCAGATGTTCCCGACCACCGACGCCGCCTACTACTGGCCCCGCGAGCTCAGCCCCGAGGCCACGGACCGGCATTCACCGCACCGCTGGGCCGGGAAGATCACCACCCCGATGCTCGTCATCCACGGCGACAAGGACTATCGCGTGCCGGTCGGCGAAGCCCTGCGGTTGTGGTGGGATCTGTTGTCCCGCACGGCCGCGGACGACGGGACCAGCCCGCACAAGTTCCTCTACTTCCCGGACGAGAACCACTGGGTGCTGACGCCCAACCACGCGAAGCTCTGGTACGCCACCGTGTTCGCTTTCCTGGCCCATCACGTGCACGGCGAGCCGTGGCGGCGGCCGGAGCTTCTCGGATAGTGAGAACACCTCCTGGCTGGGGCAGAATCTGCGACAAGATCTCCGGACCCGGGAGGACCGCCGTGCCATTGCCCTCGCAACCGTTGCGAAAGCTGGGCTTCCTGACCATCGGGCTGTTCGACGAGAACGATCCGCGCCGGGGTCACGAGTCCACATTGGAGATCATCCAGCTCGGTGAGCAGCTCGGTTTCGACACCGCCTGGGTCCGCCACCGGCACCTGCAGTACGGCATCTCCTCGCCGGTCGCCGTGCTCGCCGCCGCCTCGCAGCGCACGACCCGGATCGAGCTCGGCACGGCGGTCATCCCGCTGGGCTGGGAAAATCCGCTGCGCCTTGCCGAGGATCTCGCCACCGTCGACATCCTCTCGGGCGGGCGGCTCAACCCGGGCCTGAGCGTGGGTCCGCCGATGCACTACGACGATGTCAAGCAGGCGCTGTATCCGCACACCGCCGACCTCGAGGATTTCAGCTATGACCGGGTCCGGCGTCTCCTCGACGCCATCGGCGGCAAGCCGGTCACCGACTTCCGTGGTACCGAAGGGTTCGAGGAGTTCTCCCACCGCGTCCAGCCGCACTCCCCCGGCCTGATCCGGCGCCTGTGGTACGGCGGCGGGAGCCTGCGGTCGGCGCGCTGGGCCGGTGAGCACGGGATGAACTTCCTGTCCAGCAGCGTGGTCCGCGCCGAGGAGTCGGAGGATTTCGCCGAGATCCAGCGTTCGCACATCCGGACCTTCCGCGCGCACCACCCCGACGGCGGCGCCGCCCGCGTGTCACATGGGCTGGTCGTCATCCCCACCGACTCCGCGATCCCGCAGCAGCGCGCGAAGTATGAGGCGTACGTGGAAAAACGCACCCCGCGGACCGCGAGCCCGCAGGGTCCGGCGCGCATGTTGTTCGCGCGCGACATCCTCGGCACGTCCGCCGAAATCGTCGAGCAGCTGTATGCGCACGCAGGGTTCCGCGAGATCGACGAGGTCGCGTTCGCGCTGCCGTTCAGCTTCGAGCACGCCGACTACGTGCAGATTCTCACCGACATGGCCACGAAACTGGGTCCGGCGCTCGGCTGGCGACCGCGCTAGCGCTTGATCAGTGCGATGACCGAACCGATGAGCGTGACCGCGCCGGCGCCGAGGAAGAAGTAGTAGCCGGGCCCGGTGCTGTCCGGGTTCGGGATGCCTGCCGCCAGCCAGAAGATCATGCCGGCGATCATGGCGAGGGAGACCACCAGCAGCAGCGCGCCGAGGACCCGCTTGCCGCCACGCATCGGGACGAACAGGACCGCGCCGCCCAGCAGCGACACACCGCCGCCGACCAGCACGAGATACACCCCGATCATGATCATCGTGCCGGCGGAGCTGCCCGCAGTGTCGGCCACTCCGGCGAGATCGGCGACGTCCTTGCCGGTCACCACCTGGTCACGGAAGCTGAACCACTCGAGGAAGAACTGCAGCAAACCGGCGAGCCCGCCCAGGATGAGCACGATCGCCGCCGGAATGTTGCTGGTGGGCGGCGCGAGATCCCACGGGGCACGCGGCCCGTACCCGTACTGCGGCGCGGGATACCCGTACTGCCCGGGCGCACCGTATCCGTACGGCCCGGGTTGCGGCGGACCGCCATAGGGACCGGGTTGCTGCGGCTGGCCACCGTACTGACCCTCGCCATACTGCGGCTGCTGCCCCGGATAGCTCATCTTCCCCCCTCGGCGACCAAGTCCGTCGGCCGATGGTACTGCGCACGACGTGCCCCCGTCAGCAGCAGCCCGCGGAGTCCGAAGTGGACAGCCAGGTTTGGGCCGGTGCCGGTGAGGGTAGCCGGATGCTTGCCATGAGCGACCAGTTCGAGCTAGACCTGACGCCCGGCCAGCTGCCCCCGCTGGTCGCGGTGAGGCAGTGGGCGGCGCGGGTGCTGCCGGTGAGCGAGCCGGACCTGATCACCGACGTGCAGCTGGTCGCCACCGAGCTGGTGACGAACGCGTTCGACCATGCCGGCGGCGCGGTGCGCGTGCGGCTCGGCTACGAGCCAGGGCGCATGGTGGTCGAGGTGGACGACCCGAGCGACGAACCGCCGCGGCGGAGTGCGGCCGGGCCCCGCGCGCTCCGGGGCCGCGGCCTGATGCTCGTCGAGGGAATCGCGACGGCGTGGGGTACCCGGACCCGGCCTGGTGGCGGCAAAACCGTGTGGGCGACGCTCGGCGCGTGAGTCACGGCTCGACCTCGTTGAGCCCGAGTTGCACGGCGCGGCGGATCTGCAGGCGATTCTCACGCACCACACTGGTGAAGAAGTCGTCGATCCGCGGGTCCAGCAACACTTCCAGGAGCACCCGGAACGACG
Organism: Amycolatopsis pithecellobii; assembly: GCF_009707865.1. GTDB lineage: Bacteria > Actinomycetota > Actinomycetes > Mycobacteriales > Pseudonocardiaceae > Amycolatopsis_E > Amycolatopsis_E pithecellobii. Next base: position 10,886 of record NZ_WMBA01000045.1, read on the forward strand.
TGTCCACGACCGCGCGCACGACTTCGCCGTGGAATGGCATATGCCGTAGCCGCCGCAGTTGCGGGTCCTCGGACACCTTCTCCGTGATGATGGCGCGCAGCTCTTCGCGATGCGCATCGAGCGAGCGCGCGAGGTTCTCCGGGTAGTTTCCGGTTTCCAGTACCTTGACCACTTCGTCGAGCACCGCGATGGTGACCGGTTTCTTGACCGCGCGGACGATCGGATCGGACAGCTTGTCCACGAACCGGTAGGTGAACTGCTCCCCCAGCGCACGATCCGCCGCCCGCCCGATGCGCACCAGGATCAGCACCACGACGATGAAGCGGTGCCCCATCAGCCCGGGATACGCGATGGGAATCATGGCGAACAGCTCGTACCAGTTGCGGGCGAGGAAATGCCGGCCCCACCGGCGTTTGCGCCAGCGCAGGAGGAACTCGCCGAGGAACACCAGGCACACCGTGCAGTCGGCGTAGAAGATCCACAGTCCCGCGTCCCGGGAAGGCGGGCTGAGCAGCAGATATCCGGGCAGGCCGACGGAGATCACCGCGAGCGCGAGCATGATCCAGTCGTCCGCTCGGACATTGCCGGGCAGGATCCCGCTGTTGAGCTCCGGTTCTTCGCGCGTCATGCGCCCGATCATGACATGCCGCCCACGACTGTCCGAAATGGACGCTGTCAAACGCTTGCGTCACCGGCGCGACCGGAGCGCCTCCACTCCGGCGGCGATCACCGCGAGGCCGGTCAGCACGCTCGCGTACACGATCGCCGTGGCGCGCAGCCCGAGCGCGGTGGCGGCGAACCCGGCGACCACCGCGGGCACGCTGAACGCAAGGTATGACACCACATATCCCACGGCGAACAGCTCGCCCCGCTCGGCGGGGGCCGAGATCCGTGCCAGCGTCCCGAAAATCGCGAGCGCCGCCGCGCCGAACCCGAGTCCGGCGACGATCGTGCCGACGGCACCGAGCACCACCGCGCCGCTGAACATCCCGCCCAGCGTGATCGCGAGCCCGGCACTCAGCAGCAATGTCGCGATCCGCAGCACCTGGCGGGCCGGGCGGTTACGCAGCGCGAACGTGGCCGCCGCACCCGTGCCGCACAACAGGGTCACCACGAGTCCGCCGACGAAATGGTTCGCCAGGCCGAAAATCCCGGCCGCGACCGACGGCCCGAGCGAGAGGTAGAACCCGCCGAGGGACCAGCCCGCCATGATGATCGGCAGGAGCGCGAAGAACTCGGGGCGCAGGCGCTGCGGAAGCCCGAGCCGCGGCAGGAGCGAGCGTGCACCACCGGGCCGGCGCGCGGACGTTTCCGGCATCACCGCCACGATCAAGCCGGCCAGCACCATGGCCGCCAGCAGCACGCCGAACACCAGATGAGTCGGTGCCGGCGCGAACTGCACGAGCGCGCCGCAGCCCAGCGCGCCCAGCGCGAGCCCGACGGTCGGCGCGATGCCGTTGACGACGCCGGCGCGGCCGGGCGCATGCGGCGGGTTGAGATCGACGAGCAGTGCCGACAACGTCGTGATCGCGGCGCCGGTCGCGACACCCTGCACGATCCGCGCGGCGAACAACACCGACACGTCCCCGGCGACGAGGAACAGCACGAGAGAAAGCGCTTCCAGCGCCACCGCGGCGCCGAGCACCGGCCGCCGTCCGAGGTGATCCGACAGCGCGCCCAGGACGAGCAGTGACGAGATGAGCCCGAGCACGTACACCGCGAAGACGGCGGTGAGTGTCGTGGCGGAGAAATGCCAGTTCTGCTGGTAGACGATGTAGAGCGGGGACGGCGCACTGGAGGCCGCCATGAACAGGATCGCGATCGCCGCGACGGCGACGAAGGAGAAGGCGTGCGACAGCCGTCTCCCGGCTGCGGCGCCCGGCAGCGCGACCGCGACTGATGACTCGGACAAGACCGCTCCTCTAAAGCAATGATCGATGCTTTTGAAACCACCTTAGCGCAAAAGCAACGATCGGTGCGATAATGGTCGTTATGTCCGTCACCACCAGGCCAGGCGGCCGGTCCGCGCGGGTGCGCGCGGCCGTGCACCGGGCCGTCCAGGAGCTGCTCGCCGAAAACCAGGTCGAGGCCGTGACCCTGCCGGTCATCGCGAACCGCGCCGGGGTGCACCCGACCACCGTCTACCGCCGCTGGGGGTCGCTGTCCGACCTGCTCAACGAGGTCGCGACCAGCCGGTTCAGCGGTGACATCGTCGTGCCGGACACTGGCACGCTGCGCGAGGACCTGGAACGCTGGGTGGTCGACGTGAGCACCGACCTGACCGACCCGGACACCGTCGCCATCATGCGGGCGGCGCTGGGGGCAGGCCCGTCGGGCGGCTGCGCCTGCGTCGGCGACCGGCACGAGCAACTGGAAGCAATCCTCGAGCGTGAGCGGTCCCGGGGCGGCGACGTGCCCGACGTCCAGACGGCCGCGGACACGCTGCTGAGCCCGCTGTACTACCGTGTCATGTTCACCACCCAGCCCATGGATCCCGAGTGGGCGCGCGGACTGGTGCGGAACCTCCTGCAGCTCGCGGAATCCACCGTATGACGGACACCTGTCCGCCTGACCCGGTAGCCTTTCCGTATGCGGCGAGACGGGAACCCGGAATTCATCGAAGCCCTCGCGCGTGGGCTCGATGTCCTGCGCTGCTTTCAGGCTGCCAAACCGGCCATGACGCTCAGCGAGGTCGCGACGGCGACCGAGCTCGCTCGCCCGACCGCGCGCCGGATCCTGATCACGCTGGAGCAGCTCGGCTATGTCCGCGGTACGGACGGTGCTTTCTCATTGACGCCGCGCGTGCTCGAACTGGGCATGGCCTACATCGGCTCGGTGAACCTGTGGGAGCTGACCCGCCCGCACCTGCGTGAGCTGGTGCGGCAGACGAACGAATCGTGCTCGATCGCGCAGCTCGACGGGTCCGACGTGGTGTACGTGGCGCGTGTGGCGGTGCCGAAACTCGTCGCGCTCGCTGTCACCATCGGCACCCGTTTCCCCGCGTTGCCGACCTCGCTCGGCAAGGTGCTGCTCGCCTCGCTCACCCCCACCGAACTCGACCGCACGCTGGCCGAGCCGAGCCGGGCCGGGGTCCCGTCGCGCTGGACCCCGGAACGCGAGGAGATCGACACGGTCCTGCGCGAGGTGCGGGCCCGGGGCTGGGCCGCCACCGATCAGCAGCTGGCACTGGGCATCCGTTCGGTCGCCGCACCGATCCGCGACGGCGACGGCACGGTGGTCGCCGCCGTGAACGTCAACGCCCACGCCGCCGAGACGACGATGGAGACCCTCGTCGAGCACCACCTGCCGCTCCTGCTGCGCACGGCAAGCGCCATCAGCGCCGACTGGGATGCCTGGCACTCCCGCCCCCTCGAGACGATCAAAGGCTGACCTCACCTCCCAAACCCCAGCGCGAGTTGAGCGTTCGTGACGCGCGAGTTGAGCGTTCCCAGCGTGCGAGTTGAGCGTTCCCAGTGCGCGAGTTGAGTGCACGTGACGTGCGAGTTGAGCGTTCCCGGGCGCGAGATGACTGCTCGTGACGCGCGAGTTGAGCGTTCGTTACGCGAAATGACCGCTCTCCCAGCCCGAGTTTCATCAACTCACCCCCCGGAACGCTCAACTCGCGCAACCGGAACGCTCAACTCGCGCCACCCCAAAGCTCAACTCGCGCATCGCTGTCAGGTTGTGATGTCGGGGTAGGGCATGGTGATGTGGGCTAGGCGGCGGGCGTATTCGGTCTGGAAACCCAGCGGCTCGTAGTCGCGTTCGAACATGCCGATGAACAACGTCAGCGTCAGGAACGGGTGTGCCCCCAGCTCGAACAGTTTCGGATAGTCGTGAGTGGACAGTGCCGCGCGCTCGGTTTCGTCGAATCGCAGCCAGGTCGAACACTCGCCGTCGTGACAGTTGAGGATGCGGTTGGCCTGCTCGGCTTCCCACCAGGACACGGTGCCCGCCGGGTCGCTGCGGTAGCGCTCGACCAGCTCCGGATCGCGGTCGACGGTGAACAGGAACTTGTTGAGCAGGTACTTGCTCATCGCAGGCCTCCGGGATACCAGGTGAAGTAGGCCTCCATGGTGTGGAACAGGTCGTAGGTGTCGGTGTAGTCGGCCCGCTCCCCCTCGCCCGCGACACCCATCATGAGCATGAAATCCATGAACCCGTGCGTGGCGTTTCCGGGCAGGTGCAGGCTTTCCAGCGTCACCTCGCCGAGGCATTTTTCCAGGTCCCCACCCGAGATCCAGTCCACGGCCTTGCGATCGAACTCCGGGTCCGGCCCGTGCGGTCCGAACTGCCGCGGCCCACCCAATTCGAGCGAGAGGTGCCCGGTGCCGATCACCGCGACCCGCTTGTCCGACGGCCAGGACTCGATCAGCTGCCGGATCGTCTGTCCCAATTGGACGAACCGTTTCGGCTGCGGCAGCGGCGGGGCGAAGATGTTGGTGTAGATCGGCACGATCGGCAAGTCGTTCTGCGGGCGCAGGGTGATGATCGGGCAGGTGATCGAGTGGTCGATCCGCAGCTCGTTCGAGAACGCCAGATCGAACCCGGCGTCGAGCCCCTCACGCAGGACGTAGGCCGACAGGTCCTCCTGTCCTTTGAGGAACATCTTCGGCAGCCCGAACTCACGTTCCTCGTTGTAGAAGTTCGCGTCGTAGAACGGCGCCTTGCCGACGAGGAACTGCGGCATGTTGTCCAGCCACAGCTGGTGGAAATGATCCGACCCGACCATCACGAGCACGTCAGGCCGCGCCCTCGTAAGGGTTTCCCGGAACGCCTCGATCTTGCGCACCCACTCGTCGGCGAACGGCGGCCGGTCCGCACCGGTCGCGGTGCTGGCGCGGTAGTAGAACGGGTGGTGCGTGGACGCGATCACCGCGACCAGCTCAGCCATGGCTGCCTCCTGCCGGGGGAATGGGCCGGTTGTTGAGGTCGACGGACAGGAAGATCTCGTTCGCGACGGGCGTGCGCAGTTCCTCGGCGAGCTGCCCGATGAGTCCCGCCGTGCGCGCGAGGAGAGCGAATCCCCGCAGCAACTCCAGCGGCAGCCCGAGATCCGCCAGCGCCGCACCGCATGCGCCGGCGCCGTTGAGCGGCAACGTCTTGCCCAGCACCCGCGGGTGGACACGTCCGATGGCCTCGAACAACGCGAGGTGCGGCCCGAACTGCCCCTCCTCTCGGGCGATCTCGAACAGGCGCGGGGTGCGGGGATCGCCGTTCTTGTGGACATGGTGACCGAGCCCCGGGATGAACCGGCCCGCCGCGCGCTCGGCTTTCACCACCTCCAGCGCCAGCTCGTCGTCCACCGGCCGGTCCACTGTGGACAGTACTTCGTGCAGGAAACGCCCGCAGTCCTCGGTGACGCCGAGGAACCGCGACCCGCCACCGAGCAACCCCGCCGCCAGCGCGCCCTGAATGGAATCCGGCGCGGACAGGTAGGTGAGCCGGGTGACGATGGCCGTCGGGGTGAAACCGTGATCGGCCAGCGCCGCCAGCACCGCCTCGAACACCCGGGTCTCCCCCGGGGCAGGCCGCCGCTGGGTCGCGAGCCAGAACGCCAGCTCCCCGAACGACACCTTGCCCATCACGTCCCCGGCCAGATCCTGGCCCAGCAAGGTGATCTTCTCGCGTGAAGACGCGCCGAGCGCGGTCGGGTACTCGGTCACCCTTGCTCCTCCAGCCACTTCCGCAGATCGTCGCCGTGCTCGTCCAGCCGTGGCGGCGGCAGGTGGTAGCTCACCGGGGTTTCGGAGAACCGGATCGGATGCCGCGTACCGGGCACGCCACCGACCTCGACGACCGGATCCAGCTCGAACCGTTGCGCCATCGCGAAACCACCGTCGATCGTGTTGATCGGTCCACTGGGGACACCCGCCGCCACGAGCAGATCGAACCATTCCAGTGCGCCGCGTTTGCGCAGCTGCCCGGCGAGGATCGGGCGAAGCTCCTCGCGCCGCTCGGTGCGATCGGCGTTGCGGGCGAACCGCGGATCGTCCGCGATCTCCGGAATTCCCAGCACCTCGCACAGTTTCCGGAACTGCTTGTCGTTGGCCGCGGTGATGATGAGGTCGTTGTCGGCGGTGGGCAACGGTTCGTACGGGAACACGCTCGGGTGCGCGTTGCCCATCCGGTAGGGAACCGTGCCGCCCGCGACATATGCGGAGCTGTGGTTGACCAGCCCGGTCAGCGCCGAGGACAGCAGGTTCACCTCGACGTGCTGTCCCTGCCCGGCGGCGTCCCGGTGCCGCAGCGCGGCGAGAATGCCGATGGTGGCGTGGTTTCCGGCCATCACGTCGAACACCGAGATCCCGGCCCGGTACGGCGGGCCGTCCGGGTCACCGGTGAGGCTCATCAGGCCGGAGATCGCCTGCACCATCAGATCGTAGCCCGGCACATCCTTGCCTGCGCCGGAACCGAAACCACTGATAGAGGTATAGACCACACTGGGATTGGTCGCCCGCACGGCGTCGTAGTCGAGACCGTACTTGGCCAGGCCGCCCGGTTTGAAGTTCTCGATCACCACATCCGCGCGCCGCGCGAGTTCCCGCGCGAGTACGGCATCCGCCTCGTCACGCAGATCCAGCGCGATGGAGCGTTTCCCGCGGTTGACGCCGAGATAGTAGGTCGAAATCCCGTCCCGGACCGGCGGCATCCAGGTGCGCGTGTCGTCCCCGCCGGGGCCCTCGACCTTCACCACGTCGGCACCCAGGTCGGCCAGCAGCATCGTGGCGTACGGCCCGGCGAGGATCCGGGAGAAGTCCGCTACCAGTATTCCGGCGAGCGGGCCTGTGGAAGCGCTTTCAGTCATGCTCAGGAAGACCTCGTGTGCGTCGCGGCGCTGCGGTATTCGGTGTAGGTGTAAGGGTTGTCGAGCACCTTGGTCTCGGCGACGTCCGGGTTCATGCCCTTCTGCCACGCCTCTTCGCCCATCGTCGAGCGCAGGTAATCGACGGTCTCTTCGACTTCACGACGGATCGCGGCCAGGTCGATGCCGACGAGGCGGTGCTCGTGTTTGACGACCTTCCCGTTGACCAGCACCGTGTGCACATCTCCGCGCTGCGCTTGGAAAGCCACGTGCCCATAGGGATTCAGCAACGGGAATGACACCGCGGAATCGTCGTTCTTGAGCAGCACCACATCGGCCTTCTTGCCGGGCTCGAGACTGCCGAGGTCGTCGCGCCCGATCGCGTGCGCACCGCCGCGGGTCGCCCACGCCACCACCTGGTCCGCGCGCAGGCTGCAATGGGTGATGGTCTCGGACTTGTGGTGCGCTTCGAGATGTTCGCGCGACCGGTCGGCGCCGAGTGTCGTCCGCATCGCCGAGAACAGATCACCGCTCCACCAGACCGAGGTGTCCATCGACAGCGAAACCGGGATGCCGTGGGCGCGGATGGCCCAGGTGGGCGGGTAGCCCTGCCCGGCGCTCTGCTCGCTCTCGGTCGACACCGAGATGGAGCCACCGGTCGCGGCGATGCGGTGGTAGGAGTCGGCCGACAGCGAAGCAGCGTGCACGTACACGGTTTCCGGTGTCATGAAACCGTTGTCGTACATGAGCCGGATGCCGTCGTCGTTGGTCGCGCCCCAGACCCCGGCGTGCGTGGTCACCGGCACACCCAGCTCGCGCGCCACCTCGAAGGCAGGCTTCTCGGGGAACGCCGGGTCGCCGGTGACGTCGAAGGCGAGCTGGAAACCGAGCAGGTCGTCCCCGGTGATCCGCCGGTTGACGAAATCACGGAATTCGGGCGCGCGAGTCCATTCCGCGGGCGGGGCCTGGATGTTGCCGTAGGCCAGCACGAACCGGCCCGGCACGGAGCGCAGCGCGTCGACGGCCGCCTCGGCGTGGTCGACCGTCTGCAACCCGTGTGACCAGTCGACCACCGTGGTGACCCCGGATTCGAGCGCCTCGGCCGCGGCGAGCGCGTTGCCGGCGTGGATGTCCTGCGGCCGGAAGAGTTTGCCGCTTTCCAGGTAGTACCAGACGAAATACTGCGTGAGCGTCCAGTCGGCGCCGTACCCGCGCATCGCGGTCTGCCACATGTGCCGGTGCGTGTCGATCATGCCGGGCATCACGATGCCGCCGCTCGCGTCGATCACCACGGCGTCGGGTGGGGCGGCCAGCTCCGGCCCGACCGCGGTGATGCGATCGCCGGTCACGAGCACGTCGCCGCGCTCGAACGTCCGGCGCTGGTCGTCCAGCGTCAGGACGGTGCCGCCACGCAACACCACGGGCCGGCCCGGGGCGAACTCGCTCGGCTCGTTCATCGCGACGCTCCTTCCGTACGATTGTCCGCTAGACGGACAACTGTACGCAAGGCTGGGCCGGAACACAAAAAAGCCTGGACGGACAAGAGTCCGCCCAGGCTGGATGAGTGGTCCCGGCGTCAGGGGATGAGCACGATCTTTCCGTGCGTGTGCCGCTGCTCGAGCACGGCGAAGGCGTCCCTGACCTTGTCGAGCGGGAAGGTCGCCGCGATGGGGAATTCGAGCTTCCCGGACTCGACGAGCTCGGCCATCTCCGACAGCACTTCGCGCGTCGAGGCTTCGATGCTGCCTTCGGCCTTCGTCCCCAGCTCCGCGGCCTCGGCGAAGGAGATGATCGTATTGATCCGGTCACGCGGGATGCCGCGCTCGACCGCGAGCCGCAGGTACTGGGGCCCGAACAGGTCGATGAACGCGTCGATGCCATCAGGCGCCGCCGCGGTGAGCCGGTCGGCGAGACCGTCCCCGTAGCGCACGGGAACGACGCCGTAGCCGGTGAGCCAGCCGTCATTGGCGGCCGAGGCGATGCCCAGTACGCGCACGCCACGCATCCTCAGCAACTGGATCACGAGCGAGCCGACGCCGCCCGCCGCCGCCGAAACCGCGACCGTCTCCCCCGGTTTCGGGTCCACGGCACGGACCGCGGCGTAGGCGGTGGCCGCGACGACGTAGAGGGATCCGGCGGTCTCCCAGCTCAGCCCGGCCGGCTTGGCGATCAGCTGGTTCGCGGGCACCACCACGTGCGTCGCCTGGCTGGAGCGTTTCCACGAGAAGCCGAGTACTTCGTCACCGATGGCGAAATCCGTGACGCCCTCGCCGAGCCCGGCCACCACGCCGGCGAGGTCGCTGCCTTGCCCCGACGGGAGCGGGCCCGGGAACCGCTCCCGCATGGCGCCGGACCGGATGGCGATCTCGCCAGGGTTGATACCGGCCGCGCGCACCTGCACCAGCACCTCACCCGGCGCGGGCTCGGGGACCGGGAATTCGGCTATGTACAAGACTTCCCGGCCGCCGTACTCGTCGAAGCGGACGGCTCGTGCCTGACTCATGATGGATTTCCTTCCGGTTTTTGTGCCGCCGTGCGCAGGGTCGCGAGCGCGGCGGCGAACTGTTTGAGCGCGCTCGCGGAAAGCGGGCCGCTCAGATGTTTTTCGAGCTCCTCGTCGAGCGCCTTGCCTGCCGTCGCCACCAGCTCCCGGCCGGCCGGCGTGAGCTCGACGAGCGACGAGCGACGGTCGGCGGGGTTCGGCCGGCGCACGATGCGCCCCTGCCGCTCGAGCCGGTCCACGGCCTGACTCGCCCCGCCGACGGTGATGGCCAGCGCGTTCGCGATGTCGTACACCCGGCAGGACCGCGCCGACTCGATCAGCAGCAGCACGTTCAGGCCCCCGGTGGTCACCGCGAAATCCTTGCGCAGCCGCTCGTCGAGCGCGTTCCACAGCACCGTCTCGAAGCGGACCAGGTCGTCGAACACCGCACGCAGCACCATGAAACTAGATTAGCACATAATTAATTAGCGCTAATCTAGTTTGGCGGCGGGGTACGGTGAGGCCATGGAGGGCATCGACCCGAGCGTGCGACCCAGCGGAACCGGCTGCGCCGAGTGCGAGGCGGCGACCCCGCCCGGCTGGTGGTTCCATCTGCGGCGATGTGCGACCTGCGGGCACATCGGCTGCTGCGACTCGTCGCCAGGCCAGCACGCCACCGCCCATTTCACCGAAACCGGCCACCGGTTCGTCCGCAGCTTCGAGCCGGGCGAGCAGTGGTTCTGGGACTACCGGGAGCAGGCGCTGCACGAGAACGGACCGGAGCTTGCCGCGCCCCAGCATCACCCGCCGGGCCAGAGCGCCCCCGGCCCGGCCGACCGCGTCCCGCACGACTGGACCGATCACCTGCACGCGTGACGCAACGGAAGCACCTCCGCACGACCGGCCACAAAGGACCGACCAAAGTAGACGGTCGCTAGAGGCGAAAGACCCTTTTTTCGCCACACTGCCGATCACTCAGAGTGTTACTTTCCACCGGGAATCGGATTTTATAACCCAGTTGAGTAGTAGTCGAAAAATTTCGTAACCCTTCACCCCGCTTCCCGATCTTCTCAGCATCATGATCACGCCCTGAGGAAGATCGGACGTCACGATGCCCGCTGCCACCTCGCCCGCCGTCGACGGGCGGCACCGGCGACCTGGCCTGCTGCGGGTCATCGCGCTGCTGCCGGCCCACAACGAGGCCGGCAAGATCGGCGCGGCACTGGGCGCGCTCGATGCGCAGACCCACGTGCCCGGCCTGGTCACGGTCGTGTGCGACAACTGCACCGACGACACCGCGGCCCTCGCCTCGGCCGCCGGCGCGCGGGTCATGGAAACCGCGGGCAACACGGCGAAGAAGGCCGGCGCGCTCAACCAGGCACTCGCCGCGCTCCTGCCCACGCTGGACGACGACGATGTGGTCCTGGTGCAGGACGCCGACAGCATGCTCGACCCCGAGTTCGTCGCGACGGCGCTGCGGTATCTCGAACGCGGCTACGGCGGAGTCGGCGGAGTCTTCCGCGGCGCGCCGGGCGGCGGTTTCGTGGGTCACCTGCAGCGCAACGAGTACGCCCGCTATGCCCGCGACGTGCACCGGCTACGCGGCCGCTGTCTCGTGCTGACCGGGACGGCCGCGATGTTCGGGGTCGCCACGCTCCGCGCGGTTTCCCAGGCACGGCTGGACGGGCGCCTGCCCGCCGGTGACGGCGCGGGCGGGATCTACGACACGACCGTGCTCACCGAGGACAACGAGCTGACGCTGGCCCTGCTGACCTTGGGGCATCGCGTCATCTCGCCGGCCGGCTGCGGCCTGAGCACCGAAGTCATGACCAGCTGGGGTGAGCTGTGGACACAACGGCTGCGGTGGAAACGCGGTGCGGTCGAGAACTGTGTCCAATATGGACTTACCAGGATCACCTGGAAGTACTGGCTGCGCCAGGCCCTCACGGTGCTCGGGCTGCTGGTGTCGGTGACCTACCTGATCACCCTTGCCGTGGCGCCGTTTCTCGGTGTCCTGCACCTGCAGCCGGCGTGGCTGGCGCTGTCCTCGGTGTTCGTGATCGAGCGCGTGGTCACCGTTCGCTACCGTGGCTGGCGCCGGATGCTGCTGTCGGCCTCGATGTACGAGCTGGTCTTCGACTATTTCCTGCAGGCCTGCCACGCCAAGGCGTATTTCGACGCCCTGTTCCGCACCCGCAAGAGCTGGTGAGAAATCCCATCCAGGAAAGGAAAAACCATGTATCAGAAGATCGGGGCCGCCTCGGCCACCGGGGTCACCGGCGGGCTCGCCTACACCGGCGCGAACGTGCTGTGGCTCGTGCTCGCCGCGTTCGCGCTGCTGGCTGCCGGCTTCGCGCTGACCCGCATCGCGCCGAAGCTGGGCCACCGCGGCAGCGACGTGTGACAGGTGCCCCCGCCCGGGAACACGGGAACCCCGGGCGGGGGAACCCGCTCAGCGTGCGCCGAGCGCGGGGTCGGACAACGTGATCCCGCCCGTCTCCAGATGCCCGGCGAGGCGGCGCACGAAGGTGCCCGCGGTGACCGAAAGGTCGTACCAGCCGGCGGTGGCGCCGGTGTCCACGGAATGCGTGACCCGCGCGCCGGGTGGCACGTCGTAGGCCACCGGACGGGTGGGCCCGTACGCGTCCGCGTTGGCGACGCTGGCCCGGACGGCGGTCTTCCCGCTGTTGACCAACACCACGTTCAGCTTGCCGTCCACCGGGCGTGCGGTGACCTCCACTGTGGACACACCACCGGCGAACCGCCGCACGAACCCGTTCGGCCCGTGCACGGCGAAGTCGTACGCGCCGCCGGAAAGGCTCCACTGCGCGGAAAGCCGCTGCCCAGCGCCAACGGTGTAACTCCACGGACCGTTCTGGTCACTGGCCGACGTCACGTGGAAGCACGCACCAGCCGGGCCGTCGCTGGCGAACCGCAACGAGAACGTGCCGCCTGTCACCTGGCTGTCGACGCTGAGGTCGTAGGGCAACGGCAGTGCGGGCCGGCGGCCGTGTTCTTGCCGTGGCAGCGCGGGGTTACCCGGCGGCACCGGGACGTAGTCGGGGTGGCGGTCGTGGTCCGGCGGCACGTAGCCGGCAGTGGAAGGCAGCGCCGGGACCGTGGTTTCCTTGCGGGAGAAGTCGAAAGCCGACGTCAGGTCCCCGGTGACGGCGCGGCGCCACGGTGAGATGTTCGGCTCGCGCACCCCGAACCGCCGCTCGATGAAGCGGATGATCGAGGTGTGGTCGAACACCTCGGAGCAGACGCGGCCGCCCTTGCTCCACGGTGACACCACGAGCATCGGGACCCGCTGGCCGAGACCGTAGGGCAGTCCATTGAGGACCTCACCTGTGGTGTCCACAGTGGACGCCCCCTGTGCGGCTGACAGCGGCGCGTACGGCGGCACGATGTGGTCGAAGAACCCGTCGTTTTCGTCGTAGGTGATCAGCAGCGCGGTCTTGCTCCACACCTCGGGCACCGCGGTCAGCGCGTCAAGGACCTGCGAGATGTACCAGGCGCCATAGTTCGCGGGCCAGTTCGGGTGCTCGGTGAACGCCTCGGGCGCGACGACCCAGGAGACCTGCGGCAGCCGCCCGGCCCGCACGTCGGCCTCGAGGATGTCGAAGAACGTGCCGCCGTGCTTGACGTCCGTGCCGGTGCGCGCCTTGTCGTAGAGCGGGTTTCCCGGCTGGGCGTTGCGGTAGTTGTCGAAGTACAGCAACGAGTTGTCACCGTAGTTGCCGCGATAGGCGTCGCTGATCCAGCCCCAGCCGCCGGCGGCGTCAAGACCGTCACCGACGTCCTGGTAGATCTTCCACGAGACCCCCGCCTGTTCCAGCCGTTCCGGGTAGGTGGTCCAGCTGTACCCCTTCTCGTCGTTGCCGATGACCGGGCCGCCGCCCTTGCCGTCGTTGCCGGTGTACCCGGTCCACATGTAGTACCGGTTCGGGTCGGTGGAGCCCATGAACGAGCAGTGGTAGGCATCGCAGATGGTGAACGTGTCGGCCAGCGCGTAGTGGAAGGGAATGTCCTCGCGGGTCAGGTACGCCATCGTGGTGCTGCCCTTGGCCGGCACCCAGTTGTCGTACCTGCCCTGGTTCCACGCCGCGTGCGTGTCCGTCCAGCCGTGCGGGAGGTCCTGGATGAACTGCAGCCCCAGGTCGTTTGCCCGGGGCCGGAACGGCAGGAGCTCCTTCGTCCCGTCCGGCTGGTACCAGACAGGTTTGCCGTTCGCGAGCGCGACCGGACGCGGGTCGTCGAAACCGCGGACGCCGCGCAGCGACCCGAAATAGTGGTCGAACGAGCGGTTTTCCTGCATCAGTACGACGATGTGCTCGATATCGCGCAAGCTCCCGGTGCGGTGGGCGGCGGGAATGGCCGCGGCGCGCGCGATGCTGCCGGACAGCATCGTCGCCGCGGCGCCACCCCCGGCCACCTGGAGGAACCGGCGGCGGTTGAGGTCGGTCATGCGAACCAGTCTGGGCATCGTGCGCGGCGCGCGGTCGACCGTACGGCGAAGCTCTGGGAAACATTCGGCTCGCGGGTAAGCTGGAACCGGCCCAGGCAGAAGGAGTGAAGACCATGACAGCGCCCACCGAGAAGGCCATCCTCGCCGGCGGATGCTTCTGGGGCATGCAGGACCTCATCCGCAAGTACGACGGTGTCCTGGCCACCCGCGTCGGGTACACCGGCGGTGACGTGCCGAACGCGACGTACTACAACCACGGCACGCATGCCGAGGCGATCGAGATCCTGTTCGACCCGCAGAAGATCAGCTACCGCAGGCTGCTGGAGTTCTTCTTCCAGATCCACGATCCGACGACGAAGAATCGGCAGGGCAACGATGTCGGGCTGAGCTACCGGTCGGCGATCTTCTACCTCGGAGACGAGCAGAAGCGGATCGCCGAGGACACGATCGCGGATGTGGACGCGTCCGGGTTGTGGCCGGGCAAGGTCGTCACCGAGGTCGCCCCGGCAGGCCCGTTCTGGGAAGCGGAGCCGGAGCACCAGGACTACCTGGAGCGCTACCCGAACGGCTACACCTGCCACTTCATCCGGCCGGACTGGAAGCTGCCCGCCCGCTCCACCACGTGATCGCGAACCCGGCCAGTGCCCCTTTGTGGCATTGGCCGGGTGCTCACGCGGCGGCGGTGACCTGTCCGGGAATGGCCGCCAGCAGCTCCTTGGTGTACTCGTGCGCCGGCCGGCGCAGGACGTCGTCGGCCGGGCCGTACTCGACGAGCCGGCCCGCTCGCAGCACCCCGACGTGATCGGCGACCTGCCGCACCACGGCCAGATCGTGCGAGATGAACAGGTACGCCAGGCCCAGCTCGTCCTGCAGCCGCACCAGGAGTTCCAGGATCTGTGCCTGCACCGAAACGTCCAAAGCGGACACCGGCTCGTCGCACACCACCAGATCCGGCCGGAGCGAAAGCGCCCGCGCGATGGCCACGCGCTGCCGCTGCCCACCGGACAGTTCCGCGGGTTTCCGCTTGAGCATGGCCGAGGGCAACGCGACCTGGTCCAGCAACCCCGCGGCGTCCTTGCGGCTGCCGGCCCGGAACGCCCGCAATGGCTCGGTCACGATGTCGGCGATGGTGAGCTTCGGATTCAGGGAGGCGTAAGGGTTCTGGTAGATCAGCTGCATCCGGCGCCGCAGCAGCCGCAGCCGCTCACCGCCCAGCCGCGTGATGTCCGCACCATCGAACCGCACCGTGCCCGCGGACGGGGTTTCCAGGCGCAGCAACATCCGGGCCGTCGTCGACTTGCCCGAACCCGACTCGCCGACCAGCGCGAGCGTCTGTCCTTTCGCAAGTTCGAAGGACACATCGGACACCGCCCGCACCGCGCCGAAATCCTTGTGCAGACCCGAAACGCCGACTAGCGGCTCGCCACCTTCGCGCCGGGGACGCAGCGGTTCGCCGGACAGGCTGGGCGCGGCCGAAAGCAGTTGCCGGGTGTAGGCGTGCGCAGGCGCGGCGAGCAGGGTGGCGCTCGGCGCGCGCTCGACGACCTTGCCTTCGGACATCACAGCGATCTCGCCGGCACGATCGGCGGCGACGCCGAGGTCGTGCGTGATCAGCAGCAGTGCCAGGTTTTCCTCGGCCGCAAGCTGTTCAAGATGGTCGAGGATGCGCCGCTGCACGGTGACGTCGAGCGCGCTGGTCGGCTCGTCGGCGATGATCAGCTTGGGCCGCCCGGCCAGCGCGGCGGCGATCAGCACCCGCTGGCGCAGGCCGCCGGACAGCTCATGCGGATACTGGCGGGCCCGTAACCCCGGCTCGTCGATTCCGGCTCGCCGCAACAGTTCCTCGGCCGCGGTGGGCGCGCCACGCTTGGTCTCCAGGCCGTGCACCAGCAGGGTTTCCGCGACCTGCTCACCGATTCGCTTGACCGGGTCGAGCGAGACCGCCGGATCCTGGGGAATCAGCGCGATTTCTCGACCGCGCACCGAGCGCCATCCGCGCTCGGACAGGGTCGTCAGTTCCTGCCCGGCGAAGGTGATCGACCCGCGGTCGATCCGGCCACCACGGGGCAGCAGGCCGATCACGGCGTGCGCGATGGTGCTCTTGCCGGAACCGGACTCGCCGACCACCGCCACCGTCTGTCCACTCCGGACAGTGAGGTCGACACCGCGGACGGCGGGCACCTTGCGGTAGGACACCGCCAGATCACGCACCACGAGTAGCTCGGTCACAGTCGTTCCCCTTCCAGTGCACGGGAAATCCGGTTGGCGGACAGGACGACCGCGGCGATCACCAGCCCCGGCAGTGTGGTCATCCACCACGCGCTCGCGAGGAACGAACGGCCACCGGCGACGAGCGAGCCCCATTCCGGCGTCGGCGGCGCCGCCCCGTAGCCGAGGAAGCTCAACGCGGAGATCTCCAGCACCGCGGTGCCGAAGGTCAGTACCGCGAGCACCAGCACCGGCCCGGCGGAGTTGGGCAGGATATGCCGGGTCAGCACGCCGAACCAGCGCACTCCCCCGGCGCGTGCCGCTTCGACGTACACGCCGGTGCGCACGCGCAGCACCTCCGCGCGCATCAACCGGGCGAAGTGGGCAACGTTCGCCACACCGACCGCGATGGCGACCTTCATGGTGCCGAACCCGAGCGCGGTGACCAGCGCGAGCGACAGCAGAATCGGTGGCACGGCGAGGAAAACGTCCATCACCCGCATCAGCACCGAGTCGAGCCAGCCGCCCCGCGCACCGGCGACCAGCCCGAGCACCGAACCCACGACGAGGGCGACGAGCACCGCGGAAACGGCCGCCTGCAAGGAAAGTCCGGCACCGTGCACGACCCTGGCGAACACGTCGCGCCCGGTTTCGTCGGTGCCGAACAGGTGCGCGGCCGAGGGGGCGCGCAGCTTCTCCCGCGGCACACCGGCGAGCGGGTCGTAGCGGGTGAACAGGCTCGGTGCCAGCGCCCACGCGATCACCAGCAGAAGCACCACAGTGGACAGTACGAGTCCCGGTCGCCGAAGCACGAAGCCGGGGCGCACGGCGAGGACGTCAACCATGAACGAGTTCCTTCCTGGCCTGCGCCACCGGGTTCTGCCGGACTCGCGGATCGAGCAGCGGGTACACCAGGTCCACGGCCAGGTTGATCACCACGAAGAAGAACGCGGCCAGCACGATCACCGCCTGCACCACGGGAATGTCCTGCCCGTTGACGGCCACGGTCGTCACCCGGCCGACACCGTCGCGGGAGAACACGGTCTCGGTGACCACCGAACCCGCGAGCAGCTGGCCGGCCACTACGCCGATCATCGTCAGCACCGGGATCGCCGCGTTGCGCAGCGCATGTCCGAAGTGGACACGACCGCGCCCGGCGCCCTTGGCCCGCACCGTTTCGATGTAGGGCTCGGCGAGCTGGGTGCGCAGGCTTCTCGCCAGCACCTGGCCGATGACCGCACCGGTCGGCAGGGCGAGCGTGATCGCGGGCAGGATCAGCGACTGCAGGCCGTGGTTGCCCAGGGCGGGTAGCACGCGCAGCTGGAACGAGAAGATCTGCACCAGGACGAGGCCGACCCAGAAGACCGGCAGCGAAATTCCCAGCGGTGGCAGGGAAAGCAGCAGGTTTCCGAGCCACTTCGCGCGGGTGTAGGTGCCGGCGAGCGCCGCGCCACCACCGAAGACGATGGCCAGCACGAGTCCCAGCCCGCCGATGGCCAGCGTGGGCGGAAGCGCGCTGAGCACCATGTGCGTGGCTTTGTCACCGGTGACGACCGAGCGCCCGAAATCACCGTGCAGCGCGCCGAGTAAGCGTTTTCCGTACTGCACGGGCAACGGATCGTCCAGCCCGTACTCGGCCCGCGCCTGCGCCAGCTGGTCCGCGGTGAGGGTCGCCGAGCCCTCACCGCCGCCCAGCTTCGACAGCACCGCGTCGCCCGGCAACAGGTACAGGATCACGAACGACAACGTGAACGCCGCCCACAGCACGACCACGGCCTGCAGGACCCGGCGCAGGACGTAGTACCTCATGCGCCGGAAACCCAGGTGTCGAACAGCTGCAGCCGCGACGACGCCTCGAACCCGAGCGCGTGCGCGTTCGGCCCGAGCGCGACCACCTGCGTCAGCTCGAACACGGGAATCGAGTAGGCCTGCTCGACGATGATCCGCTGGGCCTGCTCGGCGGCGGGCTTGCGGACCGCCGGGTCGAGCGAGGCCGCCTGTTGCTCGAGCGGTGCGTCGATCGGGTTGCCCGGCGCGAGCTTGCTGCGGTTGGTGGTCTTGGTGGAGAAGGTGAGGCGCAGGATGTCGGGATCCGCGCGAGTCACGTTGTACCAGAAGAAATCGTAGTTCCCGGTCTGCTGCAGCTGCACGGTTTCGGCGGCGGTGCGCTGGTCGAGACGCAGCTCGAAACCGATCTTCTTGAGCTGCTGCTGGACGAGCTCCAGCACGCTCTGGCTCTGGTTGAACACCGCGGCGAACGCCACGGACGCGGACAGCCGCTGTCCGTTCTTGACCCGGATCCCGTCTGGACCGGATACCCAGCCGTCGGCGTCGAGCAGCGCCGCCGCGCCGGCCGGGTCGAAGGCCAGCTGCTGGGACAGGTTGGTATACAAGGGAGTTGTCGACGCGAGGATGCTCGTGGCCGGCTTGTAGTTGGGGCTCAGCACCGTGTCCACCACCTCGGGCCGGTTGATGCCCTTGGTGATCGCCTGCCGCACCTTGTCATCGGACAGCACACCCCGGCTCACGTTGGCCTGCAGGTTGAACACGATGCCGGGGTTGGGCCGGGTCTGTTCGGTGAACCCGTTGCCCTGGAACTGCGCCTCGTCGACCGGCTGCACCTCGGTGGTCGCGGTGAGCTGTCCGGACAGCAGGCTGCCGGTGCGCACGCCGGGCTCCGGCACGATCTTGTAGTTCACTGCGTCGAGATAGGCCTCGCCCTGGTGCTTCCACAACGACGAGCCCCACGCGTAACCCTTGCGCTTGGAGATCACGATTTCCGAGTTCTGCTTGAAGCTGGTGAACACGAACGGACCGGAGCCGATGAGTCCGTCGCCCTGGCAACGCTGCTCGGCCGACTTCTGGTACGCCGCCGGGGCGAGCAGGCCAAGTGACATCGTCGAGCTCGCCTGCAGGAACTGCGCATTGGGCGAGGAGAAATTGATCCGGACCGTCTGCGGGTCCACCACGGTGGCGCCGGAGTACGCGGCCAGATATCCCACTCCCAGCTGCGATTTCGCACCGAGGGCTTTGATGCCGTCGTAGCTCGTCTTCACCGCGTTGGCGTCCACCGGTGTGCCGTCGGAAAAGGTGGCGCCGGTGCGCAGGTGGAAGGTGAAGCTCGTGGAATCGGCGTTGACCTCCCAGGACTGCGCGAGCCACGGCTTGATCTCGCCGGTGGCCGAATCCTGGTCGGTGAGCGAGTCGACGAGCTGGCGGCCCACGTTCAGGCTGGCGTTCGTACCTGCCTGTTGCGGGTCGAGGCAGTCGGGGTTCGAGCCGACCGCGAGGGTCAGCGTGCCACCGGCACGCGGCGGTCCCGCGTCGGCGGTCGTGGCGCCGGACGAGCATGCCGCAAGGGCGAGCACCGGCACGGCGGCAATGGACGGGATCAGCACACGCATGCGGGAAGACACGCGGTCACGCTAAAGTGCGAAACCCTGTCCCGGCAGGGATTCCAGATACTGGACATCGGGTCCATGGTGGGCAGTCCAGCATCCGGGAGGAATGGTGCGACTCCCGGCTGGGCGCTAAGGTCTGCCGCGCGCCGCGGCCGCGATGAGCCCGGCGAGGGTGATGGCCAGTCCGGGATCGTCCGGCAGCAGCCCGATCGTCACATACACGTGTTGCCCGGCGGGCGGTCGCGAGTGGTACCTGCTGCCGGCGGCGACCGAAACCCCCTGTGCCGCAAGGCTCATGAGCGCCCGGATCTCGTCCGCGACCGGCACCCACAGTCCGAGCCCGTCGGTGGTGTGCACCACGATGTCTTCCGCCCGCAGCGCGGCGGCCAGCGCTGCCCGGCGTGCGGCGTACCGGGTCCGCGCCTGCCGCAACAACGCGCCGGTGTCCGGATCGTCGATCAGAAATGCCTGTGTGTCCTGCAAAATCCGGCCGGTCCACGTGGTGTCGAGCGCACGCAACCGCCGGACGCGTTCCACCAGCCACGCCGGACCGGCCACGACACCGCTGCGCAATTCGGGACCGTAGGCGTGGCAATAGGAACGCACATGCAGCACATCCGGCAGCAGCGTCCCGAGACTCATCGGCGACGCGGCGGAAAGCGGCCCGAGCGCGTCGTATTCCAGCACCGTCAAGCCGTCCAGTGACGCGGCGAGACCGGCAAGCCGTTCGCGGGACACCGAAAGCCCGGTGGGTACCGCGACGCGTGGCTGATGGACGAACGCGACCGGACGGCGGGCGAGTGCCTCCGCGAGGGATGCCGGTTCCGGACCCTCGTGGTCGCAGGTCACCGGGACGATCCGGATTCGCAAGTCCCGCAAGGTTTCCAGGATCAGCGGGTCGGTGGGCTCGGCCACCGCCACCACATCGCCGGCGCGTGCGACCGCGTGGCAGGCCAGCCTGAACCCGTCGGCGCCACTGCCGGCGACGGTCCAGTCCGCCGCCGGGTACGGCCAGGTCGGGGTGACCGCGGCGAGCAACCGCGGCGTGATCCCGTCCTGCTCGTCCACGGGCCGCCAGCGGGCACGGGCACCCGCGGCCACCGCGTCCTCCAGGGGCGGCAGCAGGGCGGGATCAGGCCGCACGTGTTCCAGATCGATCGACGACCAGCCGAGTTTCGCGGCCGTGTCCAAACCGGACTCCCTCCGCATTGCCGTGTGTTCAATACTGCGCCGTTCGTTACTAATCCGACGGCAGCCACGGCGGAAAGGGGTTTCTGCGAGCAGGTCGGCTGCGGCCCGTATCCGCCTACTTTCCGTCGCATCAGTAACAGGAGACCATCACCACGGGTCCCGTCTCACTACCTGAGAGCCGGGGCCTCCGCGTTCGCCAGCAGGCCGCGGCGGGCGAGCTCCGGCCGGACGCCTTCGCCGAACCAGTACGCCTCTTCGAGATGCGGATAGCCGGACAGGACGAATTCCTCGATCCCGACCGCGTGGTATTCCTCGATGAGGTCGGCCACCTCGGCGTGGCTGCCGACGAGCGCCGTGCCAGCGCCGCCGCGCACCAGGCCGATCCCGGCCCACAGATGCGGGTGGATTTCGAGAGAGCGCGCGTCACCGTCGAACCTGCCTCCGTGCAGCGCGGTTATTCGCTTCTGCCCCACCGAATCCCCGGCGGCGAACTTCGCCTGCGAGGCCGCGACGTCCACGGGGTCGAACTGGTCGTACAGCTGCTGGGCCTGCGCCCACGCCGCGGCCGAGGTGTCGCGGCTGATGGTGTGCAGGCGAATCCCGAACCGCAGCTCCCGCCCCGCGTCGGCGGCCAGCTTGCGCAGCCTGGCTATCTTCTCCGCGACGGCCGCAGGTGGCTCACCCCAGGTCAGGTGCACGTCCGCGCGCCGCGCCGCGACCTGCATGCCCGCGTCGGAGGAACCGCCGAAATACAGCTGTGGCACGGGATCGGGCGTGGTGTACGCGGTGGCGCCCTCGATCTGGTAGTACCGGCCGGCGAAATCGGCAGGCTCCCCCGCCCAGATCTCCCGCATGACGGCAAGGAACTCGTCGGTGCGGTCGTACCGTTCGTCGTGGGACAAGTAATCGCCGAACCGCGCCTGCTCCACCGGGTCGCCGCCGGTGACCACGTTGAGCAACAGCCGCCCGCCCGAAACCTGCTGGTAGGTCACGGCTTGTTGCGCGGCGAGCGTCGGGGTGATCGAGCCCGGCCGGAACGCCACCAGGAACTTGATGCGCTGGGTGACGCCCAGCAGCGCGGCGGTGGTGAGCCACGCGTCCTGGCACCAGCTTCCGGTGGGCGTGAGCATCCCGGTGAACCCGAGCCGCTCGGCGGCCTGCGCGACCTGTGCCAGGTAGCCGATCTCCGGTTCCCGTGGGATACCGGCACCGAAAGCGCTTTCCGAGGGCTTGTCCACAATGGACCGACCGTCGCCGTGGGTCGGCAGGAACCAGTGCAGCGTCACGCTCATCTATGTGCCTCCCAGTACCGTGCGGCCGAGTGCGGTCAGCACGGCGTCGTCCTGCGGGGTGTGCACCCGGCTGCACAGGATGTCGCGGTAATGGCGTTGCAGCGGGGAATGCCGGGTCAGCCCGGGGTTCCCGGCGAGCGCGAGCGCCTGCTCCACGGCGGAGATCAGCGCCCGCGTGGCCAGTACCTTCGCGACACCGACCCGGGCCGGTGCGCCGGGATCACCTTCGTCGAGCCGCCGGGCGAGGCCGAACAGCAACTCCTCGGCACCCTGGATCGCGGCGGCGATCTCACCGGCGCCCGTTTCGAACCTCGGCAGCGTGGCCAGCGGTTTGCCCAGTCCGGATGGCACCCGGTCGCGCAGAAAACCCACCAGCCAGTCGAGCGCGTTGCGGGCCACGCCCAGGTACAGCGCCGGAAGCGCCAGCTGCCAGGTCAATGCCGCCGGCGGCCGCACACTGTCCGGAGTGGACAGTTCGAGCGAACCTTCCACCGGTACGTCGGTGAAAATGACGTCGTGGCTGGCACTGGCGCGCAGGCCCAGATGGTCCCACGTCGGCTCGATCTCGATACCGGGTGAACCGGCGCGCACCAGGAACCCGCCGACGCGCGGTTCAGGTTCATCGGTGCGTGCCCACACCACCATCCACTCGAGACCGGCCGAACCCGTCGAGTAGATCTTGCGCCCGGACAGCGACCAGCCGCCGGCCGTGCGCCGCGCGACGGTCTCCGGCAGGCCACCGCGGCTCGGTGAACCCAGCGCGGGCTCCACGCGCAGCGCGTTGATCAGCACCGGCCGCCGCGCCGAGTCCGCCAGCACCGCCCGGTAGACCTCCTCGGGCCAGCTGGGCTGTTCTCCTTGTGCCGCATGGGAGAACAACGTCATCGCCGTGATCAGCGCGACCGACGGGTCACCACGGCCGAGCTCGGCGAGCAGCCGCGCGGTGTCGAGGATTCCCGCGCCCTGCCCGCCGTAACGGGGATGCACGGTGCTCGTCAGCAGCCCGGCCGAGTGCACGAGTTCGATGCCCTCGAAAGGAAAGCTGCCGTCCTGATCATGCTGCCCGGCACGCGCCGCGAGTTCGCGGACGATGCCCGGCAGGCTGGGGGCGGCAACGGTCGTCACGAGCCTCACGGTAAGACGGGCCCGTCCGGTTGCCCAGCCCGTCCACGGAATGGACACCTGCGGGTGGCTGTATTGACAACCGGTGACACACCATCGTTTGCTGGCGTCGTTGATCGTTCGTCCGCAGCAGAGGGGAAACATGTCATGGCGGTCGAGTTCATCGGCATGATCGGCACGCGCGACGCGAGCGAGACGCGGCCCGCCCGCGGACCGGTCATCGATCCGGACTACGTCCGGCGGTTCGCGCGGGCGCATGAGGACGGCGGGTTCGACCGGGTGCTGATCGGCTACGGCGCGGGCTGGCCGGAAGGCCAGCAGGTGGCCGCGTTCGCCGCCGCGAACACCGAGCGGCTCGGCCTGCTGGTCGCGCACCGTCCCGGTTTCGTCGCACCGACACTCGCCGCGCGCGCCTTCGCCACCCTCGACCATTTCAGCGGCGGCCGTGTCGCGGTGCACATCATCACCGGCGGCAGCGACACCGAGCAGGCCCGTGACGGCGACTACCTCGGCAAGGACGAACGGTACGCGCGGACCGACGAATACCTCGACGTGGTCAAGGCCGCCTGGTCCGCGGACGAACCGTTCTCCCACCATGGCCGATACTACAAAGTGGACGGTTACGTCGGTCAGGTGCGGCCGCTGCGGGGCCGCATCCCGGTCTACTTCGGAGGGTCGTCCGAAGCGGCCTACCGGGTCGGTGGCAAACACGCCGATGTGTTCGCGTTGTGGGGAGAACCGCTCGCCGAGACCGCGGAGCAGATCGCGTCGATCCGGGCAGCGGCAACGGCGACGGGCCGCAGCACGCCACCGCGCATCAGTGTGTCCTTCCGGCCCATCCTCGGCCCCACGGAGGACCTGGCCTGGGAACGCGCACACCGGATCCTGGATACGGTCACCGCCACGGACGCGGCGAAGATCGCCCGTGAATGGCGGGACGGCGGGCAGCCCCAGAACGTCGGCAGCCTGCGCCTGCTGGCCGCTGCGGAAAAAGGCGAACGGCACGACCGTGCACTGTGGACGGCGCCGGCGAAGGCCACCGGTGCCGCCGGGAACTCCACCGCGCTGGTCGGCACGCCGGAAACGGTGGCCAAGGCGCTGCTGGACTACGTCGACATCGGCGTGAGCACCCTGCTCATCCGCGGCTATGACCCGCTGGACGACGCGATCGACTACGGCCGTCACCTGCTACCCCTGGTCCGCGCGGAACTGGCGAACCGGCACCGCGAACCGGCCGCCGTGTGAGCGCCGGCGCACAATGGGAAACATGCGCATCTCGGCCAGGGCGGACTACGCGATCAGGGTGCTGCTCGAGCTCGCCTCGGACACGTCACAGCCCACGACCTGCGAAACAATGGCCGTGCGCCAGGACATCCCGCCGCGGTTCATCAAGGCCGTGGTGGGTGACCTGCGTCGCGCCGATCTGGTGCGCAGCCAGCGCGGCTGCGACGGTGGGTACTGGCTCGCCCGTGACGCCGGGACGATCAGCGTCCGGGACGCGGTGCTGGCGGTCGACGGTGAGCTGCTGTCGATCCGCAATGAACCACGGGCCGGGCTGAGCTACCACGGCACCGCGGAGTTCCTGCCCCCGTTCTGGGCGGACCTCGAGGCACAGCTCGACCGGATGCTGACCGCGACGTCGATCGCGCAACTGCTGACCGGCAAACGGAAAGGAGCGGCACATGACCGATCACTGGCATCAGCCATTGCGCCACATCAAGGGCGGTGAGCTGACCGAAGACACGATGCAGACCAGCGGAATGCGACGGCTGGAGGCGGTGTCCGGCAAAACCGTCGGCTCGGAAAAAGTGTGGATGGGCGAGACGCACGTCGGCCCGGCCACCAACTCCGGCGACCACCACCACGGCGAGGCGGAGACCGCTATCTACATCAAGTCCGGCCACCCGGTGTTCGTCTTCGCCGACGGCGACAAGGAGATCCGGCTGGAGACCGGTCCCGGCGACTACATCTTCGTGCCGCCGTATGTCCCGCACCGGGAGGAAAACCCGGGCGAGGAAGACGCGGTGGTGATCATCGCGCGCAGCAGCCAGGAGGGCATCGTGGTGAATCTGCCCAGCCTCTGGGCCGAAGTGTCCCAAGAGGACTGACTGCGCTGACTGACGCGGCTTGCGTGGCCGCGCGAGTTGAGCGTTCCCGCCGCGCGAGTTGCGCCTTCCCGCCGCACGCAACGCTCAACTCGCACACTCCCAACGCTCAACTCGCGCGCACGCAACGCTCAACTCGCGCCGCTGGGAAAGGAAAATTGCCCGTGCTCGAGGTGGTCGAGTACACCGATCCCGCCTGCCCGTGGGCGTGGGGCTCGGAGCCGAAGTTCCGCCTGCTGCGGCTGGTGACCGAGCCCCTGGGGGCGCGCTGGCGGCGGGTGTTCGGCATCCTGTTCGATCGGGACGATGAACTGCCGCCCGACCCGGACGCCGAAGCCGCGTGGTACGCCGGGTTCATCGCCGACATCAGCCGGCATACCGGCGCGCCGCACGCGGAGAAGCTGGCGTGGGTGGCGCGCACGAGCTGGCCGGCGTCGATGGCGGCCAAAGCCGCCGAAGCACAAGGAGACGTGCTCGCCGACCAGGTTCTGCGCAGGCTCCGGGAAACAACGTTCGTCTCCGGCCGCCCGGCCGACGATGTCCACAGTGTACTGTCCGCAGTGGCCTGCCTTCCCGGGCTCGACGTCCCCCGGCTCGCTCGGGAACTCCCCCACCAGGAACACGCGGTCGAGCAGGACTGGACCGAAACCCGCACGCCCTGCGACGAAGTACGGCATCTGGAAGCGCCCGGCCCGCACAGCGGCCGCGCCAAGGAAGTCAACGGTCGCCTCCGGTATGCGTTGCCCACCCTCATCTTTCGCGGCACACAAGGCGAGCGGGTCGTCCCCGGCTGGCGGCCGTTCGCGGAATACGCCGGCACGGTCGAAGCGGTCACCGGCGAAACGCTGCCGCGGGTGCGGCTGACCGCCGACGAGGCACTGCGCCGCTACGGCAGCCTCACCGTACTCGAGATCGAACTGCTCACCGGCGCGAAAAAACCGCCGAACCAAGCCGTTTCCGTGCCCACCGGCAATGGTCCACTGTGGATCGATCCCGACCTCTGGGACGCCGGCTACGGCAATTGACACCGTCTCTCGCTGCCCAAAACAATGGACACATGACGGTGACCATTAAGGACAGGCGGCGCACCCCGATCCGCTTCCCCTATCGTGCCGTCTCGTGGCTGGCCCCGCTCGCCGTGCTCGGTATCTGGGAACTGGCCGCCCGGCTGGGCCTGATTTCCCAGCAGGTGCTGCCCGCGCCGAGCACGGTCCTGACCAAGGCAGCCGAGCTGATCGCCGACGGCGAGCTGCCGGAAAACCTGCTGGCAAGCCTGCAACGCGCCGCCACCGGATTCGTGATCGGCGCGGTCGCCGGCCTCGGCTTCGGCCTGCTCGTCGGGCTTTCCCGGGTGGCGGAAGCATTTCTCGACCGCACCATCCAGATGGTCCGCGCGGTCCCGTTTCTGGCGATCCTGCCGCTGGTGATCGTCTGGTTCGGCATCGGCGAGGGCGGCAAGATCTTCCTCATCGCGCTGGGCACCTCGATCCCGCTCTATCTCAACACCGTGCTCGGCATCCGCCAGATCGACGCGAAGTTGCTGGAAATGACCGAAGTGGTCGGGCTGAACCGCGCCGAGCAGGTTCGCTGGGTCGTGCTGCCCGGCGCGCTCCCGTCGATCCTGGGCGGGCTCAGACTTTCCCTCACCGCGGCCTGGCTCGCGCTCGTCATCGCCGAAACCATCGGCGCCGACGCGGGACTCGGCTTCATGGCTACCAACGCCCGCGAGTTCCTGCAGGCCGACGTGATCGTGCTGGTGGTGATCATCTACGCCGTCATCGGCATCGTGTGCGACTTGATCACCCGGCTGCTCGAACGCCGGCTGCTGCGCTGGCACCCCACCTACGCAAAACTGCACGCCTGAGGAGCCCCATGTCAGCCCGAACCACCGTGTCCCGCAGAACTTTCCTGTCCGCGGCAGGTGCCGCCGCGCTTTCCGTGCCACTCGCCGCGTGCGGCGCGACCGCCGCGTCCGACGGCGGCACACCCGGCAAGGTACGGCTGACCTACGGGACCATCTCGGTCCCGAAAAGCCGTGGTGTGCTGGAAAAAACGCTCAAGGACCAAGGCATCACCGTCGAATGGGTCGGGCCGTTTCCCAACCACGCGCCCAGTATGCAGGCCGTCGTAGGCGGCAGCGCCGATTTCAGCTTCGGCGGCAGCACGACACCGGCGGACCAGGCGATCCTGTCCGGGGCGGGCCTCGTGTACGTCGCCTGGGGCGCGTCGACCCCGCGTACCACGGCGATCGTCGCACGGCCCGGCAGCGGCATTTCGCACGTGAGTGACCTGGTCGGCAAGGGCGTCGCAGTCAACAAGGCCGGGCTGGGTGAGTTCCTGCTCGTGGCCGCGCTGGAGAAATACAACGTACCCAAGGAAAGGGTGAAGTTCGTCTATATGAACCCGCCTGAAGCGTCGGCGGCGTTCGGGAGCGGGCAGATCGACGCGTGGTCGATCTGGCAGGGGTTCCGCGAAATCGCCGAAGTGCAGTACGGGGCGACCCCGATCTTCGTCGACAACGACGAACTGGACTTCACGATCGACTTCTCCAGCTACCTCGTCCGGCGCGACTACGCCGAAAAGAACGCGGACGTCATCCGCGCCGTGATCAAGGCGTTCAAAGAGGACTATGACTGGCAGAACCAGCACTACGCCGAGTCGCTGCGGATCGGGAACACGGTGTCGAACTATCCGGGGGCGGTGATCGACAAGATGGCCGCGAAGAATGTCCAGACCACATTGTCACTGATGAACGACGACGGGATCGCCCAACTGCAACGCGGCGCGGACTGGCTCGCCGAACGGAAGATCCTCACCAGGAAGATCGACATCGCCGACCACTCGGTGAAGCTGTGAGTGCCGTCGAGGTCCGCGGGCTGGTTCGCCGGTTCGGCGCCCGAACCGTCCTCAATGGACTCGACCTGGACATCGCGGAGGGCGAGTTCGTCGCGTTGATCGGGCAGAGTGGTTGCGGCAAGACGACATTGCTGCGCCTGCTCGCCGGTCTGGACCAATCCGATGACGGCCGGATCACCGCGCCGGACGCCAAGATGGTCGTCTTCCAGGAACACCGGCTGCTGCCGTGGCGCCGGGTCTGGCGCAACGTCTCGGTCGGCCTCGGCGGCAACGCACGCGCGGCCGCCCTGCGCGCGCTGGCGGAGGTCGGCCTCGACGGCCACGCCGAAGCCTGGCCCGCGACATTGTCCGGCGGTGAGGCGCAGCGGGTCGCGCTCGCCCGCGCGCTCGTGCGCGAGCCGCGGTTGCTGCTGCTGGACGAGCCGTTCGCGGCGCTCGACGCGCTCACCCGGATCAAGATGCATGCGCTGGTCCGCGATCTGGTCACCCGGCACCGTCCCGCGGTCCTGCTGGTCACCCACGATGTCGACGAGGCCATCCTCCTCGCGGACCGCGTGGTCGCGATGCGCGACGGCCACCTCGCCGCGCAACACCGGATCGGCTTCGACGGCCCGCGGGACCGCAAGTCACCGGAGTTCCCGGTGCTGCGCGAAACCCTGCTCGCCGAACTGGGTGTTGCCGACGATCTGGCCCGGACCTAGCGCCTGCCGGCGCGGCCGGTGGCAGACTGGGGGCATGACCGAACCGGAAGGCGACTACACCGAAGGCGGGGTGCCGACCTTCGACTATGTCCGTGACAAGATCGAGCACCGTTCCGCGGTCGCCGATGGCATGACCGAGCTGTCCGGTGACACCGCGTCCGTTGACGAGCAGATCGCCGAGCGCCACCGCGCCGCGAAGGACAAGCTCGCCGAAATCCGCCGTTCACTGCGCGACGAACGACCCACCGGCGACTGACCCCGCGGCGGCCGGCTCACGCCCGCGCCCGCGCTCTGACCGACGCGAGCGCGTAGGTGACCGGCCGCAGCTCGGCGAGCTCGCGTCGGCAGGGGGCGCAGCCGGCGGCATGGCGGCGAAATTCGTCGCGCTCGCTCGCGGCCAGCACACCGAGCAGGTAGCTGGCGGCGGTGATCGTGTGCGGGCAGGAGTTGACCATCGCGTCTCCAACGATCATGGCGGGGAAAGGAGGACGAGCGGCGGGCCTGGGGGGCGGTGCCCGCCGCTCGTCCGTAAGCGGCGATTCCCTTCGGAAGAAGAGGGCGTAGGAAACCGCCGCCGCTAGGGGGATCAACCGTCGGGCTTGCCTTTCGACGGTGTCACCGGATGGGTTTTCGTCGGCCCCTTCTCCACGGGTTTCGCGGACGGGGTGCCCTTGCCCTGATTGCCCTGACCGCCGGGGTGGCTGGTGACCGGCGGGGGCGGTGCTGCGGTGGTCGCGCCGGTCGTGCTGGCGCGACTCGCCGGGCTGCTGCCCGGGCTTTCCGCTTGCCCGGCAACGGAATGCGGAACCGGCGGTGGCGGTGCCGGGATGCGCACCGTGTCGCTGGTCCGCCCCACGGACGGCGCAGGCACCGGAGCCGGACCACCCGGGTTCGCGGGCAGGGTGCCGGACGCGGCCGCGAAAGCGACCCCTCCCACCGCCACGGCGCCCACGGCCGCGGCCGCGACCTTCGCCGTGAGCGAACCGATGATCGAGCCCCTCCGTGGCCGCGTGGCCGGGAAGGGCTGCGCGCTCCGAAACGCCGCGAGGGCGGCGGGCTCCCCTGCAAGCTCCGCCTCGGTCGCGGGCGCGGCCGCGGCCGACAGTAATTCCCTCACGGCGTCCGGCCCCCTGCCGACGACCGGTTCACCGCGAAGCAGCTGCTCCGCGGTGAACCGGTCGACAGAACGGGCTCGGTGTGTGCTCATCTCATTTCATTCAGCGTCAGGGCGCCCGGATCTGTCACACCCGCCTGTTCCAAGTGCTCAGCCAGCTTGCGCAGCCCCCGGTAGGCCGCGGTGCGCACCGCGCCGGAGCGCTTGCCGAGCACCTTCGCGGCCCCGGCCGCGTCCAGCCCGACGACGGCCCGCAGCAGCACGGCTTCCGCCTGGTCCGGCGGCAGTTTCGCGATCAGGGCGAGCGCCGCGTCGGTGGACAGGGTGTCCACGGCCGAGTCGGCGGTGTTGTCGCGTGCGGGGAACTCGACCAGCAGTTCGGCGTCCGTGGTCAGCGGGCGGCGACGCCGGCTGCGCAGCTGATCCAGCGCCCGGTTGCGGGCGATCGTCGCGGTCCAGCCGCGGAATCCGTCGATGTCGCCACGGAAACCGGACAGGCCGTTGGCGATCTGCAACCACGCCTCGGACGCGACGTCTTCGGCATCCTCACCGACCAGGACCCGCAGATAACGCAACATGCCGGGCTGGAGTGCGCGATAGAGCACGCGGAACGCGTTTTCGTCGCCGGCCTGCGCGGCCGCCAGCGACGCCGCCAGATCCGGTTCACCGCCCGCGGCCCGACATCGCAGCGAGAGATCATCCAGACTGGTCACCGCGCCATCCTCAAGCATGGACGCGGCGAGTGGAACCCCTTCCGGACGTGACGGTCGAGATCGTCCGGGAATCGTCGGGAAGCGCGAGCAGCTCGTCGAGCACCTGACCCGCGGCACCGTGGCAGCGCCAGAGCGTCTGGCTTGGGGTCAGCGGATCCTGCTCGTCGGCGGGCACCCGGAGGGCGGTCGCCTCGTCCTCGCCCTCGAGGCGCAGAATGTCGACGACGGTGCCGTGCGGGCGGACCCCGACGACGGCGACGACCGTGCCGTCCTGATCACGGGGATGGATGAAGCGGTACCCCCGGTCGATGAGGTCGGTCAGCCGTGCTTCAACCGAATCAGTGTCTTCCGTGGCGCTCATGGTCGAATTCGCCGTCCTTTGTGCCCGCGGGGATGCACGTGCATATTGCAGCCAGCAAGCTACCACTGCCTACTGCACGGGTGAATGCACGTGCCACGTGCACGTGCATTCCAGGTAGAAAACCACGTGCACCCTTTCCTCCAAGGAGCTATGAGACCGCGAAAAGCGTCTCGCATCCGGTCACGGAAAGTGAGAAAACCGCGGAAGCGAGCAGGCGATCGAAGCCGTGGGTGAGGGCCATACTCCGAACGAGTGGTTAGCGGCTCAGCTCACCCTCGCGTCGCGGCACCGGAGTCCAGGGAAAAACCCTGACGTTTTTGTCGGTGCCTCCTCCTATGTTGGTCGGACACCGAAGGACAGGGGGAAGAATGTCGCAACCGGATACCGCCGTCCGGGCGCGGGCACTGGTCAAGACGTACGGGCAGACACGGGCGCTGGACGGGGTGGATCTGGACATCCCGGCGGGGCATGTGCTGGGCCTGCTCGGTCCGAATGGCGCCGGCAAAACCACCACCGTGCGCATTTTGACCACGCTACTGCGCCCGGATTCAGGGGAAGCCTGGGTCGCGGGGCACAACGTGCTCACCGACCGGGACGCCGTCCGCCGTGAGATCGGACTGTCGGGCCAGTACGCGGCGGTCGACGAAAACCTCACGGGCTACGAAAACCTGTACATGGTCGGCCGGCTGTACGGGCGGCGCCGGGCCGCCGCACGGGCGCGGGCCCGGGAGCTGCTGGCCCGGTTCCAGCTCGAAGAAGCCGCCGACCGGCCGGCGAAGGGATATTCCGGCGGGATGCGCCGGCGCCTCGACCTCGCCGGTGCGCTCGTCGGCGAGCCCGCCGTGGTCGTCCTCGACGAGCCGACCACCGGCCTCGACCCGGCCGGGCGCCTCGACACCTGGGCCGTCATCAAGGAACTGGCCCAGGACGGCGCGGCGGTGCTGCTGACGACCCAGTACCTCGAGGAGGCCGACCAGCTCGCGGACACCATCGTGGTGATCGACAAGGGCCGGGTGATCGCGCGCGGCACGGCCGACGAGCTCAAGGCCCAGACCGGGGGTGAGCGGCTCGAACTGGTCGTCGCCTCGGCGCACGACCTGCCGGTCACCCTGCGGGTGCTGCGCGAGGTCGGGTCCAGCGAGCCGACCGGGGACGAGCACACCAGGCGCGCCGGGATTCTCGTCGACACCGGCCCGAAGGCGCTGATCGAGGCGTTGCGCAGGCTCGACGCGGAGCACGTCACGGTGCAGGACGTCGGGCTGCACAGACCCACGCTGGACGACGTGTTCCTGTCCCTGACCGGGCACGGCGCGACGGAAACCGAGGGGGCGGCGAAATGAACGCGATCGCGAAGGGCTTTTCCGACGGCGGCGTCATCACCTGGCGCAACCTGATGAACGTGCGGCGCAACCCGGACTGGCTGATGGCCGCCACCCTGCAGCCGATCATGTTCGTGCTGCTGTTCGCCTACGTCTTCGGCAACGCGATCGGCGGGAACGCGGGCGGCGCGGCATACCGGGAGTTCCTGATCGCCGGGATCTTCGCGCAGACGGTCGCGTTCAACTCGGCGTTCACCCGTGATCGGGTTCGCGAACGACCTGCAGAAGGGGATCATCGACCGGTTCCGCTCGCTGCCGATGTCCCGGCTCGCGGTGGTGTTCGGCCGGACCACGTCCGATCTCGTGGTGAGCATCGTCGCGCTGATCGTGATGTCGGCGTGCGGGCTCGCCATCGGGTGGCGGATCCGCGGCAGTTTCGTCGACGCGGTGCTGGGTTATCTGGTGATGCTGATGTTCGCGTGGGCGCTGTCGTGGGTCGGTGCGCTGATCGGGCTCGCCGCGCGCAGTGTCGAGGTGGCGCAGAGCGCGGGGCTCATCTGGATGTTCCCGCTCAGCTTCATCTCCTCGGCGTTCGTCCCGCTCGCCACGCTGCCAGGGCCGCTGCGCGCGTTCGCCGAATGGAACCCGTTCACCGCGGTGGTCAACGCGACCCGGCAGCTGTTCGGCAACGAGGTCGGGCCGCCACCGGTGGGCTGGCCGGCCCAGCACGCCGCCCTCTACGCGGTGCTGTGCTGCGTGGCGATCATCGCAATCTTCGCGCCGCTTGCGACGGCACAGTACCGGCGGGTGGCGAGCAAGTAGCCAAGGCGGGGGCAGGCCGGGGGTCCGCCACCGCGGAGAAGCCGGCGACCGCGGGCTTCTCCGCGGTGGCCGCCGTCCGGCGGCCGGGCAGGAACGCCGCGATCAGGAGCGCGACGAGCGCCGCGGCCGCGCCGATGCCCAGCACCACCCGGAAAGCGCTCTGCGCCGGCAAGATCTGTCCGTCCAGGCTGATCGTCAGCTGGGACAGCACGACGCCGGCGATCGCGCTCGCACTCGATGTGCCGATCGAGCGCATCAGCGTGTTCACGCTGTTCGCGGCGGCGGTCTCGGACACCGGCACCGCCGCCATGATCAGCGCCGGCAGCGTGCCGTAGGCGAGGCCGATGCCCGCACCGATCACCGCCGCGACGAGCGCGAGCTCCCACAGCTGGGACATCAGCACCACGCCGAGCCCGTAGCCCAGGGCGACGATGATGGCGCCGAGCATCAGGGTGAGTTTCGGGCCCCATGCGCTCGAGATCCGCGCGGACACCGGTGCCATCGCCATCATCACCAGCCCGGCCGGCGCGGTGACCAGGCCGGCGGTCAGCATGTCCGCGCCGAGCCCGTAACCGGTCGCCGCCGGCAGCTGCAGCAGTTGGGGCTCCACCAGCCAGACTCCGAAGATGGAGAGCCCGAACACGATCGAAGTGATGTTGGTCAGCAGCACCTGACGGCGGGCCGTCGTGCGCAGATCCAGCAATGGTTCCCGGATCCGCAGTTCCCACCAGCCCCACAGCAGCAGCACGACGACCGCCGCCGTGAACGTGCCCATGGTGAGCGCGCTCCCCCAGCCCCAGTCACCACCCTTGGAGATGCCCAGCAGCAGGCACAGCAACCCGATCGACAGGCCCACCGCGCCGACGAAGTCGAAGCGGCCCGGCGAGCGGACCGCGGATTCGGGCACCATCGTCACCACGAGCGCGGTGGCGATCGCGCCGGCCGCGGCGGCGGTCCAGAACAGCGCGTGCCAGCTGGCGCGGTCGGCCAGGAACGCCGCCGCGGGCAGGCCTAGCGCACCGCCGACCCCGAGCGACGCGCTCATCAGTGCCGTCGCGGAGCCAAGCCGCTCGGCGGGCAGCTCGTCCCGCATGATGCTGATGCCCAGCGGGATCACCCCGGCGGCGAAACCCTGCAGCGCGCGGCCGATCACCATGGGCACCAGCGCCCCGGCGAGCGCGGCGACCACCGATCCGATGACCAGGAGCGCCAGGCTGATCAGCAACATGCGGCGCTTGCCGAACATGTCGCCGAGCCGGCCGATGACCGGGGTCGCGACCGCGCCGGCCAGCAGCGTCGCGGTGATCGCCCAGGTGGCGTTGGACGCCGAGGCGTGCAGCAGCGAAGGCAGCTCAGGAATGAGGGGGATCACCAGGGTCTGCATGAGCGAGACCACGATCCCGGAGAACGCCAGTACCGCCACGGTCCGCCCGGCCCTGGCCGGTTCGGCTGGCGCCATCAGGGAAACCTCCGTTTCGATGCGCCGGCCGGCCCACCCAGGCACGAAATGGCCTTCCCGCAGCGCGCATGCGCGTTTTATTATGCATTAGCAATTAATGCTTGAGCATGTTATTTCGCCCACGCCATGGTCAGTCCGGCGACGACCAGCACGGCGGCGAGGCCCCAGTATCCGGCGCCGAGCGTCGCCGCGCTGGCGATCGCACCGACGAGCAGCGGCCCGCCGGAGTCACCCAGTTCGCGCCCGACCTCGGCCGCGCCCATCGTCTGCCCCAGCCGCTCCTGCGGGGTGACCGTGGCCAGGTGCGCGAAACAAAGCGGGGTGGCAAGGCCGATCCCGGCGCCGATAGTGACCGCAGCGGCGATCAATCCCACGACCCCCGGCGCGAGTGCCGCCACCACCAGTCCGGCGCCGGTCACGCCGAGCCCGGCCGCCATGCCGGGGCGGTCGGCGAGGCGGCTGGCGTCCCGCGCGCGCCCGGCCAACGGCTGCACGAGCGCCGAGGACAAGGCCAGCGCCGACACCGCGGCGCCGGTCGTGATCGGGCCGAGCCCGGCCGCCGCACCGGTCACCGGAAGAAAACCCACCCCGACGGCGAGTGCGCCAGTGGTGCCGGCCAGCGCGATGGTCGGGTGCAGAAACCCGGGATTGCGCAGGCGCCGCACGAGGTCGAGGACGGTCTGCCGGGTTCGTGGCAACGGCGGGACGCCGGGCACGGCCAGCGCCGCCCAGACCGCGACGGCGAGCGCGAGCCCGGCGAGAATCCCGAACAGCAGGGCGAATCCGCCCGCCACGATGAAGACCCCGCCCAGCAGCGGGCCGAGTGTGTACCCGAGGCTTTTCCACGCCCCGTAGCCACCGAACGCCCTACCGTGCCCGCGTTGGGGGGACAATCTGGCCACCAGCGCACCCGCCGCCGGGGAGAACGCCGACGCGGCGGCGCCCTGGCCCAGCCGCACCAGTCCCGTCATCGCCGGGTCGCCGGCGAGCACGAAAGCGCCCGACGCCAGGGAAAACGCGAACAGCCCGCCCAGGAGCACGGGTTTGGGCCCGATGCGGTCGGCGAGCGAGCCGAACACGGGTTTGAGCACCACTTCGGCACCGTCGTAGACGGCCAGCAACAGGCCCAACGTGAGCAACGACGCGTGACCACCGACGTACCCGCCGAGTCCGGCGGCGATGCTGTGCGCGCCGAAGGCCGTGACGAAGCCTGCCCCGTACAAGGGCAATCGCCGGGCAGCCGTCATCGCGCCCGGTGCCGCGCCGGGAAGGCGAGACCCGTCACTGCCCCTCGCCGGCGACGAAGAGGAAGACGAACGCGATGGTCCCGAGCAGGAACCACCAGGCGTCGGCATTCACCGCCGCCGCGAGGATGCCCGCCGCCACCGCGGCCAGGCCGAGCACGCGGGCCGGGTTCAGCTCGGTCCGCCGTTTGGCAGGTGTGTCCATGAGTTCAGTGTGGCCCGCGCGACACCGTTCGGCCATTACGGGATGTCTACGGGAATCGCTCGGCCCGCCACGGGGCCACAACCTACGATCGGTCGCATGGAACAGGTCGTGCTGCTGAGCGAGTCAGGGGAAGCGAATGGCGTGCTGGACAAGGCGGAGGTTCATCATCACGACACCCCACTGCATCTGGCCTTCTCCTGCTACCTCTTCGGTCCGGACGGCCGCCTCCTGCTGACCACCCGCGCGCGCACCAAGAAGACCTTCCCCGGCCTGCTCACCAACAGCTGCTGCGGTCATCCGGCACCGGGCGAGGACATCGCGGCCAGCGTCGGGCGCCGGACCGGGCAGGAGCTCGGCGTGGAGGTCACCGACGTCACGCTGGTCCTGCCGCGCTTCCGCTACCGCGCGGTCATGGGCGGCATCGTCGAAAACGAGATGTGCCCGGTGTTCCGCGCCCGCACGGGCACCGACCCGGTCCCTGATCCGTCCGAAGTGGACAGTTACGAGTGGGTGGACTGGGCGGGTTTCGCGGGGGAGGTACTCGACGGAAGGCGAGCCGTCTCCCCCTGGTGTGCCGAGCAGGTGGCGCAGCTGGTCGCGCTCGGCCCGGACCCGCTGGCGTGGCCCGCGGCCGACGAGTCGCTCCTGCCGCCCGCGGCGCGAACGGCCGCCGCCTGACCGATGCCCCGGGGGTATAGCTGGCTGTACCCCGGATCGGGTATCTGGCGGCAATGTGCCGCGCCCGCCACGCCCATAACGTCGACATCGCTGGAAAAACGGGAAGGAAACAGCGATGACGACGGTGACGGGCGAGCGTACCCACGCGGTACGGCTGCTGTCGGTCAGCAAGACCTACGGCAGCGGGGACACGGCGGTGCGCGCGCTGGACAACGTGACGATTGCCTTGCGGCGCGGCAGTTTCACCGCGGTGATGGGGCCGTCGGGCTCAGGCAAGAGCACGTTCCTGCATTGCGCCGCTGGTCTGGACCAACCGACCTCGGGCCGGGTGCTGCTCGGCGAGCAGGAACTCACCGGCCTCCGGGAGACCGAGCTGACCGAGTTGCGCAGGCGGCGGACCGGGTTCGTGTTCCAGGCCTACAACCTGCTCGACGCGGTCACCGTCGAGCAGAACATCGTGCTGCCGCTGCGGCTGGACAACCGGCCCGTCGAGCCGGGCCTTCTCGCCGAAGTGGTGCGCTCGGTCGAGCTGGACGTGCCGCTGGACCGGCGCCCCAGCAAGCTGTCCGGCGGGCAGCGGCAACGGGTTGCGATCGCCAGGGCGCTGATCACCCGGCCCGACGTGATGTTCCTGGACGAGCCGACCGGCGCGCTGGACACCCGCACCGCCCGGCAGGTGCTGGGAACGTTGCGGCAGGCGGTGGACCGGTGGGGGCAGACGGCGCTGATGGTGACGCACGACCCGGTTGCGGCGTCCTATGCGGACTCGGTGGTGTTCCTGGCCGACGGCCGCATCGCGGGCGAGCTGGCAGGGGCCGCGCCGGAGCGGATCGCGGAGCGCATGACGCACCTCGGGGAGTGGTGAGCGCCGTGTTTTCCCTTGCTTGGCAGACAATCCGGGCCCGGCGGGGCGCGCTGGCCGCCGCGTTCGTCGCCGTGTTCTGCGGTTCCGCGCTCGTCACGGCGAGCGGAATCCTCCTCGATTCCGGTGCGCGTGGCGGGATCGCGCCGCAGCGCTATGCCGCGGCGCCGGTCGTGGTCACCGGACCCCAGACCCTGCCCGTCACCGACGACCTGGATCAGCGCTTCGCGGAGCGGGTCACGCTTCCGGCGGCTCGGGCCGACGACATCGCGCGCGTGCCCGGAGTACGTGCGGCCGTAGGCGATGTGAGCGTGCACGCCGGGTTGCGGCGACCGGGTGGCGATGTCCCACTGGTCGCGCATGGCTGGTCGGCCACGCGGCTCGGGCCGGTTCCCCTCGCCGGCGGCCGCGCTCCGGAGGCGCCCGACGAGGTGGCCCTCGACGGCGCGCTGGCCGCGCGGTCGGGCGTGCGCACGGGTGACACGGTCGACCTGTCGGTCGGTGCGGTGGCGAGCGGCTATCGCGTCGTGGGGATCACCGCGCCCGCCCAGGATTCGGCATTCCTCACCGACGCGCAGGCGCGCGTGCTGTCCGGCCGCCCGGACCAGGTGGACGCGGTCGCGGTGCTGGCCGATCCGGGGGCGGATGCCACGGCACTCGCGGCCCGGATCGGGCACGACGTCCCCGGTGTCACCACCGCGGTGGGTGCCGACCGCGCCGATGCGGAGTTCCTCGACATCGGGTCCGCACGGTCGTTCCTGATGCTGATCGCGGGCTCCTTCGGCGGGACCATGCTGATGATCGTGGTGCTGGTCGTGGCCAGCACGCTGGGGTTGTCGATCCAGCAGCGGCGCCGCGAGTTCGCGCTGCTGCGGGCGATCGCGGCCACCCCGCGGCAGGTCCGGCGGCTCATCACCACCGAGACACTGCTGCTCGGCTCGGTCGCGGCGGCGCTGGGCACGGTGCCCGGGATCGGGCTGAGTTTCTTGCTGCGTACGGAACTGGCCCGCTTCGGTGCGCTCCCCGCTGGGTTCCGCTTCGTCGTGGGACCGCTCCCGGCGCTCGCTGCCGTCGTGGCGTGCGTGCTCGCGGCGGTGGTGGCCGGGCTGATCGCGGCAAGGCGGGCCACGCGGATCAACCCGGTGGCGGCGCTGGGCGAGGCCGCCGTCGAACCGCCGAAACTGGGTCGGACGCGGCTGCTCATCGGGTGGGTGCTGGCACTCGCCGGGGTTGTGAACGGGGTGGCGTTGCCGCTGGCACTCGACGGCACGGCGGCGGCCGGGAGCGCGGCGACCTCCGCGCTGCTACTGGTGGTCGCAGTGGCGCTACTCGGACCGCGGTTGTTCACCGCGACCGCCGGTGTGTTCGGCAGGCTGGGCATGAGCCGCACGGTCGCGGGATTTCTGGCCAGTACCAGTGCCCGTGCCCGGTCTCGCCGGCTCAGCTCGGCCGCTACGCCGCTGATCATGGGGGTGGCACTGGCCGCGGTGCAGATCTTCACGGTCACCACCACCAGCACGGCCGCCGAGCGCCAGGTGGCGGACGGTGTGCGCGCCGATCACGTGCTCGTCGCCCGGGACGGCATCGCGCCGCCGGTGGCCGACGCGGTGCGGCAGGTACCCGGCATCACCGCGGCGGTTCCGGTGGCGCGGACGTCGGTGCTGGCCAGTTACCGGGAGCTGGGTGACACCATGACGGAATCCTATGCGGCGCAAGGCATCACCACCGCCGGGCTCGGCTCGGTCATGGACCTGGGTGTCCAGCGGGGTAACCTCGGGGGTCTGACGGGGAATACCGTCGCGGTCAGCGAAACCGCGGCCGGCACGTTCGGCGTCGACGTCGGTTCCACGCTCGCGCTGCGACTGGGGGACGGCACACCGTACACCGCGCGTGTCGTTGCGGTGTACGAAAAAGGGCTCGGATTCGGCGACGTGACCTTGCCGAACGACGTGGTCGTCGCCCACACCACCAGCCGCCTCGACGACGCGATTCTCCTGGCCGGCACTGATTCCGCCGCGTTACGGAACTTGCTCGCCGCGCATCCGGAAATCCAGCTGACAGACGGGGTTTCGTTCACCGGCGGTTCGTCCACTGTGGAATCCTCGGTTTCGCTGCTGTTGAATTTGGTGCTGATCGCGTTCCTCGCGATCGCGGTGGTGAACATCCTGGTGCTGGCGACGGCGGCGCGGGTCCGGGAGTTCGCGTTGTTACGGTTGGTCGGGGCGAAACCGCGGCAGGTACGCGGAATGATGCGCGGCGAGGCAACGGTTATCGTCGTGGCCGCGGTCGTGCTCGGTTCAGTGGCCGCGCTCCCCCCACTGATCGGCATCAGCCTGAGCCTGACCGGGTCCGCGATCCCGACGGTGCCCGCATTGGCCTACCTGGGAATCGTGGCCGCCGCGGTCGCCTTCGGCTGGGGCTCCATAGCCATCGCAACCCGGATCACGATGCGCCCCACCCCGGTAGTCGCGATGCGCACGGAGGACTGAAGACTGAGTCCATAATGGACCGACTGCCCACTCCCACTCGCTTGTCGAGGTGGTCGAGTTGAGTGGTTTTGCTTTGGTGCTACCGGTTCTTGGGGGCGGGTAGGTGCCAGCCGCGCCAGAGGGAGATCAGCCGGAGGCCGACCGCGAGTATTACTCCGGCGACGGTGGACAACGGCAGCGACCCCGTCGCCGCGACCAGTGCGACAGTCAGGACCGCCCCGGCCAGTGCCGAGATCGCGTAGAGCTCGCGGCGCAGCACGATCGGGATCTCGTTGACCAGCACGTCCCGGATGACCCCACCGCCAACCGCCGTGAGGGTTCCGATCAGCACCGCCGCCATCGGGCCCGCCGCCCGGTCCAGCGCGTAACTCGCGCCGGTGGCGGCAAACAGGCCCATCCCGAACGCGTCGAACACCAACTCCAGCCGCCGCAAACGCGACAACCGCCCGTGCAGCACGAAAACCCCGAGTGACGCGCCCACGGCGACGGCGAGGGTCGGCCAGTGCGTGAACGCCGCCGGCGGGGACACGTTCAGCGCCAGGTCACGCAGCACACCACCGCCGGTTCCGGTGGCCAGCCCGACCACCACCACACCCAGTAGATCCAGCCGCCGCCGCACGCCGACGACCGCACCGGACACGGCGAAAGCAGCGATCCCGATGAGGGACAACAGTTCCGGAATCACGGTTCGCAGTCTTCGTGAAGCGGCCACCAGGGCAGCGTCGACACCCCAAGGCTCACGGTCGGTTCTCCCGCGCCGCGCGCACAGTCTGGGCAAGCAGGACGGCGATGGTCATCGGGCCGACCCCGCCAGGTACGGGGGTGATGTACGACGCGCGGTCCGCGGCGGCCTCGTACTCCACGTCACCCTTGTTGTCGGCGTAACCGGCGTCGACGACCACCGCGCCGGGCTTGATCCAGTCACCGCGGACCAGACCGGGCCGGCCGACCGCGGCAACAAGCACGTCCGCTTCGGACACCATGGCGGCCAGGTTCGTGGTCCGGGAATGACAGTAGGTGACCGTCGCGTTCCGGGCCAGCAACAGCATTCCGGCCGGTTTGCCGAGGATCGGGCTTCGGCCCACCACCACCGCATGCTTGCCGGACAACGGAATCTCGTAGGCGTCCAGCAGCGCCATGATTCCGCCGGGAGTGGCGGAGGCGAAACCGCCCTCCTCGAACGCCATCTTCGCGAACGACGTCCGGGTCACCCCGTCGACGTCCTTCGCCGGGTCGATCGCCTCGAAGGCGGCGCGTTCGTCGATCTGGCCCGGCACGGGATGCTGCAGCAGGATGCCGTCCACGTCCGGATCCTCGGACAGGTCCCGGATTCGTGCCACCAGCTCACCGGTGGTGGTGTCCGCGCCGAGTTCGATCCGCCGGGACTCCATGCCGACTTTCGCGCACCGGTTGGCCTTCATCCGGACATACGTGTGCGAGGCCGGATCGTCGCCGACGAGAATCGTGGCGAGCACCGGCTTCCGCCCGAGTCCGGCGACTTCCGCGCGCACCGCATCGAGCAGCTTCGCGGCCACCGCACGACCGTCCAGTATCTGTGCCGTCATGCCCCATAGAAAACCACGGCGGGTGGCCGCCGACCGTGCCGGCCCGACCGTCCACTTCGGACGTCAAGTGGACGGTCGCGCCTGCGCCTGGCGCAGCCGCCGCCAGGCCAGCCGGAACGGGTCGCGGCCGGCGACCCGGCCGGTGCGGACGTCGAACCGGGCGGCGGCCAGCGCACGCGCCGCGTCCTGTTCGTCCACGTGATGTTCCTCGCAACGGCTCAGGAAAATGCGGAGGCGTCGTCCCTCGTCCACATGAGGCAGCCTGCCCGGCCCGCCCCTCGCCAGGCCAGCTCAGGCGGCGCGGTTCACCAGGTCAGGCGACCGCAGCGGGCAAACACGGTGATGAGATCATGAGGTATGCCTGACGAGCCGGAACAGCGGGTGATCGACCCGGGTGCGGTCGCGGCCGCGCTCGACGGCCTCGGTGACCGGGCGGTCGTACAGCAGTGGGCGGAACGGTTCTCGGTGCTGGCCGACCCGTCCCGGCTGACACTGCTGGTGTGCATCCATTACGCGGGTGAGATCGCGGTGACCGATCTCGCGGCGGTGGCCGGGATGACCGACACCGCCGTGTCACAGGCGCTGCGGCTGCTGCGCGCGCACGGGCTGGTGACCGGGCATCGCACCGGCCGCATCGTGCGTTACCGGCTCGCCGACGCCACCGTGCACGAACTGATCCACCACGTAAGGCCACATCCCGGCACGGTGCCGTAGCGTGCCACGGCGGGTACGGTGCGAAGCATGATCGGGCTACCCGAAGGCATCTCCGCGTGCCTGTTCGACCTCGACGGTGTGCTGACCGGTACCGCCGCGCTGCACCGGGAAGCATGGAAACAGACGTTCGACGCCTTTCTGCGCGAGCGCGACGGGGACGGTTTCCGGCCTTTCACCGATGCCGACTACATCCAGCATGTGGACGGCCGCCCGCGTGCCGACGGCGTGCGGGAGTTCCTCGCCTCGCGCGGCATCACCCTGCCGGAAGGCGATCCGGACGACCCGCCGGGCCGGGCCACGGTCAACGGTGTCGGGAACCGGAAGAACGCACTGGTGCTGCACATCATCGACGAGCGCGGGGTGGATCCGTACCCGGGTTCCGTGCGATACCTCGAAGAAGCCGAGAAGGCGGGCATCGCGATCGCGGTCGTCACGTCATCCGCGAACGGCGCCGCGGTACTGGAGGCAGCGAACCTGACCCGGTTCGTCCGGGCCCGTATCGACGGCTTGGTGATCCGGCGCGACGGCCTGCGCGGCAAGCCCGCACCGGACTCTTTTCTCGCCGGCGCCAAGGCATTGGGTGTCGAGCCCGCACGGGCCGCTGTGTTCGAGGACGCTTTGGCGGGCGTCGAAGCCGGCCGAGCCGGTAGTTTCGGTTACGTGGTAGGGGTGAACCGCGCCGACCAGGCGGACGAACTGCGAGCGCACGGCGCCGACGTCGTGGTGGACGACCTCGCGGACCTGTTGGGGGCCAAGGCATGAGCGACCAAACCCGGGGGTACGAAACGGACCCATGGCGCCTGCGCTGGCGCGGGCTCGCCGTCGATCAGTTGCGGCGCACCGAATCCACGTTCGCACTGGGCAATGGGCACATCGGGATCCGCGGCACGCTGGAGGAAGGCGAACCGCGCGGGCTGCCGGGGACCTACCTCAACGGCTTCTACGAGGAACACGAACTGCCCTATGCCGAGGCGGGTTACGGGTATCCCGAAGCGGGCCAGACCGTGGTGAACGTGACCGACGGCAAGATCATCCGGCTCCTGGTCGAAGACGAGCCGTTCGACATGCGGTACGGCACCGCCACGGCACACGATCGCACCCTCGATTTCCGCACCGGCACGCTCACCCGCAATACCGAATGGGTCTCCCCCACCGGCCGTCGCGTGCTGGTGCGCACACAGCGCCTCGTTTCGTTCACGCAGCGCGCCGTGGTGGCGATCAGGTACGAGGTCGAACCGCTCGACGGTGACACGCAACTGGTGTTGCAGTCGGACCTGCTCGCGAACGAGCCCATCGTGTCGGACACGAGCGACCCACGGGTGGCCGCCGCGTTGCAGAGTCCGCTGGCCAGCGAGTTCTCCTTCGCCGAGGACTACCGCGCCGTGCTGGTGCACCAGACGCGACGGTCCGGGCTGCGGATGGCCGCTGGTATGGACCACCTGATCGAATCGCCGGACGGGCTGCGCACCACGATCGCCGTGGAAGATGACCTGGCGCGCCTGACGGTCGCCGTGGACGTGCCGCACGGAAAGCGCCTACAGCTCACGAAATTCCTCGCCTACGGGTGGTCCGCGCAACGGTCGATTCCGGCGCTGCGGGCGCAGGTCGACGCCGCGCTCGCGGGGGCGGTGCAGACCGGATGGGACGGGTTACTGGCCGAGCAGAAGGCGTTCCTCGACGATTTCTGGGCCACCGCGGACATCCAGGTCGACGGGGACCCGGAACTGCAACAGGCGACGAGGTTCGCGTTGTTCCACATCCTGCAGGCCGGGGCCCGTGGGGAAAGCCGCGCCATCCCGGGCAAGGGTCTCACCGGTCCCGGTTACGACGGGCACGCTTTCTGGGACACCGAGTCTTTTGTGTTGCAGGTGCTGACGTACACGATGCCCGAAGCCGCACGGGACGCACTACGCTGGCGGCATTCCACTTTGGACAAGGCACGGGAACGGGCGGCGCAGCTGGGGCTGCGGGGCGCGGCCTTCCCGTGGCGCTCGATCAACGGTGCCGAATGCTCGGCCTACTGGCCGGCCGGCACGGCCGCATTCCATGTCAGCGCCGATATCGCGGACGCCGTCATCCGGTACCTCGGCGCGACGGATGACGAAGAGTTCGAACGCTCTTGTGGCACGGAAATCCTCGCCGAGACAGCGCGATTGTGGATGTCATTGGGGCATTTCGACTCGCATAACCGGTTCCGGATCGACGGGGTGACCGGGCCGGACGAGTACTCCGCAGTGGCGGACAACAATGTCTACACCAATCTCATGGCGCGGCGGAACCTGCACGAAGCCGCCGCTTCCTGCACCCGGTTGCCGGATGTCGCCGCCGCACTGGAGGTGACCGAGCAGGAGATCGAACGGTGGCGCGACGCCGCGGCCCGGATGTACGTTCCTTACGACGCGGAGCGAGGCATCCACCCGCAGTCGGAAGGGTTCACCGAACACCTGGACTGGGATTTCGCGCACACGCCGCTCGACGATTATCCGCTACTGTTGCACTACCCGTACTTCGATCTGTACCGGCGGCAGGTTGTGAAACAGGCCGATCTGGTACTGGCCTTACACTTGTGTGGCGATTCGTTCAGCCCGGAGGAGAAGGCGCGGAACTTCGCCTACTATGAGGCGCGTACCGTCCGCGACTCGTCCCTGTCCGCGGCGACGCAGGCCGTGATCGCGGCCGAGGTGGGTCACCTGCAACTGGCCTACGACTATCTCGGCGAAGCGGCGCTCACCGACCTGCACGACGTG
The DNA here is from genome assembly GCF_009707865.1 of Amycolatopsis pithecellobii. Lineage (GTDB taxonomy): Bacteria > Actinomycetota > Actinomycetes > Mycobacteriales > Pseudonocardiaceae > Amycolatopsis_E > Amycolatopsis_E pithecellobii. The sequence goes on from NZ_WMBA01000045.1 coordinate 55,809, forward strand.
CACAACAATGTCCAAAATGGACTACACATGGCGTCACTGGCCGGCGCGTGGCTGGGTTTCGTCGCAGGCTTCGGCGGGATGCGCGATCACAGCGGCGAGATCACCTTCGCACCACGCATTCCGTCCACATTGGATAGACTAGAATTTCGGATGTGCGTGCGGGACAGCAGGTTCTCCGTTGAGATATACGCCGACCGCGCCACATACCGGTTACTGTCAGGAAAGCCGGTGGAACTCACCCACCACGGGATGCCCTGCACCGTCGGCACCAACCCGGTGACACTGTCCATTCCCAGCATCACCCCAGGCCCCACCCCGGAACAGCCCGCAGGCCGCGCCCCCTCCCGCCGGAACCCGGAACGCCTGCGCCCAGCAAAACCCCTACCACACCCCTGAAAAGGGCTGAAAGCCCGACCACCCACTCAAGGTGACGTCCCGTTGGGCCCGTCATCCCGGAGCCAGCCCGTCGGCGAGGCTCTCTTTTTGAGTCGCGCTCCGCGCGATGCCCTGGTTCCTTTCGCACGGAGGTGACCGGGCGCGGGCGCCCTCGTTGGACCCCCCGCCCCACTTCGCCGATCGTTGCGGAGGCTTCGTGTTGGTCCGGGGTGGGAGTGGGCGCTGGGTCTCCTCGGCGGCTTTTGTTGCACGGCGGCGGATTGTGCGTGGGTCGGGCACGCTCGGCCTTAATCGCCCCGCCGCCGCTCATCCGCGGGGCCGGGTGGTTCGGGTTCGCCTGCCTTCACCGCCCTGCGGCGGCTTGCACGTGCTTGGGCAGGGCGTCCGGACTCGCCGAAGACCTCGAGGCTAGTCCGGTGGCTCCGGTACCTGTTCCCCGGGCGGAGGCACGTCCTCCCGGTTCGGTACGTCCTCGACTTCATCCGTTTTGTCCACATCCAGGTCCGGGTGTCGCAACCGTGGGAAGTCTGGGCCCAGTTTCTGGTCGTCATCGTCCTCGGACCGGTGTTTCGCGTGTTCTTGCGTCATGGCACCGGCTTACCGCATTTCCCGCGAACGTCAAACCCGCCCATTTAATTCATCGTGTGTTGATTTCTCGCGGCAAGAGGCGCATCCTGAACAGCATGGTTCTCTCCAAGAGGCTCGCCCGCTTCAACCGGGTCGCCACCAATCGCGTGGCGGGCAAGATCGTCGGCTGGGCACCGGGGTTCGGCAAGGTCGTGCATCGCGGACGCAAGTCCGGCCGCGAGTATCGGACACCGGTCAACGTGTTCGGCACCCCCACCGGCTACGTCGTCGCCTTGACCTACGGCGCGGGCGCGGACTGGGTCCGCAATGTCCTCGCCGCCGGCGGGTGCGAGCTGGAAACCCGCGGCAAACTGGTGAAACTGACCAATCCCCGCGTCGTGCACGACGAGAAGCGTCAGGTGATGCCGCTCCCGGCACGCCAAATCCTGGGGCTCGTCCGCGTCTCCGAGTTCCTCTACCTGGACCGCGCCTGACCTCAGTCCATCAGCTCCCGCAGCTGGCTCACGACCTCGACCCGCCGCTGCACGCCCGGCTCGAGTAGCGACGCGTTCAACGTCGTCACCCCCGCCTCGGCGAACGCGGCCAGCCGCTCCTTGACATAACTCGCCGGGCCGATCAGCGAAATCGCCTCCACCAGCTCGGTGGGCACGGCGGCAGCCGCCTCGTCCTTCTTCCCATCCAGGTACAGATCCTGGATCTGCTTCGCCTCGGCCTCGTAGCCGTACTTGCACGCCAGCTCGTTGTAGAAGTTCTTGTCCCGCGCGCCCATTCCACCGACATACAGGGCGATCATCGGTCGCACCCAGTCAAGCATGTGCTTGACGTCATCACCGATCGCGACGGCCGCACCGACCATCACATCGAGCTCACCCAGCGACGGATCGCGCTTCGCCCTGCCTTCGGCCAGCGGCTCGCCCCATACACTCGCCGCCTTCTCCGGGTGGAAGAAGATCGGCTGCCAGCCCTCGGCGATCTCCGCCGTCATCGCGACATTCTTCGGCCCCAGCGACGCAAGGATGATCGGGATCCGTTCGCGCACCGGGCGGTTGATCAACTTGAGCGGCTTCCCCAGCCCCGTGCCCTTCTCGGCCGGCAACGGGATCTGGTAGTGCTTGCCGTCGTGCACGACCCGCTCCCGCCGCCACACCTGCCGGCAGATCTCCACGATCTCCCGGGTCCGGCCCAGCGGCGCGTCGTAGCGCACTCCGTGAAAACCCTCGACGACCTGCGGTCCCGACGCGCCGATGCCCAGCGAGAACCGCCCGCCCGACACGAAGTCCAGGCCCGCGGCGGTCATCGCCGTCAAGGTCGGGGTGCGGGTGTAGAGCTGCAAGATGCCCGAGGCAAGCTCGACCCGCTCCGTCCGCGCGGCCAGATACCCGAGCTGACTGACCGCATCGAACGAGTAGGCCTCGGGCACGGACACGATGTCCAGCCCCACCTTCTCCAGCTCGACCACGTCGGCCACGCTTTCGGCGAAGCCGCCGGCGTAGGAAATGTGCGTTCCGATGCGCATCTGTGCCGCCTCCCGGGTGAGCGCTTGCTTACCTCGCACCCTACCGCACGGACGCAACCCAGTCCCGCACCACCGCGTCGAGCACCGCCAGCGGCAGGATCCCATGCCCGAGCACCGCATCGTGGAAGTCCCGGACGTCGAACGCGGCCCCGAGCGTCTGCTCGGCCTCCCCGCGCACCCGCTGGATCTCCAGCCGTCCCACCATGTACGACAGCGCCTGCCCGGGAACCCCCGCGTAACGGTCGATCTCCAGCTCGATCTCCACCGGCGCCATCGGCGTGTGCTCGCGCAGGTAGTCCACCGCCTGCTGCCGGCTCCACCCCAGCGCGTGCAACCCGGTGTCGACCACAAGCCGGCCTGCCCGCATCGAATCCTGCGTCAGCAGGCCGAACCGCGACAGGTCGCTGGAATACAGCCCCATCTCGTCGGCGAGCCGCTCGGCGTAGAGGCCCCAACCCTCCACATAGGAATTGATGTCGGCGATCTTGCGCAGCAAGGGAACCTCGTCGAGGTTCATCGCCCCGCAGAGCTGGAAATGGTGCCCTGGCACGGCTTCGTGAAACGCGATCGCCTCGCTCATATGCCGGAAGCGTTCCCCTGCCTGCGCCGTGTTCGCGTAGTACACCCCCGGCCTGGTGCCCGCGAAATCCGGCGGGTTGTAGTACGCGATCGTGCCACCCTCGGCCTCACCGGGCGGCACCGGGCGCACCTCGCACGCCTGCGGCGGGATGGTGCGGAACCATTGCGGCGCAACGGCTTCCGCCCGGCGAATGGCCGAGCGCGCCCCGTCGAGCAGCTCTTCACCACTGCCCCAGCGCAGGGCCGGGTCCGTCCGCAGCCGCTCGAAGATCTCCGGCAGCTCGCCGGTGCCGAACACGCGCGAGCCCAGCTCCCGGTACTCCCCAGCCAGCGCGTCGATCATCCGCAGCCCGGTCTCGTGCAGGTCCCGTGCACTGTGGTCGGTGGTCGTGTGCACCCGGATGAGCCGTTCGTACCGCCGCTCCCCGTCCGGTTGCCAGCACAGCCCCGGCTGCTGCGGACCGAGTGCCCGCGGCACCAGCTCGTCGTTCAGGAAATCCCGGTACCGCGCGAAAGCGGGCCGCACGACATCGGTGAGCAACTCCTCCTGACGGTCCACAAAGGATGGTCCCACGAGACGCAGCGGATCCCGTTCCGGATGGGCGAGGTACCGGTCGAGGAAGTCAACCCCGGCCCGTACCAGGAAATCCGGCAGTTCGGCACCGCTTTGCCGCTCGATCACAGTGTCCACAAGGGACGGAATCGAGGCCAGTCGCGAAAGATACCCCGCGGTCTTCTCGTCATCGTCGAGCGACACCATCGGCAGCACGACCAGCAGCGAAAGCACCGGCGCGGCCAGCGTGTCACTGACCGAGAACTCCACCTCCGCGGCGGCCAGCCGGTCGGCGGCCGCGCGCGCCTGCTGCACGACCACCCCGCGGGTGACCGCGTCGCCCGCGGCGTTCTCGGCATGGTCGGCCAGCTCGCTGAACGTCGCGCGGTACCGCAGTTCGGCGTCGGCGCTGAAATCGGGCAGCCGCCCGTGATCGCCCGGCAACCCCAGCAGCGAAGGCACCAGCGGATTCTGGTCGAACCAGATCCGCACGAAATCGTCGGCGATCTCGTCGATCTCGCTCACGCGGCTTCGATCCATTCGGTGACCACGGCGTCCAGCACCGACATCGGCAGCGCCCCACCGCCGAGCACGACGTCGTGGAAAGCGCGGATGTCGAACCGGTCACCGAGCGCCTGCTTCGCCTTTTCCCGGATCCGCAGGATTTCCAGCCGTCCCACCATGTACGACAGCGCCTGGCCGGGGTAGGCGATGTACCGGTCGACCTCCGAGTCGATCTCGACCTGCGGCATCGGCGTGTGCTCCCGCAGGAACGCCACGCTCTGCTCGCGGCTCCACCCCTTCGCGTGCAACCCGGTGTCGACCACGAGGCGCCCGGCGCGCAGCGAATCCATCGCGAGCATGCCCAGCAGCATGAGATCGCTGGAGTACAGCCCCATTTCCCGCGCGAGCCGTTCGGTGTAGAGACCCCAGCCTTCGGCATAGGCGTTGAAGTCGCCGATCCGGCGCAGCAACGGCAGATCGGTCAGCGTCAGCGCGGTGGACAGCTGGAAGTGGTGACCGGGAATGGCTTCGTGGAACGCGGTCACCTCGGCCGTGTGCCGGAACCGCTCGGTGACCTGATGGGTGTTCGCGAAGTAGGTGCCCGGCCGCGAACCGTCGACCGAGGGCTGCAGGTAGTACGCGGTGGGCGCGCCGGGCGCCTCGGCCGCGGGCACGGCCTCGACCACCCACGGGTGCGGCGGGATCCGCCCGAACCACCGCGGGGCAGCTTCTTCCGCGCGAGAGATTGCCGCGCGAGCGGAATCGAGGAGCTCATCGGCGTCGTTCCAGCGCAACGACTTGCCGGTGCGCAACTGCTCGAAGATCTGCGGCAGCGCACTGGTGCCGAACACCCGCGAGCCGACTTCGGCGTACTCGGCGGCCAGCTCGTCGATGATCCGCAGCCCGGTTTCGTGCAGATCATCAGGCGCGCGTTCGGTCGTGGTGTGCGACCGCACCAGCGCGGCGTACATCCGCTCCCCGTCGGGCAACCAGCACAGGCCGGCCTTGTCCACGGTCCGCCCGTGCCCCAGGATCTCGTTCTCCAGCACATCCCGGTACGCGGCGAATGCCGGGCGCACGGTGTTCTCGACGAGTTCGGCGCGCCGCGCGGTGAACCGCTCGTCCGGCATGGGCCGGCGCAGCAGCGGATCAGCGGCCGGGTCGGCGAGATACCGGCCGAGGTGCTCGATCGCGGCACGGACAAGATGTTCGACCGGCACCCGCCCCGCGCTGATCCCGCTACGGTGCCGTTCGGCGGCCTGCTCGAGATACCGCGGGATCGACGCGAGCCGCCGCAGCTGCTGCTCCGCCTGGGCGTCGTTGCCGATCCCGACCATCGGCAACACGGTCAGCAGCCCGGCCGCGGGCGCGACGAACATGTCCGTGATCGTGTACTCGGCGCTGTGCGAGCTGATCCGGTCGAGGTAGCTTTTCGCCTGGCTGACCAGCACATCGCGGGTGGCGCGGTCCTCGCTGGTCTCGGGTTTCAGCGCGAGCGCACGGCTGACGAAGTCCCGCAGCACCGTGCGGTGCTTGGCCTCGGCCACCTCGCTGAGTTCGCCGACGCTGTCGCGATCGGACTCGATGCCCAGCACCGCCGGCCACAGTGGCTCGGCGTCGAACAATGCTTCCACGAACTCATCGGCCAGCTTGGTCACCTCGGTCATCCCGCCACATTAGAACTTGGCGTGACGACCGCGTCGAACCGGCGCCCGCACGACGTGAACGGGTAGCGTTTCCGGCGTGCCCGTGACCGATCCCGTGGACGCCCGACTGCTCGCGGCGCTGGCCGAGGTGGGCAAGGTCGCGGTGCACGAGCTCGCGGCGAAGGTCGGCATGGACCCGCGCGAGGTCGCGTACCGGCTGGTCGCACTGTCCGGGACCGGGCTGCCGCTGCTCGTCGGTGTGGAGAGCGACCCGAACGGCCTGCGTGCGGCGCTGACCGGTTCCCGGCCGCGCCCGCCCGGTCCCCCGCCGCGGCCGGTCGATCCGGTGATCAGCACCTGGGGTCCGCCGCAGACGGCGTCGTGGGCCCGGGGCGATCAGCCGTCCCGTGCGACCGGCGACGACGGGCACCAGGCGTAGGCACGGAGAGTCTCAGCGGTCAGCGGGCTAACTCTCGGCGCGTAGCACGTCCAGCGCATGCGCGAGATCGTCCGGGTACTCGGCCTCGAACTCGACCCAGCGTCCATCCGCCGGGTGTGCGAAGCCGAGGGTCCTGGCGTGCAGCCATTGCCGGGTGAGCCCGAGTTTCCGCGCCAGCACCGGGTCCGCGCCGTAGGTCAGGTCCCCGGCGCACGGATGACGCAGCGCCGAGAAGTGCACGCGGATCTGGTGCGTGCGCCCGGTTTCCAGCTTGACGTCGACGAGCGACGCCGCGCGGAACGCCTCCAGCACCTCGTAATGCGTGATGCTCGGCCGTCCACCGGCGACGACGGCGAACTTGTAGTCATGCCGCGGATGCCGGTCGATCGGTGCGTCGATGGTGCCGCGCATCGGGTCAGGGTGGCCCTGCACCACGGCGTGATACCCCTTGTCTACCGTGCGTTCCTTGAACGCCCGTTTCAACACCGTGTACGCGTGCTCACTTTTCGCCACCACCATCACACCCGTGGTGCCCGCGTCGAGCCGGTGCACGACGCCTTGCCGCTCGGCCGCACCGGACGTCGAAATCCGCAACCCGGCCGCGGCCAGCCCACCGACGACCGTCGGCCCGGTCCAGCCCGGGCTCGGGTGCACCGCGACCCCGACCGGTTTGGACACCACCACGATGTCGTCGTCGTCATGCACCACACGCAACCCGGGGACCGGCTCGGCGATGATCTCGGCCGGGCGGTCCGGGTCCGGCAGCGTCACTTCGAGCAGCCCACCGGCGGCGAGCCGTTCCGACTTGCCGACCTGCCTGCCGTCGAGCAGCACCTCCCCGGTCTCGGCGAGCTCCGCAACCGCGGTGCGGGAGAGCCCGAGGAGTTTCGCCAGCCCGGCGTCCACCCGCATCCCGTCGAGCCCGTCCGGGACAGGCAGCATCCGGGTGCTCATTTGCGGCCCCGCCGGGTGCCGTCGTAGTCGATGCCGAGCAGGCTCAGCAGCACGATCAGCACCCCGCCGATGGTGATGCACGAGTCGGCGATGTTGAACACCGGGAAGTACTCGGCGTTGGGGCCGAACACCGAAATGAAGTCCACGACGTGTCCCTGCAGCGGCCCGGGCGCGCGGAAGATGCGGTCGATGAGGTTGCCCACCGCGCCGGCCAGCACCAGCCCGAGCCCGACCGCCCAGCCGGCCGAGCGCAGCCGCCCGGCGAACCAGATCACCGCACCGGCCACCGCGATCGCGACCAGTGCGAACACCCACGTCAGCCCGGTGGCCATGGAGAAGGCCGCACCAGGGTTGCGGATCAGTTGCAGGTACACGATCCCGCCCAGGATCCGCACCGGCGCGTGATCCTCCAAAGTGGACACGACCACGATCTTGCTGACGATGTCGATCGCCAATGCCACCACCGCGACGCAGGCGAGCAGCACAACCCGCCGCTGGGGCGGTGCCACCGGCTCCGCGTCGGGCTGCGATCCCTGTTCGGTGCTCACCAAGCCATTGTGCCGGACGCCCTCAGGCCAGGAATTCCGGCAGTGGACGAGGGTCCGGCGCGGGGGCCCAGCTGCCATCGGGCTTCGCGTAGGTCCAGCGTGCGCCGTCCGCGACGATCTGCCGCAGTGCCAGCAGAAACCGGTCGATGTGCTCGGCCGTGGTGCCGAGGCCCAGGCTCACCCGCAGTGCCTGCGTGCCGCTGGTCAGCCGGAACGTCGCGATGTGCGCACAGAACGCGCCGTCACGGACCCCGATGCCGTACTCGGCCGACAGCACGGCGGCAACCCAGCCCGGTTCACGCCCCTCGACGGTGAAACTGATCGTGCCGACGCGGTCACCGTCGTCGTCGAACAGCCGCAGTTCGGACAACCCGGGAATGTCCGCGAGGCCGCGGCGCAGCTGGGCCAGCAGCTCGTGTTCGTGCGCCACTACGGCATCCCAGTTCCCCGCCAGCTGCTCGCAGGCCACGCCCAGCGCGTACACGCCGACGGTGTTGGGCGAACCGGCTTCATGCCGCTCCGGCCCGGCGTTCCACACCACGTCGTGCGCCGTGACGAGCTTCGTCGCCCCGCCGCCCGCGAGATACGGCGGCGCGGCGCGCAGCCAGTCGGAACGCCCGATCAGCGCGCCCGCACCGAACGGGGCGTACAGCTTGTGCCCGGACAGCACCACGTAGTCCACGTCCAGCTGCCGCAAGGAGATCGCCCGATGCGGGGCCAGCTGGGCGGCGTCGAGCGCGATCCGCGCGCCGTGCTCCCTCGCGACCGCCGCGATCTCGGCGACCGGCAGCAGTTCCCCGGTCACATTGGACGCTCCGGTCAGTACCACCAGCCGTGGTCCCGGCGGGCAGTCCGCGAGCGCACTGTCCACAGCGGACACTGCGGCGAGCCGGTTGCGGGGCGTCTCGATGCGGCGCACGTTCGCGCCACGCCACGGCAGCAGCGCCGCGTGGTGCTCGGTGTCGAAGAGCACCACCGACGTGTGCCGCGGCACGCTGCGCGCCAGCAGGTTCAGCGCGTCCGTGGTGTTGCGCGTGAAGATCACGGTGTCGGCGGGACGGGCGTCCACGAAGCGGCGCACCACATCCCGGGTGCGCTCATAGACCTTTGTGGACACTTGCGAGGCGAACCCGGCGCCGCGGTGCACGCTCGCGTACCACGGCAGGAACTCGTCGACGGCGGCACGCACCGCACCCAGACACGGCGCGCTCGCGGCGTGATCGAGGTTCGCGTACTCCACGGTTTCGCCGGTGACGAGCGGGACGCGGGTGTTCAGCGTCGTGGGAACGGAAGTCTGGACGGGTTCGAGAGCGAGTGTCATGGCGCCTCCTCGGCGGTCCTGGGACCCGCGAGGGGCCCGCGCTTGCCCGCCGCACCACACGACGGGCCAGGTCCTCACCCGGGGCACCCCACCGCGGTTGGAGGGTTGCCGGCCAGCAAGCCGGGGCTACGCGCTGGCACTCATGACCATCGGTTCAAACCTTATCAGCGACCGGTTTCGCCGCGCCAGCGGGCCAGCGGGCCCGCACGATCGACGGCCCGCAACCGTCGCTCCGCCGCGACGAGCGCGCCTTCCGTGGCGACCACCAGCAGCTGGTCACCTTCCTGCAAGCGGGTGTTGCGCTGCGGGGTGAAGCTGGACCCGGCGCGCACCACCAGGCTCACCGAGGCGCCCGGGGGCAGCCGCAGTTCCGTCAGATACACGCCGTGCAACCGGGAACCGGGCTGGATCCGCACCTGAAGCAGCGCGGCGTCCAGCTCGTCCAGCGGCGCCGCGTCGACTTCGATCTCCTGCGGTTCGGTCTCCGTGGCCAAGTGCAGCCGCGTCGCCAGCGGACCCAGCGTCGTGCCCTGCACCAGGGTCAGCACGATCACCAGCACGAACACCGCGTCCACCAGCTGCCGGGCGCCCGGGACGTCGTGACTGAGCGGGATCATCGCCAGCACGATCGGCACCGCACCGCGCAGGCCCGCCCACGACAGGAACACCTGTTCGCGCCATGGCACCTTGAACGGCAGCTGCGACAGCACCACCGACAGCGGCCGTGCGATCAGCAGCACCACCGCGCCGGCGACCAGGCCCGGGATGACGGCGTCCAGCAGCCGTTCCGGCGACGCGAACAGGCCCAGCAACACGAACAGCCCGATCTGCGCGAGCCAGCCCATGCCCTCGGCGAACGACAGCGTGTCCGACCGGTGCGGCAGCCGGGAATTGCCCAGCACCAGTGCCGCGACGTAGGTGGCGAGCAGGCCCGACGCATGCGCGAGCTGACCGGACGCGTACGCGACGACACATACCGCGACGGTCGCGAGCGGGTACAACCCGGTGGCCGGCAGCGCGGCCCGCCGCAACGCCCACGCCCCGCCAAAGCCCAGCAGCACGCCGATCGCGAGACCGGCGAGCAGTTCGTAGACGATCAGCAGCGGCAACGTCCAGTCCACCTGGGTGGCCTCGGCGAGGGCGACGACGAGGATGTACGCCGGGGCGTCGTTGAGCCCGGATTCGAGTTCCAGCGCGCCGACGAGCCGCTTGCGCAACCCGACCGCGCGGAGCACCGAGAACACCGCGGCGGAGTCGGTGGAAGCCAGCACCGCACCCCACAGCAGCGCCATGCGCCACTCAAGCCCCAGCAACCAGTGCAGCGCCACCCCGGAGATCGCGACGCTGAACCCGACGGCCACAGTGGACAGTACGATTCCTTGCCACAGCGCGGGTTTCACCGAGGACCATCGGGTGGTGAGGCCACCTTCGGTGAGGATCGCGACGAGCGCGGCCAGCCCGAGCGACTGGGTCAGCGACACGTCGGAGAACCGGATGCCGAACCCGGCTTCGCCGAGCAGCACGCCGAGCCCGAGGTAGATCAGCAGCGACGGCAACCCGACGCGCGTGGACAGCCGAACGGCGAGCACCGCGGCGAGCAGGACGGCCGCGCCCACCCCCAGCACGACCTGTCTCTT
>NZ_WMBA01000046.1 GCF_009707865.1 Amycolatopsis pithecellobii
CCCCGTAGAGAACGCCGTCCGGCCGCCGGTCCCCCTCGGACGACTCGGCGAACCCGACGACGTAGCACCCCTCGCCGCGTTCCTCGCCTCCGACGCCGCCTCCTACATCACCGGCGCCGACTTCCTCATCGACGGCGGATTCACCCTCTAACCCCGGAAAGGACACCATGACCGACACAGCCGAAACCACACCCGCCCCCACCACCAGCCATCACGGCCCCGGCGGCACCTACCGCATCGACATCGTCGGGCAACCACCGAACGCCTTCATCGAACGCCAGGCCACCATCCCCGAAGTCGAACCCTTCATCATCGGTGTCCGCCCCTCCTACGAGGAGACCTACCAGGTCACCCCCGGCCAATTCACCCCCCGCGCCACGGCCACCGACGTGTTCATCTCCGCCGTCGCCTCCTGCATGGTCGGCGCCTTCGCCCGCAGCATCGAAGCCCGCGGCATCGAAGTCCACGCCGGCCACGTCACCGCCACCATCGACTCCCACATCGCCAAAGAACCCGGCGGCATCCGCTACGTCGACCGCATCCACCTCCAACTCCACACCCACTACAGCGCGGAGCACAAGGAAGCCCTCCAGCGTGCCTTCCAGAACTTCGAACGACGCTGCTGGCTCTCCCAAACCCTCGTCGGCTCCCGCTGCGCCGTCACCTCCGAACTCGTCATCGGCGAACCCACCGAATAACCACCGTCCGCCCGCACTGTGGTGCGGGCGGACGGACTCCACCTCCGCGCGGCAGGTCACGAACCACGCCCGGCGAGAGCGGAGGTGCCGGCCAAGCTGCCGGCCCATTCGGTGACGGTGGCGACGTAGGTGGCCGGGTCGTAACCGTGCAGGGAGTGCGGCATTTCGGGAAATGGGCGGTAGGTGAAGGAGTTGCCAGTCGCTTCGATCAGCTGCCGGACCCGCCCCACCTGCAGGTCGGTGAGCGCGCCGAGCACGTTCCCGGTGTCGGGGTCGACGTGGTGGAAGTGATGGGTGAACAGGACCGGCACCTTGACGTGGCGCAGCATGGTCTCGTGATCGCAGTTGATCGTGGCGCGCCCGGAGACGAACGCGTCACCCCACTCGGGGTCGTATTCCCGGAGATCCTGCGGCGGCGCGGCCGGAGCCCCGCCGGTGCCGGCCGGCGCCATCCGGCGCAGCGCGTCGAGCATCCAGCCGGGGATCTCCCGCCCCATGGCCTGTTGCATACCGGCGAAGTCCCCGATACTCCACTGTGGACCGAGCCACTTGTGCCACAGCCGGAACATCGGCCCGACGCCCTGCCGGATGGAGTGGCCGACCGCGGGACCGGCCTGCGACGCGAACAGCGGGGCGTCCTCGTAGACGGCGGCGTGGACCTGGCCGGGTGCCGCGAAGGCGGACAACCAGGCCGCGATCACACCGCCGGACGACAGCCCACAGACCACGACCGGCCGCTTGATGACCCGGTCGATGAAGCGCACCAGATCACCACCGAAGATGTCCACGCTGTAGCGCCCCGGCGTCCAGGTGGACCGGCCCTGCCCACGCAGGTCCACCGCATACACCTGATAGCGGTCGGCCAGCAGTCGCATGGCTTCCTCATAGCCCCACCACGACTCCGTCTGCGCCGGGATGAGCAGCATGGCCGGCAGTGCGGGATCACCGGCGACGGCGTAGTTCATCCGGATCTCGCCGAGGTCCACGATCTGTTCGGGATAGGTGTGCGGCACATAGATATCGGCGTGGTCAGCCGCCTCCAGGTACCTCATCGGGCCACCGCCCCGACGAGTTCGGTCGTCGCTTTCCACAAATCGCCGGCCATGGCCGTGTCGAGACCGGCCTTGCCCTGCCGGCGAAGCGCCGGATAGCCCCGCAGGCCGCCCAGCCCATCGGGTCCGATGTAGGAGTTGCCGGGCACGTCCTGGGTGGCGGCGTAGAGCACCGACAGCGCGCCGAGCTCCGGGGCGTTGGTGAGGAACTTGAATCGGTTGATGACGTTCGACCGCGAATGAGCGGCCAGCGAGGTACGAGCGATACCCGGGCTGGCAAGCACCGAGCGAACCTCACTTCCAGTGGCGCTCAGCCGGCGCTGCAATTCCAGGGAGAACAGCACAACGGCAAGCTTCGAAGCCTCGTAAACGCTCATCCCGTTGTATTTGCGGGTGCGCCAGTCGAGGTCCTTCAGGTCGATCTTGCCTTGCCGGTGCAGTTGGCTGGTGACGTGCACGACCCGATCGGTGACGTGCTCGAGCAGCAGGTTGGTCAGCAAGAACGGACCGGTGTAGTTCGTGGCCGTCTGCTGGTCCAGACCATCCACGGTGCGCGCGGCGGGGATGTCCATTACACCGGCATTGTTGATCAGGATGTCGAGATCCCTGGACCAGGAATCGGCGAACGCTCGCACCGACGACAAGTCCGCCACGTCGAGCGTCCGGATATCGAAGGCGCCCGGCAGGCTGACGACGGCGCGGCGGGCCTTGTCCGTGTCACGCACACCCAGCACGACATGGGCGCCGGCCCGCGCAAGCTCACGCGCCGTTATCAGGCCGAGGCCACGGCCGGCACCGGTGATCACCACCGTCCGCCCGTTCAGGTCCGGCAGATCGTTCGCTGTCCATTTGGTCATGGGTCTTGACTCCGTTTGTGTGTGGTTCGAGGTCGTATTGACATTCAAGGGACCCCGTGAGGGCGGAGGAAGGACACGCGCAACCACTGACTGACAGGTCGTGGTTGCGCCAAGCCGGATGGGATGAAGATGGTGACCATGGACCGGACCTTCGATCGCTCATCCCTGGGCGCCTTCCTGCGCGCTCGTCGTGCGGCGCTGCAACCGGAGGACGTCGGGCTGCGCAGAGGGCAGCGGCGGCGCGCGCCGGGCCTGCGGCGCGAGGAGGTCGCGGAACTGTGCACCATGTCCGCCGACTACTTCGCCCGGTTGGAACGGGGCGACGGGCCACAGCCGTCGGAGCAGATGGTCGCGGCCATCGCCCGCGGCCTGCGGCTGACCCCGGACGAACGAGACCACCTGTTCCTGCTGTCCGGCCACCGCACCGCTCGCCGCGAACTCCGCGCCCTGCACGTAAGCCCCGGGCTGATGCGCATCATGGACAGCCTGACCGGCTCCACCGCACAGGTCATGGGCCCGCTCGGCGAAACCCTGCTGCAGACACCGCCCGCGGTGGCACTGCTCGGCGACCAGACGCAATACACCGGCAACGCGCGCAGCGCACCGTATCGCTGGTTCACCGACCCGGCCGCCCGCGACCGATACCACCCCGACTATCACGACACCAACAGCCGGATCAACGTCGCGCTGCTACGCGAAGCCGTGGCGCGCGACGGACCAGGCTCGCTCGCCGCGGGCCTCGTCGAAACCCTGCAACACACCAGCGACGAGTTCGCCCGGTTGTGGGAGCGCCACGAGGTCGGCCTGCGGTGGAGCGACACGAAGCACTTCGTGCATCCCCAGATCGGGCGGCTCGACCTCTACTGCCAGCTCCTCCTCGAACCGGACCAAGGACAATCGCTGCTGATCTTCACCGCAACCCCCGGCACGGAAAGCCACGAGAAACTCGCCCTGCTCACGGTCCTGGGCACCGACGAGTTCGCGATCCGCACCGAATGATGCCACGTGGTGAGCTCGAACGATCCGGCTGTCACGAGGGCGTCGTGGTCGGCTCGGTGGCTCGCTCATGCAGCCGTCGCCCGACGTCGACAAGGTAGCGATAGGTCTTCTCGAAGGGCTGGAAGACGGTGGTCCGCTTGGCGCGAACCTCCTCCTCGTCGGACCAGATCAACGGGCCACCCGCCGCGGCGGCCGTGAGCTGGACCCGGCACGCCCTGTCCAGCAACACCGCATGCATCACGGCCGTCGCCAGGTCCGGACCGACAGCCACGAGACCGTGGCGCACCATCAAAGCGGCCGGTGCGGACCCGAGCTCCGCGGCCAGTGCGTCGCCGAGTTCCGGTGTCCGGATCAGATCGCCGGTGAGGGTGAACCGGGGCAGGTTATCGGCGAACAGCACCCCCTCGTGCGACAGCGGCCGCAGCGGCTGGTCCAGCGACGCGAACGCGGTGACAGAGGGCGTGTGGCAGTGCACAACGGCGTTGACGGCAGGCTGGGCGCGCATGATCTGGGTGTGGATGGGCACCTCGATGTGCACGTTCCCGGTACCACTGATGAGCTTGCCGTCCCAGGACACCTCGATCACCTTGCCGGCATCGATCTCCTCGAACGCCCACCCGCTCGACTTGGTCAGGACCCCGTCGCCGCTGGCCGCGCGCTGCGATGCGTGGCCCCAGATGAAGTCCGACAGGTCTCCAGCGGCCAGCGCCCAGTGGGCGCGCACCACGTCGTCGACTTCTCCGGTCGTGCTGACCATTTCTCCTCCTCGAGTGAGCCGTGGCAATGCCCTTGCCGTAGCCGATTCTGCTTGTCGACGCATGCGTGCTGGACCTCGGCTCGGGTGGCGGTATCGACGTGCCGCTCCGGCATGCCTGCTCAGCCTGCGCCGAGGGCAGCGAAGAACCTTTCGTGAGCGCCGGCTCGCTTGATCAGGTCGATGCGTGAATTGATGCCGAGTTTCTTGGTGCGACCGCGCTTCACCGCGCGTACGACGTCAACGCCGGTGAGCCAGCCGTGGTCGCTGCTGTCCGCATAAGCCAGCGCGCACGCGGCTCATCAGAAGCTGATATCGGCCGAGCCGCTAGGTATTCGTCGGGGCATCGGCGCTACTCAGGCGCGGCGCCTTGTCCAGATCATCGATCGCTCCGCCGCCGTGCAGGCGGCCACCATGTCGCGCGACTCGCCTGGCGGCTGTCACAGCGTGAAACCACGAGGCAATAATGTCAACACTTTACGACAGCTGGATGACCCTTCGGTGCCGCGCTTACCGCGTACACTGCGGTCAAGTGTCAACACAAGGAGGCAGTCATGACGTCACACTTCCCTGCGTTCCTCGACGAACTGGAAGCGAGGACCCGGATCCACGACACCTTGCTGCGCTTCTGCCGGGGCATCGACCGCAAGGACTGGGAGCTGCTGCTGTCCGCGTTCCACGACGACGCCGTCGACAACCACGGCTGGATCACCGGCAGCCCGCGACACGACCTGGTTCCCGGACTCCAGGCCCGGCACGAAACCGTCGAGCACTCCGCCCACATGTTGACCAACGTCGCCTGCACCTTCCTCTCGCCGACGGAAGCCAGGGTCGAGTCCTACGTGACCGTCGCCCAGCGGGAACGCCCCGGCTCACAGGGACAGGTGCAGCGGACACAAGCCCTCGTGCGTTACGTCGACCTGTTCCAGCGCCGCGACGACGGCGACTGGCTCATCGCCGACCGGACACTCGTATACGGCGACATGATCGTCACCTCCAGTGCCCCGCCATTCGACCTCCCCGCCGCCTTCACCGTGCAACGGCGGGACGGAAACGACCCACTGGAGCAAGCAGAAGCAGCGCGGCCTCCGGCCAAGCTTCAACGACGACCAACGAGACAAGTGTAGACACATAAGGACTTCGCCTCTATCGTTCACGGTGGCTGTCACACCCGACGCGACGAAGTGGCGACACTTGAGGGCTACCGAGACGCCATCCTTGAGCTGATGCGACCACCTGCTTCCGGGCACTCGCGCACCTGCAAGCCAAGCGCCCTGGGAGTCGCCCAGCTGAGGATCGATACCGGACACTCGCCGTGGCTGAGCAAACCGGCCGAGTTCGCCGTACTACTGATAGAGACGACGAAGACCCTCATCCCGACCTGTTCAGGCCAGCTCCGCCCCGTCCGCACTCGCCGCGATCCGACGCTGCCACCCGGCGGCGAGCGCGAGCTGGTTGAAGCTGAAGACGTGCAGTCCCTCGATTCCGGACGAGGTCACCGAGGTACCGTCGAAGATCCGTGCGAGCAATCGCTCGGGGCGGTAGGCACTGCCCCGGAACAGCTGTCCGAGCAGACCGTGCTGTTTGGTCAGATATCGCACCGAGGAGCCGACACCGATGCGCATTGAGAGCTCGATCAGCTTGCGCATCTGCACGGGCCCGGCCACCCCGATCCGGAGGGGCAGAGTCACGCCGGCGGCCCGGATCGACGAAATCCACCTGAGCAAAGCCGTTGCGTCGAAACAAAGCTGACTGACCATGTAGCCGGCGTATTTCTGTTTATGGAGCAAGTCCGCCAGCAGACGATCATCGGGAATTGCGGGATGTCCTTCGGGATAGCAGCCGACCCCGATACGGGAAATGCCGTGCGGCAGCCCGCTCATCGCCTCGAGCAGTTCGGCCGAGCCCGCATAGGTGCCGGCCGGCTCCGTGGCGTCACCGCCGATCACGAACAGTTCGGGTACGCCCGCGGCGCCGAGCCGGTCCAGGATCTCGCGCAGCATCGTCTCGTCGCGCACCTGACGAGCCGCGAGGTGAGGGATGACCCGCCGGCCTGCCGCGGCAGCGATCTCGGTGAATAGCAGCGTGCGTTCGAGGCCGAACTTGGGCGAACAGGTGATGGTGATCGGCACTGCGGGCGGGGCCCCGAGCATTGCTTCCTCGCTGCCGAGCAGCGGGATGACTTCGATGTGGGCGGCCTGCACCAACTCGGCTACGGCATCGGTGATCACGGGCTTCTCCTCAGGATGTCACGTGAAAACAACGGTGCGGCGACCGTCGAGCAGCACGCGGTTCGTGATGTGCCAGAGCACAGCTCTGGCGAGGGCAAGGCATTCGGTGTCGCGGCCGCGCGCGGTGAACTGCGCGGCGGTCATCGAGTGGTCGACGCGGGCGACCTCCTGCTCGATGATCGGCCCCTCGTCGAGATCAGCGGTGACGTAATGCGCCGTGGCGCCGACGAGTTTCACGCCTCTGTCGTGGGCCTGGTGGTAGGGCCGCGAGCCCTTGAAGCTCGGCAGCATCGAGTGATGGATGTTGATCGCGCGCCCCGTCAGCTGCTTGCACAGGTCGGCGGACAGGATCTGCATGTATCGCGCGAGCACGACGAGGTCCACGTCGAGCGTGTCGACCAGGTCCAGTAGGGCGGCCTCTGCCTCGGGCTTCGTGTCCGGCGACACCGGGATGTGATGGAACGGCACGTCGTAGTTGGCGGCCAGGTGGGCGAGGTCGGCGTGGTTGGACACCACTGCGACCACGTCAACCGGCAGCGTGCCTGTGCTCGCGCGGAAGAGCAGGTCGTTGAGGCAGTGGCCGTATTTGCTGACCATGATCAGCACACGGGGCCGGTCAGCGGGATCGGTGAGCCGCCACGTCATCCCGAACTCGCCGGCGATATCGATGAAGTCACGGCGCAGCTGGTGCGGATCCAGTCCGGCCTCGGTGGCGGGTTCGAACTCGACTCGCATGAAGAATCGCCCGTTGCCTCGGTCGCCGAACTGCTTGCTTTCCACGACGTTGGCGCCGTGGTCGAAAAGGAATCCCGAGACGGTCCGGATAATGCCCGGCTGGTCGGCGCAGCTCAGCGTCAGCACGAGATCGGCCGCATGTGCGGCAGTGTCGTCCATTCGGTTTCTTCCTGCCCTCGCTTGTGGGTGCGGGAACGCTCGTTCGCTCAGACCAGGGGCTTCCGGCTGATCGTCGCCCGGACCACCTTCTCGGTGTTGTCCTCCACCGTCACCAGCGCGGACCCTTCGTCGCCCCACACCACCGACACATCCGATCCGTCGGGCAGCGCTTCGTCGACGAGCGCGAGGGACGACCAGGACCCGACGTTGACGCTGTACCCGGTGAACACCGACATCCCGACCCGACGGTCGTCGGCGAGGATGGTGTCGAACGGGAAGCTGCAGTACACGGAGTACGGGGCGGCCAGGTACTTCGCACGGCCGGTGTCGGCGAAGAAGGAGCTCGCCAGAAGCGAAACCACATCTTCGTCGTTCCACCGCAACCAGACCTGGCGAAGGTGAGGTTCATCGGCTCGCCGTTCCAGCGCGGCACGCCCGATGAAGTCGTGGTCGAACTTGATGAGCCGGCCGTAGCCCAGGTCCCACGGGGTGACGTAGTAGTCCTCGATGTTGTCGGACTTGAAGCTCCCCCCAATGGACCCCATCGCCTCGTAGGTATGGGCGGTGAGCCATTCTCGATAGGGCCGCATGGCCTCACCGGAATAGATCGCGGGAAGCTCCACACCCACCCAGCCGGACTCCAGGGCCGTCGTAGGCAGTGCCAGTGCGCCGCCCTGCGCGAGGCCGAAATCGGCTCCTGCCGCGAGCAACTCGGCGAGGACCGCCGGCCCGTCCTCCGCCGGGCCGAACACCTCCATGCCCGTCGTGCGGGACATGGTGTGGCTCAGGGCTCGCACCGGCCTGCCCGCGATCTCGAACTCTCCGATGTGGAAGAAGCTGATCGACGGCAGCGTCCCGGCCGATGCCTGTGCCACGATCCGCACCGCATTGGGTCCTTGCAGCTGGTACCGGAACACCCGCCGCCCAGCCGGGTTGAACGGCGTCGCCTCGTCGCGGGAGATCTCGACGTCGTACCCGCCATGCTCGGCCTGGAATGTGACCCAGTTGGAGACCACCGGTGTCCCGACGATTGCGACGCGATCGGGTTCAAGACCGAACAGGATCGAGTCGCCGATGACGTATCCGTCCTCGTTGCACGTGACGATCTGCTTGGCCCGGTTCTTACCGAAGCCCGCGAAGGAGTTGATGCAGACGTCCGACAACAGCCGGTTGACGTCCGGACCCTCGAAGTACACATCGGTCATGTGGTGCGACATGTCGAACAGCACGGCCGAGTTTTTCCAGGCACGCTGCTCGTCACGCCAGTTCGTGTGCTCCAGCGGAATCGGCGGGGTGAAGCCACCCAGGCTCGAAGCCCGGAGCATCGGCAAGGGGCCACCGGCAAGATCGATCTGAGCTTGCAGTGTCGTCATTGATCCTGCATCCAATCGTTTCGAGGGGTCCAACAGACGGGTCCGGCATACGCGGGGGTCCCGCGCGGGAAAACTGTTGCGGCAGCACCGAGTGCCGCGGTATCTCGCGAACAGGCTTGATCAGCCGAGTCTTGTCGTGCTGACCACGGCTCGCACGGAGGTCTGAGCGTGCCGCTCGACGGCCGGCTTGCGGGTGCCGCCGTCTTCCTCACCCCACACGATCGTGACCTCGCGTCCATTTTGGACATAAGCCTCGTCGAGAATGCCGAGCGAGTACCAGGAGCCGACGTTGGTGGTGTAACCGGTGCGGATGGCGATTCCGGCGACCTTGCCGTCCACCAGCACCGAGTCCGCGGGCCACGTCGAGTACACCGCGTACGGTGCCTGCAGATACTTGGCTCGGTGGGCCTCGTCGTCGAGCAGGCCGCTCCGCATCACGCGCGCGGAGTCGTCCGCGTTCCAGCGGAACCAGACCTTGCGGCGGTGCGGTCGCCGTTGTGACTCCTCGAGCGCGGCGCGCCCGATGAAGTCGTGGTCGAACTTCACCAGCGCGCCGTATCCGAGATCCCACGGAGTCGTGTAGTAGTCCTCGATGCGGTCCGAGACGAAGCTGCCCCCGATCGACCCCATCGCCTCCGGGCCGGTGGCCGGGAGCCATTCCCGGTATCCCTTCATCGCGGCCCCGGTGTAGATCGCCGGCAGCTGCACACCGATCCACCCCGACTCCAATGCGGTGGTCGAATACGCGATCGCACCGGCCTGGCGCAGCCCGTGGGGTGCGCCGGCCTCGAGCAGCGCGGTCAGCACTGCCGGGCCGTCGGCCACCGGTCCCCAGATCTCGAGTCCGGCCCGTTTGGACATCGAGTGGTTGAGTGCGCGGACCGGCCGTCCCGCGATCCTGAACTCACCGATGTGAAAAGGCTTGATGTCGGGCAGGCTGCCGCCCGCCGTGGCGGAGACGATCCCCATCGCGGCCGGGCCCTGAAGCTGGAAACGAAAGTTCTTGCGTCCCAGCGGATTGAGCGGTGTGGCATCGTCACGGGTCACCGTGACGTCCCAGCCACCGATCTCCGCCTGGTACTCGGCCCACCGCGATACGAAAGGCGGTCCGACGATACTGACCTCGTCGTCGTCGAGTCCGAACAGCACCGCGTCGCCGATGACGTGACCATCCTCGGTGCATGCCACGAGCTGCTTGGCCTTGTTCTTGCCGAATGCCGCGAAGGAGTTGACCCCGATCCTCGACATGAGCCGGATGGCGTCGGGCCCCTTGAAGCTGACATCCGTCATGTGGTGGGACTGGTCGAACAGCACGGCCGAGGTTTTCCAGGCACGCTGCTCGTCACGCCAGTTGCTGTATTCGCTCCTCATCGGAAACGGGAAGGCGGCCATCGTGCCGTTCCGCAACATGTGAGCGACATTTCCACGCTCTTGGATCAGCTCTTCGAGACTTGCCGCGACCATTACGCTCCGTTCTCTCCTGCGAGGGCCGCGGCCATCGCCGCGGTCGCCCGTTCCAGGTCTGGAGTCCCGGACGTCGCCGAGTAGACGTAGTGGTCGGGCCGGACGAGCGCGGCGTCCACGCCATGGCGCTCCAGCCACTTCGTGACCGCCGGGCCCCCGCCTTCGATCACCGCCGCGCCGATGTGCTGCCAGCGCTCTCTGGTCGCCGGGGCCACCGCCCGCAGAGTTTCCGCGGTACCCACCACCGCGAACCGGTAGCCGACCTCGACGTCGAGCCCACCCCCGTCCGGGCCGGTCGGCTGCGGCGCCAGCACGCCGGGGAGCCGGCCGCCGGCGTCGACGAAACCAGGGCCGATCGGAGCGTGCTCCCGATCGACGACATCTCCATCCTGGCGCGGCGGCGGCTGCTTCGCCCGCCCGAGCGCGGCGATGAGGTTCGCCTGGCGTGCCGACTCCGCGATGAACCCGGCGACGTGCGGCCACCGCTCGGTCTCATAGGTGTCGAGGAGCTCCTCGCCGCTCCCGCCGGACACAACGGCGGCGAGCTTCCAGGCGAGGTTCGCCGCGTCACGGAACCCGGAACACATGCCCTGTCCCAGCATCGGCGGCATGAGATGAGCGGCGTCCCCGGCGATCATGATCCGGCCGGCCCGCCACCCCTCGACGAGGTGCGCGTTCCACTCGTACACATCCGTGCGCATGATGCGGTAACTGTCGGGTTCCAGCCAGCGGTTCAGCAGGTCGTAGATGACCACTGGATCCTCGAATCGGTCGAGGTCGTCCTCGTTCTCGAGCATGAACTGGAAACGGGCCACCGGCGGTACGAGCGGGACGTAGGTGATCGGGGTTTCCCCGCTCTGGATGAAGCCTCCGGTGGGCGACAGCCCGGCCGGTGGCGTGAAGTGATGGACGTCGACGATCAGCGAACGTTTCGTGCCCTCGAAGTCCCTCAGCCCCGTCATCGTGACCTTACGCAGCATCGACCATGCGCCGTCGCAGCCGACCACGTACTTGGCCCTGAGCCGGTCCTCCGTTTCGAACTTGCGGTGTCTGATGTCGACGAGGACCTCCTCACCCACCTCCTCGACACCGGCCACCTTCCAGCCGATGAAAAGATCGGCGGACTCCGTCATCATGAGCCGGCCACGCATTGTCGCCTCGAAGTCGGGCTGGAAGAACATGTAGTCGGAATGCCAACCCTGATCGGTGCGGTCCGGGTCGATCTCCCATTTCATCAGCAGGTCCCCGCCCGGGGTGAAGATGTCGAACCCGGACTGCTTGATGAAGTTCTTCTCTTCCTCGCTGTAGCCCACGAGGTCGAGGATCCGCATGCACTCATCGTCCACATGGGACGCTCGCGGATGCTGGCACACGAGGCGGTTGGGATCGATGATCGCCACCCGTATGCCTTGCCCGGCCAGCAGATACGCCAGCACGAGCCCGGTGGTTCCGGCGCCGACGACCGCGACGTCGTACTCGCGGTCTGGTGTCGTGTCGTCCGCCATCTTCAACTCTCCTTCGAGGACCGTCGGCCGTCACGAACTCGGCGACGAGCGGGGTGTCAGCTGATTTCGAAACCGTCCGCGAACAGGCTGATCGACAGCCGCAGCCGCCCTTCGTTGAGCTGCCAGCCGTGGACTGTGTTGGTCCGCAGGCCTTCCCGGTGGAACGGCTCGGTCGCCGCGATGGCCTCGGCCTCCGCGAGGGAGCCGGCGCGCAGGATCGCGGTGCCGCTGCCGTCCCATCCCTCGGGGGCGGAGTTCGCTCCCGACAGGAAGAGCACGCCGGCCTTCTCCTGGGCCTCGAGCCAGAGGATGTGCTCGCGCAGGTGTGGCTTCAGGTAGTCCAGTGGTGATTCAACCGGTCCGGGCATGTCCATCCGGACCATGTACAGCTGGAGCCCGTGCAGGCTTCCCATGAGTTCGTCGAGAGTGCGCGGGTCTTCCGATGGTGTGTCGGCCATTGGTCCTTCTTCAATCGGTCTCGATCGGAGGGTCAGTTGGTGGGGCGGGGACGAGATCGACGACCTCGACCGTCGTCCGGACGGTCTTGTCCGCGACCGCATCCATCACCGGCCGGCCGTCGCTGTGGGCGAGGGTGACGAACAACCGCGAGTCGCCGTCGGTGCAGCAGGCGATGGGCGATGCGTCGTCCGTACCGATCACCGTCCGGACCCCGTCCGCGGTCACGAGTACGACCGCCTTCCCGGTCAGGGTGCAGGCCCAGACCCCGTCCGGGGCCGCACAGAGGCCGTCCGGCCGGGCCTCGGGACCGACCAGCTCCGCCAGGTCGGCGAACACCCGCCTGCCCGCCAGTCGACCGCCACCGAGGACGTCGTACGCGACGAGACGCTGCGCCGAGGTCTCGGCGACGACCAGCGTCCGGCCGCCGTCGATCAACGCCAAGCCGTTGGGGAACACCACGTCGTCTGCGGCGATCCGGGCCGTGCCGTCCGGCGCCACATAAATGATCCGGCCGGGCCGCGGCTTCTCGCCGAGATGCGGCGCGAAGCCAACGTCGTCGACATAGAGCCCGCCGTCCGCGTCACCGACCATGTCGCCGAGCGGCCCGGTGGCGACCGGCTTCAGATCCGCGTACTCGGCGAAGCCCGAACCGTCCCAGACCCCGACCCGCCGTTCCCGGATGATCGCTCCGGTGAGCCTGCCGTCCGGCAGAAACCAGAGACCGTTCGGCTGGGACGTCTGCGGGGATGCCGTCCAGGAGCCGGTGCTGTCGGTCCAGATGGTGCCGCCTTGCGGGTCCGACACCCACAGGGCTCCGTGGTGGAAGCGTGGTCCTTCACCCCAGGTAAGCCCGCGCGCATACGTTTTCATGTCCATGCTTCCGTTCGATCGAGCCAGGTCACGGTGTGCTGTGCGCGCCGGCCATGTGGGCGGCCAGGTCCTCCGGGTTCACGAAGGACGGCGGTGGTGGTGGCCCCCAGCTGTAGAGGCTCTTGTCCTCCTCCCAGAGCCTCGGTGTCCACAGCTCGTCGTCGACGATGCAGTCGAGGTCCGCGTAGTACTCGGAGAAGTTGCCCGCCGGATCGCGCAGATACCAGAAGAAGTTCGACCCGATGTGGTGGCGCCCGAGCCCCCACACGTGGCGTTCCGGGTGCTCCTCCAGCATCGCCGTGGCGCCCCGTCCGATCTCGTCGATGTCGTCGACCTGCCAGGAGGTGTGGTGCAGGAAGTTCACCGGAGCCGACTGGACGAGCACGTTGTGATGGTCGGTGGAGCAGCGCAGGAACGAGGCGGCGTCCCGCACGCTGTCGCTGACCTTCAGCCCGAAACCCGCGGTGAAGAAGTGCTGCGTGGCAACCTGGTCGGTCGACCCCAGCACCACGTGACCGAGTTTGCGTGGCCGGACGGTGTCGTGTCGCAGGACCGCCGGGGCCCGGCTGACTCCACGGTCAGGACGGCCGGGGCCGTTGTAGGCGACCGGCTCGGCGACGACCTGCTGCAGGTGCGGAGTGACAGAGGCCGTCACCACGGCGCCGGTGACGGGTTCCGTGGCGCGAACGTCGTGGTCGGATACCGCGGCCTCAACCCCGAGCGAGCGCAGCGACGCGGCGATCCGTGCGACGTCGTCCGGATCGTCGACGCCGATGTCGAGGCCGACCAGCCGCCGCGTCGGCGCCTTCACGAGCCGGAGCTGCGCACCACCGTCGGTGGTCTCGAGCCATCCGTCCGAGCTCGAACGGAGACCGAACTCCTCGTAGTACGCCGTCGTGGCCGAGACGTCCGGAACCCCGATGGTGACGGAGTTCATCCGGTGTAGTGGCATCAAGATCTCCTGTGCTCGTGGACAGTCAGTGCGGTCGGGTCTCGTGACGTGGCGCAGCGACGAACGAGTTGCGCAGCCTGCCGATGCCGGAGATCCACGTCTCGAGTACGTCCCCGGGCACCAGATATCGCGGAGGGGTACGCGCGCGGCCGACACCGCCGGGAGTACTGCGGCACCGGCGGCACCAGCTGGCGGGTGCGTTCGGACAGATCCTGGCCGACCGTGAGTCCCGCGACGTGGTCCCTGGCCGCCGCACGATCGACGACTGGAACTTCGTGAACACGGAAGGCTCGGTCGGAGCCGCGGTGCCGCTCTCGTTCGCGTGCTCGGCATAGTTCAGCCCGATGGCCAGGACCTGCCCCGGACGGGGCACCGGCGACTCGAGGCGAGTCGCGTGGCTCGATCTCGTCCGGCCACACGGCGTAGCCGACCTGCGGGTCGGGGCCGAACGATCCGCCGCTGGCCCGTTCGACGTCGACCACACCGGACCCGGCCCGGAGGGCAAGCCTGCCGCCGACGTTGACGATGCGCACCTGGGCGCCCCTTTCCGATGGACTTGTTTCGGCGCCTCGGCGGCTAGAGGATCTCTGCCCTGCCGGTCGAATAGTTGACCTGAACGCGGAAGGAGCCCTCGTTCAGCAGCCACGTGCGCACCCGGAACGTGCGCGCGCCGCTGCTGTGCATCGGATCGGCTTCGGCGTAGCGGATCGCCTCAGCCTTGGATTCGGCGCGATACACGAAGAACCCCTCGCCTTCCCACTCGTCCTCGGCGTCGTTCGCGAACGGTCCCGCAGCCCACATGACGCCCTCTTGCTCGAGCTTCACCTGGTAAGCGGCGTGCTCGTCGAGCACGGCCAGGACCGGACCGAGGCCATTCGTGGGGACGGTGTTCACGGCGTACAGGCGCTTGGTCAGAAATCCCCGGTCCCGGCCGTCCTTGATCAGCTGTTCCCAGTCCATGTGCGGTTCGGTCATCGCCATCCCTTCCTCTTGGTGTGCTGTGGGTTCATGACGTCACGGGTCGCGTCGGGACGGGCGCTACCGGACCATAAATATCGACTGCAACGCTAGATAGCGATAATTCCTGGGATACTCCAATCAGTCAACCCAATCCAGGACAATCCGTCGAGCGAGCCATCTTCCAGTTATGAGGCGGACGATCGATACCTGTAGAGTTCGTCTGATGGAGACGGATGCTGGACGGAAGAGCTCGAGTCGCGTTTCCGAGGTCTACGAGCAGATTCGATCGGACATCCTGGCCACGCGGCTGGCACCGGGCGAGAAGCTCAAGATCCAGCCCCTCTGTGAGCGTTTCGAGGTGAGCCTGTCGGTCGTCCGGGAAGCCCTGACCCGCCTGACCGAACAGCGCCTGGTGCGATCCGTACCGCAGGTCGGCTTCACGGTCCGGCCGCTGGACAGGAGCGGCCTGCTGGACCTGACCAACGTCCGGGTACACCTCGAGACGCTGGCGTTGCGCTGGGCGATCCAGCGCGGCGACCTGGAGTGGGAGACGGCGCTGGTCGCCGCGCTCTACCGGCTGGGCAAGACACCACAGAACACCCCCGGGGCGAAGGACGAGCTCTCGGAGGCATGGTCGATCGCACACGCGGAGTTCCACACCGCGCTGGCGGCCGGCTGTGGCAGCCCGCTACTCATGGAACTGCGCAGCGGGCCCTACGACGCCGCCGAGGTCTACCGCCGCTGGGCGGGACCGGCGGAGCGCGAGCCCCGCGATGTCCACTCGGAACACACGGCCATCGCAGATGCCGCCATCGCGCGCGATGACGAGCTCGCAGCCACTCTGCTGGAACGACACATCCGGCGCACAACGGAGATCCTCATGACAAGCCACCTGATGAGAGCAGACGAGACCACGAAACCCCGATGAGAGACATCGGCGATGTACAACGGATCTGGCGACGACGACTCCTTCATCAGGAGCCGCGAAAACGCTGACGGCGGCGAGCGTGGCGCAGCCGTGAGCCCGACAGTGATCGGGTTCACCAAGTGCTGCGCCGTCGACCTCGCGTCGGGCATCCGGGTCAACGCGATCTGCCCGGGGTGGTGGACACCCGCATGCCGCGCGACCTGGTGTCGACACTGCCCGAGGATCGTCGACGGTGGCTTTGGACTCGCTCGAGTTCCCGGCAGCGGCGACGTTGTTATCGGGCAGGACGGAAATATCACCTGAATGTCGGTGTCGACGGATTATCGCTGGCGGTCAGCGACATCGCCGACTTCTGGTTCGAGGCAGAGGCCAGATTCTCCGCGTCGAGAAGTACTCCCCGGAAAGTGCGCATCTCACGGAGGTTCAACCACCTCATCGGCAACCACAACTGTGCGATCGATGGCGACAAGGCCCGGTCACGGGTGAACCTGATTGCTATCCACTGGCTGCTCAATCAGGCACCAGAGGACACCGCTCGACCTGCCGAGTGCATCCTCAGCTTGACCTACGATGACGAGCTCGTACGAACAGAGGCTGGTTGGCGGATCAAGCGCCGGCGACTGCATGCGTTCGGTTCCGCTGATCGGGCGGACAGGACTGCGATGGGACCTGGTTGGGTCAGCCTGCTACGAGATCACTGCCCACCCGACCGGTCGTGGCAGCCACCGCCGAGTTCTCCGCAGTCCACACAACCGCTGAGACTTGACGGTGGCTGCTTGCTACCGACGGACCAAAACGGTCTCCCTGCTGGAGCACCAGTGCGGCGGTCTCAGCGCGCGGAGCAGCCGGGCGAGCACGACCATCCGGCTTGTTCTAGGTGGGAGGCGTCAGATCGCCTTCGCCATGTGGCCGCCGTCCACGAGGATGGTCTGGCCGGTCAGGAAACTCGCGCGGTCGCTCGCGACGAAAACAACGACCTCGGCGATCTCCTCCGGCGTGCCGAGACGGCCGAGCGGGCTGCTTTCGGACATTTCCTGGAACCTCTCGGCACCGATAAATTCGGTGACGTTCTCGCTCGACACGTTGCCCGGCGCGATACCGTTGACCCGGACGTTGGCATGGCCCCACTCGGCGGCCCACGACCGGGTGTAGGCGTCGATTGCAGCCTTCTGCGCGCCATAGGTGGACATGTAAGGCATGTGGCGCGTTCCGGCTATGCTGCTGATGTTCACGACCGCGCCGCCGCCACGGGCGGCCATCCCTCGGGCGAAGCCTGTCGTCAGGGCGAAGGCTGCCCGAATGTTCACATCCCAGGACTCAACGTTCGCGGCGAGGTCCTGGTCCAGGCTTGGCCCGATGCTGGCCCGGTAGCTCGCCGCGTTGTTGACAAGGACGTCGACGTCACCAGCCTCCTTGATGAGCCTATCGACGTCGGCGTGGTCGCTGAGGTCGGCGAGGATGAAGCGGGCCTCACCGCCCGCCGCGAGGATGTCGGCGACGACCTCGTCCCCGCGCTCCTGGTGCCGACCCGTGATCAGAACCGTGGCCCCATCGCGCGCGAACGTGTGCGCGATCGCGGCGCCAATTCCACCCCGCGATCCCGCCCCGGTGATCAAGACATTCTTCCTGTTCGAGCTCATGCTGCCTCTCGGCCTCTCCAATGTAGTGAACGTTATATTTAACGTTCGATATAGATATCACGGGGATCTCAGGCATGCAAGCCGCCGACCGCCCCGCCGGGAAGTTCTGCCGGCCTGCGGCGGTTGCTAGGGTCAGATTCAGCAAAGGAGGCCAGAATGCCCCGTGGCAGGCAGCGAGAGTTCGACGCTGACCAGGCGCTGGACCAGGCAACGGATGTGTTCTGGCGTCAGGGTTACGACGGGACGTCCATCACCGACCTGACCGCGAGCATGGGTATCAGCGCCCCCAGCCTCTATGCAGCATTCGGGAACAAGCGCCAGATCTTCGACAAAGTCATGGACCGTTACATGCAGACCAGGCTCGCCCGCCGGGCGGAGGCACTCTCCCTTGACGACCCCGTCGAAGCATCGCGAAAGTACCTGGAGGGAGTCGTCCTCGACGGAACTATGCCTGGCCATCCGAAGGGCTGTCTTATGGTCGGAGGCGCGCTGGTATGTAGCGACGCCAACCGCGACGTGGCCGATCAGCTCGCCGCCCTGCGAATGGATGTTCGGAAGGACCTTCAGCGCCTGTTCGCGCGGGCCATCAAGGCTGGCCGGCTGCCCGCCGACGCCGATGCCGCGTCACTCGGCGCCTACGTCGCAGCCGTCGCGCAAGGAATCTGCGTCGATGCCTCGGGCGGTGCGTCCAAACAGAGCCTCATGAAGGTTGTGGAAGTGGCCCTGTCAGCTTTGCCGGCGCCTGCCACCTACTCCGCGACCGTCCGGTAGTGCTCGCCACTGCTGGATCCGTTGAGGGCGCCGCGCTGGACTGCGTCCCGAAGCGAAATCCGACCGTTGCGCAACGGACGACGTTAAGTGCCGACGACGCTATACACCTCTACAAACTCTCGCCTGAGCCGGCGACCACCTCGGCGTCAACCACACCACCGCGCTGAACAAGCTCCGTGAACGCGGCATCCCCACGCGGGACACCCACGGCCGTCCGCGCGTCGAAACAGGTGGTGCCCGATGACACGGCGTGCAGCTATGTCGATTCGATCCGGTTCGGACCGGGCCGCCGTCGTGAGGCCGTCACCATGATCATGGGCGTCGTTGTCGGCCTCACATTCATGTTCGGCTTCGGCAACGTCCTCAACTCGCCCTCCGGGCACTCGGCACCTGGCGCTCGCCGGGTCGTCGGCTGCTGAAGATTGGCTGGGCGGAGGTCGGCCCCGGCTTTCAGCAGACACGCTTCGCATTCGGTTGGGTGTAGGTGCCGCGCAGGCGCGGCAGCCTGTCAAGTCCGTGCGCTCGGAGTTTCAGGCGCGGGCAGAAGGACGTCAGCAGCTCGCCAATGTTCCGCCGGATACGAAGCGTGCCAAAGTTCCAGGCTTTCCTGTCGATAATCGGTCAGCAGCAGTGCTCGCCCCGCCAGGCTTCGCGCCCTTCTTTGATCGCGACAGCGGCGATCACCAGCGCGACGAGCGGGTCCGCCCACGACCAGCCGAACAGGGAGTTGAGCAGCAGTCCCACCAGCAGCACGCCGGACAGGTAGGTGCACAGCAGGGTCTGCTTGGAATCGGCCACCGCGCTGGCCGAGCCGAGTTCGCGACCGGCGCGCCGCTGGGCGTAGGACAGGAACGGCATGACCGCCAATGACACGGCCGCCAGCACGATCCCGACAGTGGAATGCCCGGCGGACTCCGCGCCCAGCAGGCTCCGCACGGATTCGACGGTGACGTAGAGCGCCAGCGCGAAGAACGACACCGCGATCACCTTCAACGCGGTCCGCTCGCGCGCCTCGGGGTCGCGGCCGGAGAACTGCCACGCCACCGCGGCGGCCGAGGCGACCTCGATGACCGAGTCCAGCCCGAACCCGATCAACGCGGTGGACGATGCCACCGACCCCGCGGAAATCGCGACGATCGCCTCGATGACGTTGTAGGTGATCGTCGCAGCGACCAGCAGCCGCACCCGATGGGACAACACCGCACGCCGTTGCGCATCCACCAGGGCCGAGCCGGTCTTGGTGGTGGCAGCCGGCGCGCAACAGCCGTCGGCGCAGCCGTCCTGTTCTGCGTCCGAGGTCGTTGACAACAGGTCGAGCGGACGGCCGGTGTCCTTGCTCACTTGCCCACCTCCACGGCGCGCGCCGCTGGCTTGTCGTCGTCGACGCAGGGCTGTTCGGTGTCCACCGCGAGCACGACCTGCACCAGTTCGCTCAATGCGCGGGCCAGGTGCGCGTCGGCCAGCGCGTAGCGGACCTGGCGGCCCTCGTAGGTGGCCACAACCAGCCCGCACCCGCGCAGGCAGGACAGGTGGTTGGACACGTTGGAGCGGGTCAGCCCGAGCTGCGTGGCGAGTTGGCCGGGGTAGTTCACCCCGTCCAGCAGCGCCACCAGGATCCGGCAGCGGGTCGGGTCGGCCAGCGCCCGGCCCAGGCGGGCCAGCGCCGACTCCCGCGTCTCACACGTCAGCATGAGCAGAACAGTACAGCGGGGGCTGATATGACAGCAAGAGCTGAACAGTTCGCTCGTGCCAGACGGGATCGGCTGCTCGTCGGTTTCTGTCTACTCCGCGCTGGTGGCCGCGCATCTGGGTCTTGATGATGGTGGCTTGGTCGCCGGTGGTTGACCTTGGTGACGCGCAGGTGGTCGGCGAGGAATTCGGCGGGGCCGGCGACGGCTCCGGCGGTGAGGTCGCTGTGCCCGCCGAGGTACTTGGTGGCGGAGTGGATGACCAGGTCCGCGTCGTGGTGCAGCGGGTTCTGGTTGACCGGGGTGGCGAAGGTGTTGTGCGAGCTGGGCGGCGGTACCGAGTCCCACGGCGAGCGCGACGTTCTCGGTGCCGCTTGCAGACCGTGTTGCTGCCCGCCGCCGTACACCACCGGTTCCAGGGAGACGCCGGAGCGCACGTACAGGGCGGCGATGCCTTTGGGCGCGTACATCTTGTGCGTCGACGCCGGGTGCCCCGATCGCGGCGCGGGGACGGCGGGGTCGACCGGCGTGGTGGCGTTGTAGTCGAGATAGATCGGCCCCTCGGCGAGTCCACTGAGGACAGTCATGAGGCGCTTTCCTCCGACGCGGTGATGTGCTTGGAGCGATCGGGTTTCGGGTGCGTCTCGTACATCCGGACCGCGACGATGACGCCAGAGACAGCCGTGAGCGCGGCGACGACCCAGACCGCGGCACGCAGCCCCCACAGGTCGGCGACGATGCCGGCGAGCACGGCGCCGACCGCGAACCCGCCGTCGCGCCACAGCCGGTACACACCAACCGCGCGGGCACGCCACGCCGGGTGGGCGACGTCGCCGATCGTGGCCAGCAGCGTCGGGTAGACCATGGCGGTGCCGGCGCCGAGGAACACGGCGGCCACCAGCCACAGGGCGAAGGTGTCCGACAGGGCAACCAGGGCGAGCGCGGCAGCCTGGGTGAGCATGCCCGCGGTGATGAGGTGTTTGCGTCCCCAGTGGTCCGACAGCGGCCCGGTGACCAACTGGCCCAGCCCCCACACCGCGGGATAGGCCGCGGCGAGGATGCCGATATGCGACACCGAGAGCCCGGCGGCGGCGAACAGGATCGGGAACAGTCCCCAGGCCAGGCCGTCGTTGAGGTTGTTGACCATCCCGGCTTGGCTGGCCGCCGACAAGGCGGGCTCATGCAGGCTCGTGTGGCCGAAGACCTGACGGTTGGTCAACTCGGCGTGCAGGTGGTCGTGTCGGCCGTCGCCGCGGGCGGTGTGCCGGGTGGCTTCCAGGCGAGCGTGCTCACGAGTCTCGCGCACCACGAACCCGGACAGCCCGAGAGCCAGCACGACATAGGACGCCCCGAGCAGGAACGGCGCGGGCCGCAGTCCGTAATGGGCAGCGAGGTAGCCGGTTGCCAAGGCGGTGACGGCGAGGGCCGTGTAGCCGGCGGCTTCGTTCAGCCCCATCGCCAGGCCGCGGCGGGCGGGGCCGGCGAGGTCGATCTTCATGATCACCGTCGTGGACCAGGTCAAGCCCTGGTTGATCCCCAGCAGCACGTTGGCGGCCACGACCCAACCCCACGAGGGCGCCCAGATCAGCATCACGGGGATCGGGATCGCGACGAGCCACCCGGCGAGCAGCACGGGCTTGCGGCCGAACCGATCCGACCAGGTGCCGGCGAAGTAGTTGGTGGCGGCCTTGGTGGCGCCGAAGGCCAGCACGTAGGTCAGCAGGAAGGTGTAGCCGGTCAGGTGGAAAGTCTGCTCGGCCAGCAGCGGCAGCACAGTGCGTTCCTGCCCGAGCACGCCACCGACCAGGGCGTTGACCGCGACGAGCAGGCTGAACTGGGCGAGGTTGGCGCGGATGCCCAGCCGCAGGTCCGCGCCGACGCGGGTCACTGCCCGGTCTCCAGGTTTCGGCCGGTCGCTGTGGCCCAGTCTTCGGGGCCGCCGGTCAGCACGGCGAGATCACGATGGCCGGCTTGTTCGAGCAGGCTGGCCGCGCCCATCGCGCGCTCCCCGTGGCCGCACATGACCACCAGCGGTTCGCCGGGTACCTCGTCGGCGCGGTCGGGAAGGTCACCGAGTTCGAGGTGGAGCGCGGCGGGCAGGTGCCCGGCGGCGAACTCGGGGGTCTGCCGGATATCGAGCACCCGGCCGTCGACTTGGTCGGGGCCGACCAGGCGGGTGCTGGTGGTGGGATGGCCGGCGGCGGTCCAGGCGTCGATGCCGCCGGTGAGTTCCCCGGCGAGGTCGGTGTAACCGATCTTCGTTGCCTGCCAAGCGATCTCCGCCCGATCCTGCCCGGAGCCGCGCACGATGATCAGCGGCCGATCGTGCGGGGCGAGCCATCCGAGCCAGGAGGCGAACACCGGCCGCAACGGGATGGACAACGCGCCCGGCACATGCGCGCCGGCGAACTCCGTCACGGGCCGGACGTCCACAAGCCGGGCACCCTCGGCGAGCATCGCCCGCACAGTGGCGGCGTCCAGCCCGGCCAGGGCCGGGTCTTCGTTGAGGACAGCAGGTCCGCGGCGGTTGATCTCGCCCAGCCGCCGGAAGTAGGGCGGGTAAGTGCCCAACGAGCCGAGCAGCGCGGCGACGAAGCCGTCTTCGTCTTCCCTCTGCAGCAACGGATTCGTGGACTTCTCCCGGCCGATGGTGCTGACCCGTTCGGTACCGGGCGGGGCCGAGCAGAACGAGCCGGCGCCGTGCGTCGGCCACACGGCCACGTCGTCCGGCAGTTCCGCGAGCCGCCGGAGCGAGGCGTACTGGGCGCGAGCCAACGCCTCGGTCTGTTCCGGGGAGACAAGGTCGGTCCGGGCCGCAGAGCCCACGAGCAGGGAACCGCCCGTGAACACCCCGACCGGACGGTCACCGTCCAGCAGCAGGAACGACAAATGCTCCTGGGTATGGCCGGGTGTGCCCAACGCGCGCAGCCGCAAGCCACCGAGGTCGACCTCGTCGCCGTCGCGCAAGCCGCTGTGGGTGAACTCGCGGTGCCCGGCCGCCGAGGCCAGCACCCGCGTGCCCTCGGTCGCCGACAGCTGTCGGGCTCCGGACAGGAAGTCCGCGTGCAGGTGCGTGTCGGCGGCGAACGCGACCGTCAGCCCCCGGCGTCGCGCGGCAGCGGACGAGGCGCGCAGGTCGAGGCTCACGTCGACCACCATCGCCCGACCGTCGCCGAGATCGACCAGGTAGGCGGAGTTGCCCAGCCCCTCGTCGACGAGAGGAACCACTTCGACCGTGTTCACCGGCACCTCCTCGCCCCTGCTCCCACCGGGGCCGCAGCCCCGGCCGCCCCTTGTTCTACACTATTCCACAGATGATTGGAGAAACATGGGTGACCGGGACGCGAAGACCGCGTTGTTCGACCTGTTCGCCCAAGTCGGCAAGGCAATGGGCAGCGGCAAGCGCCTGGAACTGCTCGACCTGCTGGCCCAGGGCGAGCGCACGGTCGAGGCGCTGGCGCGGGCCGCGGACCTCGGGCTGACCACCGCTTCGGCACATCTCCAGACCCTGAAGCGGGCAAGCTTGGTGGCCACCCGCCGCGACGGCACCAAGATCTACTACCGGCTCGCCGGCGCCGACGTCGCCGCCCTGTACGCGCTGGTGCGCACGGTGGCCGGCGAGCACCTGGCCGAGGTGCCGGCTGCCCGTTCCGCTTACCTCGGACCGGACACCGACCACGTCAGCCGCGAGGAATTGCTGCGCCGCGTCGACTCGGGGCAGGCCACCGTGCTCGATGTGCGCCCCGCCGAGGAATTCGCCGCCGGGCACATCCCCGGCGCCGTGTCGATTCCCCTGGAGGAGCTCGCGGCCCGGCTGGCCGAACTCCCACCCGACCAGGAGATCGTCGCCTACTGCCGCGGCGCCTACTGCGTGCTCGCCCACGACGCCGTCCGCCTGCTCACCGCCCACGGACGCCCGGCCCGGCGGCTGGCCGACGGGATGCTGGAATGGCGCCTGGCCGACCTACCCATCGCCACCTGACGACGCAGAGCAGGAGCCACCCGGCTCAGTCGGCTGGTTTGCGCGCGGCGACGCGTTCTACGGTGCCGACCTTGAGGCGTTCGGTCCGCTCCACGACGAACCCAGCTTCCTTGACGAGCGGCAGCGGGCGGCGGGTCTGGTAATCGCCCAGCATCCGCACGGTGAACCTCTCCAGCAGTCGCTGCCCCACCAGATCAGCTTGTGGTAACTGCCGACGTGATCGAGCAGCAGCAACCGCCCACCGGGACGCAACACCCGGTGCATCTCCCAAGATCCGCGGCGCGCCAGCTCCAGCATCGCCGGACTGAATTCGAGAAGGCGTTCGAGCTGGCCGCGCGCCTGGCGGAGGCGATGCGCCTGGCCCTGACCGAGCGCGGGCTCACCGCCAACCGCGCCGAGGTGATTTACCTGCTCGCCAGCGAGGGCACCCTCGTCCAACGCGAACTGGCGCACGCACTGGGCTGCAGTCTCCGCCACGTCACCGGCCTGATCGACACCTTGCAACACGACGGACTCGTCGAACGGCGCCCGCACCCCTCCGACCGCCGCGCGATCTCCGTCGTACTGACCGGGCAAGGGGCCGACACCGCCAGCTGGATGGCCGACCGACGCCACGACTCCGCGCGGGCCACCCTCGGCGACCTGCCAGCCGCCGACCTGGCCGCGTTCATGCGCGTGGCCGATCGCATCCTGCATCGCGTCACCGTGCCACGAGGGGAGAACGGTCCGTGACCGTGCTGGATGTGGCCGCGGTCGGTGGTGGGCAGGCCGGACTGACCCTCGGCATTGGCCTTCGAGATTCTCGACGCGGCCCCGGGTATCGGGCAGGTGTGGCGCAACCGATGGGACTCGCTGCGACTGTTCACCCCGGGGCAGTACGCCAGCCTCCCCGGACTTCCGTTCCCCGCACCGCGCGACACCTACCCCACCAAAGACCAGGTGGCCGACTACCTCGCCTCTTACGCGGGTACCTTCGACCTACCGGCCCGCGTCACCGCGCTGGACCGCGGCCCTGACCACGACAACTATCTGCTTACCGCCGGCAGCACAACGGTCCACGCCCGCAGCGTGGTCGTGGCCACCGGCCCGTTCCAACCCCGGAGATCCCCGCGCTGTCCACCGGGCTCGCCCACCAGGTGACCCAGCTGCACAGCTCGTCCCCCAACGCCCGCTCGGGCACGACCTCCCAAACCATCATCGGTCTGACCACCCGAGACCTTCGCCGAGCCGGCACCACCCTCCGGCCACGCCTGACCGGCACGCACGACAACCACGCCATGTTCGCCAGGTCCGCGGCCGCTGATTCAGCCACGCCGGCTGCCCGGTTCGCGAGGACACTGAGAGCATGGATCGGCAGGCGGTGCACGAGGAGATGGAACGGGCGCGGGCGAGCTTCCATGAGTTGCTCAACGGCGCGTCCGATGCCGATCTCCGTCGACGGTCCGATGGCACCCGGTGGAACAACAAGCAACTGCTGTTCCACATGCTGCTCGGATACCTGCTCGTGCGGGCTCTCCGCGGACTGGTCGTGACCTTCGACCGGCTGCCCGCCGCCGCGAATAGGCGCTTCGCACAGTTGCTCAACGCGGTGACCGTGCCCTTCGACGTGGTGAACTATGCGGGCGCCTGGCTGGCGGGCTCGGTGTTGCCCCGACGGATCCTCAACGCCCTCTTCGACCGGACCATCGCCGCCTTGCAGCGACGCTTGAATGCCGAGACCGAGGCAGAGCTCTCCCGGGCGATGCAGTTCCCCACCCGCTGGGATCCGTTCTTCCGCGAGAAAATGATCCTCGCGGACGTCTACCACTTCCCGACCCAGCACTTCGACTTCCACCGGGATCAGTTGACACTCAGCCAGGGCTGAGGAGCCGATCCAACCTCCGTCGGTCTCTCGCTGGAACCTGCATGGCTGCCTCGGGTTGACCGCACAACTCACTTCGAGTGACGGCGGTCTGAGACAAGCGCACCTGCAGACGCGCCGTTCTCTCCTAAGTCGTCAAACGACGGGAAAAACCCAGGCATCGCCCACTACCGATTAGGAAGAGCTAGTGGTGATCGTGTCTCGCGATCACGCGTTGGCCGGACGGGACACCGCCAAGATCAGCGGCCTGGTCGACGAGCCGTTCATCACCTTCCATCGCGGCGCCAGCACCCACCAGGCGTTGCTCGACGCCTTCGCCGCGATCGACCGCGTCCCGCAGGCGAGCTTCGAAAGCGCTGACCTGTCCGCGGCATTCGCGCTCGTCAAGCGCCGGTTGGGAGTGGCTCTCGTGCCACGATCGGTCGCCGAACTAGACCCCCTGGTCAGCCACGTCTCGCTCGTGCCCTCCCAAGCCCAGACCGCCTTCAGCCGCCTCGCTCGCAGCTTGCTGACTCGCTGACGAAGTCCGCCACTCTCGGCGGCTTCGAAGCTGCCCGCCGACCGAGCTCGCAACACCGACCGGCCGCGCACACTGGCCACCGACTTCCGCGCCGCTCAATACCCGGCCCCGTAACCGAAAGAACCTTACCCAGACAGGTGAGCACCCTGGGACAGTTTTGGGTGACCCGTTTTCAAACGGGGTCACGGCTGCCCCACAAGAGACAAATTTCCGGCATAGCCAAAAAAAGCCCGACCTACGTAAACTCGCAGGTCGGGCGATCTTGAGAACTGTGGAAGTGTCGAGAGTACGTTCCAACCCTGCCCCCGATCGTAAAGTTCCTGGTCAGCGGGCTGTCCGCAGGAGCGTCGGTGGTCGAGCAGGGGCCGCAATCTGTCACGCCCGGCCCGGTGCCGGGCACTCGGCAAGCGCAGAAGCGGCTCGACCCGGCCTCGGTCGAAACGACCGACCACGCCGTCGACCGCATCGCCGGCGAGGTCGGATTCGGCTCAGCGACAGCGTTTCGGGACCGGTTCAAGCGCGTCGTCGGTACGACGCCGAAGTCCTATCGCGCCGCGTTCCGCGCCGGCTAGCTGGCGGAGCCCGGGTCAGGTCATGTCGACGACGAACCGGTAGCGGACGTCGCCTCGTTCCAGCCGATCCAGAGCAGTGTTGATCGCGGTGGCGGGAACGAGCTCGATCTGGGCGGTAATGCTGTGTTTCGCGCTGAAGTCGAGCATGTCGCGGACCAGGCGAGTGCCCTCGCCGCTGCCTCCGGTCAGCCGCTTGGCGCCGTACAGCAGGCTCGTCGGCTCGACCCGCCAGTCCTCGGGTGGGATGCCGAGCGTGCACAGGGTGCCGTCGAGTTTGAGGGCGCGGAGGTAGCCGTTGATGTCGTGCGGCACGCCGACGGTGTCGAGGATCAGATCGCAGCGCCACTTCGCCGCGTCGAGGTGCGCGGAGTCGGTGGACAGGATCGTTTCGTCCGCACCCAGTTCGAGCGCCTCGGCCGCCTTGGCGGCCGAGGTGGTGAAGGCGATGACGTGGGCCCCCAGTGCGTGGGCGAACTTCACCCCGAGGTGGCCGAGACCGCCGATCCCCACGATGCCGACCGTCTTGCCCGGACCCGCCTGCCAGTGCCGCAACGGACCGAACATGGTGGCGCCCGCGCACAACAGCGGCGCCGCGCCGGCCGGGTCGAGTCCGGGCGGCAGGTGGTAGACGAACGCCTCGCGGGCGACGTACTCGCTGGAGAAACCGCCCTGGGTCAGGGTTCCGTCCACGCGGTCGATGCCGCCGTAGGTGACGGTCGGGTACGCGAAACACCAGTTCTCGCGGTGCTCGACGCAGGCGGGACAGGTCCCGCAGGAGTCCACAACGTTGCCGACGGCGACGCGGTCGCCTGCCTTGAAGCCAGTGACGGCCGTGCCTACGGTGGTGACGGTTCCGGTCATCTCGTGGCCGGGCACGAGCGGCATGGCCGCGGCATCGCCGTGGCGGACGGCGTGCAGGTCCGAGCCACAGATGCCGGTGTACTCGATCCGTACGGCGACGTCATCCTCACGCAGGTCGCGGCGCGGAAAGGCCCACGGGGCCAGTGCCGCCCCGGGTTCGTTGACGGCCCAACCAGTGGTCTGTCGCATGCCGTTCACGCCGTCCACATCTCGCTCACGCGCTGCGCCGCCCCCAGCGCCTGACGCAGACCTGCTTCGAAGGCGGGCTGGACGTTGGCGCGAACCATGTAGTTGCGCCCGCCGTCGGTGACGTCCAGGAACTCCGGGCCGGGTTCGATCAGCTCGACCTGGCTACCGGCCGCGCGCCGCTCCTCGAGTTCCGCGGCCACCTGGGCGGCCATGGAGTCGGCCATCGGCCCGGCATCCGGTACCGGCGTGGTGACGGGAAGGCAGGACACGGCCAGGATGCGCCCGAACTCGCGCGCGAGTTCGGAATTGAGGTTGCTGTTGAGCCCACCGTCGAGGTAGCGCCGGCCATCGATGTCCACCGCCGGGAAGACCAGCGGTGCCGCGCAGCTGGACGCGACCGCCCGGAACAACGGGACGTTCGAACCGGACGCCCAGGCCTGGAAGGCGCCCGACGTGGCCTCGACGGCCGTGCAAACGAATCCGTCCGGCCACTTCTCGCCGAGGAACGAGAACTTCGGACCGAAATCGGCCTCGGCGATGGTCTCGGCCTCAAGTGCGGCCTGGCCGATCCGCCGGCGCCCCGCCTCGGGTGAGTCCTCGGCGGCTGCCTGCGCCATGATCTCGAACATCCGGCCGAATCGTTCCGGGGTCACGAACGACTCGACAGACGCCACTGCCTGATCCAGGATGCGCAGCAACTCCTGCGGATCTCCGCCCATGGTGAACGAGGCACCGGAGAGGGAACCCGCCGAGGTGCCGATCACCGTGTCGGCACCGGCGAGGTCGACCCCAGCCTCAGTCAGCCCACGCAGGAGCCCCGCCTGCCACGCGGCACCGAGAAGGCCACCCCCGCTGAGTACCACCGCACGTCGCGAACTATCGGTCATGCTTTCCCTCCAATAAGAGACCAGTGTTTCGTAATTTACATTATCGGACCAGTGGGCTCTTAAGCAAAGGGGGGTGGGTCGATAACCTTGAGCACATGGAGGCCGGATTCCAACGTGCGCGCCGACCCGAGCAGGTCGCGGAGCGGCGAACCGCGATCCTCGCCGTCGCCAGGGATCTCCTCGCCCAGCGGCGCGTCACCGAGATCAGCCTCCGCGACCTCAGCGCCGAGGTGGGCCTCGCGAAGTCGAATGTGCTGCGCTACTTCGACAGCCGGGAGGGGATCTTCCTCGAACTGCTGAAGGTCGAGTGGTCCGCCTGGCTCGAAGCCCTCGAGGAACCGCCGCCGGCGCCGAACGGCGGCTCACCGGCTGACGGGCTGGTGCCGCCGCTCGCCGTCGCCGGCACGTTGGCCCGTTCGCTGGCCGACCGGCCCCTGCTGTGCGAACTCTTCAGCAGTCTCGGTGTGGTACTGGAGCAGAACATCTCCATCGAGTACGCCCTCGAGTTCAAGACCTGGTCGCGCGAGCTCCAGCTCAAGCTCCGGAGCTGGCTGATCGACCGCCTGTCCGGACTGGACGACCGATCGGCGCTGACCTTCGCCACGGCGGTCGTGATCCTCGCCGGTAGCCTCTGGCCCTTCGCGCGCCCCTCCGACAACCTCGTGGAAGCCGCTCGGCAGCTGGGTGAACAGGACAAGGAGTCCTTTGAGGAGTATCTCCGCATGAGCCTCAGCGCCCACCTCGTCGGCACCATGGTCCTCGCGGACTCCGCACAGGGTGAAAACTCGAGTCAGGTCAATCCGCCATGACCATCGCATCGTCCTCGGTGTGCCGGCGGGTCGGGCTCTGCCACCGCCGCTCGACGATCGCGATCGCCAGCGTCAGCACGACATCGCGTAACAGCACGCCCAGCCCGATCGTGCCGAGCGACAGGTCGTCCGCCACGGTAGCGCCAGCAGCAGCACGACCACCGGCAACTTTGCGCAGGTTCACCAGGGGAGGATCCCGGACCGGTCGATGAACTGTCCGGTCGGCCCGTCCGGGCCGATCGTCGCAAGGGCGACGATGGACCTGGCACCCTCGGCGACGGTGTGCCCGAGGCCGCCCGGATGAGGGAGTTGAGCCCCGCTTTCGCGGCGCTGTACGCCACGCTTCCGATATGCGGCAGGAATCCCGCGCCCACGCTCGGCGAAAGCGACTTCCTGCAGACCTACGTCGCCTCCCAACCTGAGTGGCGCATCACTCTTCGCAGCAGCGACGACAGCAGCCCGATCCGGCGACATCGACGTGCTCGTCGTCAAGCACATGTACAGCCTGTCCCGCACAACTCGGCAACTCGCCGACTTGCTCGACGAGTTGACGTCGCTAGGTGTGCGGTTGGTCTCGGCCGCGGATCCCGGCCTCGATACCGGGTCCCCGTTCGGCCTCTTTCTCGTACGCGTGGTGAGTGCCGTTGCCGAGATCGAGTACACGGGCGCGCTCGCAGACCGGCGTGATCGCCTCCGTCACAAGACAGCGAGGTGTCATGAACAACGCCTATGCCCAACCGGAAAACGAACTACAGCAGGGCAGCCCTGTCCGCGCCAAGCGGCGGTCGGAAGCTCCTGAGCCCGACGACCGCGTAGTGATCTACCGGCGTGCGTCCTCGCCGGGACGGCGCGAGACCGAGTCCAGCGCGAGGCATGCCTGAACATGGCCAAGGAACTTGGCTTCTCGCTCATCGACCCGTATGTCGACCTGTACTTCTTCTGCCGCGGCCGGCAAAAGGGGCTGTGCCAAGCACCCCACATCAACGTCACGCTCGTCGAAGACGCGGTCGAGCGCCACTACGCCACGATTCGCTTCAGCCAGCCGTTCATCACAGAAATGCGCGACCAGGTCGATGCTGTGCTCGGCGAACAGGAAAAATCCGCACGCCTGCTGCGCAAGCAGATCACCGCACAACTCAAAGAACTCGACACAAACGAGGAAAACTTGATCGACCTCGCAGCAGACAGCACCCTCCCGCGGGCCAAGGTCAAGGAAAAGCTACTCGACATCCCACGCAAGCGCCGCCTGGAGGCTCGCCTGGACACAGCCAACGCCGACCTCACCGACAGCGCCCAACTCATCAACGCCAGCCTTGCCCTGCTCGCACAGCCCGACAAACTGTACCGACGTTGCAACGACCAGCAACGGCGTCTACTCAACCAAGCGATCTTCCACGCCCTCTACAGCGAAGACAGCGGACCGCAGCAACCAGCGCAGAGGACACAAACAAAAGGACCACCCGCAATGCAGGTGGTCCTTGCACGCCGTCAGGCGTCGCAGTCCTACTCCGTGGCCTTCATTCAGGCACTTGTTCTCGTAAGACCTCTAGGGTGGAGCTGAGGGGAATCGAACCCCTGACCTTCTCGATGCGAACGAGACGCGCTACCAACTGCGCTACAGCCCCTCGGTGAAGCTTGGAAAGCATAGCAACCGCCCGGCGGCGGGCAGCGAGGGGGGTTACTCGCCGACCGCCCGCCGGAAGGGGAGTTGGCCTGGGTCGTCCAGTTCATGGAACGCCGGGTCCTCGTCGTCCACGTCAACGACGACCGCCTGGCTGCGGAGCTGGGACGTGGGTGACGACCGGCGCTCGATGCTGACCAGTTCACGCCGCGGCTCTTCCGGTGGCTCCTCGCGCTCTTCCCTTGGCGCACGGCGCGGCATGGGACGGCGGCGTGCCCGGGCCAGCCGCGCCAGGCGCCGCTGCCGGATCTCGTCCTCGATCCGGACCTGCCGCCGCAGGTACGCGAGGTACCCGACGAGCGCGATGTCGACCACACCGTGGACCGACCACAGCATTCCCGAGACGAAACCCGCGGCAACAGCCGTCACCACGGCGAGCAACAGCAGCGCCACCACGACACGCTGCCGCACCGCGTACCTGGCGCGAGCTGCAATTTCCGCCGCTTCCGGGTCGAATCCGCCGCGGCCAGGCCTATAACGACGGCCTTCATCAGCCTCGGTGAAATCCCCGCGCGAGCGGTATGTCTCTTCGGAATCAGCCTCGGCGCGAGCCTGTCGGTACTCGCGCTCGTCCTCCTCAGGCTCCTCCGGTTCGGGATCGGCGACGTCCGGCGAGGTGTCAGCCTCATCCGTGCCGCTGCCGCTCCGAACGACACGCGCTGCGAGGGCGGCGTCCGTCGTCTGAACCACAGCCTGACGCTTCCGCGCGACCATGGGCACGAGCACGACTAGCCACGCCGCCGCAAGGGCAACAATGATCAGCGAGCTGGGCATCTCCCTCTGTCACCTCCCCCGACTCCTGCTACATACCGTCACGCTAGTCACAGGAGTAACAGATTGTGGGGAGCCACGCCGCTGCGGCGGCGAAAAGTAGCCACCGGATCCGGTGAAACGGAGCCGATGTGGTAACGCCGATCTCACACGCGTTCGGCGCGTCCCTCCTGGACGAGCCGCGCAACGAGCCCGGGCCCGGTCTCCTCGGCGGTGATGGCGAAGCACAGATGGTCCCGCCAATCTCCGGCGACATCGAGATATCGCTGGAAAAGGCCTTCTTGACGAAAGCCGGTCTTGGTGAGTACCCGGATACTCGGCTCGTTCTCCGGGCGCACGGTCGCCTCGATCCGGTGCAGCCCGGCCGGGCCGAACGCGTGGTCCACAAGCAGGGACACCGCAGCCGTCGCGACGCCGCCGTCGACCGACGTCGACGACACCCAGTAGCCGATCCAAGCGGAGCGGAGTGAGGCCCGGATCACGTTACCGAGCGTGATTTGGCCGGCGTAGTCGCC
This sequence comes from Amycolatopsis pithecellobii, assembly GCF_009707865.1. Taxonomy (GTDB): domain Bacteria; phylum Actinomycetota; class Actinomycetes; order Mycobacteriales; family Pseudonocardiaceae; genus Amycolatopsis_E; species Amycolatopsis_E pithecellobii. The sequence continues at coordinate 32,744 of NZ_WMBA01000046.1, forward strand.
GTCGGCCGTGATCACAAACGGCAGGGATTGGCCCCGCCGCGCCAGCCCGCGCAACGCCATCCACTGCGGCGGCCACGACCAGAACCCGTTGCGATCGGCCCACGAGCCGGGCGCCGTTGGCTCCCACCGCTCGAGATGTTGCTGGTCCCGCTGCCGGATCTGGGACCAGTCCCCCGCGTCCCGCAGCCGGATCGGCCGTAGCGCGACCACGCCTGCCCGCACCTTGAGCGGCCCGAGTCGCGCCGGCCAGCCGGGATGCCGGGCTTCGAGGTCGTAAGTCCCTGCCTGCACCGGCGTATTTAACCGTTACACCCGTTGCGCGAGGAAGGTCACCCGTACCTGTTCTCCCGCGGGCACCTCGGTGAGATCCTCGTCCACGTTGATCAGACAGTTGGCCTCGGCGAGCGAAGCCAGCAGATGCGCGCCGGACGTACCGAGCGGCTGCACCAGGTACTCGCTGGTGCTCTCGTCGCGCAGCAGCTGCCCGCGCAGGAAACCCCGGCGTCCCTTGGCGGACGTGAGCGGTGAAAGCAGCCGCGCGCTCACCACGCGGCGATGGGGATTTCGCGTGCCCCGAGCTGCTCTGATCAATGGGCGGATGAGCACCTCGAACACGACGAGCGCACTCATCGGGTTGGCGGGCAACAGAAAAGTCGGCACCGAGTCCGGACCGAGACGTCCGAAACCCTGGGCGGATCCCGGGTGCATCGCCACGCGGGTCATGTCGACGTGCCCGAGATCGGACAGCGCGGCGTGTACCTCGTCGCCCGAGTTGCCGCCGGCACCACCGGCGACCACGACGACCTCGGACATCAACAGCCGGCCCTCGACCACTTCCCGCAGGCGCTTCGGCTCGCTCGACACGATCCCGACGCGGCTGACCTCCGCGCCCGCGTCACGCGCGGCCGCCGCCAGCGCATAGGAGTTCACGTCGTACACCTGGCCCACAGAGGGCGTGCGATCGATGTCGACCAGCTCATCGCCGACGGACACGATCGACACCCGCGGCCGCGGGTAGACCAGCACCTTGGACCTGCCGACCGCGGCGAGGAGCCCCACCTGTGCCGAGCCGATCGTGTCGCCCTGGCGGACCGCGACGTCGCCGATCTGCACGTCCTCCCCGGTGCGGCGGACATATCCGGCCGACGGCACCGAGCGGTGCACCGTGACGTTGGCCGGATGCCCATCGGTGAACGCGGTCGGCACGACGGCGTCGGCCAGTGTCGGCAGCGGCGCGCCGGTCACGACGCGGACAGCCTGGCCAGGCTGCAACCGACGCGGCTGACGTGAGCCGGCCGGAATCTCACCGACCACGGGTAGCTGCACCGGCTCGTCCTCGACCGGGCGCACATCCACGCTACGCACCGCATACCCATCCACGGCAGCCTGGTCGAAACCGGGCAGGGCGTGTTCCGCGACGACCTCTTCGGCGCAGAGCAACCCCTGCGCCTCGGAGATCGCGACGCGCACCGGACGCGGGCGCACTGCCGAGTCCAGCACGAGCGCGATCTGCTCGTCGACGGGACGGAACTCCTGATCAGCGGGCTCGGGCGGCTCCGGGATGGGAGGGGTCATCAGCCTTCGTTCTCGATTCGCTCGGCGAGCCAGGTGCGCAGCGACGGGCCGTAGTCGGGATGGTCGAGCGCGAAGTCCACCGCGGCCCGCAGGAACCCGCCGGGGGTGCCCAGGTCATGCCGACCGCCCCGGTGCACCACGATATGTACCGGGTGCCCCTCTTCGATCAGCAGTGCCACCGCGTCGGTGAGCTGGAGTTCGCCGCCCGAACCGGGCTTGATCCGCCGCAACGCGTCGAAGATCGCCCGGTCAAGGAGATAACGGCCGGCCGCCGCGTAGGTCGAAGGCGCGTCTTCGGGCTTCGGCTTCTCCACCATTCCGTGCACACGCTTGACGTCTTCGTCCTCCGTCTCGGTGACGTCAAACACGCCATAGGGTGAGATCTGCTCCTTCGGGATATCGAACGCGCAGAGCACGCTGCCCCCGTGTTTCCCCCGGACCTCCGCCATTCGCTCGAGGACGCCTGTCGGCAACACGAGATCGTCGGGCAGCAGGACCGCGACGGCACGGTCCTCATCGGTCAGGTTCGGCTCCGCTTGCGCGACGGCATGTCCGAGGCCGAGCGCCTCTTCCTGGATCGCGACCTCGACGTCGAGCAGCCCCGGCCCCCGGCGCACCTTTTCCAGCAACGCGGTCTTGCCCTTGCGTTCGAGGTTGTCCTCGAGCTCCGGCGCGGACCGGAAGTAGTTGACGACCGCTTCCTTGCCGGGCGAGGTCACGATCACCAGACGTTTCGCACCGGCCTGCGCCGCTTCCGCGGCGACCATCTCGATGCCCGGCGTGTCGACCACCGGCAGCAGCTCTTTGGGGACCGATTTCGTCGCAGGTAGGAAGCGTGTCCCGAGCCCTGCGGCGGGGACGATCGCGGTGCGGAAGGAACTGTCGTGGAAGGCGCCCGTCATGGAGGTAAAGCCTAACCTGCAGATATGGGTGACGGGCGGAATGGCGAGCTGGGCAAGACGGAGTGGCGGGCCCGGTTGAAGGCCGCTCGCCGGGACCTTTCCCAGGCCGAGCGCGTGTCGGAGGCCAGCGCGCTGGTCAACTCGGTCGCCTCGATGTCCTTGCCGGACACCGTGTGTTGCTACGTCCCCTTCGGCACCGAGCCGGGTTCATTCGCGTGGCTCGACGTCATCCGCAGCACGGGTGCACGCGTGCTGCTACCGGTGATCCCAGCAGGCGCCGCCGCACTCGACTGGGCGGAATACACCGGTCCGCAAACGCTTTCACCAGGCCGCGTCCGGGGAATTCTTGAGCCTTCCGGCCCCCGGCTCGGGCCGGCGGCGTTGCGCGACGCCGGCCTCGTGCTGGTGCCCGCACTGGCCGTCGACCGCAGCGGCGCACGCCTCGGTCGCGGCGCGGGGCACTACGACCGTTCCCTGGTGCATGCCGCCGACGACGCGGCTCTCATCGCGGTGGTCCGGGACACGGAACTCGTCGAGCGGCTGCCCGCCGAAGCGCATGATATCCGGATGACGGGGGCCCTGACTCCGCGGCAGGGGCTAGTTCCGCTGCCGATTCCGTGACTGGTGAGCAATATCTCACGCCGTTCGGATCGTCGATGCGGCGACGGAGCAAACAAGCAGGCCATCGACACCGGGGGCGCGGCTGATCACCGAGGGACGCGGGGTCTCGGTTCGAGTCTGTGAAAACCCCGTTTGACCTGCGTGGGAATGGGCCAGTATCGTTCAGCGTTAGCACTCTCGCGGATCGAGTGCCAATGCGCGAAGGAGCACCAGTGCCCACGTACCAGTACGCCTGCAAGGAGTGCGGCCACCAGTTCGAGGTCGTGCAGTCGTTCTCCGACGCCAGCCTGACCGAGTGCCCGCAGTGCACCGGCCCGCTGCGTAAGCTTTACGGCGCCGTCGGCGTGATCTTCAAGGGCAGCGGCTTCTACCGCACCGACTCGCGGTCCGACTCGAAGTCCTCGTCCGGGTCGAGCAAGTCCTCGTCTTCGTCGTCGGCGAGCGGTTCCAACGGCGACAGCGGTTCGAGCGGCAATGGGTCCAGCAGCAACGGGTCGAGCAGCAAGTCCGACTCGTCGTCCGGCTCTTCTTCGTCGTCTTCGTCGAGCACTTCGTCCACCAAAGCTGCGGCAGCCTCCTGACTTATCCACAGGCACCCAGTTGTCCACAGGTGCCTGAATTTTTTCTGTTCTTCCCAGCGGGTGCACTCCTAACGTCGAGGTGTCGGCGGCGAACCAGCGCCGCCGCACCGAAGCCCACGGAGTGTGCTCGCTATGCGTTTTCCGCTGTCTTCCTTACGTGACCGCCTGCGTTCTCTGGTGCGCAGTAAGCGCTTTCTCCTCGCCCGGCGGGCGTTGGCCGTAGCCCTGCTCCTCGTTGCGGCAGTCCTTGCGACGCGGCCTGCCTCCGCGCCCCCAACGTCGGCCGAGCCCGCGCGAGCACGAGCGAGTCCCACTGCGCCCGCAGGGTTGTCCACAGTTCCCGTGCACCTGGCGGACGCCAGCGTGGCGGAGTTGCTCGCGCCCGGTACCCGAGTGGACGTTGTCGCCACCGACAATGGTTACGCGGCAAGGGAAGTCCTGGCGAGCATGGCCACTGTCGTCGACATCCGCCCGCCGCCGGACGGTGGCAGCAGGTTCATGGGCAGCGAGTCCAAGGGGCCGCTGGTGCTGATCGCCGTACCCACCGATATCGCGACACAAGTGGCGGCAGTGTCACTACGGAATCCAGTAGCAGTTACCCTCCGTTAGCCAGATCCGGTGAGGAAGGAGTACACATGCTGAAGGGCTTCAAAGATTTTCTGATGCGCGGCAACGTCGTCGACCTCGCTGTCGCGGTCGTCATCGGTACTGCGTTCACGGCGATCGTCACGGCATTCACCAACGGTTTGATCAAGCCGCTGATCAACACCATCGGCGGCACCGAGGCTGCGAAAGGCCTGGGGTTCAATGTCTTGAGCGACAATGACTCCACGTTCCTCGACTTCGGTGGCGTCATCAATTCCGCGATCAACTTCGTATTGATCGCCGGCGTCGTGTACTTCGCGATCGTGCTGCCGGTTCAGAAGATCCAGGAGCGCCGGAAGAAGGGCAAGGAGGCGGGTCCCTCGGAGCCAACAGACGTCGAACTACTCATCGAGATCCGGGACCTGTTGCGTGAGCAGTCGGGCCGCGAACGAAGTGAGGAGAGCGTCGGGTCGTAACCCGGCCAAGCCACCGCGGTGTGGCTAACCCCGCCGCAGCACCGTGGCCGCGCACGCCACGGCAACATGCCCGCAGACCGCAACTGCAACGTGGCCGCCCACGAAGCCGCAACCGCGGCTCAGCGGACGCGCAAACGACCCGTCAGCCCCCTCCCGGTGGGGGTTCGTGCCGTGCGACCGCCTCGGCCATACATGCGGGCCCGTACCGGTGCGCCCACACGCGCAGTCGCCCGGCCGCGATGGCGAGGGGTACCGGTCCAACGACCGCAGCTAGCTCTACTGCGTGGGGCTACCGGTCGTGGTGTGGAGGGCGGTTCTCGCGGTACCAGGCCTCGCGGTCGCTGCTCGGTGACGCTGGTTCGCGCTCGTCGGAGGTGGTCTCCGGCAGGACGTCCCCGAAGATCGCGTCCAGCTCGCGGCGGTCGCGTTTCGGGGCGGGTCGCTCCGGGCGATGGCTGTCGTCGCCGGGCAAGGGTCAGGACTCTCCGACGCCGGAGAGTTCGTCGATGACGTGCGGCACCAGCGAGGACAGCGTCGCCATGCCGTCACGCACCGCCGCGCGGGAGCCGGCCAGGTTGACCACGAGGGTGCTACCGGACACGCCGACCAAGCCCCGCGAAATCCCCGCGTCGACCGCGCCTGCCGCCAAGCCGGAGGAGCGCAGTGCCTCGCCGATACCGGGGATCGGACGGTCCAGCACACCGGCTGTCGCGTCGGGAGTGACGTCACGGGGCGACACGCCGGTGCCGCCGACAGTGATCACCAAGTCGACGCCACCGATGACCGCGGTGTTGAGCGCATTGCGGATCGCGACGGTGTCCGCGTGCACGACAACCACGCCGTCCACGATGAACCCGGCTTCCTCCAGTAGCTCCGTGACCAAGGGCCCGGAGGTGTCGTCGTGCTCACCATGTGCCGCGCGGTCGTCGACAATCACGACAAGGGCCCGGCCAAGCCGCTGTGCACTGCGTTCCATGGAAGACACGTTAGCCCGTTGTTACCCAAGCCTGACGGCCACGTCCAGCTACCGACAGCGCCACCCCCGACGACACTTGGGTTCGCCCAATCGGCCACCGCAAGGCGCCCAAAACCCCACCTGGCAGACGCCCAAGTACCGCTGCCGGGGGATTCCACAGTCGACAGCGCGCGAATGCGCGGGGCTGGCGCAGACCGGGTCCCACTGCGGCTGACACTAGGGCCGGCGCGGGGTGCGTGGGCGCGGGGGAACAGGCTTACCTGGGCGCCGGAAACGGAATGCGCCAACCACCGGCCACGCGCCTGCCGGGTGCGAAAACGCGGCGGCTACCGGGCCACGCGCCTGGCAGGGCCGGGCCACGCGCCTCGGGTGCGGCCCACTCGCTTGGGGGCGGGCCACTCGGCGGGGATGCGTGGCGGCCATGTGCCTCCAGGAACAGCGGAATGCGGCGGGCGCCAGGGAAAAGCTGCATGCGGAGGTGCCGGGCCACGCGCCTGGCGGTGTGCGGACCACGCGCCTGCGGAGATACCGGATGCGGCGCCTGCCTCGACACCGCAGACACCGGGAGGCGGCGTGTGCCACGGCCCGGCGCACAGGGCGTGCCGGGGCCCCGAAGTATGGGCCGGGGCCGGGAAGCGCGGGCCGAGACACCACGCCGCATGACGACCCGCACCCGACTGTCCTCTGTGGACAACACCGCCACATCCGCCGAGCCCGAGCCCCAGAGAGCCAGCTCGTGCCTGCGGTCACCGGCGACGCGGAAACGCCGCCTGAAAACAACGCGGCTCCCGGGCGGGGGATGCGCCGGGAGCTCGGGTTGGTCTCGACCGCACCTTGACGGCCGAGGGTTTCGACGCTCAGTTCACCTGTACCGGCTGCCCGCCGAGGGTGACCTGCACCGTGCGGTTGTCGCTCAACGTGAAAGTCACCTTGTCGTTCGGCGCGCGGGTGCGGATCGCCGCGATCAGGCCGTCCGCGTCGTTGATCACCTGGTTGTCCACTTTGGTCACCACGTCGCCGCCCTTGAGGCCGGCCTGTGCGGCGGGGCTGCCCTGCGCCACATCCTGGATCTGCGCACCACCGGACTGTGCGTCGCTGACCGTCGCGCCGATGTACGTCTGCGTCGCCTTCCCCGTATTGATGATCTCCTGCGCCGTCCGCCGCGCCTGGTTGATCGGGATCGCGAACCCGATGCCGGCGTTGGTGGCCTCGGTCTGCTGCTGGCCGAGTCCGCCCGAAGACTGCGGGCTGTAGATCGCCGAGTTGATACCGATCACCTGGCCGGCCAGATTCACCAGCGGGCCACCGGAGTTACCCGGGTTGATCGCCGCGTCGGTTTGGATCGCGCTCATCACCGTCGCCTGGTCGCCGCTGCTGCCCCCGGCACGCACCGGCCGGTGCAGCGCGCTCACGATGCCCGACGTCACCGTGCCGGTCAGCTCGAACGGCGAACCGAACGCCACCACCGACTGGCCCACCTGCATCTGATCGGAATTGCCCAGCGACACCGGAGTCAAATTCGGCACGCCCTGCACCTTGACCACGGCGACATCCGTCGTCGGATCGCGGCCCACGATCGAGGCGCCCGTCTTCGTCCCGTCCTGGAACACCGCCTGGATGGTGCCGCCGTTCGCGGCCACCTCCACCACGTGGTTGTTCGTCAGGATGTAGCCATCGGTCGAAAGCACGAACCCGGAACCCTCGCCCTGCCCCTGCCGACCCGACACCACGAGCTCGACGACGCTCGGGGAAACCTTCTGCGCCACCGATTCGACACTGCCCGCCGGCGCGGTGCTCGTCTGCTGGCTGGGCACCGGCTGGCTGAGCGCGTTATAGGAACTGCCCGCGCCCGAGTTCCCCGAGGCGAGATAACCACCGAGCCCACCGGCCGCCCCGCCCACGACCAGCGCGAGCACGGCGACCCCCGCGACCAGCCGGCCCGAACCCCGGCGTTGCTGCGGGACCGCCGGCTGCTGCGCAGGGAAAGTCGCGGTGCCGTAGGGCGCCTGCTGAGACGGCGACGTCCACGGATAGGCCTGCTGCCCGTGTCCCGCCTGCTGCCCCTGAGCCGACCACGGACTCGGCTGCTGCGCCCCACCCACCGGGGTGCCGCGCGGCGGCGTGCTGTCGTCCTGCTCCGGCGGCTGCGGCTCCGGCTGTTGCCGCTCCTGCGGGGCATCGCTGCCATGGGACGCGCTGGGGTCGTTCTCGGTCATGTCCTCACCATGCTGGTCGGTCCTGAGAGCTGGCTGAGCCCAGCCTGAGGCTCCGACATGAGTATGCCGCTAGTGCTACCGGACGGCCCGGAGACGGTCCGCGATCTGCTCCGGCGTGGCGTCATTGATCCACACCGCCATCCCGGACTCCGAACCCGCGAGGTACTTCAACTTGTCCTTGGCGCGCAGGATGGAGAACAGCTCGAGGTGCAGCCAGCCCAGCTCACGGTCGATCTGCACGGGCGCCTGGTTCCACGCCGCGATGTAGGGCAACGGCCTGTCGTACAACGCATCGCACCGACGGAGAACCTCGAGGTACACCTCGGCGAAGTCATCGCGCTCGGCTCCGCTGAGCGCCGGGATGTCCGGCACCTGACGACGGGGAACCAGCAGTACCTGAACCGGCCAGCGTGCCGCCGGCGGCACGAACGCCGTCCAGTGCGTGCTGTCCACGATGACGCGGGCGCCGGACTTCCGTTCCGCGTCGAGCACATCGCCGAGCACCGGCCGGCCGTGTTCGGCCCGGTAAGCGCGGGCGACGTCGAGCATGCGCTGCGTTTTCGGCGTGACAAAAGGATAGGCGTAGATCTGCCCGTGCGGGTGCGACAACGTCACGCCGATCTCCTCGCCCCGATTCTCGAACGGGAAGACCTGGGCCACACCCTCCAAAGTGGACATCGACTCGGTGCGATCCGCCCAGGCGTCCACCACTGTGCGGACCCGCCGCGGGCCCAACGTCGCGAAGGAACCGTTGTGATCACTGGTGAAGCACACGACATCGCACCGGCCACGCCCGGGCGCCGTCGGCACGAGACCCATCCCGTCGACGCTGCCCGACTCGCCCGTCACGTGCTGCGAGAAAGACGGGAACCGGTTCTCGAACACCACCACGTCGTAGTCGGATTCGGGAATCTCGCTGGGTTTTCCCGGTTTGGTGGGACACAGTGGACACAGGTCGGCCGGCGGCTTGTAGGTACGGGTCTGCCGGTGCGCGGCCATCGCGACCCACTCACCGCTGAGCGGGTCACGCCGGATTTCCGAACTCGCCGCGACCGACGGAAGATCACGCGTGTCGGTCGCTCTGCGCTCGTGCGGCGCCTCGTCGTAGTAGATGATCTCGCGGCCATCCGCCAGCTGCCGCACGGTCCGAATCAACTTTCCTCCGCCTCGTCCACCTCGGCGATCTTCAGCTCACCGACGTGCTCGGACAGCGTTTCCCTGGCAGCCGCCGGTAATTCGTCGTCGGTCACCACGGCGTCCGCCTCTTCGAGATCGGCGATCGTGGAGATACCGACAATCCCCCATTTCGTGTGGTCGGCGAGCACGATGAGGCTGCGTCCCGCCTCGACCAGGGCCCGGTTGGTCTCGCTCTCGTCGAGGTTCGGTGTGGTGAATCCCGGCCCGGCAGCCATCCCGTGCACACCGAGGAAAACCTGGTCCAAATGCAGCCGCCGCAGGCTGGCGACGGCGACCCCACCGACCAGCGCATCCGACGGCGTGCGGACCCCGCCGGTGAGCACCACCGTGCGCTCGGTCTGAGCTGACTCACGCAGCACGTCGGCCACCCGGATCGAGTTCGTCACGATCGTCAGGCCCGGCACCGCGTCCAGCGCACGAGCGAAGGTCCACGTCGTGGTGCCGGCGGAAATCCCGATCGCGGTGCCCGGCCGGACGAGACCGGCCGCGACCTTCGCGATCGCTTCCTTCTGTGCCTGCTGCTGTTCGGACTTCGCCTCGAAACCGGGTTCGTCCGTGCTCTTGCCGACGTTCGCCGTGGCGCCGCCGTAGACCTTTTCGACGAGACCATGACTTGCCAGCGCATCGAGGTCGCGGCGGATCGTCATGTCCGAAACACCAAGCCTGGCAACGAGATCGCTGACCCGGACGGCGCCCACCCGCCGGGCCTCCTCCAAGATCATCGCTTGCCGTTGCCGCGCCAGCACTGCCGCTCCCCATCCTCAACTACCCGCAACCACACAAAATCCTACACGATCAAACATCGGCAGGGACTCGCTCAGGCGGGTGCCCCGGGTAGGCGGATCGTCAGCAGTGCGCCACCTTCGGGCGCCCGGCCGGCGTAGGCATCACCGCCGTGCCGTTGCGCGGCCTGCTTCACGATCGACAGTCCGAGCCCCGAACCGGGCAGCGTGCGCGCTTCCGACGAACGGTAGAACCGGTCGAACACCCTGGGGAGATCGGCTTCGGCGATGCCCGGCCCCGAATCCGCGACCTCGACGACCGCGCTGCCGTCGCCAAGCGGGCGCATCCGGACCCGGACCGTCGAGCCGGGCGGCGAGAACTTCACCGCGTTGTCCAGCAGGTTCAGCACGGCGCGTTCGAGTGCGCTGTGATCTCCGGTCAGCACCCAGGGTTGCAGCGCCACATCGAACTCGATGTCGCTTGTGCGGCGCCGCGCCCGGTCCAGCGCCCGCTCGACGACCTCCACCATCTCGACCCGCTCATACTCGGTGCGGGGCTCGTCTTCCCGTGCGAGCTCGACCAGGTCACCGATCAGCTGGGTCAGCTCGTCCAGCTGCGCCGTGATGTCCGCCTCGATCTCGACTCTGTCCTTTTCGGACAGTGAGGGCGCACCGGCACGATTGGCCGAGAGCAGCAGTTCCAGGTTGGTACGCAACGAAGTCAGCGGGGTGCGCAGTTCGTGGCCGGCGTCCGCGACGAGCTGCCGCTGGCGTTCCTGCGATTCCGCGACCGTGCCGAGCATGGTATTGAAGCTCGTCGTCAGCCGGGCGAGTTCGTCGTCACCGCTGACCGGGATCGGGCGCAGATCACCGGTGCGGGTCACGTATTCCGTCGCCGCGGTCAGCCTTTCCACGGGCCTCAGGCCGGTGCGTGCGACGGCCGTGCCGGCGAGCGCGGCGACGATGATCCCGCCGCCGCCGATCAGTGCGAGCACGATCGCGAGCTGGTTGAGCGTCTGCTTCGTCGGGGTGAGCGACTGGGCGAGCACCAGTGCCTGGCCCGGTCCGTAGTGCAGCGCGACCACCCGCATGTCGGTCTTGCTGTCCGTGCGGATCGACGAGGACACGCTGCCCTGGCTGACGGCGAGTTCAGCCTGGCTGATGGGTGGCTGCATTCCCGCTTTCGGCAACGTGACCGCGCCGCTGGAGTCGAGCAGGCAGATCTGGATGTCGGTGCTGCTCAGGATCGCGCCGGGGAACTCCTGGAGCCCTTGCCGGACCTGCGGGGTCTGCGCCGCTGCGATGGCGCGGACCTGCAGGTTGTCGTCCACCTGCTGGTAGAGGTTGTTGTAGACGGTCACGTACGCGCCGATCGACACCAGTGCCATCACCACGGCGACGCAGGCCGCGGCCAGCAGGGTGACCCTGGCACGAAGCGACATGCGGCGGCGGGGTTTGCGCTCCGTACCTTCGCCGACATCGACGACGGCCACCGGTTCGGTCATGGTCTGACTCACGGTGGGGTTTCCCGCAGGACGTAGCCGACCCCGCGAACGGTGTGGATCAGCCGAGGCTCCCCGCCGGCCTCGGTCTTGCGCCGCAGGTACCCGACATACACCTCGAGCGCGTTGCCGGAGGTCGGGAAGTCGTAGCCCCAGACTTCCTCCAGAATGCGGCTGCGGGTCAGCACGTGCTTCGGGTACGACAGGAACAGTTCGAGTAGCGCGAACTCGGTGCGGGTGAGGCTGATGTCACGCTCACCACGGCGGACCTCGCGCGTGCCGGGGTCCAACGTCAGGTCGGCGAAAGTGAGCTGCTCGGCGTTGGGACCGGGCTGGTTGTCCGGCGCGGCGCGGCGCAGCAGCGCGCGCAGGCGAGCGAGAAGCTCCTCCAGCGCGAAGGGTTTCGGCAGGTAGTCGTCGGCGCCGGCGTCGAGACCGGACACCCGGTCGGACACCGTGTCGCGGGCGGTCAGGACCAGAATCGGCAGGTCATCGCCGGTGCTGCGCAGCCGGCGAGCGACCTCGAGACCGTCGAGCCGGGGCATCATGACGTCGAGGATCATCGCGTCGGGCCGGTCGGCGATGACGCGTTCCAGTGCCTGCGCGCCGTCACCGGCGAGTTCCACCTCGTAGCCGTTGAACTCCAGAGAGCGGCGCAGGGACTCCCTGACCGCCCGATCGTCGTCGACAACGAGAATGCGCATGTGGACAGTGTTACTGACCGTGCTGAGACTCGCCTAAGAACTCAGAGTTGATCGAGCAGCCCACCCCGGTAGGCGAGCAACGCGGCTTGCACCCGGTTCGCGGCTCCGATCTTGGACAGGACCGCGGAAACGTAGCCTTTGACCGTCGCTTCGGACAGGTGGAGTTTGCCCCCGATCTCGGCGTTGGACAGACCCTGCCCGATGAGCGCGACGACCTCGCGTTCACGCTCCGAGAGGCTGGCCAGGAGCTTGCGGGCAGGCTGGGCGGCGCGCTGGCCCTCACGGTGCGCGCGCACCATGCGGGCGGCGACGCCGGGGTCGAGCACCGCCCCGCCGCGCGCGAGGTCGCGGACCGCGCGCAGGAGGGCGGCGGGCTCGATGTCCTTGAGCAGGAACCCGTTGGCACCGAGACGCAGGGCGAGACTGACGTACTCGTCCATGTCGAATGTGGTGAGCATCGCCACCGTCGGCGGCGACGGAAGGGCGAGGATGCCGCGGAGCGCGCGGATCCCGTCGTCGGGGCCGCGCATCTTGATGTCGAGCAGCACCACGTCGGGATGCACCCGGCGCGCGGTTTCCACCGCCGAGCGCCCGTCACTGGCCTCGCCGACGACCTCGATGTCCGGCGCGCCCCCCATCATCCCGCGCAGACTCGATCGAACCAGCTCTTCGTCGTCCGCGAACACCAGCTTGATCAACGGGCCCTCCGGAGTTCGGTGGAGCGGGGTTTCCGCATCCCATTACGGAATGTTACCCACTGGTAGCGGTAGAGTCGACAAAGTTGGCCCGTTTGTCCACCTTGCCTTCCGAGCCACATCGGGCAACCGATAGGCTGTGCATGCCAGCCCTCGTAGCTCAGGGGATAGAGCACCGCTCTCCTAAAGCGGGTGTCGCAAGTTCGAATCTTGCCGGGGGCACATTGATGATCCATATGTGCTCGTTGAACAATTCGGTCAGCCAGCGCGGTCGTCGATGGCTTCTCCGGCATGACGTGTCGTCTCCTCCACGGTCACTCCAGACGCTCCGCCCCGTTGACGCCCTTGTCGGAGAGATGGAGACTGGCGGAGAGTGCCAGGAGGGTCCAATGGCTTGGAACTTGGCCGGTAGTTACAGCGAAACCTGCTCGTGCGAGCTCATGTGCCCATGCAACATGTCATTCGACCATGGGGCCACCTACGACTACTGCCGCGTGACTCTCGCCTTCAACATTCGTGAAGGAAAGGTCGAGGGCACGGACATCGCCGGGCGCAAGGTCGTGCTTATCGCCGATACCCCGAAGGTGATGACCGAGGGCAACTGGCGGGTCGGGGTGTTCATCGACGACGGCGCCACGGACGCGCAGTTCGACCAACTTGTCCAGGTCTTCAGTGGCCAGTTGGGTGGACCCATGGCCGGGCTGGCCCCACTCATCGGTGAGATGCTGGGCGTTCAGCGCGCGGCAATCGATCTCCGGGATGACGGCTTGCTCCACAGCGTCCACGTGGACGACGTGATCGACTTCGAGATCGAGGACATCGTTCCGTTCGGTGTGGAGTCCGGTGAGCCGGTGAGGTTCTCGGGGATGTTCCACCCGGTGGGGTCGGATCTGACCATGGCCGAGGCGAAGAGGACCCGGATCAGCGCCTTCGGCATCGAGTACGAGGGGAAGACGGGCTTGTCGAAGTCGGACTTCTCGTGGGCCGCCTGAGGGGAATCACCGACGTCGAGTCGCCTCCCGGCTCGGGTCCAGGTCCCGCTTTCGCCGCTAGCCGCACCCGGTTGGGCTTGGTCGTCGTCCTCCTCGCGCTCGCTGCTGTCGGATGGTGGTGGACGGTCCGGGAGACGCGCGGCATGGACAACGGGCCGTGGTCGAGCCCGGGGACATTCGGCTGGTTCCTCGGGGTCTGGGTCGTAATGATGGCGGCGATGATGTTCCCGTCGGTCTCTCCGACAGTTGCGTTGTACTCGCGCATGAGCAACTCGCGGTGGCTGCCCTTGGCCTTCACCACCGGATACCTCACCACGTGGACCGGCGCCGGCGTCATTGCCTTCATGATCGGTGTAGCCGGGCGACATGCAGCGGGCAAAGACCTCGCCTGGGACCACGCCGGGCGCTACATCGCCGGAGCAACACTCATCGCCGCCGCCGTCTACGAGTTGACCCCCCTCAAGAACGCCTGCCTGGGCAGGTGCCGAAGTCCGCTCGGCACGCTTCTCGGGTCGTGGCGCGACGGATGGACCGGGGCACTTCGAATGGGAGCCGTCAACGGCGCGTGGTGTGTCGGCTGCTGCTGGGCTCTGATGGCGTCGCTCTTCGCGTTGGGCGTCATGAGTGTCACCTGGATGGCAGTCGTCGCTGGACTCATCGCGCTCGAGAAGGTCATTCCGTGGCGCAGCGCGGCGATCTATGGAACGACACTCATCCTCGTCGTACTGGGCGTGCTCGTACTCGCCGCCCCAGAGGCACTACCCGGTTTTAACGTTCCGGGTGACCCTCAGATGGTGATGACAACGATGGGGTCCTGAGGAATCCAGACTTGGCGTGGAAACGACCGTGAGGCGGGCCCACGTGGCGTCGGTTGGCGCGACCCTGCTGGCCGCGCGGACGTGTCAAGCGAGAAGCCTTGGCACCCGCTCGTTGGCAGCGGCGGCGTCTCGGAGAGGCGAAGGTTCAGTTCACTTGCTTGGTGCGACCTGCCCAGAAGGGCTCACGCAGCAGGAACTTCTGGAGCTTCCCAGTTGCGGTGCGTTCCAGGTTCTCCCGAAACTCGATGCGCTTCGGGCACTTGTACCCAGCGAGTCGTTCACGACAGTGCCGCATCAGTTCTCCTTCGCCCGCGGCGTTGTCGGCAACGACGAGCGCCATCACCAGCTCGCCCCAGGTCTGGTCGGGAATTCCGATGACTGCCGCTTCGCGGACAGACGGATGTGACAGGAGCACATCCTCCACTTCGATCGACGAGACATTTTCGCCGCCTGAGACGATGACGTCCTTCTTGCGATCGATGATCGTCAGGTACCCATCCTCGATCAGACCTCCGTCGCCGGAGTGAAACCAACCACCCTCCTGCGCCGCCGCCGTCTCCTCCTCCATCTCCCAATAGCCGGCCATGCATTGGTTGGCTTGAGCAAGTACCTCCCCGGAGGCGTCGGTGCGCAGACGAACTCCCAAGGCCGGAGCGCCCTGCCGGCCGAGCAGCCGCGCCTGTTCATCGCGCGGCTTGTCGCACCACTCGGCTCGCATACGGTTGACGGTCAGTAGCGGTGAGGTCTCCGTCAGCCCGTAGATCTGGATGAACTCCCACCCCAATTCGTCCCTGATGCGCTCGATGAGTCTGGTCGGTGGCGGTGCCCCAGCCACGACAGCTCGCACCCGGTCGCGTCCGGGAACGACTCCCTCCCAGTCTTGCGCTGCATCGAGAACGGCCGACAGGACCGTGGGCGCGGCACACAGGAGCGTCACTCTGTGGGTGTCGATTCTTCGCAGGATCTCCGCGCCATCGACCTTCCGGAGGACTACTTGCTTCACGCCCATCGCGCTGGTCGCGTATGGCATCCCCCAGCCGTTCGCGTGGAACATGGGGAGTGTGTGCAGATAAACGTCGTCGTCGTTCACGCCAACGTGCCACCCGAATGTGGTGGCGTTGAGCCAGAGGTTGCGATGTGTCAGTACGACCCCCTTGGGCTTGGATGTCGTACCGGATGTGTAATTCACCGTTGCGGCCGCGGATTCGTCGGCTGCCCAGGGATTCGGCTCACCTGTCCTGTTCCATATGTCGTCGTCGTTTTCGCCAAAGACGACGGTGCGCTCTGACATTTCGGAACTGACGAGATGTGCCAGCTCCGGGTCTACGAAGACCAATTCAGCACCGGACTGCTCGAGGATGTAGTCGACCTCAGGACGAGCAAGGCGAAAGTTGACCGGAACCAGGACCCGCCCCCAACACGACACTCCGAAGAAGGAGATGAGGAGCCGAGCTGAGTTCTGAGAGAGGACGGCCACACGAGCTCCGACTGGAATGCCCATGTCATCGAGCGCGATTGCCTGGGAGCGGGCGAGCCGATCGACATCCCGATACGTCAGGGTGCCCAGCGATGGTGCGGGTTGGTCAGGTTCATCGACAACCGCGACGCGCTCGGGGTAGACCGTGACGGCGCGATCGAGGAAGTCCTTGACCGTAAGCGGGAACTCCATGTTCGTACTCCTGGTTCGTACCTGCGAGGAACCTCGTGATGCCGCTGTTTACGCTGGGGTCCGAGCTTGGTAGATGTCAGCGTCCTGGGCGGGCTGGTACCTGTCGACGACCGTTGATCGCTGCGTCCCCAGTCCGGTGACTTCCAGGGTGACGACGTCGCCGGGCTTGAGAGGCGAGTGGGCCTCGAGACCCTCGTTGCCCCACGCCTCGGCCAGGCAGCCGCCACCGGCCGTGCCGGAGCCGAAGACGTCGCCAGGGCGAACCTCGGTCCCTCGCGAGGCGTAGGCGATCATCTGCCCGTAGCTGAACGCCATATTGGACCAGGTGTCGCTACCGATGAGTTCGTCATTCACGTAAGCCCGCATGGGAAGGTTGAATGCGTTTCCGCGACGAAAGGGTTCCAGCTCGTCGGGCGTCACGAACCAGGGACCCATGGTGGTGGCCGAGTCCTTGCCCTTCGACGGCCCCAGACGCACGGTCATCTCCTTGAACTGGACGGAGCGGGCAGACCAGTCGTTCAAGATCATGTAGCCGGCGATGAGTTCTTCGGCTTCGGCGACGCTCAGGTCGCGTCCTGCTCCCCCGATCACCGCTGCGACCTCGAGCTCGAAGTCGAACATCGTCTCGCCGGGCGGGATCTGCACGTCGTCGTAGGCGCCCAAGGTGGCGTACGGGTTGGTGAAGTAGAAGATGGGCGCGGCGTACCAGCGCTCCGGCACCCCGGCCTCGGGGTCGGCCAGCCGGATCGCGCCCTGGACGTGCTGCTCGAAGGTCATGTAGTCGCGAACAGTCGGTGGCGTCGGGATAGGCGCCAGGACTTCAAGCCCCTCGACGGCCAGTTCCTCGTCCAATCTCGTCAAGGCGTCCTCACCGGCTCGGCGAAGCGCGACCCCGCCTTCCTGGAGAAGACCCAATAGCGTGACGCCTTCAGGAAGGGTGTACACCTTGTCGCCGGCGGCGACGGTCAGTCGCTCTATGCCGTTGTGCAAGACGGTCATGAATCGCATGTGGTGTCCTAGTCGATCGAGTCGGTCAAACTGAGGTCGCGAGGAGCGCCTGGTTGTACTGCACTGCGTCTTCGAACGCCGCGAAAAGGTCGAACTTCCAATCCGAGATCTCTGCGTAGGCACGGTGCAGGTTGAGCACGACACGCTCGGCATCAGGGAGCGTCGCGAAGTCGCCGAGCTCGGTGCGCTTGGCCGCCTCGAGCGGCGAGAGTCCTGATGCGATTCCGCTCTCGGCTGCGGATTGGATCAGCCGGTAGTAGTTGCGGTGCGACTCCAGAACCGTCTGGAGTTCTTGGCGCTCGAGTACCTCTCCGTGGCCAGGGACGATCACGCTTGCGTCGAACTCAGCCATCCAGTCCAGGCAGCGAAGCGCGCCGTCGAGTGACCCCATGAAGACCAAGGGCGTCACATCGTGAAACAGCAGGTCACCTGTAAACAGCACCCCGGCTGTCGGGACGAATGCAACCGAGTCGCCGGTGGTGTGTGCGGCATAGCCGGGATGAACGACATGTACTTCGGTGCTTCCGCTGTGAAGGACCAGTCGGTCCTCGTAGGTGACCGAAGGAAGCCGCTTCGTGACGTTTCCCCAGTCCGGAGGCGGGCTCCAGAATGGCGGGCACGCGTCAATAATGGTGTCCTCCGCCAACCCGGCCCGCATCTGCGAGTGGCCGACGATGCTCGTAGTGCTCGGGAGCAGGCTGTTGCCGTGCGTGTGGTCCCCGTGCAAGTGGGTGTTCACGGCGAATCGAATCGGTGATTCGGGCCGCACAGCGTTTACCTGTTCCAGGAGCCGGCGGGTGCGCACTTCGGTGGCGCAGGTGTCGATGAGTATGTCGCCGTCGTCACCCGCGACCAGACCAGCGTTGTTGATCCACCACGAACCGTCACCCTGCGTCCAAGCCCACACCCTCGGCGCAACCTCGGAAAGGGCGCCATCCCCAATTTCGGATTGAGTGCTCAATTGCGTTTCCTTCGTTTCGTCACGACTGCCGGCGATTCCCGAACGGCGTGGCCCTCAACCGCTGCGCCGTGCTTGCACGTCGATTGCCGCGGCGATCAGGATGATGCTGCCGTAGACGATGTTTCCGTAGAGCGGATCCAGGTCGAGGAGGTTGAACCCGTTCTCGATAAGCGCAAGGAAGAGAACACCGACAACGGTTCTCCATACCGCTCCGTCACCGCCCCGGATACTGGTTCCGCCTACCACGACAGCCGCGATGCTGATCAGCACGAGGTTCGATCCGGCCGTGACCGGTACGCTGCCTGACTGTGACGCCGACAGAATTCCGGCGATTGCCGCTCCGAGTCCGCTGATGACGAACGTCGCCATCCGAATTCCGGTGACCGAGACACCTGAGAGTTGAGCAGCGAGGGCGTTGCCGCCGGCCGCGTACATGTATCGGCCGTAGATCGTCCGCGCCAGCAGGTAGCCGAGCAAGACTACCCAGCCGATGAACACCCAGGTCATCAGATCGAGCCCGAGAAATTGTCGAGCTGACAGGGTGATGAAATCGACGTTGGTGGTGTTGGAAGTCCGCCCACCGGTGACGACGAGAATGACGCCGCCCATGACCAAGCTCGAGGCGAGCGTTGCGATGAAGGAGTTCACTCCGAACTTCGTGACAATAACGCCGTTCACCGTGCCCAGCAGCATTCCGGTGAGCATGCCGGCGGCAATTCCCAGTATCAGCGGATGATTCTCGACCACCCTCACCGTCACGATTGCCGAGGCGGCGAACATCGCTCCCACCGATAGGTCGAAGTTGCCCGCCACGATCAGGAGCGTTGCCGCGCATGCCATGATGCCCAAGATTGCTGACTGGCTGGCAACATTCCGCAGGTTGAGGACCGTGAGGAAGTTGTCGGCGGCGATGGACAGGTAGACGAAGAGCGCGACCGCCAACAGGAGGACGGCGTACTCACGGACTACCTTGGCCAGCGAGCCACTTCGTGACCCGGTCCGGCCGGTCGACGCGATGTCGATCTCCTGACTAGTCGTCACGATGCCACCGCCGTTCCGAACGCGTGTCCGAGGATCACGTCCGCGGACAGCGATCCGTCTGCATCTGCAACCTCACCCACTATCTGACCCCTTCTCATGACCAAAACGCGGTTCGCCAACCCGATGACCTCTTCGAGTTCTGACGAGATGATCAGGACGGCCATGCCCTGCCGCGCCATTTCGGATATGAGCTCGTAAATTCGTGCCCTCGCGCCAACATCGACACCCTGACTCGGCTCGTCCGCGATGAAGATCTTCGGCGAGGTCATGAGCCATTTCGCGAACATGACCTTCTGCTGATTCCCACCGGAAAGTGTTCCCACGGCTGCGTTCGCGGCCGATGCTCGTACGCCGACCTTCGCCAGCATTTCGTTGGCGGAGTCCCGCTCCTCGCGTCTGCGAACTCGCGTCAGGGCAGCAAGGCGGCGCAACCGCGGAAGACTGACGTTCTCGGTCACCGAGCGTTCCAGCATGAGTCCGAGCTCCTTGCGGTTCTCGGGAAGCATGGCGATACCAGCGTTGATTGCTCGTCGCACCGAGTTGATTCGAATGGTCTCACCATTGATCTGGATGGTGCCATCGTGGGGGTCAGCGCCAAAGATCGCGCGGGCCAGCTCACTGCGGCCACTCCCGACAAGACCGGCGACACCGAGGATCTCGCCTGGCCAGATCTCGAGGCTGATGCTTTCAAGACCCGACGCGGAACCGAGATCCAAGACGCGCAATGCGGGCGTCCCCCTGCGGTCCGGCGTGATCTTTGCCGGGTATTCCGAGGCAAGGCTCTGTCCCGTCATCGAGGTGACGAGGGAATCGGGTGTCTCGTTTCCCGCGGAACCGGTTCGCACGTATCTCCCATCGCGGAGAACCGTGATGTTGTCGCAGACCGCCAAGACTTCGTCGAGATGATGCGACACGAACACAATCGTTCGACCCTCCGCGGCCAGACGGCGGGTCGCGGCGACAAGCTGCCGTGCCTCGTCGGAACTCAGTGCGGCCGTCGGTTCGTCCATGACGATGAGTCGTGCGTCGCGGGCGACTGCCCGGAGAATCTCTGCCTTCTGCTGTTCACTCTTGCGGAGCGCCCCCAGCCGAGCGTTCGGGTCGAGCGAAAACCCGACTTGCTCACTCAACTCGAGGAATCGCTTCCGCAACTGCTTCCGGTTTACTGCAATTCCACGCCGGGGCTCCTGCCCGAGCATTACGTTCTCGGCGACTGTCAGGTAGGGCACTACAGCGAGTTCCTGCGCCACGATCGAGATGCCGTGCGCCAGAGCTTCTGCGGTGCTTCGAAGCCGGATCGGCTTGCCATCGACCATTATCTCGCCGGCGTCCGGGGCAACCACGCCGGCGATGATCTTGCCCAACGTCGACTTGCCGGCGCCGTTCTCGCCACACAGGCCGCGAATCTCCCCCGGCTCAACGGTGAGCGATACGCCTTTGAGTGCATGGATCGCGCCGTACCGCTTCTCGACCTCGTTGACGGTGAGAGCCAACCCCCGGCCCGTAGCTGAGGGCTGGCTGCTCGCAGTTCCGACGAACGTGTTCACTGCGTGTACTCACCCTTGAAGCCCGGGAAGTCCTGGAGGTTCTTCTGGGTCATGGCGAGCGGAAGGCCCGCCGCCTGCAGGGGATTGACCGAGGTGGGAATCTGCTTCCCGTGCACGGCATCCGCCGTGAGGCCCAGCGCGATCTTCATCTCCGTGGCGGGCAGATTGATCGTCGAACCGTAAATCTCACCGCGCCGCATAGCCGCCATGACTTCCTCACTGCCTCCGGCCGTCGCGATCAGGACGTCCTTGCCGGGCACCAGTCCCTGCGCCTTCAGCGCGGTGATCGCTCCCGACGTTCCCTGCGTCGCGTACGACAGGATGAGGTCGAGCCCGGGGCTCTTTTGGAGGAAGGTCTTTGTAGCCGCTACGGCCGCTCCGGTATCGGTCTCACTCGAGATCTCCCCAACGATCCTCATGTTGGGGTTCGTTTTGATCGCCGCGCTCAGCTTTTCGTCGATGATCGCGTCGCCCTGGGGGAGGCTGTTCGTGGTCCGCAGCCACCCGATCTCACACGGGTGCCTGTCGGCGCATGCCGGGATCACGATGTCGTTGATGAGGGTGTCGATCTGCGTGTCGAGCGGGACGAGGACCTGCGACAGAACACCGGGAGTCGTGGGCGCAGCGGTAGAGGTGTCGGTCCCGATAGGACCGAACATGCCGAGCACAGGAATACCTGCAGCCTTGGCCGCCGTTGCGCAAGCCACGCTCGCGGAGGGGATCGCGGAGTTCACCAAGATCGCGTTGTACTTGCCCGAAGCGATCGCGTCCTTGCACGAGGAGACGGTCTTGGCCGGGTCGAACACGGCGTCGAACATCGTCGCCTTGATCCCGAGCTTGGCCGCCTCGCTCTCCATCGCGTCATTCCCCGCGACGCAGTACGGCGCAGCGGTGCAGTTGAGTACCGCGACACTGACCTCAGCGGCAGCGTTGCCCTTGGGCGTCTTCGAATCGGGTGCACACCCGGCCAGGGCAATCGTGGACGCGAATGCCGCAATGACCACGAACTTCTTGGTCCACTGATTGATTGAGAAGTAGCTCACTGTTGCTCCTATGCATGGCGGCTATCCCCAGATCCACCCTCGCGAAAGTCGGACTGTTGTTGCATCGGTCACCGGACGCTAAGCCGGCTCTGTGACGGCAACCACACCCTGCTGGAGCCACCCACCGACCACATGCGGGTCACATAGACAGCCCCGACAGGGAGGGATCAGGCAGGAGGGACGATAGGAAGCAGCAGGTAGGAGGCATGCTGCCCGCCAGAGTGCAGGGTCACGGGCTGTCCGTATACGGCCGCTGATCGCGCGACGGGATCGTCGTGAACATTCACACCCGATCCCCGCATCTCTACGCCGTAGGCCGTCGGAAGTCCCTGACCACCGTGGTCGTAGTCGCGTCCCAGGACGCTAAGGCCGATTCGGTACCCAGCCGGGACAACGATGCATGTAGGCCAGATCTCGACGTCTACCTCGTACACCTGCCCGGGCACCAGCGGCGCCACCTTGTCGTGCGAGTGCGCCGGCCTGTGAGCGAGCGTCCGCGCCAGGTCCAGCTCCCGGTGGGACGCGCGGAGCCAGCCTTGAGATAGCGGATGCCTCGGCTCGCTGGCGCCCTCGAAAAGCACCTCGATTCCGTCAAAGTCGTAGAGATGCATCACGAGAAAGAGATCGGCGTCCTCGCTCGCAGAGGAGATGAACAACTTTGCCGCGATCGGCCCGGTGATCTCCGTTGCCTCCTGGAACGGCGGTGACATCAGCGTCACGCCTGCGCCGAAAGGCTGGTAGGAGATCGTGGACGCCTCATCCGCAGGCTCGAGCGACAGAGCATGGTCGGCAACGTCCAGGTAGTACTTGGTCCAACTGGTTCGAGCCAGCGGCCACTCGCCCTCGCCCCGAAGTTCGAAGACCTCGCCCGGGTAGCGAATGTTCAGCGACACTGCCGGCTGCTCATCGGGCCAGTCTCCTTCGCCCTTGAGGAAGTAGTCGAAGAATCGCTTCTGCAGGTCGACACCATAGGCCGAGTAGTACAGCGTCCAGTGCGCTTCTCCGTGCACCTCCAGCCACTTGTGCTCCGAGGCCGACTCGGTGAAGCCGTCGATGTTGCCCCTTAGATGCAGGGCCTGCCCACCCCAGTTGCCAGCCGACAGCACCGGCACCTCGACGCTCGAAAGATCCGCACTTCGGTCCTGCCAGTAGGAGTCGAACAGAGGGTGCTGACGAAGCTCCTCAGCCACGTCGGCACGGTTCGCCATGAGCTCGTTCTCGTCGAGATCGACATCGCCCGCTGCGAGCACTCCGAAGTGCGGGTGCCGACGGCCACGGCTGCCGACGCCGTGCTGCACCGACTCGATCTGCACCCCATAGAGGCGTGGGAAGAACGAACTTGGGATGCCGCCATGGTAGTTGGCGTCCCGGTACCAGTCCGCCACACCTTCCCAAGGACAGATCGCGGCCAGGTGCGGTGGTCGAAGGGCCGCAACCTGCCACTGATTGATGGCGTAGTAGGAGATCCCGCTGAGTCCGACCTTGCCATTGGACCAAGGCCGGCTTCCGGCCCATTCGATGCACTCGTAGTAGTCCCGGGCTTGTTGTGGCGAGAAGCAGTCAACGAAGCCGGGAGAGCGGCCAGATCCTCGGGAATCGACGCGGACCAAAACGTAGCCGAAGGGTACCCAACGTTCGGGGTCGGCAACTTCCCAGGCCAGGTGCTTGCCGGTCGTTCCTTCAAGGATCTCTGGATGTGCCTCCACCATTGCAGCGAACTGCACGGGGTAGGCCTCCTGGAAGCTCAGGTCCTTTCCGTAAGGCCCGTAGCTCATGAGCACCGGATACTGGCCTCCGCCGAGCGGACGGTAGACGTTGGCTCGCAGAACCGTTCCGTCAGACATCGCCAGGGGCACATCTCGCTCGACCCACATGCCGTCGGACTGCGAAATCTGCGCCTCTGCCTCACCGCTTCCGGCTGGGAGCGGCGGATGAGCAGTCGGGCGAGCCGGCCGAGCGGATGAAACCATGGTGACCTGTCCTTAGAGTGTGCCGAGAAAGTCGCGACGGGTCTGAAGCCGCAGATTGCGGGCTCGCATCAGCCGCCCACGCTTGTGGACCAACATCGGATCGAAAATGGAAATGCTGGGAAAAGAATCGTTTTCGACCCTGCGCAACGTAGTTCTTCATTGAGAGGGCAGCCACGCCCTGATGAGGCCACCCGCACTACTCCGCCGCTACAGGCCGCCCTGACGGCGCGGGGGAGTCTCTTGCTGCCGTCTCGCCTCGCAGAGGGATCTCAACACGCCTAGCGCCTGTTCTGCGACAGCGTTACGCGCCGAGTAAACCGTGAGGTGGCGGTCGAACGGACCCGGAAGGTGGACCGCGTCATAGAGGAGCTCGATCTGACCAGCAATGGGGTGTTCGAAGATTCGCGTGCCGAAATTTCGCCCGAGGACGTCGTGGGACGCCCATAGCCGGGCGAAGGAGTTGCTCCGCAGCGACAGATCGCCGACCAATTGCACCATCCGCTGGTCGTTCGGGTGCCGGCCGGCTCCACCCCTGAGGACCGCGACATTCTGGCGGGCGACATCGCCCCACTGCACGCACCGGGATCTGACCTGGGGATTGGTGAACACCAGCCACGAGAGATTGCGGTGGTGCGGAGGAAGCGATGCGAAGTCGATCAGCATCTCGGCCGCCATATCGTTCCAAGAAGTGATGTCCAGTCGATGGTCGACCACCAGTGCCGGGCGGTCGTTGATGGCATCGACCAGTCGCGCACCGACGCTGTCCGGCGCTCCGTCCAGGTCCGGGCTATCCGCAACACTCCCACCCCGCAGCAGCGCCGCCAGATCTTGCACGTACATCGCCTCATCGCTCGAGAGCAGAAGCGCTGAGGCGACCGACTCAAGCACCTCCAGTGACGGGTTGAGCGCCCGCCCCTGCTCGAGCTTCGTGTAGTACTCCCGGCTCACCGCAGCCTTCTCCGCAACCTCCTCACGGCGTAGGCCCTGGGTTCGCCGGCTGCCGGCGTCGCCGATGGGGCCCAGACGTTCGCGACGGGTGCGCAGGAAGTGCCCCAGCTCCTTCGCGACATCCGTTCGCTCCATCCAGTCAGTATGCACCTGACAAAACGGGTCAACCTGGGAGTTCAAGCTCATCGCGAACGCTTCTGCCACAGCCGATCGAACCCCTCCTGGCTACGCTCCAGCAGTTCCGCAGGCCGCAGTTTCCAGAGCGAGTCTGGGAAGTCATGTCCCCAGCGCCCATCGTCGGAGAAGATCTCGAGCTCGTACCAACCGGCGTACCCGCCGCGCTGCAGCGCCCCGAATATCGCGGGAAGGTCGATAACCCCTTCGCCAGGAATTCGGCGGTCGGCGAGTGAGCGAGGCGGATCCGGCCAGTCGCAAACCTGGACGAGGTAGGTCCGTCCGGCCAACTGCTCCGTGAAATGCAGAACGTCAGGAGAGTCCCAGACGTGATAGACGTCGTAACACAATCCGACATTCGGTTCGTCGACAAGGTCAATGAACTGACCTGCTTCGGACAGCGTCCGAATGAACGACGCGTCGAATCCCAGATCTCCGCGCACTACTTCGACGGCGATCCTCGTCCCCAGGTCGGCAGCAAGCCGTGCAGCATCCCGGATACCCTCGGCAGCGATGCTCCACGACTCGTCTTTCGAGTACCCGGCGTCCGATCCGGTAGTCATGACGATGCAGGCTGGCTTGAAGGCTGCGAGTCGTTCGACCGACTCACGCATCAGGCCAATACGAACGGACGGATCGTCAGGCCCCGGGTACATGACCGGGGGCCGCAGCGGCAGCGGTGCAAGGTTGGCCGGGATCCCGCCGGCGACCTTGAGGCCACTTGTCTTCAGTCGTGCCAACTGCGCCTCGTCTTCGCCCGGGCGCAGCTTTCCCTCTGCGATTCCGATACCTGATGCACCCGACGCGAGAACCAAGTCGAGGTCTTCCTCAAAACTCGTGTCGGGCATCGTCAACGGGCAGACGGAGTAGAGCGGGGTGTTGGTCATGATTCGTGGTACTCCTTGGAACGAACAACAGCACAGAAATTGATTTGAGGGCATCCGGTCAGGTGCGAAACGTCCTCAGTTGGAGTAGTCGAGCAGCACCGCAAGAGTCTCGTCGGCATGCTCGTCGATCAGCCGGTACGCGTCCGGAGCATCCCCGAACCGGACTCGGTGCGACACCAGCCGGTCGACGTCGAAGTTCGCAAGTCGATCAGTGGCGTGGACGTACCGGCGCTCCCAATCCCAGCGCGGCTGCAGCCCTGACCCGATCGAACTGACCTGGCTGCTCACGATCCGCTGACGACGGAAATGGAACTGCAAGCCGAGCTGAAGAGTCACGGGCTTGGCTCCGTAGAAGGACAGGACAGTGATCGTCCCCTCCTGGCCGGTGTTGTCGATGGCTGACTGCAGCGCGGCCGGCGCCCCGCTTGCTTCGAACCAGATGTCGTTGCCTCGCCCGCCGGAGAGCTCAGCGACCGCAGCCGCGGCCTCGTCCGGAGAAACGACCGCATCTGCACCGATCCAAGACGCGCGCTCACGGCGATTGGGCATCGGGTCGACGAGGATGAGCTTGCCGGCGGATTCACGGCACAGATGCGCAACGAAGGTGCCGATGACGCCGAGGCCCGAGACGACGACCACGTCGCCAACCCGTACCGGCGTGTCCAGAAGGGCCGTATACGCCACGCTGAACAGGTTGGTGAAAGCCGCCTGCTCCGAGCTGGCATCGCGATGGACTGGGAAAACGAGCCCCGAGGAGACTCCGCCCATGACAAACCGCGCCTGGTGGGGGTGGTACGCGAACACGCGGTCGCCGACCGAGAAGCCCGACTGGTCACCAGCCGCTTCAACCTCGCCCACGATCTGGTAGCCGAACTTGAGTGGGAACGGAAAGGTACCCCCGGTCGTGGGGAGGTCGACTGCGTCGGCCGAACCTGCATTCCCGTGGTAGACGTTCATCTCAGTGCCGGAACTCACCAGGGAAGTAACGGCGCGGACACTGATCTCCGCCGGCCCTGGCGATCCAATTCGTTCGCTGCGGAGCTCGACCGTCTGAGGGGCGACGAACCAAACGGCTCGAGCACCGTCGCCATCAGCTCCGCCAGGCACACTGGTGTTCATGTCGTAGTTCCTCTACTCGTCAGTGAGCTTCTCTCGTCTGCATACCGATTTCCTGCCGCTTTGCTGGGGATGGCTATTTGCCCGAGAGCCCGGCGTCAATGATGAGGGCCGTGCCAGTGACCCGTCGGGACTCGTCGGAGGCCAGGTAGAGGGCACCGTCGGCGAGATCCTCGGACTCGATCCACGGCACGCCGAGGGGGTGCGTCTTCGCGAGGATGTCGAGCATTCCCTTCCGTCGCACCTCCGGAGGCGCGTCCTCTTGTCCGGGTGTGAACAGGGCCCACATGACCTCGTTGTCCATCATCAGCGTGTTGACCGCCGTGGGCTGCAGGGTGTTGACACGGATACCGTGGGGTCCGAGTTCGAGCGCGAGTTCCTTGCACATGCCAATCAGGCCGTGCTTGGTGGCCGAGTAGTGGGCCATGTTCCCGACTCCGCCGGCGACCACACCGGAGGTGGTGAAGATGAGGGAGCCACCCTTGCCGGCCTCGATCATGGACGGAATGACTGCCTTCGCTACGCGCCAGGTTCCCGTCAGGTTGATGTCGATCTGCGTCTGCCAGTCCGCCTCGGTGATCTCCCACCCAGGCGCCAGCAACGTCACTCCGGCGTTGCCTACCAGCACATCGATATGGCCGAATGCTTGCAACCCATCGGCGATGATCTTGTCGACGTCGTCGCTGTTGCGCACGTCGCCCTGGTGTGCGACGACACGACGACCGATGCGCGAGACCATCTCGATTGTCTCGGCGAAATCCTCTTCCGTTGCCCCTGGGTACCGCACGCCCGGGATCGGTCGACAGATGTCGAGCATGATGATGTCGGCACCCTCCTCGGCCAGTCGCTTCGCGTGCGCTCGCCCCTGACCACGTGCCGCACCGGTGATCAGTGCTACCTTGCCGTCCACTCGTCCCATGAACACAGACCTTTCGTCGGGCCGCGCCGTCGGCCCCTCGTGATGTTGGGCATGAGCCTATGAGCGAGGTGTGACGCCAGGCACACCCTGTTAGAGCCACCCACAACCAACAGGTCTGTGGTCGACGAAGGTCCAGGCTTCCGCTCAGGCGATCAGAGGACGAGCACGAGTTTGCCGCCGGGCCGGCGGGACTGGCTGAGCTTGGCCGCCTCCTGGATCTGGTCGAGCGGGTAGGTGCGCGCGACCGCTACGGCCAGGATCCCTTGCCGGCCGCCGGGCGAACTCGTCCATCTGGTCGTAGCGCATCCCGATTTGGGTGACCCGGGTACCCAGCTCGGCCGCGGCGGCGAAGTCGGAGACGGTGAGGACGTGGTCCGGGTCCCCGGTCAGCTCGACCAGCGTCGGTAGCGAGCCGCCCGCGGGGCCGGCCTGGTCGGCGCGGTCGATCCGGCCGCCGGTCGGGGCCGTGCCCAAGCCGCCATCAATGCGTACTCGGCGGCCCCGGCCGTTGGCCCGTCCCAGGTCGCCGGGCCGAACACACGTTCGCCGATTTCGATGCCGGTAACGCCCTCCGGCGCCGGTTTCGGGACATCGCGGAGCACGATCACGTCCGGGGAGCCGAACCGGTCGAACTGAAGGGCCTTCATGACGATCTCCTGGAATGATGACAGCATCTGTTGTCATATCCTCGCGGGTATGCCGAGATGGGAGTCCGACGCACAAGGCCGGCTCGAGCGCGCGGCGCTTGAGCTGTTCGAGACGCAGGGGTTCGAACGCACCACGGTCGCGCAGGTCGCGCGGACCGCCGGTCTGACCGAGCGCTCCTTCTACCGCTACTTCCCCGACAAACGGGAAGTCCTCCACGCCGACCAGGAGCTCGAGGCCCACCTCGTCGCCGGCGTCGAGGCGGCCGACCCGGGCCTCACACCGATCGAGGCACTGCTGACCGCACTCGGGACCGCTGACGAGGTCTTTCGCTCTCGGGAGATCCTGCTGCGCCGGGTCAAGGTGATCGCCGCCAGCCCGGCACTGGCGAGCGTGACCTGATCAAGCTCGCCAACCTCGCCGACGCGCTGACGCGGGCCCTCGAGGGCCGCGGCGTCGAGACCGGCCAGGCACGTTTCATCGTCGGCGTGGTGATAGCGATCTCGCGGCGCGCCATGTCGCGCTGGCTGGCCGACCCGGACGCGCCCTTCACCGAGCTCGTCGCCCAGGCCGCCGCCGAGCTACACGAGGGGGTCGCGCCGCTAGCGGCGGTGCGCTGATTCCGCCGCAAAAGTCGGATCGAAGTGCCCCATCCGATCAACTGGACTTCTGTGCGCGGGCTTGTGTCCGTGGTGCGGGCTCCCGGGTGAGGGCGGCCATGGCGCGCTGGGCGTGCCGGACCATCAGGGCTTCGGCGGTGTCCGCATCGTGGGCGCGCAGGGCTTTGACCAGTTGCCGGTGTTGTCCGTAGCGCTCGTGCGCCCGGAAGGCCGGGTCGTCGA
The DNA here is from genome assembly GCF_009707865.1 of Amycolatopsis pithecellobii. Classification (GTDB taxonomy): domain Bacteria; phylum Actinomycetota; class Actinomycetes; order Mycobacteriales; family Pseudonocardiaceae; genus Amycolatopsis_E; species Amycolatopsis_E pithecellobii. The sequence continues at coordinate 62,076 of NZ_WMBA01000046.1, forward strand.
GGCGGTCGATGGTGCGGCGGACCCGTTCGTGGTGGTCGAGGGTGCGGACCTGGGGCAGCAGCCTGGTCAGTGCGGGGTTTCCGCAGGCGTGTTCCAGTTCCGCGTCGAAGGTCCGCAGCTTGCCGAGCAGTGCCTCGACGAGATCGTCGATCGGCCGGCCGTCTTCACGACGTTGCAAGAGCCGCACGACGAGGTCATCGGCCTCATCCAGGATCGCGTCCAGGGTGTCGAGTTGTTCATCGGTGGCGCGTTCGGCGGCGTAACGCGCGACGAGGCCCCGTAGCGCCGACTCGACTTCGGCTTGTTGGGTGGGGGTGGGGGCCGGACCTTCGGCCACCAGCAGGGTGCGCGGGCCGGACCGCTGCACAAGCCCATCGTGCTCGAGGCGATGGAGCGCCTCGCGGACCGGGGTCGCGCTGACCGCCAGCGCCGTCGCGAGCCCGCGTTCAGTGACGCGCATGCCAGGTGCGAGTTCGCCGAGAGCGATCGCTTCGCGGAGCCGTTCGTAAGCCTGGTCCGCCAGCGAGGTCTGCCTCAATTCTCCCAACTTGCCCACCATAAGGACATCCTAGCTGGCCATAGCGAGTTGCGTAGTGCGTCATTTTGCAACTTTGGATAGCATCCGGTGAATCTTGCTCAAGGGAGTCATCGATGTCACGACGTGCCCCCGTCCCGCCGGGGCCCATCTCGCCTACCGCCACCCCGGCTTTCAACTGGCGGGTACCCGCCCTCATCTCCCTGGCGGTGTTCGCCCAGGAGTCGACCTGGAACTTCTATGACGCCCAGGTGCCACCGCTGATACAGCACTACGTGTCGAACGCGGCCCTCATCGGCCTGCTGATGGGACTGGACAACCTGGTCGGGGTCTTCGTGCAGCCGTGGATGGGCAGCCGCTCGGACCGGACCCGGACCCGCTGGGGCCGCCGGATTCCCTACCTCGTCGTCGGTGCGCCGATCGCCGCGGTGCTGTTCTCCCTGGTGCCGTTCGCGACATCGCTGCCGGTGCTGCTGCTGACGATGTTCTCCTACGGCCTGGTCGCCAACACCTACAAGCCGGTGGCCGAGGCGCTCATGCCCGACTTCGTCGCGGCCGAGCACCGCAGCAAGGCCAACGCGATCACCCGGATCGGCACCAGCCTCACGATCATCGTCTCCGCGTTGGTGAGCCTGCTGTTCGTCGACAAGAACATCAAGATCGCCTTCGCGATCCCGGCGACGATGATGGTGGTGTGCGTCGCGGTCGTCGCCCTGACCGTGAAGGAACGGGACTCGCCGGGATATCGCCAGGCGCTGGCCGACCGGGTCGACAACAAGGATGAAGCCGACCAGCTGGAAAGCCTCCGCGGGGTACTGAAAGAACTGCTGCGGGACCCCGACCGCCGTCGCCTGTGGATGATCGCAGGGGTCTTCCTGATGGCCGGGGCATGGGGCGCGTCGCGGGCGCTGATGACGACCTACGGCATCAACGTGCTCGGCATGACCGCCGGCTCCGCGGGTGGGATCGCCTTGCCCGGCGGGCTTGCAGTCATCGGCGCGGCCCTGCCGCTGGCCCTGCTGTCCGACCGGATCGGCCGGCTGCGCGTGATCCGGTGGGGCATGGTCGTGTTCATCGTCGCAATGCTGCTGGGCGCGGTCATCCGGACCCCGGCGGGCGTGATCGCCGCGACGTTGCTGGGTTCGGCGGGCTACGCGGCCTACACCGTCAACGCCGTCGTCGTCATGTGGGACCTCGCGCCCTCCCACCGCGCGATCGGCGCCTACACCGCGCTCTACGGGGTCGCCAACGCCACCGGCAACTCGCTCGGCCCCACCATCGTCGGCTCGCTGGTCACCTTCACCGGCTGGCCGTTCTTCCTGCTCGACGTCGCGGTGGTCGCCTTCATCGCATTCCTCGCCCTCACCAGGGTTTCCCGCACATCCGCCGTCGGCGTCCCCGCCGACGGCCTGGCAGAAAGCAAGTAATGACAGTGGAATTCCGCATCCTCTCCCCGACCGGGGCACTGGGCGCCGGCTTCGACGCCGACGCCTTCGAACGCGGCGTCGCCGCCCAGCCGCACGTGATCGCCTGCGACGCCGGATCGACCGACAGCGGCCCGGCCGCCCTGGGCTCCGGCATCCCGAAACTGTCCGACCAGGCCGTGACCCGGGACCTGCGCCTCCTGTTGCGCGCCCGCAACCGCCTCGACGTACCGCTGATCATCGGTTCCTGCGGGACCGCCGGGCGCGACACCGGTGTCGACCAGGTCGCCGCCATCGCCCGGACCATCGCCGCGGAGGAGGGCCTCAATTTCAAGCTCGGCCTGATCTACTCCGAACAACCAGCCCAACGGCTTCAGGAACTCTGGGACAACGGCCGGATCGCGCCGCTGGAAAACGCACCCGCCGTCGACCGCGACATCTTCGCCGCCGGACCGGTCGTCGCGATGATGGGCGTCGAACCAATCCAGCAGCTGCTGCGCGACGGCTGTGACGTCATCCTGGCCGGCCGCGCCAGCGACACCGCACTGTTCAGCGCCTACCCACACCTGCACGGCGCCGACCCCGGCCTGACCTGGCATGCCGCCAAAACCATCGAATGCGGCGCCGCCTGCGCCATCCCCCCGTCGGCGAATGGGCTCCTCGTGCACCTGCGCGACGACCACTTCGACGTCGAAACCCTGATGCCCGGCACCCGGCTCACCCCCCGCTCCGTCGCCGCGCACACCCTGTACGAAAACGGCGACCCATTCCTCGTCCGCGAACCGTCCGGAACCCTCGACACCACCGACGCCACCTACGAAGCCATCGACGAGCAGACCGTGCGGGTGCGCGGCGCCCGCTACGTCCCCGCCGAGCAGTACACGATCAAACTCGAAGGCGCCACGCTCGTCGGCTACCAGACCGTGATCATCGGCGGAGTCCGCGACAAAGTCGTCATCGACCGGCTGCCGAAACTGCTCTCACCCGCCCGCGAATACTTCGACGCGAAAATCCGCGACGTCTTCGGCGGCAGCGTCGATCCGTCCGATGTGGACATCGAATACAAACTCTACGGCGCCGGCGCCGTCCTGGGTCCGAACGAAAACACCGACACCGAGCCCGTCGAACTCGGCGTACTCATCACGATCACCGCACCGGACCAGGCCACCGCACACGCGATCAGCACCTTCGTCGCGCACGCCAGCTCCCACCTGCCGATCCCCGAATACGACGGCCTCGTGAGCACCCTGGCCTACCCGTTCTCCCCACCGGAAATCGACCGCGGCCCGCTCTACCGCTTCACCCTCAACCACGTCGTCACCGGCCCGGAACCGTCGGAACTGTTCCGCACCAGCATCGAAGAGGTCTGACATGGCAACCCTGCTCGATTACTGCTCGCTCGTCCGGTCCAAAAACGCCGGCCCCTTCACCCTCACCTTCGATTTCCTCTGCCACGACGAGGACACCTACCACGCGCTGGTGGCACTCGACGCCCTCAACGTCGACCTCTTCGCCACCATGTTCCACACCGATCCCGGAAACGTCCGGGTGGTCG
>NZ_WMBA01000047.1 GCF_009707865.1 Amycolatopsis pithecellobii
GCCTCCCAGCGCGTGCCGGCCCACGCGGTCCGGCGAACCACCTCAGCCGACCCCCCAACCGGCTCGGCCGGCTGGCCCCAAAACGGTGTTATAGTCGATCCCGGTTATGACAACTGTCTTAGGAGCGTGCATGGCGGACACCCGGCAGAAGACCATCACCTGGCACGACCCACTCGCGGCGGCGGCGCTCGGGCGGACGATGAGTGGCCTGGACTACCTGACCGCGCTCGCCGAGGAGCGGATCCCGCAGCCCCCGATCGCTGCGCATCTCGGTATGTCGCTGGTGCGGGTGGCCGAGGGCGAGGTCGAGTTCGCCGCCACCCCGGACGAGTCGCTGTACAACCCGATCGGCCTCATCCACGGCGGTGTCGCCGCGACGATGCTCGACTCCGCGATCGGCTGCGCGGTGCACACGCTCCTCCCGGCGGGCGTCGGCTACTCGTCGATCGAGCTGAAGGTCAGCTACCTCAAGGCGATCCACCCGTCCGCCGGCGAACTGCGCGCCCACGGCCGCGTGGTCAAGGCCGGTTCACGGGTCGCCTTCGGTGAAGCCGAACTCCGTGACATGGCAGGCGTCCTGCTCGCGACCGGCTCCAGCAGCTGCCTGCTCATGCGCCCCTGACCCGCTCGCGCGCGACTGCCGGCGCCCGACCTGCGCGCCCCAGACCGACGCGCCCCTGATCGGCTTGCCCCGGATCCGCTCGCGACTCACCCGCGCGTCAAGACCCACGCGCGCAGGCCCCCGACCGCACCCCCCAATGCCCGTCACGAATCGTCAATAAGCTTCTCCCGCAGCTGCTGCAGTGTCTGCGCCAGCAACCGCGACACGTGCATCTGCGAGATGCCCACTCGCTCCGCGATCTGTGTCTGCGTCATGTTGCCGAAGAACCGCAGCATCAGGATCCGCCGCTCGCGCTCGGGCAGCTCACGCAACAACGGCCGCAGCGCCTCGTGGTTCTCCACCGACTCGAGCCCCGTGTCGTCTTCGCCGAGGGTGTCGGCCAATGACGTCGACTCGCCCTCGTCCCCGGTCGGCCGGTCGACGGAAACCGCGTAGTACGCGTTGCCCGCCTGCAGGCCTTCGCTTACCTCGTCGATGGAAACGTCGAGTGCGCGGGCCAGCTCGGACGGCGTCGGCGCCCGGCCGAGTTTCTGGCCCAGCTCACCGCTGACCTGCCCGATCCGCAGATGCAGTTCCTTGAGCCGCCGCGGGACCCGGACCGACCAGCTCGCGTCCCGGAAATGCCGGCGGACCTCGCCCATGATCGTCGGTACCGCGAACGACAGGAAATCGCTTCCCCGGTCCGGCTCGAAGCGGTCGACCGCGTTGACCAGGCCCAGGCGCGCCACCTGAACCAGGTCGTCATGCGCCTCGCCGCGTCCGGCGAATCGCCGCGCGATGTGCTCGGCTACCGCCAGGTATTCGGTGACCAGTGCCGTCCGTAGCTGCGTGCGGCGCGGATCGTCGGGACCGGCCGCCGCCAGCTGTTCGAACAACGCTTTCTTCTCGTCGTCGCTGAGTGTGCGGGACGGCCTCATGGTCCGGGATACCCCGTTCCCCCGGTGGCCCAATCCTCGCGCCACCGGTAGTCCATTGTGGACTCTCAGGGTCTCGCGACGAGCTGGAGGGCTGCGGGCACACTGGGCTGCAATGGCAACCGGGGCGCGAGCCCCGTCACCTCCAACGGCCTTGCCACGGCTCGCGTTGTGCCCACCAGGGCCCAGCGCAGCCGCCTGCTCAGTACAGCGCGGTCCGTATCCAGCAACACCTGGAGTCCGGCCGAGCTGAGGAAAGTGACCTCGTCGAGGTCGAGGACGAAGTCGCGCGCCGCGGCCAGCTGGTCGCCGACGAACTCGCGCAGGCGGGGTGCGCTGAGTGCGTCGATCTCGCCGGCCGTACGGGCCAGCGTGATTCCTTGCCGCTGCTCCGTGTCGATCCGGACGTCGTTCGGTGTGTGCACGGCGGCTCCCGATTCGTCGAAGGTGCTGCCGAGCGCGGATCACATCCGGCGCTGAACCCCAAAACGCCGGTCCGTGCGTTGATTCGCGCACCCGGCGCGGCTGGCTGTCCAGCCGCTCGTCTCCCCGACCGTACGGAGCGCCAAGGCGCCATGCAAGGGAGGTCGTTCGTTCGTGAAATATCTCAGGCGGCGAGTCGTGCCCACACTGTTTTTCCACCGGAGGACGACGGTGTGCAGCCCCATGTCCGCGCCGCGTCCGCGATCATTTTCATGCCGTACCCGCCACGCCCGCCGTCGTCGCGCACATAGGCACGGCGAGGATTGTCGTCGGACACCGCGATGGTCAGTTCACCGCGGCGCAGTTCCAGGCTCAGCCTGGGGGTGGATTCCGTGTGCTGGAGCGTGTTTTCCACGAGTTCGCTCGCCACGAGCTCGGCCTCGCCGGTCAGTGTGGGGACGTGCCAGCCTTCGCATATCCCGTCCACGAACCGACGTGCCCTGCGCGGCGCTTCGGGAGTCCTCACCAGCGTGATCTCCGCATGGTTTCGCATCTGCCTTCAGCTCCTACCTCTCAGGACGGCGGAGTAATACCCTCCGTCACCATCGGCGAAACAAGCCGGAACCAGGGGGTTGCCTGGCTTTTGGCGCGGGAGGACAGTGGGTAAGCCAGGTCAGCACTGAGTGCGACGAAGGCGAGGATGCGATGACCGAAATGCGCGCCCGGCCCATCGTCCTGGGTAACCGCTACGACCTCCCGGCCCGGCACCGGCGAGGGCGTGCCATTCTGCGCCTGGCCAGGACGACCGATCACAAGCAGATCGGGCTGCTGTACTTGTTCACCTCGCTCGGGTTTTTCGTGGTGGGCGGTGCGATGGCGCTGCTGATGCGGGCCGAGCTGGCGCGTCCCGGCCTGCAGTTCCTGTCGAACGAGCAGTACAACCAGTTGTTCACGATGCACGGCACGATCATGTTGCTGTTGTACGCGACGCCGAACCTCTTCGCCTTCGCCAACCTGGTGCTGCCGCTGCAGATCGGCTCGCCCGATGTCGCCTTTCCGCGACTGAACGCCTTTTCGTACTGGCTGTTCCTGTTCGGCGGACTGATCGTGTTGTCGTCGTTCGCGACACCCGGCGGTGCCGCCGATTTCGGCTGGACCGCGTACAACCCGCTGGCGGATTTCACGCATTCACCGGGTATCGGCGGAAATCTCTGGGCGGCGGGGCTCATCGTGTCCGGGCTCGGGACCATTCTCGGCGCGGTCAATATGGTGACCACCATCGTGACCCTGCGCTGTCCGGGGATGACGATGTGGCGGATGCCGATCTTCACCTGGAACATCCTGTTCACGTCGATTCTGGTGCTCGCGGTGTTCCCGATCCTGACGGCCGCCCTGTTCGCGCTGCTGGCCGACCGGATCATCGGGGCACACGCGCTCGACCCCGCCAATGGTGGCGCGATCCTGTGGCAGCACCTGTTCTGGTTCTTCGGTCATCCCGAGGTGTACATCGTCGCGTTGCCGTATTTCGGGATCGTCACCGAAATCATTCCGGTGTTCAGCCGGAAACCATTGTTCGGCTACCGCTTGATGGTGTTCGCCACCATCGGCATCACCGCGCTTTCGTTCGCGGTGTGGGCGCACCACATGTTCGCCACCGGTGCGGTGCTGCTGCCGTTCTTCTCGTTCCTGACATTCCTGATCGCGGTGCCGACCGGGATCAAGTTCTTCAACTGGATCGGCACGATGTGGAAGGGGCGGATCTCGTTCGAAAGTCCGATGCTGTGGGCGGTCGGCTTCCTGGTGACGTTCCTGCTCGGCGGGCTGACCGGGGTCATCCTCGCCGCACCGCCGCTGGACTTCCAAATCCACGACTCATATTTCGTGGTGGCGCATTTCCACTACGTGCTGTTCGGAACCATTGTGTTCGCCACCTTCGCCGGGGTCTATTTCTGGTTCCCGAAGATGACCGGAAGAATGCTCGACGAGAGTCTCGCGAAGCTGCATTTCTGGACCACGTTCATCGGTTTTCACGCCACGTTCCTGGTGCAGCACTGGCTCGGTGCCATGGGTATGCCACGCCGTTATGCGGACTACCTGCCGACGGACGGATTCACGTTGCTGAACACCGTTTCCACGATCGGAGCGTTCATCCTGGGTGCGTCGATGCTGCCGTTCATCTACAACGTGGTGCGCAGTTACCGGTTCGGCGATCCGGTCGAAGTGGACGATCCGTGGGGTTTCGGCAACTCGCTGGAGTGGGCCACGAGCTGCCCGCCGCCGCGGCACAATTTCACCGAATTGCCGAGGATCCGCAGTGAACGGCCCGCGTTCGAGCTGCACTATCCGCATATGGTGGAACGCTTGCACGAGGAAGGTCACATCACGCTGACCGGCAAACCGGTCTCGCATTCGGACGCCACCGAGACACCGTCGCAGAAGGCCGCCGGGGCCAGCGCTCCGCACGAATAGCCGCGCTCTCTCTGGGTAGCCGGGAACAGGAGCTACTTGGAGGAGACGATGACCGCAGAATCGCGTTCGATCCCGCAGCTGGTCAAGGACATGTCCGAGCAGACACGTCGTCTTGTGCGCGACGAGATGCGTATCGCGGAGGCCGAACTCAAAGAGGGCGGCAAGCGCGCCGGTATCGGCGCCGGGCTGGGTGGCTTCGCGGCCGTCATCGCGTTTCTCGGTGGCGGGGCGCTGGTCGCAGCCGCTGTGCTGGCGCTGGCACTGGTGCTGCCGGGCTGGGCCGCCGCGGTGATCGTCGGCGCGGTGCTCTTCGCGGCGGCGGGTCTTTTCGCGCTGGCCGGTAAGAAGCAGGTCCAGTCGGCGGCGCCCACGGAGACCGCGGACGAGATGCGCAAGGACGTCGACCTGATGCGGGGGCACAGTCATGCCTGAGGACTTTCCCATTGACAGCGAACAGGCCCGCCTCGACGCCGAACTGACCCGGCAGGAACTGGCGGAAACGGCGCGGGAGCTGACCCACAAGGCGTCGAAGGCCGCGATCGCGGCGGGCGCTTTGCTGGGCTTGGGTCTGGTCCTGATCATCGTCGGGAGGCGTTATGCAGCGAGGTAATGATAAGCACAACCCGCGTGAGGACGACCAGCTGAAGCACGAGCTTCGCGGAACACTGCAAGGCAACCGGCCGACGCGCGCGGAGGAATGGCGCGACCCCGAACCTCCCGCCGACGACGACCCGGAAACCCGGGAGTGGCGACGGTAGGTCAGTACCGCGGTGCACCGCTTGCGGTGGCAAGACAGGCAGGTGCGCCCCGCTAGCGTGACGTTCGGTCGTGTCGGCGGTGGGGGCGGTCGAGTATCCTGCGTGGGCGAAGGAGGGGAACGAACATGACGGCCCTGTCGCACGACTGGTTCATCCCACCCCCCGGTGGTTGGACTCTGGCCGACGTTCGTTCGCTGCCCGAGGACAGCCGGGTCGAAGTCCTCGACGGAGCCCTCATCGTGAACCCGCGCCCACTGCCCCTGCACCAGCGCATCACCCGCCGGCTCGCGGCAGTGCTCGAACCGCAGTTACCGGGCGGCTGGCAGCTGGAGACCGATGTGGATGTCCTGCTGGCCGAAGAGCCGCTGGACTACGTCGCGCCGGACCTCGTGGTGTTCGCCGCCGAGCTGCCGCTGACCACCCGGCCTATCCCGGGCGACCAGGTCCTGCTCGTGGTCGAGGTGGTGTCACGGGGGAGTAGGCGCGAAGACCGAGGCGCGAAACCGCTGGCGTATGCCGAGGCCGGGATCCGGCATTTCTGGCGTGTCGAGAGCCCGGTCAGCGGTGCGCTCGCGCTGAGCGTCCACACCCATGTCCTCGCCGATGGTGCCTACCGCGCCACCGGCGAGCACACCGGTCTGCTCCGCACGACCGTCGAGTATCCACTTGAGATCGACTTGGCCGGGCTCACGCATTGAGCCTGGCACCGACCGCAGCCGGTTTCTGACTGTCCAAAGTGGATGTAACCGCGGCACGTCCGGCCGACGTCAAGGTTGACCGAACTTGCTGGGAATACGGAAAGATCCCCCCGTCCCATCGCCAAACTCACAGGAAATTGCCAGCAAAACCCGGGATGATGGACGTAGCGGTTCGAGCGGTCGAGGGGAGGGGACTCATGCGCTGGAAGCCCGTCGCGTACACGGCGCTGGGCCTCACTTCCGCGCTCCTGCTCGGCATAACCGGTTACGCGTATTCCCAGCTCAACCGCCTCAACAACGGACTCGCCACGGCCGACGTCATCGAGCCGGCCGCCCAGCTGCCGAGCGTCGCCCCGAACGTGCCGGTGCCCGAGCAGAACATCCTGCTCGTCGGGATCGACTCGCGCACCGACGCCCAGGGCAACCCGATCCCACAGAACCTGCTCGACCAGTTGCATGCCGGGGACACCAGTTCCGGTGGCGACACCACGGACACGATGATCGTCGTGCACATCCCCGAAGGCGGCGGGACGGCGACCGCGATCTCGATCCCGCGCGATTCCTACGTGCAGATCGCCGGCGGCTACGGCAAGCACAAGATCAACTCCGCGTACACCTACGGCAAGCAGGCGGCACTCGGTGAGCTGGCGGGGCGAGGCATCACGGGTACGCAGGGTCAGCGGCAGGCCGACCAGGCGGGCGCGCGCACCGCGATCCAGACCGTCGAGCAGTTCACCGGGCTGACCATCAACCACTACGCCGCGGTCAACCTGCTTGGTTTCTACACGCTGAGCCAGGCCGTCGGCGGCGTCCCGGTCTGCCTGAACCAGCCCGCGCACGACAGCTACTCGGGCGCCGACTTCCCGGCCGGCCCGCAGGTGCTCTCCGGCGCGCAGGCGCTGGCGTTCGTGCGGCAACGCCACGGGCTGGCCACCGGCGACCTCGACCGCATCGCGCGCCAGCAGGCGTTCCTCGCCAGCGCCGCAAAGGTGGTGCTGGACGCAGGCACCCTGGCCAACCCCGTCAAGCTGGACGGGCTGATCAAGGCCGTGCAGCAGTCCGTGCTCATCGACTCGGGCTGGGACATCCTGACGTTCGCCCAGCAGCTGCGCGGGCTGTCCGCCGACGGGATCAAGTTCGAAACGATCCCGGTGCAGTCACTCAACCTCTCGACCCCGTCGGACGGTGACGCGGTCAAGGTCGACCCGGCGCAGGTGCGTTCGTTCGTCGGCGCCCTGTTCGGGCAGAACGCGCGCACGTCGTCGTTGCTGCGGCCCCCGGCCGGCGAGGCACAGGCAGCCGAGAGCAGCTCGCCGCCGACCGCCGAAATCCCGGTCTCGCCCAGTGCGAACAGCGTGGAGCTGGCCGGCTGCGTCAACTGAGCGGCTGCTTCCCTTGTCTGGGGGAGCGGCGGAGCTAGGTGGTGGCCGGGACCCAAGCGCGTTCGCGCGCGGCGAGCACGGCACGGCGCCGCAGGCCGGCGAGGCTGTGCTTGGCCGGGACGAGCAGGGCGGTCAGCCACGTGCGGTGGTACTCCTCCAGGGCGAGCGCGACCGTGCGGTGCTCGAGACAATGCACCAGCCCCGGTGTGCCGAGCCGGTGCCGGCCGGCGTGCTTCCCTGACATCGTTCCTCCGTGTGGGTGCCTTTCCGCCGCGGAGCGTACCCGGGCAGTGGCGAGCAAGCGTAATACCTGGTCGGCGTGTCACCCATATCGGTTCGATCACCGATTAGCAATCCGGCCGAAAGTAGGCGGACACGGTCCGCGGCCGACCTGCTTGTAGACACCTGTTTCCGCCGTGGCTGCCGCCGGATTGGTCACGAACGGCGCAGCGCCTGGTTGAATGCGGTCATGCTGCGTGTGGGGCTCACCGGCGGGATCGGTGCGGGCAAATCGACGGTCGCGGCCCGGCTCGCGGAGCATGGGGCGGTGCTGATCGACGCCGACAAGCTCGCTCGTGAGGTGGTCGAGCCGGGAACCGAGGGGCTCGCCGCGCTCGTCGAGGAGTTCGGCGCAGGCATACTCACCGTCGAAGGGGCGCTCGATCGGCCGGCGCTCGCCGCGAAGGCGTTCGCCGACGAGGGCTCGCGCCAGCGGCTCAACGGCATCCTGCATCCGCTCATCGGTGCGCGCACGGCCGAGCTGATGGCGGCCGCGGCACCCGACGCGATCGTCGTGCACGACGTCCCGCTGCTGGTCGAAGGTGGCATGGCGGCCAACTACCACCTGGTGCTGGTGGTCGATGCGCCGGTCGAGGTGCGGGTTCGCCGGCTTGTGGATGCCCGCGGCATGGCCGAGGCCGACGCGCGGGCACGCATCGCGGCACAGGCGACCGGCGAGCAACGACGCGCGGCCGCGGATGTCTGGCTCGACAACGGGAGCACCCCGGACATCGTGGTGGCCGAAGTGGACCGGCTGTGGGCGGACCGGCTCGTCCCGTACGAGGCGAACCTCCGGCTGCGCCGTCGGCGCCCGCAGATGTCTCCGAAAATCGTGCCCTACAACGAAGAATGGCCCGCGCAGGCGGCCCGCGCGCTCGCGCGGGTCCGGCGTGCGGCGGGTGAGCGGGCGCTGCGGGTCGATCACATCGGTTCGACCTCGGTGCCAGGGTTGCCCGCCAAGGACATTGTGGACCTCCAGCTGGTCGTGTCCACTTTGGAGGATGCCGACGCGCTCGCGGAAGCGTTGCTGGACGCGGGTTTCCCGCGCACGGAGGGGGAGTGGACGGACACTCCACAGGACGGCTCGAGGCCATGGCCCAAACGCGTGCACACCGGTGGTGATCCGGGCCGCGCGGTGAACCTGCACGTGCGCTCGACCGAAACTCCGGCCTGGCGCCTCGCCCTGCTGTTCGCCGGCTGGCTTCGCGGCAATCCCGGTGAGCGTGAGGCTTACGCCGAGGTGAAACGACAGCTCGCCGAAGCCCACGCGGGCGATGGCAGCATCGGTGCTTACGCCGCCGAAAAACAGGGCTGGGTCAACGAAGCCTTCCGCCGCGCCGAGACCTGGGCCGCCACGACAGGCTGGACTCCCTGAATCAGTGTCGCTGCCAGGAAAGCTCGATGTCCATTGTGGACAGCCAATCGTGGATCTTGTAGCCGTGCGCGGCCAGCCCGCCGACGGTGGCGTAGGCGATCTCCAGTGCGCGCCGCGCGTCGGCAGGGCTGATCAGCCCGGCCGCGGACGCGGCGAGCAGCTCATCGGTGTCGAGCACCTGCAGGCCGCGTCCTTCGCGTAGCACGATGTCGAGGTACCAGTCGGTGGAGCGCCACACGTCGCCGTCACGATCGATGTGCACGACGTCGAGGTAGAAGTCCTGGTCCCGCTCATGCCCTGGACTGAACCAGAAGTCGGTCAGCCGCAACCCGAGTCCGGGCAGCAGCCATGACTCCAGATAGTGGAACTGTGCGCGCCCGGGGGTGGGACGTGCGAGGTAGAGGCCGAACGGCTCCACCCGGTATTGCTCGACTTTCCGGAGGTGGCCCTTCGGATCCGTGTTCGTGCCCGCGGCGACGTCGAAGGTTTCGATCTTCGGCGGGTGGATCGTCCCCGCGTGCTCTGTCATGCGGACATCTTTGCCGGTTTACACGCCGAAAACGAGTGTCACGACGGTAGGGTGATCGCGTGGTGGACGAAGCGACGGTGACCGGCTGGGTTTCGCGCATCGCGGGAGATCTCAGTGGCCAGGCCAATCAGCTCACCGCCGACATGGTGCAGCTGTATGCGCGCGAGTTGCCGCATCTTGTCAATGACGACGAGAGCGTGGTCAGTCTCCTGTCGGCGAGCCTGTTCCAGAACATCGACACCGCACTGCGGATCTTCCAGCACGGGATCGACCCGACGCGTGTCGAGGCGCCCGCCGCGGCGATGGAATACGCGCGGCGCCTTGCCCAGCGCGGGACCCCGGTCGTCGACCTGATCCGCGCCTACTATCTGGGCCAGACCGCGATTCTCAACTACGCGCTCACCGAAGCCGCCGAGCAGATCCACGATTCGCAGGTGCTCGGCGCCATGATGAGCAAGGCGCTGACCGGCACGTTCGCCTTCATCGACCGGGTCACGCAACAGGTCGTGTCGGCGTACCAAGAGGAACGTGACCGCTGGCTGCTCAACCGCAACGCGGTGCGGGCGGCACGGGTGCGGGAATTGCTCGACGGCGACATGTTCGACATCGACACGCTCGAGACGGCGCTGGGCTACCGGTTACGTGGCACGCATCTGGCGATGATCGTGTGGCATGCGGTGGAACCCAAACAGGGCAACGCTCTCGCGTCGCTTCAGTCAGTCACCGCGGCGATCGCCGAGTGCCTGCAGACGGCCGGGGCGGCGCTGCTGGTGCCGGCGGACGAGCGGTGCGCGTGGGTGTGGTTCCCGCTGGAGAAGGTCGCACTGCCGGACGAGGATCATGTGCAGCGCGTGCTCGCGAAGGCGGAGCCGACGGTGCGGCTCGTGTTCGGCGACCCTGCTGACGGGATCGAAGGGTTCCGGCGCAGTCACCGGCAGGCCGAGCGGGTGCATGCGCTGTCCACCGCGGCGGGCGAACAGTGCGAGCGAGCGTTGACCTTCAGAGATGTCGGGGCGATCGCGCTGATGACCGCGGACCTTTCAGCGGCGCGCAGCTGGGTCGCCGACACCCTGGGCGCACTGGCCACCGACGATGAGCAGCACGAACGGTTGCGGGAGACGCTGCTGGTGTTCCTGGCGACGGGCAGCAGTTACACCGCGGCGGCGGCGAGGCTGACCATGCACAAGAACTCGGTGCAGTACCGAGTGCGCAAAGCTGAGGAGACGATCGGGAAGCCGGTCATCGATAATCGGCTTGACGTCGAACTCGCGCTCCGGCTGTGCCGGAGGCTGGGCACTGCGGTGCTGGCAAAGGCCTGATCAACACGGCTGTTTTCCTGGCTGAACAATCGCATGGCCGATACTTTCGGTCTATGACACCAGTCACCCGAGTGATCGTTGGGCCGTTAGCACGAAGCGGTCCGCGATTATTCCGGTTTACGATCCCCACATGGGGAACGTCATCCACGCAGAGCCGACAGATCTCTTGGCGGTGATCCGCCTGCGGCGCGGCGTGGTCGGCGAGTGCAGACGCGTCAGCCACCTTGTGCCGCTCCCCGCGGAGGGCCCCATCCCGATGCAGCTGACCGCCCTTTGCGGCGAGATCATCCTGCCCAGCGACGCCGAGGTACTGAACCGCATCGGCGGCATGCCCTGCGAAGCCTGCCTGGCCCGCCAGGCCCGGCGCGAGTACCGCGCCCTCCGGTAGCGGTCCTCGCTGCTGCCGGCCCGCCGGCCGGGGTCGGTTCGCAAGGGCCCGTTGTCTGCGCGCCGAGTGCTTGGGTTGGGGCGCCGGGGTTCGCTGCGGGCGCTTGTGTTGGCGAGGCCGGGTGGCCTGGCCGGGTCGGTTGGTGAGGGCCCGTTGCCTGCTTGCGCCGGGTGTTGGCGCGGCGGGGTTCGCTGACTGCGGTCGCGTGAGTGGGGTGGTCTGGCGAAGGGGTGGCGAGGGCCCGTTGTCTGGTTGCGCCGCGTGGTGATGTTGGCCGGCTGGGGTTCGCCGCCCGTGCTTGCGCTGCCGACCGCCCTGCTGAGGCCGATTCGCCTGCCCGCGTTGGTTTTCCGCGCCGCCCGTGAGGCCTCGTGCTGCGGGCTCGCCACCAGGGCAGGACTCGGCCGGCCAGCCCGGCCAAGTCCAGCCCCGCTACTTCAGGCCCGCCGCGTCCATGCCGCGCAGTTCCTTTTTCAGGTCGGCGATCTCGTCGCGGAGGCGGGCCGCCAGTTCGAACTGCAAGTCCCGGGCGGCCTGCATCATCTGCTCGGTCATCGACTGGATCAGGTCCGCCAGCTCGGCGCGCGGCATGGACGACACGTCGCGCTCCACGAGGACGCCCGACGAGCGGCCGCCTTGTACGGGTTTCTTGCCGCGCGAGGCGTTCCGGCCCGAGCCGCCGACCTCGACTTCGCGCTCGGAGTCCTCGGCCTCCGTGTATACCCGGTCCAGGATGTCGTTGATCTTCTTCCGCAGCGGCTGCGGATCCAGCCCGCGCTCCTCGTTGTACGCGATCTGCTTCGCGCGGCGCCGGTTCGTTTCCTCGATCGCGTAGCTCATCGAGTCGGTCACCTTGTCCGCGTACATGTGGACCTCGCCGGACACGTTCCGCGCGGCGCGGCCGATCGTCTGGATCAGCGACGTCCCGCTGCGCAGGAAGCCTTCCTTGTCCGCGTCGAGGATCGCCACCAGCGACACCTCCGGCAGGTCGAGCCCCTCCCGCAGCAGGTTGATCCCCACCAGCACATCGAAATCGCCCGACCGTAGCTGCCGCAGCAACTCGACGCGGCGCAGCGTGTCCACCTCCGAATGCAGGTACCGCACCCGGATGCCCAGCTCCAGCAGATAATCCGTCAGATCCTCGGCCATCTTCTTGGTGAGCGTGGTGACCAGCACGCGTCCCTCCTTGCCCGCCTTCGGCGAGGAGGGTCCCTGTGCGGTGCCAGATCCGTAGTCCGCTCGGCTTCCATCGGCCCGCTCCCGGATCTCGTGCACCAGATCGTCGATCTGGCCCTCGGTCGGCTTGACGACCACCTTCGGGTCCACCAGACCCGTCGGCCGGATCACCTGCTCGACGAACTCGCCGCCGGTCTGCCCCATCTCGTACGGGCCCGGCGTCGCCGACAGGTACACCGTCTGGCCGATCCGGTCGGAGAACTCCTCCCACGTCAGCGGCCGGTTGTCCACCGCGCTCGGCAACCGGAAGCCGTACTCCACCAGGTTCCGCTTGCGGGACATGTCGCCCTCGAACATCCCGCCGATCTGCGGCACCGTCTGGTGCGACTCGTCGATCACCAGCAGGAAATCGTCCGGGAAATAGTCCAGCAGTGTCGCCGGCGCGGACCCGGCGGGACGCCCGTCGATATGCCGCGAGTAGTTCTCGATACCGGAGCAGAACCCGACCTGCCGCATCATCTCGACGTCGTAGCTGGTGCGCATGCGCAACCGTTGCGCCTCCAGGAGTTTGCCCTGTTTCTCCAGCTTCGCGAGCTGCTCCTCCAGTTCCTTTTCGATACCCTGGATGGCCTTTTCCATCCGCTCCGGACCCGCGACGTAGTGGGTGGCCGGGAAGATCCGGACCTCGTCCACCTCGCGCACGATGTCCCCGGTCAGTGGGTGCAGGTAGTACAGCTTGTCGATCTCGTCACCGAAGAACTCGACCCGGATGGCCAGCTCCTCGTACGCCGGGATGATCTCCACCGTGTCCCCGCGTACTCGGAACGTGCCGCGCGCGAACGCGACATCGTTGCGGGTGTACTGCACATCCACCAGCGCGCGCAGGAACACGTCCCGGTCGACCTCGCCGCCGACCCGCAGCTTGCTCGAACGGTCCAAATAGGACTGTGGGGTGCCCAGGCCGTAGATGCACGACACCGACGCGACCACGATGACATCCCGGCGGGACAACAGGTTCATCGTCGCGGAGTGCCGCAGCCGCTCGACATCGTCGTTGATCGACGAGTCCTTCTCGATGTAGGTGTCCGTCTGCGCGATGTACGCCTCGGGCTGGTAGTAGTCGTAGTAGCTGACGAAGTACTCGACCGCGTTGTGCGGGAACAGTTCGCGCAGCTCGTTCGCCAGCTGGGCGGCCAGCGTCTTGTTCGGCGCCATCACCAGCGTGGGCCGCTGGACCCGCTCGATCAGCCACGCCGTGGTGGCCGACTTGCCGGTCCCGGTGGCACCCAGCAGCACGACGTCCTTCTCGCCCGCCTTGATCCGGCGTTCGAGCTCGTCGATGGCCGCCGGCTGGTCACCGGCGGGCTGATACTCGCTGACCACCTCGAACCGCCCGCCGGTCCGGGGGATCTCGGAGACCGGGCGGAACTCGGACTGCGCCAGTACGGGGTGTTCGGTTGCGAAAGCCACGGAAACCAGGGTAGGCCCACCCACCGACAATTTCCGTTCCGCCGGCTCCAGGGCTCATTCCGCGGAGGTGTCGTTCTCCAGCAACCCGAAGATGTTGCCCTCGGTGTCCGTGCAGTACACCAGCCAGCCCATCCCGGTCAGCGCCGTCTTCGGCACCACGACCGAGCCGCCGGCCTGCCCCACCCGCCGGACCGCGGCATCCACATCCGGCACTTCCATCGTGTTCGGATACGCGTTCACCGGGGCCCCCTCCGCGGGCGCCGGCCCCTGCCGCGGCACCAGGCCGCCGTCGATCCCCGGCCCGCAGCCGGTGCTGATAAGCCAGTACGGCTTGGTACCCCAGCGCTCGAAGGACCATTCGAAAACGGTGGTGTAGAACGTGATCGCACGCTCCGGGTCCGAGGCGTGGATCTCGAAGTGGACCGGACGGGGCATGCGTCGCCTCCTCGCGTACTGAAAGGGGCAAACTCCGAGCTTACCCGGCGTCCCGCGGCTTGAGCCAGATGATCGACAGATGCTCCCGTTCGACGTCGCTGGTCAGCTCCTCGACGGTCGGCAGGTGTGGCACCGTGATCTTGATGCCCAGCAGCCGCTGTGCCTGCTTCGGCCCCAGCTCGTCGATGCGCTGCCGGTACATCTCGGCCACCGTCCGCGCCTGCTCGACGAGCACTCCGCGCATCGGCGTCGTGCGGCCCTCGAACACGACGTCGAGGTCACGTCCGCCGCGGAAGTTGACCCGCCACGGTGCGCCGGTCAGCGACATCAGCGTGCCGTCCGCCCGGTGCGCCGTGACGGGCACGGCATAGCGACGCCCGCTCTTACGGCCCGTGAAACGCAGGACCATGATGGCTTTTCGCGCCGGGCCCCCGAGCGGAGTGGGCAGCGCGAACACGAGTACGCGATTGACCAGCCGGATCAGCGCGGCCGGCGGGTGTGAGACCTCGATGGCGGTCATCCGCGAATTATCAGCTCGTAATGTCCTTCGTGGCGAATCGGCGGGCGGCCAGCAACGTCAGCACGGTCGCGTAGATGACCGCCGACAGCACGCCGGCCGCGATGTTCGTCCAGTCGATGTCGGTCGAGAACAGGTCTATCCAGGCCGACGAGTAGTGCGTCGGCAGGTAGTTGCGCAGGCTGCCCAGAGCCGTGATCTGGTCCAGGATCTGCGACAGGATCGCCGCCAGCACCGCCCCGCCGACCGCGCCGAGCGGGGCGTCGGTGGACACACTCAGCAGCAGCGCGAGCCCCGCCACCCAGGCCAGTTGCACCACGAGGTACACCGTGCTCACCGCGAGCACCAGCAGGCTCTGGCCGAACCCGATCGCGTCACCGGTCGGGCTGATCGCATCGCCCGCGCCGTACCACAGCAGCCCCACCACCAGGGAGACCACCGGCAGCAGCACCAGCGCGAGGATCGACAGCAGGCCGGACACGATCGCCTTCTGCCGCAGCACCCGATGTCGTGGCACCGGGATCGCCAGCAGATACTTCAAGCTCGACCAGGACGCCTCGCTCGCGATCGTGTCCCCGAAGAACAGCGCGACGATCGTGGGCAGCAGGAACCCGCTCGCCACGAACAGGCCGAGCACGACGAAGTTCGGCGCGCTCGCGGTGGCCAGGTCGACGAACCCGCCGGAGCGCCGGTTCGGGCTGGACTGCCCGATCTCGAACGCGGCCACCAGGATGAACGGCAGCAGCACGACGAACCCGAGTACGAGCTGGGTGCGCCGGCGGCGGAACTGTCGGCGCAGTTCCACGCTCAGCCGGAGGGTGCGGCCCGGTTTGTACCCGGCGACTCCGCCGTTCTCGCCGACTTCGGTCTGCTCGTGCCGCGCCGCCTCGGCCAGCTCGTCGAGCGCGGCCGGGTCGGTGTGGACTCCGTTCTCGGTCACCGTGCCTCCTCCCCAACCAGACGCAGGAACGCGTCCTCCAGCCGGCGCCGCGGCCCGGCCTGCTCGACCCTGACCCCGGCGCCCACCAGCGCGGCCACCGCCTCGGCGCGTGGCAGCCCGTCGAGATCCGCGTGCACCAGCTCGCCTTCGATGTCCACTTCGGACACTCCGGGCGTCGAGCGCAGCACACCCGCCGCCGCTTCCGGGTCGTCGACCCGGAAGGTCGCTTCACCGCCCGCCGCGGCGAGATCGCTGACCTCGCCGGACGCGACGAGCGCGCCGCGGTGCATGACGACCACATGCGAACAGGTCTGCTCGACTTCGGCCAGCAGATGGCTCGACACGACCACGGTGCGCCCGGTCGCCGCGTAGCGCTGCAGGACCTCGCGCATCTGGTGGATCTGGGGCGGGTCGAGCCCGTTGGTGGGTTCGTCGAGCACGAGCAGCTCCGGCAGGCCGAGCATCGCCTGTGCGATGGCGAGTCGTTGCCGCATGCCCTGGCTGTAGGTGCGGACCTTGCGATGGACCGCGTTGCCGAGGCCGGCGATTTCCAGTGCCTCGGCGAAATGCGCCTTCTCCGCGGGGCGACCGGTGGCGTCCCAGTACAGCCGCAGGTTCAGCTCACCGGACAGGTGCGGCAGGAAACCCGAACCCTCCACAAAGGACCCGATCCGCGACAGCACCGGCGCGCCGGGATGCACCTCGTGGCCGAATACCCTGATCTGCCCGGCCGTCGGCGTGATCAGGCCCATCAGCATGCGCAGGGTCGTTGTTTTCCCGGCGCCGTTGGGTCCGAGCAGGCCCAGCACCTGGCCCGGCTCCACCCGGAACGACAGGTTCTTGACGGCGGTCACCCCACCCGGATAGGCCTTGGTCAGGCCTTCGATCACCAGCGGCACCTCGGCCAGTTCCGGATCCGCGCGGCCCGCCCGGCGCCGGCGCAGCCCGGCGATGACCGTCACCGCCAGCGCGGCGATCAGCACCCCCGCGATGCCCAGGAGGTTGCCCAGCGGCCAGCCGCCGCCGACGGCGTTGCCGGGGACGACGGGCACCGAAAGTCCGCCGTCGAGCGAGATTTGGTACCCCGCAGGGGAAACCGGCGTCGCGTAGGCCTGGTCGGTGGTGGTGACCACGACTTGCAGCGCGTGCCCGGACTCGATGGGTCGCACGACGCCGGCGAGCGCCACGGTCATCTCGGCCGCGCCGCCGGCCAGCGGAACCCGGATCGGCGCGACCGCATTGCCCGGTAGCGCACGGGTCCCGTCCGGGCTGACGTCGTACAGCTTCACGAACAACACCGCGTCCGGGGTGGTGCCCGCGACGCGCAGCCGGACCGTCGGTGAGCCGGCCACCAGCAGTTGTGAATCCAGCGGTGCACTGGTGAACCGCGCGGACTGGCCGGGCGGGTCGATGCCGAACAGACCGGACACCCGCGAGGACCCGGCGAGCCCGTTGAGCCCGGGTATCCCGCTGACCGCAGCCGGCGTCCCGCCCGGCGGGTTGGTCACCGTCTGCGGCCGGGAACCCAGCGTGACTTCCTTGCGCTGCACCGGATCCCCGCCCAGACCGGGGTAGTCCGGCGCGTTGAGGATGCGCACCGACGGCGTGCCCGAGGCCCGCAGCGATCCTTGTACGTCGTAGGCGAACCCGGTGACCGGGTTGCTGCCCTCCCCGGTGAGCTGGAACCACAACCAGTCCGCGACCTTCGCGCGCAGCTGTGGTCCCGGCCCGCCGCCGTCGTGCCCGCCCGCGTACCAGATCAGTTGTACTTTCCCGCCCGCCGCGGCGATCTGGCGCGCGTTCGCGTCGGCCTGCTCCAGCCCGAACAGCGTGTCGGCCTCGCCCTGCACCAGCAGCGTGGGCGCGGTGATCCGGTTCGTCACCGACGCCGGGGACAACCGCCGCAGCAGCTCCACGGTCGCCGCACTGGCGCGGCCGGTGGTCGCGAGTTCCGTGTAGGCCTGGCAGATCTGCGCGGTGAAGCGGCCGCACACGCTGCTCGCCGGCGGCAGTTGCGCCGGTGCACCCGCCGCTCCGGAACCGCCGCCGCCCCCGGTGGCGCTCTGCGCGTTGTCGGTGCCGGCCTGTCCCGGCTCGGGTGCCTCGCCGAGGGCGCCCGTGGAGGTGCCCGCGGCGAAGAGGATCCCGGCCCACGACCGCTTGAACACCCCGTCGGCGCCGAACACCCCGGTCGCCGGAGTGGTGGCCACCGGGGCGGTGCCCGCGGCGTTCGGGACGAGTGCCTGCCCGAGATCGTTGTAGGTGATTTCCGGGGAGATAGCGTCGATGCGCTTGTCCTGCCCCGCAAGCAGAAGCGCCAGCGCCCCACCGTAGGACGCGCCGACGACACCGACGCGCGGATCGTTCGGGCCGTCGAGCCGGACGTCCGGTCGCTTCGCGAGGAAGTCGACCAGATGCGCCGCGTCGGCGACTTCGAGATCAGGGTCGTTGAGCCCGATCTGACCCGTGCTGTGCCCGAACCCGCGCGCAGACCAGGTCAGCACGACGAACCCGCGTCGCGCCAGCTCCTGCGCCTCGTCCGCGACGCCGGTCTTGTCGGCGCCGAAACCGTGTGGCAGCAACAATGCCGGCGCCGGGGTGGTGGCAGGCAGGTAGAGGGTGGTGTCCAGGCGCACCTGGTCGGCCGAGCCGGGAGCGGCGGGCACATCGAGCACGGCGTCCTGGTGGGCGACCGGCGCGGGACCGCGGTTCGCAGTCACCCACACGGTGACGGCGGCGAGGAGCACCACCACCACACCGAGTGTCAGCAGCCGGCCGCGGCGGGTGTGCGGTAGTGGGTTACGGGGCACTCCGAAACCGTATGTGACGTTTCCTGAGAACGAGCGCGCGGTCCTCAGCAGTGATGAGGGCTACCTAAGCTGGCATCCGGATCTGAGATCGGACATGATGGACAACAAGTGGAGGGGAGTATTCCTTCGCGGCGGTGTCGTCAGCACGGTGATCCCTCGGGGTCCCCGGCACCGTCGGCCAGGTGTTTTCGCACCCGGCGGAAGAGACCTCCGGCTAGCTGCTGTACGCGCTAACCGGAGGTTGTACGTCAATGAATGTCCCCTTGTGGGTCTGGCTCACCACCGTCGCCGGCCTGCTCGTCCTGATCGCGATCGACCTGGTGATCGTCGACCGCAACCCGCATGCGGTGACCGCCGCCGAAGCGGCCAAATGGGTCGTGTTCTACGTGTCCTGTGCGGTGCTCTTCGGCGCCGGGGTGTGGATCTTCGCCGGGCATGATTCCGGCGTCGAGTTCTTCACCGGGTACATCACCGAGTACTCCCTGTCGGTGGACAACTTGTTCATCTTCATGGTGATCATGGCCTCGTTCAAGGTGCCGCTGATCCACCAGCACCGCGTGCTGCTCGTCGGAATCCTGCTGGCGCTGGCCATGCGCAGTGTGTTCATCGCGGTCGGTGCGGCGCTGATCGCCCAGTTCGTGTGGGTGTTCTTCCTCTTCGGTGCGATCCTGCTGTGGACGGCGATCAGTATGGTCCGCGGCAACGACGACACCGAGGAGTACCACGAGAACGTGGTGACCAGGTGGGCGCGCAAGCTCTATCCGGTCAGCGAATCGTTCGAGGGCCACAAGATGTTCGTCCGGCGGGACGGCAAGCGGATGATGACGCCGATGTTCCTGGTGATCATCGCGCTCGGCAGTGCCGACCTGCTGTTCGCCGTGGACTCCATCCCGGCGATCTTCGGCATCACCCAGGAGGCGTTCCTCGTCTTCACTGCCAACGCGTTCGCGCTGATGGGCTTGCGGCAGCTGTTCTTCTTGCTCGGCGGACTCGTCAAACGGCTGGTGTACCTCAATTACGGGCTCGCCGTGATCCTCGGCTTCATCGGGCTGAAACTGGTGCTGCACGCGCTGCACGAGTACCACCTGGCGCCGGACTGGCTCGACATCAGCAACTGGCTCTCGCTGGGCGTGATCGTCGGAGTGTTGACCATCACCACCACCGCCAGCCTGCTCAAGAGCAGGCGGGACGCTCGTGTCGAACCCGCTTCCGCGTCACAGTAACCTCGCCGGAGTGCACCCCACTGATATCGAACTGCTGTCCACGCCCGGAACGCCTGCCCTGCAGGGAGATCTCCTGCTGACCGCGGTTTCGGCGCCACACGCGGAAACCAACACCTACCGCGGTGCCGTGTGGCGGATCGGGCTCGACGGAACGGCCACACCGTGGACCCACGGCGAGTACGACTCGGCGCCCGCCATTTCCCCGGACGGGCGCTGGGTCGCGTTCCTGCGTGCGGGCGAGCCGAAGGCGCCGCCGCAGGTGCATGTCATGCCGACGACGGGTGGTGACGCGCGGAGGCTGACGGATCTGCCGCTCGGTGCCGGCGCCCCGGTGTGGGCGCCGGACTCGCGCCGGATTGCTTTCACCGCAAGGGTTTCCGAGCCCGGGCGGTACGGCGTCGCCACGGCGGACGGGGAAAAGCTCGAGCCGGCCGAAGAAGCGCCGCGGCGTATTACGCGGTTCGACTACCGCATCGACAACATCGGTTTCCTCCGTGACCGGCCGCAGCGGCTGTTCGTCGTCGACGCGACCGAGCCCGACGCGGACCTGGTTGCGCTCACCGACGAGCGGGTGGATGTGTCCGGGCCCGCGTGGACGCCGGACGGCGAGACGATCCTGGTCGCCGCGCCGCGCGACTGGGGCGCAAAGGAAACCGAGGAGGCGGACATCTACGCGGTGCCGGCGCACCGTCCTGGTGAGCCGCGTCTGCTGATCCGGAGCGCGGGCGGCGTGGAGCGGATCACGGTCGGCGACGGCGTGGTGTGGTTCGTCGGCGCCGAATTCGCCCGGCCGTACGAGGCGGCCCGCAACCCCGGGCTGTGGTCGGCACCGCTGTCCGGTGGGACGCCGCGCCGCCTGACCGACGTGGAGACGGTGCACGTCCACGCCGGGGCCGGCGCGCCGGCGGTGCTGGGTGACCGGCTGGTGGTCGCGGTGCTCAACCGAGGCGCGGTCGAACTGCGGGCGGTGCCGGACGACGCCGACGGGGTCCCGCTGGAGAAGCTCGCGCTGCTGGCCGGGGAGCGCGCCGCCGTGCGGTCGTTCACCGTCGACGGCGACCGGATCGCGGCGGTCGTGTCCGGCCCGGACAGCGCCGGTGACGTCGTGCTGATCTCCGGCGGCACCGGGAAAGTGCTCACCGACTGGTCAAAACCGTTGCGGAACAAGGGAATCCGCCCGCTACAGGAGCTGACGGCGACCGCGCCGGACGGGTATCCGGTGCACGGCTGGCTCGTCGAACCCGAGGGAGACGGCCCGCACCCGGTGCTGCTGGTCGTGCACGGCGGCCCGTTCGCCGCCTACGACTGGGGCCTGTTCGACGAGGCACAGGTGTATGCCGCGGCGGGGTACGCGGTGGTGCTGGCGAATCCGCGTGGTTCGGCCGGGTACGGGCAGAGCCATGGCCGCGCGATCGTGCGCGCGCTCGGCACGGTCGACGTCGACGATGTGCTGGCGCTCCTGGATTCCGCGCTGGAGCGGCCCGCGCTCGACTCGTCGCGGGTCGGCGTGATGGGCGGTTCCTATGGCGGGTTCATGACGGCTTGGCTCGCCGCGCACCACGGCGAGCGGTTCCGCGCGGCGTGGAGCGAGCGGGCTGTCACCGCATGGGACTCGATGGTCGGCAGCTCCGATATCGGCTGGTTGTTCGTCGACGCCTACCTCGGCAGTGAGCCCGAGGTGCAGCGGGAACGCAGCCCGCTCACCTACGCCGACCGCATCAGCATCCCGTTCCTGGTGGCGCATTCCGAACATGACTGGCGCTGCCCGGTCGAGCAGGCGCAACGGCTTTTCGTGGCGCTCAAACGGGCCGGCGCGGAGGTCGAGATGCTGCTGTTCCCCGGCGAAGGTCACGAGCTGACCCGCTCGGGCAAGCCGCGGCACCGGATCCAGCGATTCGAGGCGGTACTGGAATGGTGGTCGCGCCACCTTCCGGTGCGGCGGTGAACTGGACGGTGCGGCGCGCGGTTCCGGCGGACGCCGCCCGGATCGCCGAGATCAACGTCGACGGCTGGCGGGCGGCTTACCGTGGCCTGATCCCGGATTCGTATCTCGACGGGATGCGGTACGAGACGTTGCGCGAGCGATGGGCGACCGGGTTGCGTGGCCACACCGACGCGGCGTCGATGTTCGTCGCGACCGGTCCGGACGGCAGGATCGAGGCCTACGCGTTCGTGCGGTCGGTGCGCGACGAGGCGGACCGGCACCCGGTCCACGCGACGGGTGAGCTGTGCGCGATCTACGCCGATCCTCGTCGGCGCGGCACCGGTGCGGGACACGCGGTGCATCAGGCCGCGCTCGGACACCTTGCCGCATATGGGTTCCGGCACGTCGTGCTGTGGGTGCTGACCGGCAACGGGCCGGCGCGGCGGTTCTACGAGGCGCACGGCTGGAGCTGCGACGAGGTCGAAAAGGACGGCGGGATCGCGGGGGAGTGGACGCCGGAGATCCGCTACTCGCGGCCGATTCAGGAAAGCAAGATGTAGTTCAGCTGCTCGCACACCCGGCCGAGCGGGATGTCCAGACCAGGATGATCCAGCGGCAGCAACACATCCGGCTCGGCGGGCAGCGCGTCGCCGGCCGGCGGGTCCCACAGGCACACGGCGGGCCCGCCACCGTCCATTGAGGACCGGTACCACACCCCGTCGATGCCGGGGAAGGCCGCGCGGATCGCACGTGCCCAGGCTTGCGTGATTTTCTTGGGGCCGCTGGAAATCTCCTGGGAAGCACCCACCCTGGTCGGCCACAGTCCGGACAGGTCCAGCAACCGCAAGGTCCGGGTCGGGCGGACCACGACGAGCTGCGGGCCCTTGGTGCGACGGTCCACAACGGACGATTCCTGGAACACCTCGGCGACGCTGGTGCGCACGGAGAGTCCGAAGTAGACGACACCGTTGCCGGGATCGTGCACCGCGGCACCGCCGTGCCCCGGTTGCTGCTGATCGAACCGGCCATGCGGCAGCGGACCGGTGCGGCGGAAGGAATTCCACTGTTGCGGGTGGTGGCCGCGCGCGCTGAAAACGCGGACGAGCCGGGTGGCCGGGTGCACCGCGACGATGTCCTCGTCACGCAGCTCACCGACCAGCACGGCGCGATCAGGCGGCAGAGGTAGCCGGGCCATTGAGTACGTGAACCGCCTAGAGACTGTTCCGGAGTGGCTTGTGAAACTTCGGGCAGCGCATCAGACGGCCGTGCCGAGTGTGCTCGCCAGCGCGGCGACGGGCCGGGGGTCGCCGCCGGCCAGCAGCCACTCGCGGGGGGCGACGGCCTCGCCCGCGATGAGCAGGTCGTCCTGTCTGCTGCTCATGAACGCGGCGACCACGAGCGCGGGCTCATCGGCGGGCACGGCGGCCAGCACCGCGTCCAGACCCGGCAGTACGCCGCCGTCGGTGAACTGCCACGCGGGCAGCCGCCAGCCGCTCTGGTCTTTCCAGCCGGCCAGCCGTCGCGCGGCGAGCCGGTGCCGGACGCGGCTCGGGTCGATGCCGAGCCGCCGGGCCGCGGCCGTGACGGTGAGCGCCGATTCGGCCAGTACCGCTTGCGCCGCAACGGAACGCGCCCGGTAGTCGGGTTCATGCTCGTGATGCGGCGAGAGGTCGAGCCCGACGTCGGTGAGTGCCTCGCGCTGGGCGGCGGAAAAGAACTGCGCCGGTTCGGGATTCGGCGGCACGAGCCGGCGCGCCGCGTCCTCGACCAGGGTCAGGAAGTCCGCGGCGTCGATCCGGAGCCCCGCCTTCGCGAGTACGTTCTCCAGAGCCATCGTCACGCCACCTAGAATAGCACGGCCGTGCGCCTCCGTGCGTTCTCAGTGCCGGGTGCTGCCGCGCGGGATGAGGTGGGCGCCCAGAATCGTCACCACCGGCGGGTGGGCGGGTTCGGCGATGCGGGCCAGCAGCAGGCGCGCCGCCTCCGCGCCGATTTCGCGCGCGGGCTGTGCGACGACGGTCAGCGACGGGTTGATCAGCGTCGTCCACGGCGCGTCGTCGAAGGCAACCACGCCGACGTCTCGGCCCGGCCGCAGCCCCGCCTCGGCGAGCACTTCCAGTACCCCGATCGCCATCGAACTGTTGGCCACCAGCAACGCGTCCGGTGAGTCGGCGAGCAGGTCCCTCGCGGCCTGCCTGCCCCCGGTCGTGCGGTATTCGGCCCGCCGTTCCAGGCGCGGGCTGCGTCCGTGTAGCGCGTCGCGGTACCCGGCGACCCGGTCGTCGGCGGTGCGCACCCCGGGCGGACCGCCGATACAGCCGATGCGCGTGTACCCGGCGGCGATGAGATGCTCGGTCGCCTCCCGGGCGGCGCGCCGGGAATCCACCAGCACCTGGTCACACGCGATGAGCGGCCGGTCGACCGCGACCACCGGGGTGCCGCCGCGGCGAAGCCGTTCGATGCTCGGCGAGGCGCCGGTCGGCGACAGCACCACGCCGGCGACGCGTTCCTGCAGCGCGACATCGATGTAGCGCCGCTCCTTTTCCGGGTTCTCGTCGGAGTTGCACAGCACCACCGAGTAGCCCGCGGTCTGGGCGGTGTCCTCGACGCCACGGGCGATCGCGGTGAAGAAGGGGTTCTCCACGTCCGAGATGATCAGCGCGAACACGGCTGTCTCCCGGCGGCGCAGGTTCCTGGCCGGCCCGTTGGGCTGATAGCCCAGCTCATCGGCCGCCGACCGCACCCGTTCCGCCAGTGCGGGGTCCACTGTGGACTTTCCGTTGAGCGCCCGGGACACCGTCGCCGTGGAAACCCCGGCGAGGTGGGCCACGTCGTTGATCGTCGCCACCACGACCCCCTTCCGGATTCCCTTGACACCGCCCTCGGTCGAAGAATAGCTTCATTGGTAATCGTTTACTTGCCGCAGTTTCCCGTGTCGCGCCGGGAGGCCGGCCGATGTCGCTGCCGGCAGGCTGCTGGGGGGCTGGCCGTCGGCGGCATCGGCCGGGCACGGGCATGATGGACACTTTCCGGCCACGGGAAGGTGATGCGTCATGTCCCCATCGCTGGCGTTCGGCATCGGCGAACCGGGCGGCCAAGGCTGGACGCAAGTGTGGGAGCTGCTGCTCGCCCTCCTGCTGTGCTCCCTGATCGGGCTCGAACGTGAGCTCAAGCAGAAGAGCGCCGGGCTTCGCACGCACACCCTCGTCGGCGTCGGCGCGGCATTGTTCCTGCTGGTGAGTAAATACGGCTTCACCGATGTGCTGGCCGAAGGACGCGTCGTCCTCGATCCTCCCCTACTGTGGCGGAAAAGCATGCCACAGCGGGGGCCCAGCGAGTGGCGGCGCAGATTGTGTCCGGTATCGGTTTCATCGGCGGCGGCCTGATCTTCGTCCGCCGCGACATCGTGCGCGGCCTCACCACGGCGGCGGTCGTCTGGATGAGCGTCGCGGTCGGATGTGCGTGCGCGGCCGGTCTCCCGCTGCTCGCCGTCGTGGTGACGGGAGCGCATTTCCTTGTGGTGTATGGCTATCCGCCGCTGATCCGGTTCGCCACCGGCTCCCGTGCGACGACGTCGGCCGTCCGCGTGACCTACCGCGACGGCGAGGGCGTCTTGCGGACGGTGCTCGAGCTTGCCACCCGCTCGGGCTATTCGGTCGAGCACGCCGTCACCGAGCGGCAGGAAATCGAAGGCGGCGACACGCTGGTCCGTGCGCGCGGGCTCATCGACCTGCGGTTGCGGTTGGCCGGGCCGCGGAATGTGAACGAGTTGCTGACCGCGCTGGCCGGTCAGCCGGGCGTCATCGAGGTCGAGACGGGCGAACTCGACGACCGAAGTGAAAAACGTTCACCTTCCCCCATTCGAGTGAAAAGTTTCCTGATCGGGTCATAGTCGTAACAATTCGCACTCTTCTGGCGAGTACCAGTTGACGCGCTTGGCGGAAGCGCGACGAGCGGAGAGAAGACCCGGTCATGGGTGTTGTCGTTCCCGCGGGGGTCCCCACACGGCGGCGAAGGCCGCGGTCCGGCACGGTGGTGCTGCTGGCCGCGTTGAGTGTGCTGGCCGCCATCGGCGTGGTGTCGGCGGTCGTCGTCGGCCATCGCCAGGGTGAGCCCGCACCGGCGACACTCAACGGGGTCAACCCGCCGGCCGCCCCGGCGCCCGCTCCGCTGGTGACTCACGACGTCACGTACCTGCTCACCGGGGACACCGACGCCCTCACCATCACCTACGTCGGCCAGGGCGCCGCCATCGAGCAGGTCGGCGAGGCCGCCATGCCGTGGTCGCTTTCCATCCAGCACACCAGCCGGGCCGGCAGCGACCAGTACTTCACTTTGACCGCGCGCAACACGGGCCCTGGCAGTATCGGCTGCCGCATCGTCGTGGACGGCAGCACGGTCAGCGAATCCAGCGCCGGGCCACAGGACGTGGTGCGCTGCTCGAAATCCCTGAGCTGACGCGCACTGGCACGATCGGCCCGTGACGGGTTCGAACATCGTGCTCGGCCCCATGCTCGCCGTGGTGCTGGCGGTGCTGGTCGCGCTGGGCACGGTGATCGTATGGCTCGGCGAGCTCGGCAAGGGCAGGGCCGTGGTGCTGGCCGCGGTACGGGCGGTCGGGCAACTGGCCGCGGTTTCGCTGGTGATCACGGGAATCCTGAAATCGGGCTGGCTGACGGGTTTGTTCGTGGTGCTGATGTTCGGCGTCGCGGCGGTCACGTCGGCGCGGCGCATCGGGGTGCCACGGCAGGTGCCGCCAGTTGCGGTGGCGATCGCGGCAGGTGTGGTGCCCGTGCTCGCGGTCGTACTGGGAGCCGGGGTCGTGCCATGGCGCCCGATCGCGGTCGTGCCCATCGGCGGCATCGTGATCGGCGGGGCGATGACCGCGACGTCGCAGGCGGCCCGCCGCGCGCTCGACGAGCTCAAGATCCGGTACGGCGAGTACGAAGCGGCGCTCGCGCTCGGGTTCCTGCCGCGGGCCGCCGCGTTGGAGATCTGCCGCCCCTCCGCGGGGCAGGCGCTCATCCCGGCGTTGGACCAGACCCGCACGGTCGGCCTGGTGACCCTGCCGGGCGCGTACGTCGGGATGCTGCTCGGCGGGGCGAGCCCGGTGGCGGCCGGGGTGACCCAGCTGCTCGTGCTGGTCGGGTTGCTCGCCGCCGAGTCGATCGCCGTGCTGGTCGCGGTGCAGTTGGTCGCGGCGGGATTGATCGCCAAGCGATAGCGTGAGGAGCATGAGTGATGTCGCGGATCTCGTGATCGACGGCTTCGACCGGATCCAGCAGGTTGTGCACCGTGCGGTGCGGGGGCTGAGTGAGGACCAGCTCGCCGAGCGCCCCGGTGGTGCGACGAACACGGTCGCCTGGCTGATCTGGCATCTCACCCGGGTCCAGGATGATCATCTCGCGGACCTCGCGGAAACCCCGCAGGTGTGGACGGAACAAGGCTGGCACGAGCGGTTCGGGCTGCCGTTCGGTCCTGGTGAGACCGGCTACGGCCACAGCGCCGGCGAGGTCGCGGCGGTTCGCGTGCCGTCCGCGTTACTGACCGGGTATCACGACGCCGTGCACGATCAGACCGTGGCCTGGCTGGGCGACTTGAAGGAATCGCAGCTGGACCGGATCGTCGACCGCGCGTGGGACCCGCCGGTGACCCTCGGCGTGCGCCTGGTCAGTGTGCTGTCGGACGATCTGCAGCACGCCGGGCAGGCGGCTTACGCGCGGGGAATCCTGCTGGGCCAGTGATTCAGCGGCTGTGCCGCCGGATCCACTCGACGGTGCAGCACGCCTCGCACGGTTCGAGTTCGCCGGGAGCGACGCTGGCCCACGCGATCGGCACCACCTCGTGCGTCTGCTTGCCGAGGCGAGCGGCATAGCGCTGGCCCTTGCGGAGCCAGTCACAGTCGGGGTCGTTGTGGTAGGCGTCGCCGGCCACCCGGTAGCCGCGCGGCAGGACCCCCGGGGGCAGGGGTTTGCACAGCGCGCACCACGAGGCGGGCATCTCGTGCACGCATTCCGTGTCGTCGGGGCGGTAATCCGCTTTCGCCGGTTCGTTCAGCGGTAGCGCGCTTTGCGGGGTGGGGACGAGTTTTCGCGGCACCGGCGGCATCTTGGCCGCCTCCTTGACGCCGAGCACCGCGAGCCGGTCGGCGCGCTCGTTTTCCGGATGCCCGGCGTGCCCCTTGACCCAGTGCCACTCGATGTCATGCCGCTGCGCCGCGGTGTCGAGCCTGCGCCACAGATCCTCGTTCTTCACGGCGGTTTTGGCGGCGGTGCGCCAGCCGTTGCGTTTCCAGGTGGCGACCCATTTGAGCACGCCGTTACGTACGTAGCTGCTGTCGGTGTACAGGTGCACCACCGACGGCCGGGTGAGTGTCTCCAGCGCCTGGATGGCCGCCATCAACTCCATGCGATTGTTGGTGGTGGGACCGGGATCGCCGCCGTGGAGTTCGCGCTCGTGCTTGCCGTACCGCAGCACGGCACCCCAGCCGCCGGGGCCCGGATTACCACTGCAGGCGCCGTCGGTGTAGATCTCCACGGTCGGTTCCCCCATGCTGCGACTACACCCTCACCAGCCGCGCTCACGCCATTCGCCGAGTTTCGGCCGTTCCCTGCCGAGCGTCGAATCGTCCCCGTGGCCGGGGTAGAACCACGTCTCGTCCGGCAGCACGTCGAAGATCCGGGACTCGACATCGTTGATCAGCGACGTGAAACGTTCCGGGTCCTGCTGCGTGTTCCCGACGCCGCCGGGGAACAGGGAATCGCCCGTGAACAGGTGGGGCGATCCGGCGGGATCGCGGTACAGCAAGGCGATCGAACCCGGGGTGTGCCCGCGGAGATGGATCACCTCGAGCGTGCAGTCACCGACGGACAACGTGTCCCCGTGTTCGACGAGGAAGTCCGGGGGCACCGGCAGCGGCTCCGCGTCCAGCGGGTGCGCCGCGGTGTTCGCGCCGTTCGCCCCCGCGACCGCGCCCAGCGCCTGCCAGTGATCACCATGCTGGTGCGTCGTCACGATGGTGCGCAGCGCCGGCCGGTCAGGGCCGTGGCCGATCAGGTCCGAGATGCGGTCCGGGTCGGCCGCGGCGTCGATCAGCAGCCCCTCGTTCTGGGCGCGGCACACCAGCAGGTAGACGTTGTTGTTCATCGGCCCGACCGACAGTTTCGTAATGGTCAGCGCCCCGAGCGTGCGCCGTGCGGCGTCGCCGCCCGGCTCGACGTGCCCGGTGTAGTCATCCACGACGTTCACCGGTCACACGGTAGTCGCCCGTACCCGGCGTGTTCGCACCCGTTCAGGCTGGTCTCAGATTCGTAACGTAGCCTCCGGTCCCGTTGCCGTCGTCGATCTTCAGGAAGCCCGTGTCCCGCTCGAAACCGCGCAAGATCAGCTGGGATGTGGTCCGCGTGGTCGCCGTGTTCTCGGTGCTGCTGGGGCACATCACGCATCAGGGCCCGTTCGCTCATCCCGAGCTCGGCGACTACCCGTTCCGGGACACGGCGCAGTTCGGTGCCGCGGTACTGATGGTGATCTCCGGTTTCTTCGTCTGCCAGACGATCCGCCGCGGCGGCACCGCACGCTGGTGGTGGTGCAAGGTTGCCCGTTTGCTGCCGCCGTACGTCATCGCCGTGTTGATCACCTACGTCGTGATGCGGTTCGCGGGCGCGGCGTTCAACCACCAGACCTTCGACAGCGGCTGGTTCGGCACGCTCTTCGGCCCCACCTCCGACGGCCTGGCCTGGGTGTCGTCGTGGTACGTCCCGGTCGGCCACGACCTGCTGATCAACCTGTTCCTGCTGCAGGGCTGGAACCAGTACTTCATCTGGCTGGACGGCTCCTACTGGACGCTTCCCGTGCAGCTCATGGTGTTCAGCGGCGCCGCGATGCTGTGGGCGGGCACGCCGTGGTTGCGTGGCACCCGCCGGGCCCAGCTGCTCGCCTGGGGCCTGGTCGTCGTCCCGTTGTTCGTCCGGTTCGTGGTGATCGGCGTGCACAACCCGGCGCCATGGGCCTACAGCGTCGTGTTCGGCCTCGGCCTGCACCGGATGCACGCGTTCGCCGCCGGCATCGGAATCTGGCTGTGGTCACGGAACCGGCTCGGCGGCGGGCATCTCACGCTGCTGCTCATCGCCGTCATCGCGGCGCAGGATCTGCACCTGTATCCCGATCACGTCGCGCTGCCGAGCGACCCGGCCCGGCTCCCGTCGGATCTCGGGTTCGCGGTGATGCTGCTACTCGTCTGCGCCGCCGCGAAGGGACCCGACTGGTCGCTGTTGCGGCCACTGGCGCCCGTGTTCACCTGGCTGGCCGGCATTTCCTACGGGGTCTACCTCCTGCACCAGGAACTGGGTTACGTGCTGGCCCGCCTGCTGCTCGATGCCGGGGTGCCCGGCTGGGTCCGGTTGCCGATCCTGGTCGCCGCCGCGGTCATCGCCGGCTGGCTGCTCACTACACTGGTCGAGCGGCCGGCGTACAGTCGCCTGACCCGCCCGCGCCGGATGGTGCCATCGCCCCGGACCGCGCCGGACGACCTGCTCCCGGGTTCACCGAGCGGTCCGGCTCCCGTTTCTGTCGGTGGTCCGTCCTAGCATGGGTCGCGGCTGGTGTGAACGGCCGAAACTCTCCAGCGAAGGGACCTTGGCGTGGCTGATCGCCTCGTTGTTCGCGGCGCCCGCGAGCACAATCTCCGTGGCGTCGATCTCGACCTGCCCCGGGACAGCCTGATCGTGTTCACCGGGCTGTCCGGCTCGGGCAAGTCGAGCCTCGCCTTCGACACGATCTTCGCCGAGGGCCAGCGCCGTTACGTGGAATCGCTGTCGGCGTACGCCCGCCAGTTCCTCGGGCAGATGGACAAACCCGACGTGGACTTCATCGAGGGCCTGTCGCCCGCGGTGTCGATCGATCAGAAGTCCACGTCGCGCAACCCGCGGTCCACGGTGGGCACGATCACCGAGGTCTACGACTACCTGCGGTTGCTGTACGCGAGGGCGGGCAAGGCGCACTGCCCGCAGTGTGGCGAGCTGATCAGCAAGCAGACCCCGCAGCAGATCGTCGATCAGGTGCTCGAAATGGAGCCGGGCACCCGGTTTCAGGTCCTCGCGCCGGTGGTGCGCGGTCGCAAGGGGGAGTACGTCGATCTGTTCGCGAACCTGCAGCAGCAGGGGTATTCGCGCGCGCTCGTCGACGGGCAGGTGTATCAGCTCACCGATCCGCCGAAGCTGAAAAAGCAGGAGAAGCACAACATCGGCGTCGTGGTCGACCGGCTCTCGGTCAAGTCCTCGTCGAAGCAGCGCCTGACCGACTCGGTGGAGACCGCGCTGCGCCTCGCGGACGGGCTGCTGGAGCTGGAGTTCGTGGACCTGCCCGAACACGACCCGCACCGGATCCGCGGTTTTTCCGAGAATCTGGCCTGTCCCAACGGGCATCCGCTCGCGATCGAGGATCTCGAGCCGCGCTCGTTCTCGTTCAACTCGCCGTACGGCGCCTGCCTGGAATGCACCGGGCTCGGCATCCGCAAGGAGGTCGACCCGGAGCTCGTCGTCCCGGATGACGAGCTGTCCCTCGAGGAGGGCGCGATAGCGCCGTGGGCGGGTGGCCAGAGCGCCGACTACTTCCAGCGGCTGCTGGAGTCATTGGCGGAGACCATCGGGTTCCGGATGGACACGCCGTGGCGCACCTTGCCCGCGAAGGTGCAGAAGGCGGTGCTGCACGGGGTGAACGAGCAGGTGCACGTCCGCTACCGCAACCGGTACGGCCGTCAGCGTTCGTACTACGCGAACTTCGAGGGCGTGATCCCCTTCCTGGAACGGCGGCTCGAGCAGACCGACTCGGAACAGATGCGCGAGCGCTACGAGGGGTACATGCGCGAGGTGCCGTGCCCGGCCTGCCAGGGCGCCCGGCTGAAGCCGGAGATCCTCGCGGTCACCCTGGAACACGCCGAGCAGGGTGACCGTTCGATCGCCGAGGTGTGTGCGCTGTCGATCGAGGAGGCCTCGGGGTTCCTCGACGGGCTCCGGCTCGACAGCCGCCAGAGCATGATCGCGGGCGCGGTGCTCAAGGAGATCCAGGCGCGGCTGCGCTTCCTGCTGGATGTCGGGCTGAACTACCTCTCGCTCGACCGGGCCTCGGCCACCTTGTCCGGTGGTGAGGCGCAGCGCATCCGGCTCGCCACGCAGATCGGCTCCGGTCTGGTCGGGGTGCTCTACGTGCTGGACGAACCGTCGATCGGCTTGCACCAGCGGGACAACCACCGGCTGATCGAGACGCTGAGCAGGCTGCGGGATCTGGGCAACACGCTGATCGTCGTCGAGCATGACGAGGACACGATCCGTTCCAGCGACTGGGTGGTGGACATCGGTCCGGGCGCGGGGGAGCACGGTGGCCGGGTTGTCCACAGTGGACCGTACAAGAAACTGTTGCGTAGTAAGGAATCCCTCACCGGACAGTACCTGTCCGGGCGGCGCGCCATCGCGGTGCCGGGCATCCGCCGTCCGGTGGATCGCAAGCGCAGGCTGACGGTCGTCGGCGCACGCGAGCACAACCTGCGCGGCGTGGACGTGTCGTTCCCGCTGGGGTGCCTGGTCTCGGTCACGGGAGTGTCGGGCTCGGGCAAGTCCACGCTGGTGAACGACATCCTCGCGACGGTGCTGGCGAACAAGCTCAACGGCGCTCGTCAGGTGCCCGGCAGGCACACCCGGGTCCGCGGGCTCGATCTGGTGGACAAGCTCGTGCGGGTGGACCAGTCGCCGATCGGCCGCACCCCGCGGTCCAACCCGGCGACGTACACCGGCGTGTGGGACCACGTGCGCAAGCTGTTCGCGGCCACCACGGAAGCGAAGGTCCGCGGCTACCAGCCGGGCCGGTTCTCGTTCAACGTCAAGGGCGGCCGGTGCGAGGCGTGCGCCGGGGACGGCACGATCAAGATCGAGATGAACTTCCTGCCGGACGTGTATGTCCCGTGCGAGGTGTGCAAGGGCGCGCGGTACAACCGCGAGACGCTGGAGGTGCACTACAAGGGCAAGACGGTGTCGGACGTGCTCGACATGCCGATCGAGGAGGCGGCCGAGTTCTTCGAGCCGATCAAGGCGATTCACCGGCATCTGCAAACGCTGGTGGACGTCGGTCTCGGTTACGTCCGGCTCGGCCAGCCCGCGCCGACCCTGTCCGGCGGTGAGGCGCAGCGGGTGAAGCTGGCGAGCGAGTTGCAGAAGCGGTCCACCGGCAAGACGGTGTACGTGCTGGACGAGCCGACGACCGGGCTGCACTTCGAGGACATCAGCAAACTGCTCGGCGTGATCAACGGCCTGGTCGACAAGGGCAACACGGTGATCGTCATCGAGCACAACCTCGACGTGATCAAGACTTCCGACTGGATCGTCGACATGGGCCCGGAAGGCGGTTCAGGTGGCGGCACCGTCGTGGCGGAGGGCACGCCGGAAGAGATCGCCGGGATCGAGGAAAGCCACACGGGCCAATACCTGCGGACAGTGCTGACCCCGGCCTGAGCCGACCGCGAGTCGCGCGTTCCGTGCGCGCGAGTCGCGCGTTGCGTGCGTGCGAGTTGCGCGTTGCGTGTGGTCGAGTTGCGCGTTGGCGTGCGTGCGAGTTGCGCGTTGCGTGTCGCCGTGGGGTGCGCAGCCGCGGCCCGGGTCGCCTGGCGGCACTGCTGGCCTGCTGCCCCCGCCACGTGACGCGCCCCAACGAGGTCCCCCCACTGCCGCCACCCCCGGCGAAGCCACACCGTCCACTTCGGACTCCAGCGGCGCCGGCGACAGTCACGCATACTCACGTCGTGCGCCTCAACGACTACCGGTTCCGCGACACGTGGTTCCTGCCCGCGCCGCGGCGGGCGGTGTTCGACGCGGTCGTGGACGTGGAGAACTACCCCCGTTGGTGGCCGGATGTCCGTGCGGTGCGGCGGATCGACGACGACACCGCGGAGCTCGTGTGCCGGGCGACCCTGCCCTATGGTCTCGTCATCCGGATGCGCCGCGCGGAACAGAACGTGTCCACGGGCCGGCTGAGGGTGCACCTGGAAGGCGACCTCGAAGGGTCGCTCGCCGCCTCCGTGCTGCGGCATCCGGCGGGCACGACGCTCGAAATCACCCAGCGGGTTCAAGTGCGGAAACCGTTGCTGCGCAAGCTCGCGCCGGTGGCACGCCCGCTCTTCCTGGCCAACCACGCCGTGATGATGCGGCGTGGCCGGACCGGTCTGCGGGCGCGCCTCACGGCGTGAGCAACTCAGGTCAGCGCGTCCGCCGTCGGCCGTGAGTCTTCGGCCGGTTCCGGCGCGGGCGAGTCGTCCAGCAGCGTCGTCTCGTTGAAGGGTTCGCGCCCGGCCAGCACTTCCGTCGCCTTGGTGCGGTCGAACTCCTTCGTCCACGAGCTGATCAGCACCGTCGCCACCGCGTTCCCGGCGAAGTTCGTCACCGCCCGCGCTTCCGACATGAACCGGTCGATGCCGAGAATGAACCCGACACCGCCGACGAGGTCCGGCCGGTGCGACTGCAAGCCGCCGGCGAGGGTCGCGATACCGGCGCCGCTCACCCCGGCCGCCCCCTTCGACGCGATGATCATGAACACCAGCAGCGAGATCTGCTCCCCGATCGACAGCGGGCTGCCCTGCGCCGACGCGACGAACAGCGTCGCCATGGTCAGGTAGATCGCGGTGCCGTCGAGGTTGAACGAGTACCCGGTCGGCACGGTGATACCGGCGACCGACCGGCTCACCCCGAGGTGCTCCATCTTCGCGATCAGCCGCGGCAGCGCGGATTCCGACGAGGACGTCGACACGATCAGCAGGAACTCGCGGCCCAGATAGCGCAGCAGGCGGAGCACACTGACCCGCGCCCCGAACCACAACACCGCGCCCAGCACGACGAATACGAACACCAGGCAGGTCAGGTAGAACCCGACCATGACCACCAGCAGGCTCCGCAGCGCGGCCCACCCGGTGTTGCCGACCACCGCCGCGATCGCGCCGAACGCTCCGACCGGGGCCGCCCACATGATCATCGACAGGATCCGGAACACCAGCTTCTGCAGGTGCTCGATCCCGCGCAGGATCGGCTTTCCGGCATTGCCCATCTTCTGCAGGGCGAACCCGGCGAGCAGCGCCACCAACAACGTCTGCAGCACCGAACCTTCGGTGAACGCCGACAGCAGCGACTCCGGGATGATCCCGAGCAGGAAGTCTGTGCTGCCCTCGCCCCCGGTGGCCTGCTGGTGCGCCTTGGCCGCGGACGCCGGGTCGAGATGCAGCCCCGAGCCGGGATGCAGCAGGTTGCCCACGACGAGCCCGATGGCGAGCGCGATCGTGGACATCACCACGAAGTACCCGATCGCGATCAGGCCCACCTTGCCGACCTTGGCCGCCTTCGCGACCGAGCCGACGCCGAGCGTGATCGTGCAGAAAATGATCGGGGAGATCATCATTTTGATCAGGTTGACGAACCCGGTGCCCAGCGGCGCGAGTCCCTTCGCGAACCCGGGGGCGGCGAACCCGGCGATGATGCCCGCGGCCACCGCGGCGACCACCGCGAGATAGAGATAATGCATCCGGTCGCGCCGCGGTGGCGCGGATTCTGCTGTCGGCACCTTTGCCTCCAAGTGGGGGATTGGCGCGCCCTCACCTGGCGCGGCTGGCGAGGTGACTATGCGGTTCGCCGTGGCCGGCCGTCACGGTTGTGTTCATTGAGTTCGTGCTTCACGCCCTGGCTATCGTCTGGACCATGAGAAATCGGCGTTGGAGCCTGGCGCGGCAGTTGTTGCTGGTGCAGGTGGCCGGGTTCGCCGCGCTGGTCGCCGCGGGCGCAGGGTTCGCCTGGGCGGACTTCTCGCGCGCGACGGACGAGCGGGCGACCGAGGTGGTGGCCGGGGTGTCGCGCACCATCGCCGCCAGCCCGACCGTCCTGAATGCACTGTCCACATCGGATCCCAGTAGCATGCTGGAGCCCTACGCCGTGCGTGTGCAGGCCGATACCGGCGTCGACTTCGTCACCATCATGACGCCCGAGGGAATCCGTTACACACACCCGAATCCGGCGCTGATCGGGCTGCCGTTCCTCGGTAATATCGAGCAGGCACGGGAGGGGCACCTCTACACCGAGACCTACACCGGCACCCTCGGCCCGTCGATGCGTGCCGTGGTCCCGGTTTTCGACGGCAGCCGGGTCGTCGCGCTCGTATCGGTCGGCATCAAGATCGACGCGATCTCCGCGCAACTGGCCACAGAGCTGTTCCGCCTGCTGATGGTGGCGGCGGCCGTCCTCATGGTCGGCGTCGCGGGCAGTGTGCTGGTCAGCTCACGGCTGAAACGGCAGACCCGCGGTCTTGCACCTGCCGAGCTGAGCAGCGTTTTCGCCTACTACGAAGCGACTTTGCACGCCGTTCGCGAAGGGCTGGTGCTGCTGGACCCGGACGGCGAGGTGGTGTTGTGCAACGACGGCGCGCGTGAACTGCTCGGGCTCGAGGAAGATCCGGCCGGGGAACCGGTGGGGGAGATCGGGCTGCCGCCCGCACTCGTGGCCACTTTTTGCGCCGGGGAACCGAAAACGGACGAGATCCACGTGACCGACTCGCGCGTGCTCGTGGTCAGCACCGCGCCGGTGTACGAGGAGCAGCGCCTGCGCGGCGTCGTCGTGACCTTGCGCGACCACACGGATCTCCAGCGGCTGACCGGCGAGCTCAACACGACGCGCGGGCTCGCCGAGTCCTTGCACGCGCAGGCACATGAGGCCGCGAACCGGCTGCACACCGTGGTGTCGCTGGTCGAGATGGGCCGCGCGGCGGAGGCCGTCGAGTTCGCGACGGCGGAGCTGCGGATCGCGCAGCAGCTGACCGACCGGGTCGTCGGCGCGGTGGCGGAACCGGTGCTGGCCGCGCTGCTGCTCGGCAAGGCCGCGGAGGCGAACGAGCGCGGCGCCGAGCTGATCCTGACCGACGACACCGCGCTCGACGAGCTCGACATGGAACCGCGCGACCTGGTCACGGTGCTGGGCAATCTCATCGACAACGCCATCGACGCCGCGATCGAGAACGCCGCGTCGGCCCGGCCGCGGGTCATCGTGACCGTCCGGACCGATGGCGGCGATCTGCTGCTGCGGGTCGCGGACACCGGCAAGGGTGTCGCCGATGCCGCGAAGAGCGAGGTGTTCCAGCGTGGCTGGTCCACCAAACCGCAGGACGGCCCAGTCGGTCACGGGCTCGGGCTGGCGCTCGTGGGACAGGTCGTGCGCCGGCACGGCGGCGAGATTTCCCTCGGCAACGACAGTGGGGCGGTGTTCACGGTACGGTTGCCGTTGCGGCAGGGGGCGATGCCGATCCGACCGAAAGCAGGCCGACCGTGAGCAACCGGAAGCCGTCCCCCGAAAGCCAATTCGCCGTGACCGACGGCGGGACGGGGAACGAGCGGCCCAGTATGGTGCTGGTCGTCGAGGACGATCCGGTGGTGGCGGAGGCACATCGGCAGTACGTCGAGCGGGTCGCCGGATTCACGGTCGCCGGTGTGGTCCATTCCGGCGCGGAGGCCCTGCGGTTTTGCGAGCGGCACGCCGTCGATCTGATGCTGCTGGACTTCTATCTGCCCGATATCCACGGTCTCGCGGTGTGCCGGTCTTTGCGCGCGTCGGGCAGCGCGGTGGATGTCATCGCGGTGACGTCCGCGCGGGATCTGGCCGTGGTGAAGACCGCGGTGTCCGTCGGTGTGGTGCAGTACCTGCTCAAGCCGTTCACTTTCGCTTCCCTGCGAGAAAAGCTGGAAACCTACCTGCGTTTCCGGGCCAGTGATGGTGAAGCCGCCGATCAGACCGATGTGGACCGTACACTCGCGACATTGCGCACCCCGGTTCGTCGTGCGCTGCCGAAGGGAATGAGCGCCGAGACACTGGACGCGATCATCGCCGCGTTACGTGCCGAGCCGGCGGGAATGGCCGCCGGTACGGCCGGGGAGATGGTCGGTGTTTCGCGGGTGACCGCGCGCCGGTACCTCGAATACCTGGCCGACAACGGGCTCGCGAGACGAGAACCACACTACGGTCAGGTGGGCAGGCCCGAGGTTTGGTATGTGGCGCCCGGCTACCAGCTACGCTCCCAGCCATGACTCAGGGATATCCACAGCAGCAGTACCCGATCCTGTTGTCCACGATGAACGATTTGCCGGGCTACCAGGTCGTGCGGGTGTTCGGCGAGGTCTTCGGGCTCACCGTGCGCAGCCGGAACATGTTCTCCACCATGGGTGCCGGATTCAAGGCGATGGCGGGCGGTGAGCTGAAAGGTCTGTCCAAATTGCTCTCCGACTCCCGGCACGAGGCGCTGGGGCGGCTCGCTCAGGAGGCGATGAACTACGGCGCGAACGCGGTGCTGGCATTGCGCTTCGACTGTAACGAGATCGCGCAGACGGCCAGCGAGATCGCGGCCTACGGCACCGCCGTTTACGTCGTCCCGGAAGGAACTCAGCAACAGCCGCAGCAGCAACAACCCCAGCAATACCCACTGAAGGCCTACCCACAGCAATAACCGTGCTACGGCCGGGGGCGGCGTCGAGCCGGGGCAGCTGGTGCTCGCGCAGCCGCGTGAGGAACTCGGGAAATCACGTGGCTGCGCGCTCCAGGCCAGTTCAGTGCAGCGCGGGGGTCTGAACCACTAAAGCAACACGGTCGCCACTGACGGCACCGCAAGGGAACCGGCGGCGGCACCGAGCCGTCCGGTCGTCGGGTCGCGGGGGAGCCAGTTCACCGTGCCGGACCGCTGGTTCGACACATACATCCAGCGTTGCCCGGCGTCCAGCGTGAAATGTCGCGGCCACACCCCGCCGCTGGGCATGTTTTCGCCCAGCCGCACCAGTTCCCGGCCGCGGACGGCGAATGTGGCGATTGTGTTTTCTCCCCGCACGGACACGTAGACGAACCGGCCGTCCGCGGAAACCTCGATCTCGCCGGGATAGTTCGGCCCTGGTGAGCTCGCCGTGTCCACAACCTGTTCCGCGGTAACGGTTCCGCCGGCCGGATCCCAGCCGAGCACGGTCACCACCGGTGTCAGCTCACAGGCGAGGTAGGCGAGTCTTTCGTGGGGATGGAAGGCAAGATGCCGTGGACCGCTGCCGGCGGGCAGCACGAGTTGCTGGTGCGGCCTGAGTTTCCCGTTCGTCAGCTGATAGACGTACACCGAGTCGGTGCCCAGATCCACCGCGAGCACCCAGCGGCCACTGGGATCGGTCACCACTTGATGCGCGTGCGCACCGTCGCCGTGTTCGACGAGATCCGTTGCGGCGCCGAGCCCCCCGCCGGGCAGGATCGGGTGTACCACCACGGAACCGCTGGTGTAGTTGGCGGTCAGCAGGTACCGACCACTGGGATGCACCGAAAGATGCG
The DNA here is from genome assembly GCF_009707865.1 of Amycolatopsis pithecellobii. GTDB lineage: Bacteria > Actinomycetota > Actinomycetes > Mycobacteriales > Pseudonocardiaceae > Amycolatopsis_E > Amycolatopsis_E pithecellobii. The sequence continues at coordinate 39,018 of NZ_WMBA01000047.1, forward strand.
TCGGAGCGGCGCCGAGTGCCGGTTGCGTGCCCAGAATCCGCGGTTTCCCGCTGATGTCGAGCGCGGTCACCGAGCCGGGGTCGCTTTCGTTGGTGACGTAGAGAACGTTGCCGCGACGCGCGAACCACGACGCGTCGGGCACCCCCGGCACGGTGAAGTCCGCGTCGAGCCCGGGCTTCCCAGCTTTCACCACGTCAAGTCCGTGACCGGCGGGGTCGGAATTGGTGTAACTCCCGACGAAGGCGCGGTGGCGCTGGCCTGCCCGCGCGGTCATCGCGGGTGTCGCGGCGAGTGCGAATGCCGTGATCCCGAGAAAAATGCGGCGAGGGAACATACCGAACCTCCTACACGAAGCCCATCACGATGGCGGCGACGGCGAAACCGGATACCGACAGCAGTGTTTCCAGCACAGTCCACGATTTCAGGGTTTCGGCCACCGTCAACCCGAAGTACCGGGACACGATCCAGAACCCGCCGTCGTTGACGTGCGAGGCGATGATCGACCCGGCCGAGATGGCGACCACGAGCAGCGCCAGCTGCACCTGCGAATAGCCGAGTTCGGAGACCGTGGGGGCGATGATGCCGCTCGTGGTCACGATGGCGACGGTCGCCGAGCCCTGCGCGACCCGCAGCCCGCAACTGATCACGTATGCCGCGAGGATCACCGGAAGACCGGCGTTGTGCAACGAGTCCGCGACGGCCTTGCCGATCCCGGTCGCGGCGAGCACGGCGCCGAAGAACGCGCCCGCGCCGACGACGAGCAGGATCATGGCGACCGGCCGAAGCGCCGACCCGGCCAGCTCGGACAGCTCCTTGCCGGTGAGCCCGCGGCGGTAGCCGAGCAACCACGAGGCGAGCAGCACGGTGATCGTCAGCGCCACCACGGGGGTACCGACGAACGTCGCGACGCCGGCGAGCCGGGATCCGGCGGGCAGCCAGATACTCCCGAAGGTGCCCGCGAGAATCAGCACCAGTGGCACCGCGATGATCCGGGCGACCAGTCCGAGTGACGGCGGGTCGGTGTCCTCCTCTTCGTCGTCGGCGACGATCATGTCCTGCGGCACCGGGATGTTCATCCGCTTGCCGATCCAGCTCGGGAACAGCACACCGCTGACGAACCACGCAGGGATGCCGCACACCGCACCCATCAGGATGATCCAGCCGAGGTCCACATGCAACAGTCCCGCCGCGGCGACCGGGCCGGGGTGTGGCGGGATGAACGCATGCGTCATGGACAGGCCCGCGAGCAGGGGCAGGCAGTACAACAGGATCGAACGTCCGCCCTGCCGTGCGGCCACGTACACCAGCGGCGCCAGTACGAAGATGCCGATGTCGAAGAACACCGGGATACCGAAGATCAGCCCCGCCAGGCCCATCGCCAATGGCGCGCGCTTCTCTCCGAACGCCCGCAGCAGCCCGCCGGTCAGCACCCGGGCGCCACCGGAACGCTCCAAAATGGACCCGAGCAGGGTACCGAGCCCGATGATCGCCGTGATGTGCCCGAGTATGCTGCCGAACCCCTTTTCCAGCAACGAATCCGAGGTTTTCTGTGCAGTACCGACGATCGTGCCGACCGGAAGACCGGCGGCGAGCGCGGTCAGCAAACCGACCACGATCAGCGCGATGAACGGCTCGACTTTCCAGCTGATGATCAGCAGGAGAAGGACGGCGATGGACGCGGCGGCGAGGACGAGCAACCCGCCCGTTGTGTGCTGCAACCAGTGGATCAAGCGGACCTCCGTCGGAGAGAGTGCCCGGCGAGCGTGCCGGTGGGGGACCCGTCGTCGAGCGCGGCGATGCCGTTCACGAAGACGTAGGGGATGCCCTCGGCCTGCTGCCTCGGGTCGTCGAAGGTGGCGGTGTCCCGGACGGTGTCCGGGTCGAACAGCACGAGATCGGCGGCGTAGCCCTCTTTGATGAGACCGCGATCGGCCAGCCGCAGCCGCCGCGCGGGCCGTCCGGTCAGATGTGCGATGCACTCGGCCAGTTCGAGCACACCCAGTTCGCGCACATAGCGCGCCAGGTAACGGGGAAAGGTGCCCCACGCGCGTGGATGCGGACGGTCGCCGACCAGCAGCCCGTCGCTGCCGCCGGTGTGCGTGCGATGCCGCATGATGGTCTGGACGTTATCTTCGTGCCCGACGTGCATCAGACACGAAGTGCCGAGCCGTTCGGAGACCAGCACGTCGAAATACAGCTGTGCGGCGGGAATCCCGGCGCGGCGGGCGGATTCGGCGACGCTGTGACCGACGAGATGCACGTTCTCCGCCTTGCGCACGCCGTTGATCTCGATGCTGTCCCAGTCGATCGGCACCCCGTGCGCGCCGTCCGAACCGATCTCCTCGATATCCGCCCGGATCCGCTCGCGGGTGTCCACATCAGACAGTCGCGCCAGTGTCGCCGCCAGGCCGCCGTCGGCCGCCCAGCTCGGGAGCAGGGCGGACAGGACGGTGGAACCCGGCAGATAGGGGTAGGTGTCGAGCGAGATATCGGCTCCGTCGTCGAGCGCCTCGTCGATCAGGCGCAGCAACTCGGGCGCCTTTCCTTTGTTCACCGAGAAGTTCATCGTCGCGTGCGCCAGGTGCAGCGGGCAGTTCGCGCGCCGGCAGACGTCGATCATTTCCGTGTACGCCGCCAGCGCGTCCTTGCCGTAGCTGCGGTGGTGGGGGCTGTAGTAGCCGCCGAGGGAACCGACGACCTCGCACAGCGCGACGAGTTCTTCGGTGCTCGCGTACATCCCGGGCGTGTAGGTCAGACCCGAGGACATACCCATTGCGCCTTCGCGCAGGCCGGTCGCGACCAGTTCGCACATCCGGTCCACTTCGGACTCCGTGGCGGGCCGGTCGCCGGAACCGACGGCGAGCATCCGCACGGTTCCTTGCGGCACAAGGTAAGCGGCGTTGACCGCGATACCTTCGTCGAGCCGGTCAAGGTACTCGCCGACCGATCTCCAGGTCCAGGCGAAGTTGTCCGGGTCGTCGTTCCAGCCGGCGATGTGTTCGCGTATCGCCGCGAGTGTCGTGTCGTCGACCGGGGCGTAGGACAGCCCGTCCTGGCCGAGTACCTCGGTGGTGACCCCCTGGGAAAGCTTCGCCAGATGGTCCGGCCGGGCGAGTAGCTGCAGGTCGGAGTGTGCGTGCATGTCGATGAATCCGGGTGCCAGCACGAGATCGCCGGCGTCCAGGACCCGGGTGCCGGTGAGCGCACCGCCGATCGCGGCGATGCGTCCGTCACGGATTCCGACATCGGTACGGACCAATGGCGCGCCCGTGCCGTCGGCGACGCGCGCGCCCCGGATGACAATGTCCATTGTGGACCCCTAGAAGTAGGTGTGGACGAAGTCGACGACCGTGTCCCCGTCGACGACGGGAATGAGCTGCCATTTGTCGAACACCGTGCATGGATGGGACAGGCCGAGCCCCACCCAGTCACCGACCTCCAGCGGCGAACCGGACGGCAGCTCGAGGAACGAGTGCTGGTCGTTCATCGCCGTCACGGTGTGCCCGTCGAGCCGCCTGGTGATGCCGTCACGGCGGAACAGGTGCGGTTCCGGCAATCCCTCGTCGAACGACGCGTCGCGCTTGCCGATCGTGAGCAGTGCGAGATCTGACGCCGGCTTCGAGGTCACCTGTGCCCAGGCGCGCAACGCCGGGCGCAACCGGTGGCGCAGCGGGGAAATCCCGCGGTAGAAGCCGTCGTCGTGGGTGACGTACGCGCCGCTGCGCAACACGGTCAGCACGTCGAACCCGTCCGGCCATCCGGTCAGTTCCGCGGCCACCTGGTCGAAGTAAGCGCTTCCACCGGCGGTGACGATGATCTGACCGGTGAAGAATCCGTGTTCTGCCAACGTGATCGTGAGTGCCCGCAGCCGCCGCAGGTAATCGCCGACGGCCTGCTCCGAATGCGCGGACCGGTCGTGTCCGAACGCACCTTCGTAGCCGCTGACGCCCACGAGCCGCAATGCCGGGCTCGCCCGCACGGCTTCCGCGATGGCGAGCGCGGTCGCCTCGTCACGAGCCCCGGTGCGCCCGCCGTCCCCGCCGAGTTCCACCAGGATGTCGACCTGCTTTGCCGCCCCGCGAAGGGTTTCCGTCATCAGCTCCACCGAGCGGACGGAGTCGGCCCAGCAGCTGAACTCGAACCCCGGATCGCGTTCGAGCTCGGCCGTGAGCCACCGCAGCGCCGCGGGATCGACGAGCTGGTTCGCCAGCATGACCCGGGAAATGCCGAAGGCGCGGAAAATCCGCAGCTGGCTCGCGTTCGCCGCGGTGAAGCCCCACGCGCCGTGCTCGATCTGGCGGGCGAACAGCTGTGGCGCCATGGTCGTCTTGCCGTGCGGGGCGAGCCGGACGCCGTGTTCGGCGCACCAGGCCGCCATTGTGACGAGATTGTGCTCCAGCGACTCCGCGTCGATCGTCACCACCGGGGCCAGAAATCCGCCGTCGAACAGACTGAGCCGTTGTTTTGCCGCATCCGCCAGCGAAACGCCCCACAGTGAGGAGGGAATCGCTTTGCACCGCCAGTCGAGCACCTCGCGGCGAAGCGCCGCGAGCGCTGCGGGGTCCACCGAGCAGTCCGAGGAGGTCATCGGCACTCCGTTGCGTTATGTGCAATGGCGATTGCACATGTTGAGTTCCGTAGATGTAGCATCACAGCTCGTGCGGGTCAATGGGAGTGGTGGCGGTTGAGTCAGAGTCTTGATCGTGGGTTGAGCGTGCTGGACGCGCTCGCGGAAGGTGCGGACACGCTGGACGCGCTCGCCGACCGGCTCGGCGTGCACAAGTCCACCGTGCTCCGGCTGCTGCGCACGCTCGAAGCGCATCACTTCGTGCGGCGCGAGGGTGTGCGCTACTACCGGCTCGGCAGTGCACTGTTCGACCTCGCCAGCCGGGCGCTCGAAAGTTCCGACGTCCGGCGCAGCGCCGCGCCCGCGCTGGCGGAGCTCAACGCGCGCACCGGGCACACCGTGCACCTGGCCACCTATGAAGACGGCGAGGTCGTCTACGTCGACAAGTACGAGGGCCGGCACAGCGTGCGGATGTACTCGCGGATCGGCAAGCGCGCGCCGGTGCACTGCACCGCGGTCGGAAAGGTGCTGGTTTCCGCGCTCGGTCCCGATCGTCGCGCGGAGGTTGCCCATGCGATCGACTATCCGGCGCTGACCGGGAACACGATCACCGATCCCGTGGCGTACCTGGCCGAGCTGGAACGGGTGGCGGAGCAGGGATACGCCGTCGACAACGCCGAGCACGAGGACTTCATCCACTGCCTCGCCGCGCCCGTGCGCGGCCCGGGCGGAACGGTGCTCGCCGCGGTGTCGCTTTCGGTGCCGAAGGTATTGCTGGACTACGAAGGACTGCTGGCGCTGCTGCCGGACCTGACGGCGGCGGCACGCAACGCGTCCGTCCACAGTGGATGGACGGGACAGTGAGAGAAGGAGAATCGATGGCGAAGGTCGCGATCAGCACCGAGAATGCGCCGAAACCCGCGGCGGCGTACTCCCCGGGCGCGCGCAAGGGCAACATCCTGCAGGTCGCCGGACAGGTCGCGGTCGATCCGAAGACGGGCGAGGTCGTCGGCGGCAGCGTCGGCGAGCAGGCACGGCAGGCGTTCGCGAACGTCGAGGCGGTTCTCGAAGCGGCCGGCTCGAGCTTCGCCGACGTGGTGATGGTGCGGGTCTACCTCACCGACACCGCCCACTTCGCGGAGTTCAACGAGGTCTACAACCAGCTGGTGAAGGAGCCCTACGCGGCCCGCACCACGGTCTACGTCGGCCTGCCCGCAGGGCTCCTCGTCGAGATCGACGCACTCGCCGTCCTGGACTGAGTCCTGGTCAGAGCACGGGGCCGGTGTACTTCTCGCCCGGCCCCTGGCCCGGTGCGTCGGGCACGGCGGAGGATTCCCGGAACGCCTTCTGCAGCGACTGCAGGCCGTCACGCAGGGGAGCGGCGTGCACGCCGAGGTACTCGACGGACGAGGTGACCAGCCCGGCCAGCGCGGTGATCAGCCGCCGCGCCTCGTCCAGGTCGCGGTGGGGGCTCGTGTCCGGGTCGTCATCGGCCAGCCCGAGCCGCTCCGCGGCGGCGGACATCAGCATCACCGCGGCCCTGCTGATGACCTCCACGCTGGGGATGTCCTCCAGTTCGCGCACGTCCGGGGAATTCTCGGGCTGGGAGGAAGCGTTGTAAGACACGTCTGCTACCCTTCCACGTGCGACCAGCCCTCGAGTGATCGGGGGCCGCAAGTGGAGCCCCGCTCCCACCCGTGTTGCCAGACTCAGGCGGCCGGGTCCGGTCTCGCCACCCGCGAGGTGGTGAAGCGTCTTCGGACGCGATCGGAACAGGGCCCCGCATACCAGCGTGAGAGAGGCTGGTGACGGGGCCCGTGGTATGTGGGCACCAGGTCGAGCAGGCTAGACATTTTCCTCGGACCAAGGAGGCCACATCAGCTCCGAGACACGCATCAACGACCGCATCCGCGTTCCCGAGGTCCGGCTCGTCGGACCCAACGGTGAGCAGGTCGGTATCGTCCGGATCGAGGATGCGCTCCGACTCGCGCAGGAGGCGGATCTAGACCTCGTCGAGGTCGCTCCGCAGGCGCGCCCGCCGGTCTGCAAGCTCATGGACTTCGGCAAGTTCAAGTACGAGAGTGCGCAGAAGGCCCGCGAGTCCCGCCGCAACCAGCAGCTGACCGTCATCAAGGAACAGAAGCTGCGTCCGAAGATCGACCAGCACGACTACGAGACGAAGAAGGGGCACGTGTCCCGCTTCCTCTCCGCAGGGAACAAAGTGAAGGTCACCATCATGTTCCGCGGGCGTGAGCAGTCCCGGCCGGAGCTTGGTTTCCGGCTGCTGCAGAAGCTCGCCGACGAGGTGGCCGAGCTCGGCTACGTGGAGTCGTCGCCGAAACAGGACGGCCGGAACATGATCATGGTTCTCGCGCCGCACAAGAACGCGAAGGCGAAGGCCAAGGCGGTCAGGGAACCGGTCGAACCCTGACGGGCCAGCCGTCTGACGCAGTCCGCAGCACACCGGCCGCCCGGTGTGCTGCACTTTGAAGGAGAGCAACGAATGCCCAAGATGAAGACGCACAGCGGGACCTCCAAGCGGGTCCGCGTGACCGGCACCGGCAAGCTGCGCCGGCAGAAGGCCGGTCGCCGTCACCTGATGGAGAAGAAGGCCAGCAAGGTCACCCGCCGCCTGGAGGGCACGACCGAAATCGCCAAGAACGACGTGGGCCGGGTCAAGCGGCTTCTCGGTCGCTGAGCTTTACCGGACTTGCCTTAACCCCGGGGCGCTCGCGCCCCCCGAGATCGACAGGATGGACCCGTGGCACGCGTCAAGCGGGCGGTGAACGCCCAGAAGAAGCGTCGCGCAACTCTCGAACTGGCCAGCGGCTACCGCGGTCAGCGTTCGCGGCTGTACCGCAAGGCCAAGGAGCAGACGCTCCACTCGCTCAACTACGCCTACCGGGACCGCCGTGCCCGCAAGGGTGACTTCCGCCAGCTGTGGATCACCCGCATCAACGCAGCAGCCAGGCAGAACGGCGTGACCTACAACCGGTTCATCCAGGGCCTCAAGGCCGCTGGTGTCGAGGTCGACCGCAAGGTGCTCGCCGACCTCGCCGTCACCGACGCCGCCGCGTTCGCCGCGCTCGCCGAGCTCGCGAAGCAGAACGTGACGACGGGGCCCGACACGACCGAGAAGAAGTCGGCCTGAGCGAGAACACCACCCGGCCCGGGGCGGAACCGTTCACACAGCGGTCCCCCCGGGTCGTTGCTGCGCGGCGCCTGACACGGCGCGCGGAACGGGAGAAGGCGGGGCGCTTCCTCGCGGAGGGCGCGAACGCCGTCGGCGCTGCGCTGGCTGGCGAGCGGGGTCTCGTGCACGAGTTGTTCGTGACAGCCGACGCGGCGGAGGCGAATCCCGAGCTGGTCTCGGCTGCCCGTGCGGCAGGCGCCCGGGTCTCACCGGTCACCGACCGCGCCGCGGCGGCTTTGTCGGAAACCGTGACCCCGCAAGGCATTGTCGCGGTCTGCGAGCTGCTCGGCCGGTCACTCGACGCAGTACTTCCGCCCGCCGCCCGGCTGGTCGCCGTGCTCGTGGACGTGGCTGATCCCGGTAACGCGGGCACCGTCATCCGCGTCGCCGACGCGGCCGGGGCCGACGCGGTGATCCTCGCGGGGGACAGCGTCGATCCGCACAACGGCAAGTGCGTGCGCGCCTCGGCGGGCAGCCTGTTCCACGTCCCGCTGGCCAGGACACGAGACGCGCACGCCGCACTCGAGGTCTGCCGCGCGGCCGGGTTACGGCTGTTCGGCGCCGATGGTTACGCGAAAACCGGGCTGGATTCGCTGGCGCTGGACGTGCCCGCGGCGTGGGTCTTCGGCAACGAGGCGCACGGTCTGCCGGGTCGGATCCTCGAATCGGTCGACGAAGGTGTCCGCATCCCCATCTACGGCCAGGCCGAAAGCCTCAACCTGGCCACCGCGGCCGCGGTCTGCCTGTACGGCAGCGCGATGGCACTCAGCCCCGCGGAGCGCAGGTCGAGCGGAGGGTGACCCGTCGTGACCGAACGCGGGTCGCCTAGAATCTCCCGGTAATCGCTTACGTGTGCTCGTGCCGAGCCGCGGACCGTCAAGCGGACGCTGAGGAGTTATGTCCGGACCCAACGACAAGCAGGACGCAGCGCCGGCCGACGCGCTGAAGCCGGAAACCCTGCAGGCCGCGATCGACAGCGCCCAGGCCGAGTTCGCCAAGGCGGCCGACCTCGACGCGCTGGCGGCCGTCAAGCCGGCCCACCTCGGTGATCACTCGCCGCTGTTGGTGGCCCGCCGTGCCATCGGCGCGCTGCCCAAGGCGGAGAAGGCCGAGGTCGGCAAGCGGGTCAACGAGGCCCGGCAGGCCATCCAGGGCGCCTTTGACTCCCGCCGCGCGCAGCTCCAGGCTGAACGCGACGAGCATGTGCTGCGCGAGGAAGCGGTCGACGTGACCCTGCCGTGGGACCGGGTTCCCCGCGGCGCCCGCCACCCGATCACCACCATCAGCGAGCGTGTCGCCGACGTTTTCGTCGGGATGGGCTGGGAGGTCGCGGAAGGTCCCGAGCTCGAAGCCGAGTGGTTCAATTTCGACGCGCTGAACTTCGGCAAGGACCACCCCGCCCGCCAGTTGCAGGACACTTTTTACGTCGGCGAACCGGACTCCGGTCTCGTGCTGCGCACGCACACCTCCCCCGTGCAGGCTCGTGCGCTGCTGCACCGCGACCTGCCGGTCTACGTCGTGTGCCCCGGCCGCACCTACCGCACCGATGAGCTGGACGCCACGCACACCCCCGTCTTCTCGCAGGTCGAGGGCCTCGCGGTGGACAAGGGCATCACCATGGCCCACCTCAAGGGCACCCTTGACGCGTTCGCGCGCGCCATGTTCGGGGAACAGTCGAAGACCAGGCTGCGCCCGCACTTCTTCCCGTTCACCGAGCCCTCGGCCGAGGTCGACGTGTGGTTCGAAGAGAAGAAGGGCGGCCCCGGCTGGGTGGAGTGGGGCGGCTGCGGCATGGTCAACCCCAACGTGCTGCGCGCCTGCGGCGTCGACCCGCAGGTGTACTCGGGTTTCGCGTTCGGCATGGGGCTGGAACGCACCCTGCAGTTCCGCAACGGCATCCCCGACATGCGTGACATGGTCGAGGGCGATGTCCGTTTCACTCTTCCCTTCGGAACGGAGGCCTGAATGATCGACGACGGCGGAGCCCTGATCATTCGGGCCGACCGGGTGTCCCGCAAGGTACAGGAGGCGTAGTGCGAGTTCCCGTGAGCTGGCTTCTCGAGCATCTCGACGCCGGCGAAGTCGGGCCGCAGGAGCTGGCCGACGCCTTCGTCCGGATCGGGATCGAGGTCGACGGCGTCCATCCGCTCGACGCGGTGACCGGCCCGGTCGTGATCGGCCGCGTCGCCGAGATCGAGGAGCTGACCGACTTCAAGAAGCCCATCCGCTACTGCCGCGTCGAGACCGGCGAAGAAGCGCCTGAGGACGAGGACTCCGACGAGGACGACCAGGGGCCGCACGGCATCCACACTCGCGGGATTGTGTGCGGCGCGACCAATTTCGTCGAAGGTGACCTCGTGGTCGTGGCGTTGCCGGGCAGTGTGCTGCCGGGTGGGTTCGCCATCGCGCAGCGCAAGACTTATGGCCGGGTCAGCGACGGCATGATCTGCTCGGCGCGCGAGCTGGGGCTCGGCGAGGACCATACCGGCATCCTGGTGCTGCCCTCGTCGACGGCTTCGCCCGGCGACGACGCGCGTGAGGTGCTCGGCCTCGGCGACACGGTGCTCGACCTCGTGCCCACTCCGGACCGCGGCTACGCGCTCTCGGTCCGGGGCCTGGCGCGTGAGCTCGCGTGCGCGCTCGACGTGCCCTTCGGAGACCCGGCGTCGCTGGACCTGCCCGAGCCGGAAGGAGAGGCCTGGCCGGTCCGAATCGAGGACGAGGACGGTTGCGGCCGGTTCGTGCTCCGGCGGATCACCGGGCTCGATGCCACCGCACCGACCCCATGGTGGATGCACCGGCGGCTGCTGCTGGCCGGTATCCGGTCGATCTCGCTGGCCGTGGACGTCACCAACTACGTGATGCTCCAGCTCGGCCATCCGCTGCACGCCTTCGACACCTCCTCGGTGAAGGGCGACCTGGTGGTCCGCCGCGCGACGGCGGGCGAGAAGCTGACGACTCTCGACGACGTCGAACGCGCCCTGGACCCGGACGACATCGTGATCGCCGACGACAGCGGGGTCATCTCGCTGGCGGGCACGATGGGCGGCGCGAGCACCGAGATCAGCCCGGAGAGTACCGACGTCCTGCTCGAAGCCGCGCACTGGGACCCGGCGTCGATCAGCCGCACCGCCCGCAGGCACAAGCTGTTCTCCGAGGCGGCCAAGCGGTTCGAGCGGTTCACCGACCCAGGACTGTGCGCCGCGGCGGTCGAAGTCGCCGCCCGCCTGCTGCGTCGCTACGGCGACGGCAGCATCCAGCCGGGCCGCACCGACGTCGGCCATGTCGCGCCGATGGCTCCCGTGACGATGCCGATCGACCTGCCAGACCGGGTGGCCGGAATCCGCTACGAGCGTGGCGTGACCGTCCGCCGACTGAGCCAGATCGGCTGCAAAGTTCAGATCGGCACGTCCGACCAGGGCGTCGCCCAGGTCACCGCCGTGCCCCCGAGCTGGCGCGGTGACCTGCTGCAGCCGGCCGATCTGGTGGAAGAGGTACTGCGGCTCGAGGGCTACGACAGCATCCCCTCGACCCTCCCGCTCGCACCGGCCGGCGCGGGGCTCACCGAGACGCAGCGCCGTCGCCGTACCGTCTCGCGCGCATTGGCCGAAGCCGGTTATGTCGAAGTGCTGCCCTTCCCGTTCATGTCGGCCGGCACGTGGGACGCGTTCGGCCTGGCCGAGGACGACGTGCGCCGGCACACCGTGAAGGTGCGCAACCCCCTGGAGGCCGACAAGGACCAGATGGCCAGCTCGCTGCTGCCCGGTCTGCTGGAAACCTTGCAGCGCAACGTTTCCCGCGGCTTCCGTGACCTGGCTCTGTTCCACATCGGGCAGGTTGTGCTGCCCAGGGCGACCCCGCTGCCGGTTCCCGACCTGGCGGTCGATCATCGGCCCGGCGACGAGGATCTGGCCCGGCTCGAGGCCGCGGTCCCACCGCAGCCACAGCACGTGGCGGTGGTGCTGGCCGGGCAGCGAGCGCGATCCGGCTGGTGGGGCGAGGGCGAACAGGCGAGCTGGGCCGATGCCGTGGAGGCCGCGCGCATCGTGGGCGCGGCCGCCGGGATCACGCTGCGGGTGCGCGCCGCTGATCTCGCGCCCTGGCACCCCGGCCGCTGCGCCGAGTTGCTTGTCGGAGACTGGCCCGTGGGCCACGCGGGCGAGCTGCATCCCAAGGTCGTGGAAGCGCTCGGCTTGCCCAAGCGGACCGTGGCGATGGAGCTCGATCTGGACGCGATCCCGCTGCCTGACGACCGTCCCGCGCCGGCTGTCTCGCCGTACCCGCCGGTGCTGCTGGACATCGCGCTCGTGGTGGATGCCAAGGTGCCCGCCGCGGACCTGGCCCAAGCCGTGGTGACCGGCGGTGGGGAGCTGCTGGAGGACGTCACGCTGTTCGACGCCTACAGCGGCGATCAGGTCGGCGACGGCAAGCGGTCCCTGGCCTACAAGCTGCGGTTCCGTGCCCCGGACCGGACACTGACCGTCGAAGAGGCGACCAAGGCTCGTGACGCGGCGGTCGCGGAAGCGGCCTCCCGGTTCGGCGCGGCGCTGCGCGGCTGACGTGGCGAGCATGGTGGGGAGCCGGAGCCTGGCGCCCCACCTGCTCAGCGCGGCACGTGCTTGAGTGCTTCGCGCACGGACAGTGGCGACAGCCCGGGATGCGCGTCGACGAACCGCTTGACCCAGTCCGGATCCCGCCGCGCATGCTGCCGCAACGCCCAGCCGATTCCTTTGCGGAGGAAGAAGTTGCTTTCTCCGATGCTCGCTTCGATCACGAAGGTGAGCAGATCCAGATCGACCTCCTCCTTCGCGCCGAGCTGGCAGATGATCGCCGTCCGCCGTCGCCAGTGGTCCTCGTCGACGGCCCACCGGCGCAATACCGGACCCATGATCGCGGGCTCGGTACGCAGGATCGGCCCGACCCGGCGCGCCGCGAGCTCGTCGACATAGTCCCACCACGCACCCGTCACGATCATCTCTTCGTAGAGCGGCAGCAGACTGCTGTCCTGCCAGCGCGCATAGGCGCGGTGACCGGTCAGGTCGATGGCGACATACCGTTCCTCGCGGAATTGCGCTTCGCGCCACAGTCTTTCGGCTGCCGCCACGAAGGAACCCTTGTCCGGTAAGGGAAACTCGGCGAACAGCCGCCGGGTCACCGCCTGCCGCCCCGGTTTCGGCACGCCGCGGAACGGCATCGTGGACTTCATGTACCGGCGCATCGCGGGCGCTTTCGCCGGATCTCCTGCCGCCGCGAGCGCCTTCCGGGCCGCGCTCACCAGATCGTCCACTTCGTCCACCTCCGCAGATTAGCCACGCCCGCTCGCCGAGACGGCGAAGTCCTTCGTGCCTGCTCAGAAGCGTTTTCATCCGGCCCCCAGATGGCTGGTAGTGATGATGCGAGGACCGTACGTCAGGGGTCCGACAATTTCGGAGCGCGATCGAGCGGGAGCGGTCGGTGACGAAAATTGTCGGAGGGTGCCGCTAGCCTCTCCGGCATGACGATTGTCGAAGAGCACCGGAGCAAGGTTCGGGCCGGCGAGAACACCTATTCCATCGAGGTCACCGCGCTGCCGGGTGGTGACCAGCCAGACCGGCTGATCGTGAGTGTCGGCGGTGCGGGGCCGCGTGGTGACGTCCTCGCGGAGGGCCATCTCGAGGTCAGCTCGGATGTCGCCGTCGCGCTGGGTTCCGTGCTGTCGGAGACGTTGCGCCATCACGTCGCGATCAGCTTGGCGGGTGGCCGCAGAACACGAGCGCGTCCCGCGAGCCAGGGACGGCCGTGGACGCCCGAGCTCGACGCGGAACTGGAGGAGTCCTGGATAAGAGGGGAGACGGTGGAGGACATCGCGGTTCGCTTCGGGCGCAGCCCCGGGGGTATCCGCGCACGGCTGCCGCGGGTGGGCTGCGATCCCGAACGGCCGGGGGAGTACCTGCCTGAACCGCCCAGCCAGCGTTCGACGATGGCCGAAGATCCGTAACGAGCCGGCGCCCGCTTCCGCCGTCCCGTGATTGATTGAATTTGCGTCGCCATGCATAATCATGCGTATGACGGTGAAGGTCGCGGTGGCCGGGGCAAGCGGGTACGCGGGCGGCGAAGCCCTGCGTCTGCTGCTGGTGCACCCGGAAGTGGAGATCGGCGAACTGACGGCTGCCAGCAGCGCGGGCACGCCACTCGGGCAGCATCAGCGACACCTGGCTCCGCTGGCGGACCGGATGCTGCGCGAGACCACGCCCGAGATTCTCGGCGGGCACGACGTCGTGTTCCTCGCGTTGCCGCATGGTCATTCGGGGGCGGTCGCCGCTGAACTCGGGCCCGACGTGCTCGTCGTCGACCTCGGCGCGGACCACCGGCTCGCCAACGCGGCCGACTGGCAGCGCTGGTACGGCGGTGAGCACGCGGGCACGTGGCCGTACGGGCTGCCGGAGCTGCCGGGCGCCCGCGAGAAGCTGGCCGGGACCAAGCGAATCGCCGTCCCGGGCTGCTTCCCGACGGGTGGCTCGCTCGCGCTCGCGCCGGCGCTGGCCGCCGGGCTGGTGCGGCCGGAGGTGTCGGTCGTGTCGGTCACCGGCACGTCCGGCGCGGGCAGGAGCCTGAAACCGCACCTGCTGGGTTCCGAGGTGATGGGTTCGGCGAGCGCGTACGGGGTGGGTGGCGTGCACCGGCACACCCCGGAGCTCGCGCAGAACCTGAGCGCGGTGGCGGGGGAGCGGGTCACGGTGTCGTTCACGCCGGTACTCGCGCCGATGCCGCGTGGCATTCTCACCACCGCGAGCGCGCCGCTCGCGTCCGAAGTGGACAGTGCCGCCGCCCGCGCGGTCTACGAGAAGGCCTACGCCGCCGAGCCCTTCGTGCAGCTGCTGCCCGAAGGCGCGTGGCCGGCCACGTCGGCGACGCTGGGCTCGAACAACGTGCAGCTCCAGGTGACTGTGGACGCCGACGCGCGCCGGCTGATCGTGGTCACCTCGATCGACAACTTGACCAAGGGCACCGCGGGAGGAGCGATCCAGTCCATGAACATCGCACTCGGCCTGCCCGAATCCACCGGACTTTCCACTGTAGGAGTCGCCCCGTGACCGTCACCGGACCGAAAGGATTCCGGGCCGCCGGCGTGGCTGCCGGGATCAAGGATTCCGGAGCCCTCGACCTCGCCCTGATCGTCAACGACGGGCCGGAACAGGCCGCCGCCGGCGTGTTCACCCGCAACACGATCAAGGCCGCGCCCGTGCTGTGGTCGCAGGAAGTGCTGCGGCACCGGCGACTGCGCGCGATCGTGCTCAACTCGGGCGGGGCCAACGCGGCCACCGGTCCGGCTGGTTTCCAGGACACGCATGCCACCGCCGAACAGGTCGCCAAGGTGCTCGACACCGGTGCCATCGAGGTCGCCGTCTGCTCGACCGGTCTCATCGGGGAACGGCTGCCGATGACTGCGGTACTGTCCGGAGTGGACACTGCGGCCGGTGCGCTCGCCGCCACGCCGGAGGCCGGTCTCGCGGCGGCGACCGCGATCATGACGACCGACACGAAACCCAAGCAGAGCTTCAAAACCCACGTCGCGGGCTGGGGTATCGGTGGCATCGCGAAGGGCGCGGGAATGCTCGCGCCCAACCTTGCGACCATGCTCTCGGTGCTCACCACCGACGCGATGCTCGAGCCGGACGCGCTCGACGCGGCCCTGCGCGCCGCCACGCGCGTGACGTTCGATCGGCTCGACGTCGACGGCGGTACTTCGACGAACGACACGGTACTGCTGCTGTCCTCGGGTGCCAGCGGCCTCGTGCCGAGCGTCGACGATTTCACCGAGCTGCTCACCGCCGTCTCCCTCGACCTGGTCCACCAGCTGCGTGCCGACTCCGAGGGAGCCACCAAGGACGTCGACATCGTCGTCCGCGGCGCCGCCAGCGAGCAGGACGCGATCAACATCGGCCGTACCGTCGCCGAGGACAACCTCGTCAAGACCGCGCTGTTCGGCTCCGACCCGAACTGGGGCCGGATCGCCATGGCGGTCGGTCGTGCGCAGGCCGAGGTCGACCCGGACACGCTGTCGATCACGATCAACGGGGTGACCCTGTTCGACAACGGCACCACCGCGGCCGACCGTTCGCAGGCCGACCTGTCCGGGCGTGCCATCGAGATCCTGCTCGACCTCCGGGTCGGCACCAGCACCGCCACGATCTACACCACGGATCTTTCCCACGGCTACGTCGAAGAGAACAGCGCCTACTCCTCATGACCCCATCCGAAGCCCTGGTCCCCGCCGACGACCGGCTCGCCTCCGCGGCGGAGAAAGCCGGCGTCCTGATCGAGGCCCTGCCCTGGCTGCAGCGGTTTCACGGTGCCACCGTCGTGATCAAGTACGGCGGCAACGCCATGGTCGACGACGAGCTCAAGCACGCCTTCGCCCAGGACATGGTCTTTCTGCGGATCGCCGGTCTGCGCCCGGTCGTGGTGCACGGCGGTGGCCCGCAGATCACCAGCATGCTCGGCCGCCTCGGCATCGAAGGCCAGTTCAAGGGCGGGCTGCGGGTCACCACCCCCGAGACGATGGACGTCGTGCGAATGGTGCTGGTCGGTCAGGTCAGCCGCGAACTGGTCGGCCTGATCAACGCGCACGGTCCGTATGCCGTCGGGATCTCCGGCGAGGACGCGCAGCTGTTCACCGCCGAGCGTAAGCACGCGACGGTCAACGGTGAGGCGGTCGACGTCGGCCTGGTCGGCGAGGTCGCCTCGGTCAACCCGGACGCGGTACTCGACATCGTCAACGCCGGTCGCATCCCGGTCGTCTCGACGGTGGCCCCGGACGTGGACGGCGTCGTGCACAACGTCAACGCGGACACGGCCGCGGGTGCGCTCGCGGCCGCGCTCGGCGCCGAGAAGCTCGTCGTGCTGACCGATGTCGAGGGGCTGTACGCGAACTGGCCGGACCGTTCGTCCCTGATCGACCGCATCCAGGTCGGCCGGCTCGAACAGCTCCTGCCGACCCTGGCCAGCGGCATGATCCCGAAGATGGAAGCCTGCGCGAAGGCCGTCCGCGGCGGGGTCCGGCGCGCGCACGTGATCGACGGCCGGATCGCGCATTCCGTACTGCTCGAAGTCTTCACGTCCCGTGGCATCGGCACCATGGTCATCCCCGAACAGGAGCCGTCATGAACCAGATAGTGTCCAATGTAGACGGACAGGCGCACTGGCAGTCCGCGCTGATGGACAACTACGGCACCCCGCAACTGACGCTGGTCCGTGGGGAAGGCGCGCAGGTCTGGGACGCCGACGGCAACGAGTACGTCGATCTTGTCGGCGGGATCGCGGTCAACGCGCTCGGGCACGCGCATCCCGAAATCGTCCGCGCCGTCACCGAACAGATCACGAAGCTCGGGCACACCTCGAACCTGTACGTCAACCCGGTCACCGTGGAGCTGGCCGAGAGGCTGCTGGACGTCGCGGGTCTGACCGGCAACGCGAAGGTCCTGTTCGTCAACTCCGGCGCAGAGGCCAACGAGGCGGCCATCAAGATCAGCAGGCTCACCGGCCGCACCAAGATCGTCGCGTGTGAGGGAGCCTTCCATGGCCGCACCATGGGTTCGCTGGCGCTCACCGGCCAGCCGCCCAAGCGGGCGCCGTTCGAGCCGTTGATGCCGGGTGTCACGCACATCCCGTTCGGCGACATCGACGCGCTCCGGGCCGCGGTCGACACCGAGACCGCCGCGGTCGTGCTCGAGCCGATCCTCGGGGAGGGCGGCGTGATCCCCGCGCCGGATGGCTACCTGCAGGCCGCACGGGAGATCACCAAGGACACCGGCGCGCTGCTGATCCTCGATGAGGTGCAGACCGGCATCGCCCGCACCGGAACCTGGTTCGCCTTCCAGCGGGCGGGCATCACCCCGGATGTCTTCACGCTCGCCAAGGGGCTCGGTGGTGGCCTGCCGCTGGGCGCCACGATCGCCGTCGGCGCGGCGGCGGACCTGTTCAAACCCGGGCAGCACGGCACGACCTTCGGCGGCAACCCGGTGTGCTGCGCGGCCGGGCTCGCGGTGCTGAGAACGATCGCGCGCGACAACCTGACCGACCATGTTTCCGCGCTGGGCAAGGACATCGCGGCCGGCGTGGAACAGCTCGGACATCCGCTCGTCGGTGGTGTCCGTGGCGCCGGCCTCCTGCTCGGTATCGGGTTGCGCAAGCCGGTGGCGGCCGCGGTCGCGAAAGCTGCGCAGGACGCCGGGTACCTGATCAATCCCGTCGCCGCGGACGCGATCCGTCTCGCGCCGCCGCTCATCCTGAGCGAGGAACAGGCCCACGGTTTCCTCGCCGCGTTACCCGACGTACTCGACTCGGCCACTCCGAAGGACTGACATGCCACGCCACTTCCTCCGCGACGACGACCTCACCGCCGAAGAACAGCTCGCCGTCCTCGATCTCGCGGACCAGTTGAAAAAGGATCCGCTCGCCAACCGTGCACTGGCCGGCCCCAAGTCGGTGGCGGTCCTGTTCGAGAAGAACTCGACCCGCACCCGGCTGTCGTTCGAGGTCGGTATCGCACAGCTGGGCGGTCACCCGATCATCGTCGACGGCCGTTCGATGCAGCTGGGCCGCGAGGAAACCATCGAGGACACCGCGCGCATGTTGTCGCGCTTCGTCGACGCGGTGGTCTGGCGGACCTTTGCTCAGCAACGGATCAACGCAATGGCCGCCGTCGCGACAGTGCCGGTGATCAACGCGCTGACCGACGAGTTCCACCCGTGCCAGGTGCTGGCGGATCTGCAGACCATCCGGGAGCGCAAGGGAAAGCTCGCCGGGCTGACCCTGACCTACCTCGGTGACGGCGCCAACAACATGGCCCACTCGCTCATGCTCGGTGGTGCGACGGCGGGGTTGCACGTCCGCGTCGTGACGCCGGAAGGTTTCCAGCCGATGCCGGAGGTCACGGCGGCGGCGGAGCGGCGCGCGGCGGAAACCGGTGGCAGCGTCACGGTGTTCACCGACCCGAAGACGGCGGTCGAGGGCGCGGATGTGCTCGTCACCGACACCTGGACCTCGATGGGGCAGGAGAACGACGGCCTTGACCGGGTGACGCCGTTCCGGAAGCTGCAGATCAACACCGAGCTGCTCACCCAGGCGGCACCGGACGCGATCGTCCTGCACTGCCTTCCGGCACACCGCGGCTGGGAGATCACCGACGAGGTCATCGACGGCCCGGCGAGTGCGGTCTGGGATGAAGCCGAGAACCGGCTGCACGCACAGAAGGCGTTGTTGGTGTGGTTGCTGAGCGAACGACCATAAGCAGAGCGGCCCGGCAGGCGAGGATCACCGAACTGGTGTCCACAATGGCCATCCGCAGCCAGACGGAGCTGGCGAAACTGCTGGCGGCCGAGGGCATCGACGTCACGCAGGCTACCTTGTCGCGAGACCTGGACGAGCTCGGTGCGGTCAAGTTGCGGGGTGCGGACTCGGGGGCGCCGGTGTATGTGATCCCGGAGGACGGCAGCCCGGTGCGCGGGGTGCAGGGTGGCACCTCGCGGCTGTCGCGGTTGCTGGCCGAGCTGATGGTCTCCGTGGACTGCTCGGGCAATCTCACGGTGCTGCGCACGCCGCCCGGTGCGGCGCAGTTCCTCGCCAGCGCCATCGACCGGGCGGCGCTGGAAGAAGTCGTCGGCTCCATCGCGGGAGACGACACGGTAGCGGTGATCGCCAGGGAACCGCTGTCGGGACGGGACCTGGCCGACCGATTCACCGCACTGGCGCGGCGATCGTCTACTTTGGACTGAGTACGTGAAGGAGAATGGGAATGACTGAGCGGGTGGTACTCGCCTATTCGGGCGGGCTGGACACTTCGGTGGGGATCGGCTGGATCGCCGAGGAGACCGGGGCCGAGGTGATCGCGGTGGCGGTGGACCTCGGGCAGGGCGGTGAGGACCTGGAAACGATCCGTCAGCGTGCGCTCGACTGCGGTGCGGTCGACGCGGTCGTGGCCGACGCGCGGGACGAGTTCGCCGAGGGCTACTGCCTGCCCGCGCTGCAGGCGAACTCCCTTTACATGGACCGCTACCCGCTGGTGTCGGCGCTGTCCCGGCCGGTGATCGTCAAGCACCTCGCCGAGGCCGCGAAGTACCACAACGCCACCACGGTCGCGCACGGCTGCACCGGCAAGGGCAACGACCAGGTGCGGTTCGAGGTCGGGCTCGGCGCGCTTGTGCCGGACCTCAAGGTGATCGCCCCGGTCCGTGACTTCGCGTGGACCCGGGAGAAGGCGATCGCCTACGCCGAGGAGCGCAACCTGCCGATCGACGTCACCAAGAAGTCCCCGTTCTCGATCGACCAGAACGTGTGGGGCCGCGCGGTGGAGACCGGGTTCCTCGAGGACCTGTGGAACGCCCCGACGAAGGACGTCTACTCCTACACCGAGGACCCGGCGCTCAACTTCGGCGCGCCGGATGAGCTCGTGCTGACCTTCGAGAAGGGCGTGCCGATCGCGATCGACGGCAAGCCGGTCACGATGCTCGAGGCCATTCAGGAGCTCAACAAGCGCGCGGGCGCACACGGCATCGGCCGGCTGGACATGGTCGAGGACAGGCTGGTCGGCATCAAGAGCCGGGAAATCTACGAGGCGCCGGGCGCCATCGCGCTGATCACCGCGCACCAGGAGCTGGAGAACGTCACTGTCGAGCGGGACCTGGCCCGGTTCAAGCGCCAGGTCGAACAGCGCTGGGGCGAGCTGGTCTACGACGGCCTGTGGTTCTCGCCGTTGAAGGACGCGCTGGACCAGTTCATCGCGAAGAGCCAGGAGCACGTGACCGGCGAGATCCGGCTGCGCCTGCACGGCGGTTCCGCGGTGGTCACCGGGCGCCGCAGCGAGCAGTCGCTGTACGACTTCAACCTGGCCACCTACGACGAAGGCGACACGTTCGACCAGTCGCTGTCCAAGGGCTTCGTGCAGTTGTGGGGCCTGCCGAGCAAGATCGCCGCGAAGCGCGACCAGAAGAGCTGAGGTTCATGGCCGACAAACCTGTTCAGCTGTGGGGTGGCAGGTTCGCCAGCGGACCGGCCGAGGCGATGGCCAAGCTGTCCGCCTCGACCCATTTCGACTGGCGCCTTGCCCCCTACGACATCGCGGGGTCCCGGGCGCACGCCCGGGTGCTGCGGGGCGCGGGCCTGCTCACCGACGACGAGCTGACCGGCATGCTCGCGGCGCTGGACCAGCTCGCCGCCGATGTCGAAAGCGGCGCATTCACGCCGGCGATCGAGGACGAGGACGTGCACACCGCCCTCGAACGTGGCCTGCTGGAGCGGGCGGGCGTCGAGCTCGGCGGCAAGATCCGGGCGGGCCGCTCGCGCAACGACCAGGTGGCGACGCTGTTCCGGATGTGGTTGCGTGACGCCGCCCGCCGGGTCGCCACCGGCACGCTCGACGTGGTCGATTCCCTGGTGTCACAAGCGAAA
Organism: Amycolatopsis pithecellobii; assembly: GCF_009707865.1. Classification (GTDB taxonomy): domain Bacteria; phylum Actinomycetota; class Actinomycetes; order Mycobacteriales; family Pseudonocardiaceae; genus Amycolatopsis_E; species Amycolatopsis_E pithecellobii. The sequence continues at coordinate 60,206 of NZ_WMBA01000047.1, forward strand.
CAGCATCCGGACGCGGTCCTCCCCGGGCGGACACACCTGCAGCACGCGCAGCCGGTCCTGCTGGCGCATCACCTGCTGGCCCACGCACACGCGCTGCTGCGGGACGTGAGCCGCCTGCGGGACTGGGACCACCGGACAGCCGAGTCGCCGTACGGTTCGGGCGCGCTGGCCGGCTCCTCGCTGGGCCTGGACCCGGAGGCCGTCGCGACGGAACTCGGTTTCGACACCAGCGTCGAGAACTCCATCGACGGCACGGCTTCGCGCGATTTCGCCGCGGAGTTCGCGTTCGCGCTGGCGATGCTGGGGGTGAACCTGTCGCGGATCGCCGAAGAGGTGATCATCTGGAACACCGCCGAGTTCGGCTACGTGACGCTCGACGACGCCTGGGCGACTGGCAGCTCGATCATGCCGCAGAAGAAGAACCCCGATGTCGCGGAGCTGACGCGCGGCAAGTCGGGCAGGCTGATCGGCAACCTCACGGGCCTGCTCGCCACCCTCAAGGCGATGCCGCTGGCGTACAACCGGGATCTACAGGAGGACAAGGAACCGGTCTTCGATTCCGTCGAGCAGCTGGAGCTGCTGTTCCCGGCGATCGCCGGGATGCTCGGCACCCTCACGTTCCACACCGAACGGCTCGCCGAGCTGGCTCCCGCCGGGTTCACCCTCGCCACGGACATCGCGGAATGGCTTGTGCGGCAAGGAGTTCCGTTCCGCGTCGCCCACGAGGCGGCGGGCGAGTGCGTCCGCGTGGCCGAGTCTCGCGGCGCAGGACTGGAGGACCTGACCGATGACGAGCTGGAGAAGATCCATCCCGCGTTGACCCCTCAGGTGCGTGACGTCCTGACGGTCGCCGGTTCGGTCGCGTCGCGCGATGCCCGTGGTGGCACGGCACCGGCCCGCGTGGCCGAACAGCTCGACAGGCTCGAGCGCCGCGTGGCCGGTTTCCGCGAATGGATCGGCTGAGTGCTCGATCATCTCGTCTACGCGACACCGGACCTCGACGGCACGGTGGCGCAACTGCGGGGGCGTGGACTGCCGCTCAGCCCCGGCGGCCAGCACGCCGGACGCGGTACGAGGAACTTCCTTGCGGGGCTGGGCGGGGCCAGGTATCTCGAAGTGATCGGTCCTGATCCCGAACAGCCCGAGCCGGCTGAGCCGCGGCCGTTCGGTATCGACTTGCTGACGTCAGCCAGGCTGGTCACCTGGGCCGCCCGGGTGACCAGCCTGCCGAATGCGCTCGTGAGGGCCGGGGCGGCAGGTTACGAACTGCTGGGCCCGGTGCCGATGTCCCGGCGCCGCCCGGACGGTGTCGTCCTCGAATGGGAGCTCGCGTTCCCGCCGGACGGCGACGGGGTGGTCCCGTTCCTCATCGACTGGCACGGGTCCCCGCATCCCGCGGAGAGCCTGGATCACGGCGTCCGCCTGGAATCCCTACGCGCCGTCCATCCCGATCCTGGCCTGATCGCCCGGCGCCTTGCCGCGGTCGGCCAGGAACTCGACGTCGAGCGCGGCGACCAGCCGGGGCTGGAAGCGGTCGTCAGCGGCGATGTGGTGCTGCGATGAGGCTGTTCAAACGGGAGGAGCTCGCCGTCGATCCGCTGGATCTGGCGCGGCTCCTGCTGGGCGCGGTGATCGAGACGACCGAGCCGGAAGGCACCGTCGCGGCTCGTCTGGTCGAGGTCGAGGCGTATCGGGGCCAGGACGATCCGGCTTCGCACTCCTATCGCGGGCAGACCGCGCGCAACGCGGTGATGTGGGGCCCCGCCGGTCATCTGTACGTCTATTTCGTCTATGGCATGCACTTCTGCGCCAATGTCGTGGGAGGTGAAGACGGGGGGCCGGGCGCGGTCCTGCTCCGCGCCGCCGAAGTGACCGAGGGCCTGGACCTGGCCCGCGCACGCCGCAAAGCCGCCCGCCGCGATCACGAACTCGCCCAGGGACCCGCGCGGCTGACTTCCGCGTTGCGCATCGGACCCGAGCACAACGGTGCCGATCTCCTCGACCCGGCCTCACCGGTGCGCTTGTTCACGGGTGATGACATCTCCGCGCAGGACATTCGCACCGGCCCGCGGGTCGGGGTCGCGGCCGCGATGGATACGCCGTGGCGGTTCTGGATCGACTCGCCCGCGGTGTCGGCCTACCGGCGCGGCGGGCGGGTCAGGCCCGGCAAATAGTATCGGTGCGTGAGCGAACACATTCTCGACGAACTGTCCTGGCGGGGGCTCATCGCCCAGTCCACCGACTCCGACGCCCTCCGGAAGGACCTCGACGCCGGTCCGCTCACGCTTTACGGCGGCTTCGACCCGACCGCGGACAGCCTGCACGCTGGCAACCTGGTGCAGCTGCTGACCTTGGCCCGTTTCCAGCGCGCTGGGCACCGGCCCATCGTCCTCGCGGGCGGCGCGACTGGCCAGATCGGCGACCCACGTGACGTGGGGGAGCGGACGCTGGTCAGCGTCGACGTCATCCAGGAACGCCTGCTGCGCATCGGGGCGCAGCTGGAGAAGTTCGTGACGTTCGACAATTCGCCCACCGGCGCGATCATCGAAAACAACCTGAACTGGTTCGCCGAAGTCAGCGCGCTGGATTTCCTGCGCGATGTCGGCAAGCATTTCTCGATCAATGTCATGCTGGCGCGGGAGACGGTCAAGCGGCGCCTCGCCGCGGACGGGATGTCCTACACCGAGTTCAGCTACCTGCTCCTGCAGTCCTACGACTACTTCCAGCTGCACCGCCGCTACGGCACGAAACTGCAGATCGGCGGCTCGGACCAGTGGGGCAACATCGTCGGCGGGGTGGACTACATCCGCAAGGTGGACGGCGCCGCCGTGCACGCGCTGACCACGCCGCTCGTCACGGATTCCGAAGGCCGGAAGTTCGGAAAGTCCACGGGCGGCGGGAACCTGTGGCTAGACCCGTCGATGACCTCGCCGTACGCGTGGTTCCAGTACTTCGTGAACGTCGGGGACGCGGAGGCCATCCCGTACTTGAAGATGTTCACCTTCCTCGGCCGCGAGGAGATCGCCGAACTCGAGCAGCTGACCGCCGACAAGCCGCAACTGCGGGCGGCGCAACGGAAACTCGCCGAGGAGCTGACCACGCTCGTGCACGGCGAGGAGCAGACCCGGCAGGTGACGCTGGCGAGCCAGGCCCTGTTCGGCCGGGGTGAGCTCGGTGAACTCGACGAGCGGACACTCGACGCGGTCATGGCCGAAGTCCCCACCGGGGAGATCCGGCTTGCCGATCAGCCCACGATCGTCGACCTGTTGCTCGCGCCGGGTTTGGTGGAGAGCAAGGGCGCTGCCCGTCGCGCGGTGAAGGAAGGCGGGGCGTACGTGAACAACGTGAAGATCGCCGACGAGGAATGGCGCCCGTCCACAGCCGACGCGCTGCATGGCACGTGGCTCGTCGTGCGCCGTGGCAAGCGAACCACTGGCGGCGTCCGATTGACGCCCTGACCTGCGGGTTCGCGATTAAGTGACCCCCCTGTTTCGCGGGTGTCAGATGGGTGTAATCTTCTCTTCGTCGCCAGGGAGACCGGGCGGCGGAGGGGCCACGAACCAAGCTCCCACCTCAGGTGGTAGAGTGGGTGGCCTTGACCTCCGGGTAGGAAATCCATCTCTGGGAATTTTGAGAGTGGTTGGTTTCTGCTTGGGGTTGCCAGAAGCAGTGGTGTGTTGTTTGAGAACTCAACAGTGTGCTAGTGAACTAAGCCAGTAGAGCTTTTGTTTTGAACCCCTTTTTGTGGGTTCCTTTGAGATTGATTTTCGAGTCGATCGAACTTGTCATTGTTGGAGAGTTTGATCCTGGCTCAGGACGAACGCTGGCGGCGTGCTTAACACATGCAAGTCGAACGCTGATCCGGT
>NZ_WMBA01000048.1 GCF_009707865.1 Amycolatopsis pithecellobii
CGACGAGCACGTACAGTGCCGTCAGGAGGGTGTTCAGATCGTTCGTCACAAAATGATCATGGACACCCTCCACCCATGCCCAGACCCCGGGCCACTTCACATGACCTTCACGGAATCAGTCATCTAGCGCCAGTCGGAGGGGCCTGGAATCCCGCCATACACAGCAACGCGTGTTTCACATTGCCGTGCGCCGGGGTCGAGGCCAGGATCCGACTGAGTCGGTCTTCGCTGAGCGGTTGCTCGGGCCACACGATATCCAGGAGGTAGTACCTGCCATCCAGGACGAACGTGACCCGGCCGCCGTCGGCGAAGCCCGGAGGCTCGTCAGAACGCGCGTGTACGGCTTGGTGGCCGAGCAGGTCTACGACGAACGCGACGAACTGCTCCTGGCGTTGATCGCCCGACAACCCGGAGTCGAGTAGTTGGCCATATCCGCCGATGAGGTTCAGCATGCTCTCCCGATGTCTGGTCCAGATAGAGGTCGAGGAAATCAACAACGCGGTCGGACGGTATCGGAACGGCGGTTACCGGACGCCTGACGGGCCGACTGATCGCTGTATCGTCGCGACCGTCTCGGCAGGTCAGGGGTTCAACCGGTTTACCTACGTGGTCCTACCAAAGGCAGAGTCGCTAGCGGTGAGTGTAAACGCGAACGGCGACGCCTGGTCGTCGCCGATGAGGTGGCGGAACTCCTCATCAACGGCGATCAGGACATCGTCATCTTCGGTGGCAGGCGGCACAGGGCCACCGGAGAACAGCAAGTTCGTCCAGCGATTCGCCACACGCGACCAGATCACGAGATGAGTCTCGGCGAGGAGGATCCACACCGCCTCGATCTCGTTCGGAAGGTCGGATAGCGGCTCGAGGTGGTGCGCGATCATCGGATCGAGGATCTCCGCGTATATGTAGTCAAACGTGTGCGCGATGAGAACTACGCCAAACTCGATGAGCCCTACCTCCGCCTGTTCGTGGCCGCGCGCCGATTCTGCGCTGGCGAATGCACACCTGTTCTGGTGACAGCCGCGGACCCGGCCTGTGCGCCAGCACTTCACCAGCCGCCCTAACCGAACACCAAACCCAGGGCCGCTAGGCACCCCGACCGTGCAGATCGGCCCGTCACGACACGTCACAACCACCAGAAACCGGTCGCCACCGCCGCCAGCCCGATCACCATTCCCAGCCATGCCCACGATGCGTGCATTGAGCGGCCCGCGCCGCACGACACATGCGAAACAACGACAAACCAGCCGCCGACAAAAGAAAATGTGCAGAACCGCCCAGCTGGGTGACCCGCCTGGAGCAGTTTCCGTGACCCCGTTTCAAACGGGGTCAAAGCCCTGCTCCAGATTTGCTCCACTTACTGAACAGTAACTGAAGCGAAGTCCACAATGGACAAAATTTCGTCGCACCTAAAAACAACGCCCGACCTGCGAAAATCGCAGAGCCGGACGATCTTGAAAACTGTGGAGCTAAGGGGACTCGAACCCCTGACCCCCTCACTGCCAGCGAGGTGGCCTAGACCTTTCTACCTGCACAAACGGAGAACCCGCAGAAAAAACGGTGCCGTTCAGTGCAGTTGACTGCAGCTCGACGCTGTTCAGCGCGCACCTGTGCCCCAGATTTGCCCCGCGGAAAACAGCGTGAAGACCGACCGTCGCACGGTAACTCCTTGCAATCGAACCTCTATCGATTGCTTGAGCGTGGACATGGATAGTCATTGGTGAAGGCTCGACATCGATGGTCGAGGCTTAACCACTGTGAACGATCACGTAATTCCCCGGGCTTGCACTCACGGGACCTCGTGGCCAGTGCCAGTGTTGAAGCGGTCGTCCGTACTCTTCTGAAACCGTGCATGTAGGCGGAGCAGGACTTCGGCATCGAGTGCGGCGTAGGTTTCCTGGCTGTCGGTGAGGGGGCGCCGGGTCCAGTCGCTTGCTTGCTCTCGCTTGTCGAGTTTGACGCCTAGCTCACGCGCGCAGACTTCGCGGAGGCTGTGGCCGGTAGCTGTGCTGCGGAGTTGGCGTGACGTGTCGCGGGTATCCAGCACCCCTTCCAGGGAGTAGCCATACCGGCCGAGGACGTTGCGCTCGAATGTGGCGTTGTGGATCAGCTTTATTGTTTCAGTGCTGGTGAGCAGTTGTCCGAGTGGGGCCAGGTCGGGTACCTCGAGTGCGTCGATGAGATAGGTCGCTTCGCCAGCGGCGATCTGGATTAGGCACAGAGTGCGATCCGTGAGGGTAGTTTCGACGTCGAGGCCGACGATGGGCTCGGACGTCAATGCAGCTACCGCTGCCTCGAGTTGCGGTAGCGCGCGGACCCAGATCAGCGGGCGGTCCTCTTCTCGGCGCAGGAGAGGCAGATCCGCTGGGATTTCCGCAAGCTGACCAACAGCATCCATGTCCTCGCGGGTGAAGGTGCGGACGCCGTCGGGCACGCGGGAAAGGGTGGCCTCGATCCCGGACAACCATCGCCAAGCACCGCCGATGTCGAGCAAGTAGCGCGCCACGACCTCGCGTTCAACCCATGGTGCCATCAGTGGTTGGAACTTACTGAGTCGGTAGTTTGGGAGTGATTGGGCGACTTCCGTCCAAAGTTGGTCGTTCTCCCAGAAGTCGGGTTCCGTGATTTTGGCAAGTGCGTCGAGGAAACTGCGGCGGTCGACAACGCCCTTTATCTTGATCAAGAAGTTGTCCGGGATGACTTTCCAGCCAACGCCCACGGCTTCGAGTGCGTAGCGAAGCGTCGCGTTGATACGTCCTCCGGCGAAGGTCCACCAGCGAATCTCGCCGTCGTCGAACTCCATTCCGCCGCGCTTAGGGTTGACGATTTCTAGCATGGAAGCGCGGTGCTCGGCGAGTACCGCCCATGCCGCGTCGTCAAGGTATGGATAACGGTCGTCGCTCTGGAGCACCGACAGTATGCGCTGGCAGACGTCGAACCCGAGGAACTGTGGGAGAAATCCGCCCCACGTGGGCCGACGACCACGGGGGGCCGGTTCGACGACCAGGCGACGATCGTTGTGCACTAGTCGCAGTGCGGTCCATGCGCGGCCGCCGAGTAGGAAGCTGCTGATGCCTTCGACGAGTCGGTCGACGAAGGCTTGGTTCAGGGAGCCAAGCGGCTGACCGCTGGCGGTTTCCACCGTGTAGGTCTGTGGGCTGGAGAAGACCGCATAGAGTTCCATGAAGTTCTTGCGGCCGAATCGGCGTTCCGCCTTCGGTCCGAGGACCAGTTGGCCGCTGGTGAGCCGTAACGCCCCGTCTCGGAGCATCCAGTTCAGCAGTCGGTCGTATTCGGCTCGGTGAATGCCTTGGAAGTCGGGTACGTGGGCCAGATGTTCCCAGGCGTCGTCGGCCGTGACCCCGCCAGTCGCCAGCGACATCGCGAGCAGTTGATGGATAAGGACCGGCCAGCAACGTTGCTCTACCTCGACGGATTCGACCCAGCCAGTCTTGGCCAGCTCGATCACAGCGATGGCTTGCAGCATGCCCTCGGTCGTCGTGCAGAAGAACGTGGTGTTGGCCGATTGCCCTCCTCGTCGCCCTGTTCGGCCCATGCGTTGCATAAACGAACTCACAGTGTCCGGTGCCTCCGCCTGCAGGACCCGATCGAGGTCGCCGACGTCGATGCCCAGCTCCAGGGTGGAGGTGCACACGATGCAGGTGTCGCTGCCGTGGTGGAAACGCTCTTCGGCGATTTGGCGATCTTCTCGGGACACCGCGCTGTGGTGCACGAACACGGCGATTCCCGCGCGTCTCATGTATTCGGCGACGGCTTCCGTCGTAGCCCGGGATTGGCAGAAGAACAGGCTTTTCTGCCCGCTCGCGACGCGCGCCGCGTCGATGGACAACTCGGCGAGATTCTCCCGGTAGACGACTAGAAGACGTCGGCGGACGGGTTCCTTCAGCGGATCTACGATGCGTCCTGGTCGGTTCGACGTGCCTTGCAGCCAGGTTAGGATCGCTTCCGGGTTGCCCACGGTCGCGGACAGCCCCACGCGCTGAACGTCGTGCTGAGAGATTCGTGCCAGGCGTTCGAGCACACTCAACAAGTGGGCACCCCGGTCCGATCCGGCCAGCGCGTGTACCTCGTCGATGATCACGGTCCGCAGGTCGGCGAACAGCTTATGCTCGTCCACTCGCTGGGACATCAGCATCACTTCGAGTGATTCCGGCGTCGTCATCAGAAGCTCAGCGGGCTCCTGGAGAAACTGGCGGCGGTGGTGGTCGGCGGTGTCCCCGTGCCACACGAACCGACGCAGGCCGACCATATCGGTATAGCGACCGAGTCGATCCTGCTGGTTATTCAGCAGCGCTTTGAGCGGCGCGATGTAGAGTGCACCGACGCCGTCGGGCTCGTTCTCGACCAGCTTGGACAGGGTGGGAAACATCGATGCTTCGGTCTTGCCACCCGCGGTTGGCGCCAAGATGACCGCGTTGTCGCCGGCGAGCAGTGCCTCGCCTGCCTCTTCTTGCACCGGTCGCAGGCTCGACCAACCGAGCCTGGACACGATCGCCTGCTGGAGGCGCGGTGCGAAGCGGGCAAAGACACTCACCACACGTCCTCGGCAGGCACAAGCTGCTCGTGCTCGTCGAAGTCGACGAGCGGAGCGCCGGTGAGGACATGCTGCTCTTCCGGACTGAGTTCCTTGGCCGAGAACCCATACTCGGTCATAGGCTCGTAGTCCACGTGTTCCTCGACCAGGTCGAGCTGGGTGACGAACTCACGTAGGAACTGGCGTGGTACCACGCCGACGTCACCTTTGAACCCCATGGTCACCTCCGTTACCAACTGCTCGACGAAAGCCGTGCTGATCTTCTGATCGAGCCGGCCACGATCCGACGTGGGGAACAGCTCGCGGAGACGAAGAGCGACCGAACGAAGCCGGTCGGCATCGAACGGCACAAGCTCGAGCTGAGCCTGTCGCATGCTCGCGAAGCGGCCTTGTTTCAGAAAACGGATTCGGTCGTGCAAGGGTGCAAGGCCAGCGACGCCGTGCCGTGAATCGAAAAATTCCGGCGTACCGGTGAATATCCATAAAATTCCTGGATATGATCCTGCGGCGTCAGCGATCTGCCGAATCCCGTTGAGCGATTTGTGCCGCGAGTCCGAACGCATGCGAAGAATGGTCTCGGCCTCATCGATGACGATGACGAGCCCGGAGTATCCGGCAGCTTTCACGATTTCGAGCACACCGCGCAGGTAATCCAGCGCATCACGGCTCCCGATGTCGCCCTTGATGCCTGCGGCCTTCTTTGCCGACGCGGCGACGTTGCCGCTGCCGCACAGCCACGACGTCAGCGCACCAGCTTCCGCGACGTCGCCTCGTTGCTTCAGATCGAAAATGGTCTGAATAACGCGCACGAAGTCCTGCGGCGCCTGGCCACCGGTCATCGCCGCGAGGTCTTCGTCGAGGCGTTTGCGAACCTTGGCGTCGAAGGCGGGGTCCGAGTCGTCCTCTCCGGCCGCGATCAGGCTTTCCTCCACACGGCCGATCCAACGGTCGAGGATGTCACCGAGGGCGCCGCGTGGCGCCGACGCGGTGCCGAGCTCGGTCAGCACCTTGCGGTACACGTCGTCGAAGCGGTGGAACCTGAGATCGTTGTCGGAGACCACGACGAAACTGGTCGCGAATCCGCGAGCACGCGCGTCCAAGAGAGCAAGGCGGGCCATGAAGGTCTTGCCACAGCCATAGCCACCACGGAGGAACTTGATGGTGCCCTCGCTATTGTTCGCAAGGTCGAGCTGCCGGTGCAGTTCTCCGCGTTGTTTCTCGATGCCGACGGCAAACGCATCGATTCCTCGTTCCGGCACCAGGCCTTTACGCAATGACTCAAAAACGTGCTCGACGCCTTTGTTGGTCAACGTGCTCATGTGCTTCCCTCGCGTACGTATCGCTTCACTCCAGCCACAATGTCGATGCGCACATCGAAAGGAGCCTTCTGGGCATATTCCTCGAACTTGATGGCAAAGCGCCGCAGGCCACGCGGGCCGCCCAGCATCGCGGTAGCCTCATTTTCGGTCACTGTACCGTGCGCTGCCAGATGTTCGAACACTTGTCGGACACCCGATTCGGGGAATTGCTGGAGCCAGCTTGCATTGCTCGTCGTGGTGGTTGCTGCCTGCGCGGGCGCTGCTGCCGGCATCTCCCGCGTGGCGGTAACAGCGAACCGCGCATCTGGTACGAACGGCTGCACGTTAACTTCGGCGCTCGGGTGATGAAGTTCGACGCGCACCCGCTCGTCGAGCGCGCCGGTGAGGCGGAAGAAGACCTCGAAACGTTTACCGACGGTCGCGACGACCACGCCACCCGAGATCCGCGCGCCGCCACGAGTCTGACCGAGCTCAACGAACACGTTCTCTACATCGTGCACCCTCAACGCGAGCTCGACCTCTGCGGGGCTGCCGAAGTCCAGCGATTGGTCGCCAAGGACATCGACCTTGGCTTCGATGCAATGCATTCCGGCGACGCCCTCGCTAGCCGCGGCGGTGACGCCGTACTGAACGCCGCTGCCGCCGGATGCCGCGCGATGCGCCACGGTCAGCACCGGGATGACCCGTTCCTGCAGACTGTTGCCACCGTGCGCGAAGCTCTTGACCACCCGACCGGTATCGAAAACCGCGGTGGTCTCCGGGAACATCACCTGCCCGGTTGCTCCCTGATAGCCGAGGTCCGCCAGCGCGACCCTCGCCTCTCCTACGTGATCAGCCGGCACCGGCGAGAACACAAACCGCTGGCTCGGATCGATGCGACGGCCATGGGCTTGGGCAGTTGCGCGCGTGTTGTCCAACAGTAGGAAGCCGTGGTCGCTGGTGATGACGAAGCGTCGCACACCCGCGTCGCGCAACGTTCTCCACGCGGCCCGCAGCTTCTGCATGACAACGTCGAACATCGCAGGGCCGACGCCTTTCTCACCAGCGTCGTCGATCTCTCGGCTGTGCACGACGATCAGCCGTGCTTTGGCGATGGAGCGCTTGAGCCAGGCGATATCTCGGCTGACAACCTCGTCGAGGGGAAGCCATGGGCATGTCGCGCCGCCGACCCGGTCGTGCATGGCACGTTTGCGTGTTTCTGGGTCTCGCACGCGGAACTCGCCGGCCTGAAAGCCCTGAATGCCACCGGTATCACCGGCTAGCGAGATCTGCAGCCGACCGTTCTTCTCCACCGGCGCGAGTACATTCATGCCCACTGCGGTCACTGTCGGCAGCTCGGCGAGCCGGGGTTTGATCAGCACAGTAGTGGCCGGCGTGTCGGCTAGTTGGCGATAAAGCTCCTCGCCCATCTCGAACCGCAACGCGTCGACGACGAAGTAGGCGGTGGTGCCGGGTTCTTTGGTCAGTGGCTTGACCACCTCGTCGAAAAGCGTCCGCTGCTGATACGAGGCGCCTGGGAGGAAACCGTGGGTCTTGCAGAGCGTGTTGAACTCCCGTGCCCAGCCGTCAGCCCAGACGCGCCAGGCGTGACGCATCCCGTCGAGACGGCTCCGTAGGGTTTCGAACTCGGGCAGAAGCGGGTAGAGCAGCGCCATCCGAAGCTGCTCAAGCTGCCGATGCGCCTGATCTACGGCTGCGCCACGTTCGACGTAGGTGGCAACAGCAGCTTCGATGCCATTGTGCATGCCTTTGGCAATGCCGATGCGGTCGCCCGCCCGCGCGATCGCCTGACCAAGCCGGGCTGCAGCATGGACGAGCTGCCAAGCGGACTGCCGTGCCGGATCGTCCCGGAGCCAGAACGACGCACCGGCTGGTTCAGGTGCCGTCCGCGGATCAGCCCACTCGGCCGCCTGGTCGAAGTCCGCGCGTTCGAGCGCGACCAACGCGGCCTTGAGGACCTTGTCCTCCTCGAACCGGAACGTGTCGATCTTGCCGAGGTCTTCGGCGCGGGCCGCCTCGACCTCGTCGGCCAGCAACGCCTCGGTCTCGTCGGCCGTTCGCCGATAGAAGTCCGGGTATCGCTCCCTAAGGTGCGCGGCCACCGTCCGGCAGGTCTCGATGATCTGACTCGGCAGGTTCACCGCAGGACCGAGCAGCGCCCCGGCTGGTTCGTGTTTCGGGTCGTGCACGTATTCCACGCACAGCGCCCAGCTCGCCGCCGCGAACGCCACGTCCTCAGCGCGCGGCGGCGTTGGCGGCAGCGTGATGTCACGCCAGTTTTCCGGGAGACCGACCCATGCGGCGAGGCGTTCCCACAGGGCGTTCTCGTCGTCGAGCTGGCCGATGCAGGTGGCAACGAACCCGCCGGTAAGCAGGTCGTCGAATACGGCAGTCGGTTTCATAGCACGTAGCTGAGCCGGGAGACCCCCGCCTGTGTCGTTCAGGAGAGCGCTCAGCCAGGCGTCCGCGCCGGCGAGCGTCAGGTCCGGCTGCGCGGTGAACGCCACGATCTGGTCCGGGCGCACCCGGCTGGCCGCGGCGTCGGTGATCAGCGTGTGCAATGCCTTCCGGTAGCGCGTGCCCGCCGCGTACAGTTCGAACAGCGGCGTCCGACGGACGGTCTCCTCGGTGAACCCGGGCAGATGAACGACCAACGGCGGCTTTTCGGTCCCGGCGGCGACCCCGTCCAACGCCAGCATCAGCGCCAAGTGGCTCCCACGAAACGCATGCACCTCATACGGCAGAGCCCCGGCGGAGCGCAACGCTTGGAGCCGATCAACGAACTCGCTGTACTGCCCAGCCTGGTCCAGCCACATGACCAAGCCCTGCTTACGCACCCACGAACGCAGGTCTTTTTCCAGCGTCGCGGATACCGGGCCGTCGATTCCCGCCGTCGAAGGCGGGGATTCCGCTGCCGTCGTCATGCGTCGTCCTCCGCGCTTTTCCCGAAGTCCTCGTCCGCGAAGAAGATCAGCGGGACGAGCTCGGCGAGGCGTTTCTTGCGGGCTTGCGCCTTCTGCGGATGTTTCGTCTCGAACGCCGCGCGGGCAGCGGGCTCGTCGGGCGCGACGATGCACAGCTCAGCGCCCTGCTTCTCGGCCAGTCGCAGCTCCATGTCCCACAACTCCTCGGCGTGCGCCGACCACAGACCCGCTTCGAGAAGACGCAGTTCATCGATGAGTTTCCGGTTCTTACCCCGCCCCATCCGCCGGATCGCCTCGTTCTCGATGGCCGCGAGGGCGACCTCGGGCTGGTCACGCAGGAACGTTTCGCGGTGCGGGTCGTCGCCGCGGTCACCAATGTCGCGTCCTCCTGGATGGTAGGGCGGCTCCTCGATCCGGAAATCGGGACCGATCTCGTCCTGCAGCCGCAGCTCCCATGCCCACGCGCGCGCCTGGTGGTAACGCCAGAAACAGCCGTGCGCGACGCCAAGGCTGGGGTCGTTCTGGCATTTCTTGTCGACCCTGGTCGGCCAATACCGCACCGCCAGATGGGACCAGTCGTAGTCCTTGCGACCACTCGCGACGGCCAGCTCTTTCCACCACTTCTTCGGGTCTTTCCACTGCGGGTCGAGCAGCGGCCACAACGCGGCGGAGTTGATCATCACCCCGTCGTCGAGATCAGGCGCATACCGTGCGTCCCGCTCACGGGCCGGACACTTGTCGTCGGTCGGCGGCGCACCCCGATCCGCACACTGCTCGACATCGGCGATGAAGGCCCGCAACTCGTCCCGTGCCTTGGCCATCCGAACGTATTGCCGCTCGGCGGCAGTGGCGGCCTTTTTGTCCGCGCCGTCCCGGGCTGCGCGGACATCGGCAAGCTCGCCTTCCAATCGCTTCAGCGTCGGCATGAGATGGTCGGCGAGCAGCACCCGCAACGTCTGCTCATTCATCTGGTGAATATTAACCCACGCCACGAAGGTCTTGCCCGACGAGGACAGCGGCCAATGAATAGGCCGGTTTTCATACATGCCTTTATGGACGTCCTTGAAGAAATCAAGCGCAAGCCAGTCCCGCAGCCCGCGCCTCGTCCCGATCGCCGGACCGTACTCGGCCCAAGCAGTATGCAACGGCGCCGCGGCGGACTCCCCAAGACTGTCCCGCCAATCCGTGGCGTCCAACGTCCGATCAAGAAACAAGATCCCACCCGGCAACACATGGGACAGGTCGGCAGTCGTGGGATTCAACACGCCCTTTCCCTCGGAATCAAAACGTCCAAGAGTCACGCCGAGCGCGAAACTAGCGTGGTCGACGGCGGGTTCAGGATCAAGCTCTTCAACATATTCTGGCAATGGCGTACCCGGTGAACGGTCGATGGCGACTTGGGCCCACTCTTGGACATGACGCCAGGCCGAAGGGCCAGGGCGACGAAACTCGACAGAGGGTTCACGGTGAGATTCATGCGTGACGAATGCCGCCTCGACCTGAGCGAAGATGGCATCAGCGTCCGGCATGGGGAACAGTGGAAGTCGGTTTACGTCACCAACAAGGAAATGCACTCCCGGATTTAGCGACGAAAGAATAAATCGAGCAAAAGATGAGTTCAACAGGCAGACGATAGTTGCCAGATTGTCCTCGCCGGGAAAAACCGATGCGCCCATATGTCCGAAGACCGAACGATACCGATGGGCGCGTGCGCTGAACCCGCTGCCGATGAGAGCGAAGGCAACACCCTTATTGAAGTAGAGACCCTCGTTCTTAACTGTCCGGGAGTACGATCCGTACAACATCTCGTTGAAAACTTTTGCTTCCATGCCAAAGTTAGAGAATCGGACTACATCCCTCGCGTCTTCGAACCACGCCCGCCCTTCTGCTCCTTTAATGTACAAAGCCCACTCTTCGGATGGGCAAGGATTCAGGTCGCCAAGCCCCAGATACACCCGAGACGGCAATAACTCCCATTGCATGCGCAGAAAGCGGGCGTTGTTTTGCGTGGACATCCCATTACGCACAGGGGCGACGTTTGCCAACTTTGCATAGTGTGTGTACACGTTAATAATGTCGTTGGCCCACCAATAGACAAGAGGCCAATCTGGAACGACCTTCAATTTGGCGGGGTCGAAGGTGCATCTCCCGTTGTGACAGAGAACGGCCGCACGCTTTCTGTTTAGTGCCGAAATAGACCGATCGCGTGGTTCGTCCCGAGGTGTTGGAACTAGACCTGCGGCCTGCACGCCCTTCGTTATTCCCCGCAACAGGCAGTACATTGCGATAGTATTATCGCGCATTTGCTCAAAGGAAGACCAGAGAAGATCGACCACGGACTGGACAGAATGTTCTTCCAGTATGCTCCCTCGAAATTCAGCATACTGATTAAGGTACATCCACCCATTCATGGATACTTGCGCAGTATATCCCCCATTGCGCACCAGTTCCAAACCTCGTAGGAGAAATGCTGCATACAGGTCGGCTTTGCCAAGTGGGTACATTGTCTCTACATACGCCGAGTTCGCCATTTTGCTGGTGCCCTGGTATGGCGGGTTGGCCATAACCAGGTCGTACGTTCCTTCGCGGACAAGGCGGATGAAGCGGACGCCTGCAGTGAGTTGTTCGCCGCGTAGCCGGAGGCCTAGGTCGTCGCCGTTGGTGTGTCTGGTTAGGAAGGTTTCCAGGCGGTCGAGCAGGGTGGCCTTGGCTTCGGCACGGCCGATGGTGGTGCGTTTGGGCTGTGGCGTGCCGTCGTCGAACAATGACCCCTGCTCGCTGATCGCCCGGCCGAACGCGGCTTCGTGTTGGGCCAGTGCCTTGTCCACCGCGGCGTCGACCTTGAGCAGGCTGCCTAGATGGTCGGCGCCGCGGAGGGCGTGGATCAGGGTGTCGGTCAGCTCGCCGGGTAGGCCGGTCTCGCGTTCGACCTCGCGGCGCAGTTCGACTAGTGCCGGGTCGTCGTCGGCGAGGCCGGCCAGACGCAGGTTCGACGCGACCAGGTTCAACCGTTCAGGTTGGGCGCCAGGGCAAATTTGTTGGGCCTTGAGCCAGAGGGCCGCCGCCGCGATCTGGATCGCCCGTGGATCAAGATCGATGCCGTGCAGGTTGTGCGACAAGATGCGTTCGATGATCGCCCGGTCGGACCAGCGCTCCGCGTCGGCTTCGCCCCGGTGCCGTGCTTCCTCGCGATAAAGGGGAACAAGCAGGTCCAGCGCCACGACGAGGAAATGGCCTGAGCCTGCTGCTGGGTCGATCAGCTTCAGGTCACGCACGGTGTCGGGTGCTTGTGCCACGGCGTCGTCGGGGATCGGTTGCGGCAGGTAGTAGGCCCAGTGGCGTTCGGCTTCGGTATGCAGCGGCATCAGGTCGGTCAGCTCGACTTCGCCGGACCCGCGCTTGGCCCGCCACTCCGTGCGCCGCTCTTCCAACCGGTCCAGCGTGCCGTCAGCCTGGACTTCCGGGGTCCAGCCGTGTTTGCGGCACATGGCGAGCCACATGGGTCCGAGGCTGTTCTGCAGCCAGTCCACCATATAGCGCTCGGTGAACATCTGGGTTTTGCTGGCGATCTCGTGCGGCTCCACCTTGCCGCCGCCATTGAGCTTGTCGTCGAGGGCTTCACGTTCGGGGTCATTCCAGTACTGGTAGACCCAGCCGAGGGTCATGTCGTCGGTCCAGCAACTGTCCAGCGCATCGTCATTGAGCGCGTCAACCACGTGCCGGAGCGTCGACGCCGGGACTGGAATTAGATCAGCGATACCCGCAGGCCCGTAGAGACCAGGCAGTTCGATGGCGAGGTCTTCGAACGTGAGGCGCAGCAGGAACGCGTAGCCCTCGGTCTCGTCGGCGCGCACCAGGTCTTTGGCGAGGTCGCGGAAGTCTGTGTAGCCGCGGCTTTCCCAGCCGCCGGTCAGCACGGCGGGCGCCCGTAACGGCTTAGTACTGCAACGACACTTCGAGATGTTGTCGGCGGCGGTAGTGGCTGGTTCGGGCTCGGGCTTGGCTGCTTCGTCGCCATCGTGACCAGTGCAGGGCGTGCTGGATTGTGTGGCGAATTGGCGTGGTGACGCGGTTGAGTAGTTTGCGGATTTCGTTGGATGTTAGCGGTATCAGGCCGGGCGTGGAGCCCCTTTTTTCGCGGCGTCCCGGGTGATCACGAGAAACGCCGCGGCAGCCATCGAAAGGGTGATATGCCGGTACCAGGCTTCGTATCTGCGGGCCTGGTAGTGGTCGAGTCCGGTTTCGTTCTTCGCGGTTTGGAAGCTTTCTTCGATCGCCCAGCGGCTTCCGGCAACACGCACCAGTTCTGGCAAATCGGTTTCGGCAGGGCCGAAGCAAATGTAGTAGGAAATCTCGGTCGGGTCGCTGATCGAGCGGCGAGCCAGCAGCCAATGCCCGGCCTCGGGGCAACGCAGGGGCCGGATGTCGACCGCGGCCCAGTCGTAGATCCGCTGGCCGTGGGCGCCATCGCCGCAGGACAGACGCTGCCAGATAGCCGGGTCGATCTCGGCGATGACGGCGTGGGCGCGCCGCTGCCGCAGATCCATGGAAATCACCATCTGCGACTTGGGGACCGCGAGCACGTGTGCGATGTCCTGCGCTTCCAGCCAGAGCCGCAGCCGTCCGACCTGGCCGTAGGCTTCATCGGCGGTGAACCACGCAAACGGAATATTCGCCGCCAGTGCACGTTCCACCATCCGCTGCGCCAGCTCCGGCTTGGTCGCGAAACCGACATCGTCGGGAATGCCGGCGGCAGCGCACCGGTCACGATCGGCGATCCAGTCTTTCGGCAGATACAACTCCCGATCGATCAACGCCCGGCCACGGTCCGACGCATACGCCAAGAACACCCCGATCTGGGAATTCTCGATCCGCCCGGCCGTGCCCGAATACTGGCGTGCCACGCCAGCGGATTTTATGCCCTTCTTCACGAAGCCGGTCTCGTCCGCGATCAAGACTCCGCGTTCGGCGTCGCCGAGAACCTCGACCACCGCGCCCCGCACGTCGTCACGTACCCCATCCGCGTCCCAGGCATAGAAGTTCAGCAGCCGCTGCATACCCTGCGGGCCGGCCTCACCGGCCATCTCCGCCAGCGTCCAACCGTTCTTCCGCTCGACCTCGGCCAGCAGTCCCCGCAGGTAGGACACCATCTGCCGGCGCGGCTCGACCCGCGAAAACCGCGTCGCGAACCGCCCCGCGAACTCAGCGAACCGCGCAGACCAGCCCGTCACCATCTCCAACACACAAGATCAACTACACTATGGACAGCGCTGAGCCTAGCCGACACACCCAGCCAACACGTAACAAAGTGTCGTTGCAGTATTAGAGGTCCTAACAGAATGATCTTGGGTGTGGTTTGATCTTGCCGGAGTGGTGATCGTCTGGCGGGAGGTTGGTGTGGCCCAGCGCAGGCCGTGGGAGGTCGAGGATGGGCTGTGGGAGCTGATCGAGCCGTTGCTGCCCAAGGTCGAGCGGCGTTTCCGCAACCCTGGCCGCAGGCGGCTGGATGACCGCAAAGCGTTGTGCGGGATCCTGTTCGTGCTGTACACGGGCATTCCGTGGGAGTTTCTGCCGCAGGAGATGGGATACGGCTCGGGGATGACCTGTTGGCGGCGGCTGCGCGACTGGCACGATGCGCAGGTGTGGCAGCGTCTGCACGAGCTGCTGCTGGCCAAGCTGAATGCCGCTGGGCTGATCGACTGGTCGCGGGCCGCGGTGGACGGGTCGCACGTTCGCGCGTTAAAGGGGGCCCGAAAACCGGTCCCAGTCCGGTCGATCGGGCCAGGACGGGCTCGAAGCATCATGTGATCACCGAGGGCGGCGGCCTCCCGTTGGCGGTGACGCTGACCGGCGGCAACCGTCACGATGTCACCCAACTGCTCCCGCTGGTCGAGTCGATTCCGCCTGTCCGGGGACGACGTGGGCGGCCCCGCCGTCGCCCTGACGAGATCTACGCCGACCGCGCCTACGACTCCAACAAGCACCGAGACCTGGTGCGCGCGAAGGGGATCGAGCCCCGGTTCGCCCGCAAGGGCACCGAGCACGGTTCCGGGCTGGGCCTGAACCGCTGGGTCGTCGAACAATGCTTCGCGTTGCTGCACTGGTTCCGGCGGCTGCGCTCCGGTGGGAAATCCGCGACGACATCCACGAAGCCTTCCTCAGCATCGGATGCAGCATCATCTGCTGGCGCCGACTCAAGATCAACTCATTGTGTTAGGACCTCTTACCTGAGGGGCCGGGCGCTTCCAGCAGCCGCAGTATGACCAGCCGGTTCAGCAGTGTGTACGCGGCCTGTTTCTCGGCGTCACGGCGGAAATCGTCGGCGGACCGCTTGTCCTTGACCTTTGCGGCGGCTTGTGCACGCATTTGCTCGTCTATCCATGACTTGAGGCGACGTCGCCGGGCGCGCGCGGCTTCGTTCAGGCCCGCATCGCGGATGTACACGTTGAGCCGGTAGGCCGACTCGGTGGCGTCGTGCAGGTCGTCGAGCTCACCGACCGCGAATCGCGGATGGTCAACGGTTCTCCCGTCGTTATCGCCAGGCATTGGTCGAAGGACCGGATCCTCGCCGCCGTCAAGCAGGCCGACACACAGCCGGTGACAACCGGACTGGCACCTGCGGTGCCGGCGTTGACCCCACGCGAACTCGATCTGGTGCGCGAACTGGACTCCGGGTTTTCCTACCAGGAGATCGCCAGGCAACTCGGACTGACCACCGAGACGGTGCGCACCTACTCAAAGTCGCTCTACACCAAGCTGGATGCGCACTCGCGCGGCGAAGCCGTCTTCCGGGCACGGCTACAGGGTCTGCTTTAGCGAACCCCCACAAATGTGGCTGTCGGTCACACTCCAGGAAGTACACCCTGGATGACCGCCGCGGAAATGCCGCAAGTCCACCCCAAAGGAGTGTCGTGCGCCTTGCCAGCTTCGGGCCCTCGCAGATCGAAAGTCCGGGCATCCTGCTCGGTGAGCAGCTACTTGATGTCCGTCGCGCGCTCGCACGGCGCGGACATCACGCTGTCGGCACGCTGACCGATCTGATCTCGTTGCCGTACTGGCGAGAGATCGCCGCCCTGCTCGTCAAGGAGGCCGAAGACGCCGACATGGTGCCGGTGTCCGGCACGCGTATCGGGCCGCCGATACCGCGCCCCGGCCAGGTGATCCTCATGGGCGCCAACACCTATTCCCACGTCAAGGAGTCGGTGGCCATCTCCGGCGGGGTGCCACCCCACCGGCCGATGGCGGTCGGGAAGGCATCCGGGACGGTCGTCGGACCAACCGACGACGTCGTACGACGGCCGGGCGTCGAGACCCTCGACTACGAAGTCGAGCTCGGCGTGGTCATCGGGACCACTGCCCGCGACATCCCCGAGGAGCGGGCGCTGGACGTCGTCGCCGGGGTGACCGTCGTCAACGACATGGCCGACCGTGACCTGCAACGGGCCATCCACGAGGATCAGGACTTCTACCGCAACCCCTACCTCGGGAAAAGCTACGACGGTTTCTGCCCGAGCGGTCCGGCGCTGGTCACCGTGGACGAGTTGGACGATTTCCGGGACCCGGCCGCGATCCGGCTCCGCACCTGGGTGAACGACGAACTCCGCCAGGACTCGGACCTGACGGACCTCGTGTTCGACGTGCCGCGGATCATCTCCTATCTCTCGACGGTGCTGACCCTCATGCCCGGGGATCTCATCTGCACCGGCAGCCCGGCGGGAGTGGCGGCCTTCCGGAAGCCGCCGCGGTACCTGCAGCCCGGTGACCTGGTCCGGACCGACATCACCCGACTCGGCGGCACCGCAAACCGGATCGTCGCCGCCCGTCATCCGACCACCAGCGAAAAAGGAGCTTCTCAATGATGTTGTCAAGCCGCCGTGGTGACGGGTGTGGCTTGGTAGCGGGCTCCGTTTCGGATCATGGCCCACAGGACGTTGACCCGTCGACGGGCGAGGGAGAGCAGTGCTTGTTTGTGGTTTTTCCCCTCGTGTCGCTTGCGCCAGTAGTAGGTGCGGGAGGCGGGGCAGCCTCTGAGGCTGGCCAGTGCGGACAGGTAGAACGCGCGCAGCAGCGTGCGGTTGAACCGTCTGGGGCGGCGCAGGTTGCCGCTGACTCGACCGGAATCGCGTGGTGCGGGTGCGAGGCCGGCGAATCCGGCCAGGCGGTCGGCGCTGCCGAACGCGGCCAGATCGCCGCCGGTGGCGGCGAGGGTGGCGGCGTTGCGGACCTTGCGTGTGGCCAGCCAGGTCTCGATCTGTTTCGCGCCCGCTCGGCGGATCGCGGCCGGGGTCTGGAAACCGGTGAGCAGGACGACCGGGCCCTGGTTGGTCAGGTCGAGCGCGCGTTCCAGGACGGGGAAGATCTCCAGCAGTTGCGCGTGCAGCCGGTTGATCTGCCGGGTTCGGTCGGCCACCAGGTCGGCGCGGCGTGTGGTCAGGATGCGCAAATCGACGGCGCTCTCGTCGCCGGGTCGCAGCTGTCCAAGGTCGTTGCGCATGCGGGCTTGGTCGGCGATGACGAACGCATCCTTGGCGTCGGTTTTGCCTTCCCCGCGGTAGGTGCCGGAGGCGCGGTGCACGGCCAGGCCGGTCAGATAAGTCATCGGCTGGTTGCGGTTGACCAGCAGGGCGATCAGCAGCGCGGCGCCGCCGTGGTTGAGGTCCACCGCCCACAACACGTCCTGCGAGATCTCCAGTACGTCAGCGATCAGTTTCAGCAGCGTGGTCTCGTCGTTGAGCACCCGACGCGACAGCAGCCGCTCGCCCTGGGCGTTGATCACCACGCAGTGGTGACGTTCCTTGCCGACATCCACTCCGGCCCACAGCTCGGGCACCGGCACCTCCACACGCTCGATCGTCATCATTCCCACAGACGACCTCGCCGACGTTGCCCTACACAGCGATCGTTCGCAGTTCTCAATGAGCGGTCGAGTCATCGCGGGGACTCCGGGTGGCCAAGCTCCTTGAGCCATCCGACGGCTCACACCATGCAGCCATGCCCAGAACCCCTGGGTCCACCAAGCCTACGAATGCCGATTCAGACCCAACAAGAAAGGTAGGGCACACCAGTGAGCACACCAACCCTGAACGGGATCCACCACATCCGGATCCCGGTCAGCGACCTCGCCACCAGCCTGAGCTGGTACCAGCGCGTTCTCGACGCGACCCACCGTCCCGAGTACAACCACTACGCCCTCGACGGCACACTCAACGCCTACATCCTCGACATCCCCACCCTGCCGTTGGTCGAGCTACGCTTGGCGCCGCTGACCGCCGCCGGCTGCAAGGGGTTCGACCCACTCATCTTCTCTGTCCCCGGCCGCTCCGACATCGAGGCGTGGATCCGGCACCTTGACGCCGAAGGCGTCGAACACTCCCCTGAACTGCGCGGCCTCCTCGGCTGGACGCTGGTGTTCCTCGATCCCGACGGGCTCGCGCTGCGGGTGTACACCGAAGAGGTCCACGAATGGGATCACGACAAGGCGGACCTGCACTCGCCATGGCTGTACACCTCGCGCGACGCGCAGGCCCCCACTGCCGGGTGAGTGCGCATCCACATCAACGACGGATATAGGCGGAGTGACCGGACCGGTGCGGCCGGTGGTCTGCCGACCTCCACAACGACAACCGGTCAACCACACCCAAGATCTTTAACCGACCCGGTGATGGGGACCACGCGTCGCCTTCCTTGGTCTAAAACAGAAATCGGCCGCGCACATGGGCGTGGCAGCTGAGGCCTGTCCTCGAGGCGGGTCTCGACCGGGAGACCCGCCAACGGTCTGAGGCGGGCCGGCAGCCGTCAGTGGACGCAGGTCGCCGACGCACAGCCGGCATGACGGGCAATGCGTTGGCGGATCTCATTTACCAACGATTGGCTATTTGAGGGACCGTCCGTACCGGCAGGTGATCACATCCGAGCTCACCGTCATGGCTGGGCCGGCCGGCGTCGGCAAGACGACACTGCTCGAGCAAGCCCGAGCAGCCTCCGTCGACGCCGTCAGAGGTGCGTGCGAGCGATCGGCGCGAAAGTGTCGAGGAAACGGCCGACGTCGTCGAAGGTGAAGGCCAGCGGAGGACGAATCTTCAGGACGTTCACACCGATGCCGGTGCCGTTGATGAGAATGTGCTGGTCGCGCAGCGCGTTGATCACCGCTTCGGTCCGGGACCGGTCCGGCGTGGCAGTGTCGCGGTCGGTGACGATCTCGACACCGATATACAAGCCCGCCCCGCGCACCTCGGCGACATGCGCGGATTCCGCGAGGATTTCACGCAGTCCCTCACGTAAGGCCGTGCCGGTGGCCAGGACGCGTTCCGCCACTCGTTCGGTCTCCAGGACGTCGAGCACGGCCGCCGCCGCCGCGATCGGGACCGAGCTGCCCCCGAAGGTGTTGAAATAGCGGACATTCCGGCCGAACTCGTCGGAGACCTCAGGGCGGAACACCACGCCCGACAGGGGGAGCCCGTTGGCCATCGGCTTGCCCATCGTGACGATATCGGGAACCACGTCATGGCGCTGGAAGCCCCACATCGACTCACCGAGCCTGGCGAACCCGGACTGAACCTCATCAGCGATGTAGATCCCGCCGGCGGTGTGTGCTTCGTCGATCATGACCTGGAGGTAGCCGACCGGATCGGTGAAGATTCCGTCGCTTGTGTGCGCGTTGTCGGTGATCAGCGCGGCCAGCCCGGATCCGTGGCGCTCCAGGTCGGCGATCGCCCCTCGCACCTGTTCCCGCATGTACTCGGCCAATGTTGTGCCCGCGGGTACCCGTCGCGGATCCGGCGGTTCGATCAGCCGCACGTTCGGGCCCAGCGGAGAGCCCGTTCCCAGGTGCGGGGAGAAAGACGCGGTCTCGCGCGTGATCCCGTGATAGGCGTAGCGAGTGACCACAATGCCCTCGTGGCCCGTGTGGAATCGGGCGACCCGGACCGCGAGATCGTTGGCCTCTGAACCCGAGCACGCGAACGTCACCCGGGACAGCTCCACCGGGAAGGTCGCCACCAGCCGTTCGGCGTATTCGACCAGGTCGTTCTGCACATACCGGGTGTTGGTATTCAGCGTCGCCATCTGCCGGTCCACCGCCTCCACCACATGAGGATGGCAGTGGCCGACACACGGCACGTTGTTGTACGCGTCGAGGAAGTCGTTGCCCTCCGCGTCGAACAGGTGGGCTCCGCGGCCTGACACGAACCCGACCGGCTCCCGGTAGATCAGCGAGTAGCCCGGCCCCAGCACGTTCATCCGCCGCTCGATCGTCGATCGCAGTTCCGGGGCCAGTTCGGCCAGCGATCCTGGATCGAACCGATTCGGATAGTTCGCCAGTGCCCGGCCCATGGTGAAGGTCATCGAAACCACCTCGGGACTAAGTTTCAGTTTCAGTCAGAAACTTTATCCAGACCAGCACCAAAAGGCAATGTTCTTCCTCCATACAGGCTGGAACTGAGACAAAACACTCGTTAAGGTTGTCCGATGAGTTCGCCGACCGCCCGTGACCACAACACGGCCAGCGTGCTCGGGGTGGTTCTTGCCGGGGCCCCGATCACCCGCAACCAGGTCATGGCGTCGACCGGGCTGAGCAAGGCCACCGTCTCCCGTGCCGTGGAGGAACTGCGCATCGCGGGCCTGGTTGTCGACGGCGAAGTGGACAGCGTGGCCGGCCGTGGTCGCCGGTCGACCTATCTCGACCTGGCGCGCAGCGCTGGGCATGTGGCCGGCGTCAGCTTCGGGGTACAGGACACCCGTCTGCTGGTCACCGACCTGCGGGGCCGGGCGATCACCAAGGAGTCGCACGCCACGCCCGGTCTGGCTTCCGCGGCGGAGGCCGGGGCCTGGCTGGCGCGGCACGTACGCCGGGTGAGTGCGGCCGCCGATGGCGCCCTCCGCCAGGTCGTGGTCGCGGTCCCGGCCACCGTGCGGGCAGGCGCCGAGGTCGTGCGCCCCCCGGATGCGCTCGGCTTCCTCGCCGGGACGGCGCTGCACGACACCATGCAGCGCAAGTTCGAAGCACCGGTCAGCTTCGACAGCGACGCCAACGCGGCGTTACTCGGAACGCTCGCCGAGGAGGACCTCGGCGAGCGGGGAGATGCCGTCCTGTTCAGCGTCAGCAGCGTCTTCACGGCCGCGGCCTGCGTCGACCGGCAACTGGTGCGCGGACATACCGCGGCCTTCGGAGAGCTCGGTGTTTTGCGGGCCGGTGTCGGCGATGAGACCCTCGGCCGGCTACTGAGCAGCAGGGGATTTCTCGACTTCGCTCGCCAGCGAGGCTTACGGCTCCGGCGGATCGAGCACGCCTGGACCCGCACCCTGCCGGGGAGCGAAGCGGTTGTGGCTGCGTTCACCTCGGCCGTCATCACCGCGGTCGGCGTCGTCGCCGTGACACTCGACCCCGCCATCGTCTTCTTCACCGGTCGTCTCGCGCCGCTCGTGGAAAAGGTGCTGCCCGAAGTTCGCGACGCACTGGCATCCGCACTGCCGGTCGTGCCGGCCATCGTAACCTCCAGCACGCGTGAGCTCGGCCTGTCGACGATCCGGGGCGCCGCCGAAGCCGGGCTCCGCGCCGCCCACCGGCAATTGCGCGACCACGTGCTGACCGTGCGCTCGAAGCGGCTTTACGCCGAAGCCGATGGGCTGGCCGGGCCATACCTTTCATAAAACGCACGCCCTCGGGGCGACTTCAGCCATTCCGTGGCCATCGCCAGTAATGCGGCCTCGTTGGGAACCGCGAGGCTCAGGCCGGTCGCGTCCTCCACTGCCTTCAGCCGGTTCCGGATGGTGTTGCGATGCCGGTAGGTCTGCTCGGCCACCGCTGCCACCGATCCGAGTTCGAGAAAACTGCACAGCGTTTCGATGATGCTGTCGCACTCACGGAGTTTCATCAACGGAGTAAGGACCTCCCCGGCCATGAGGCCCGCGAGTTCCTCGTTGCCCGACATGATGGCGCCGACCCAATGGGACTTGATGGGGCGGATACCGGACTCGACGCTGCTCCGCATCGCGGCGCGAGCCAGCCGTACTCCGGCGGCGGTGTTCCCGAGCCCGGTGATTTCCGCGGTCCCGCAACGCCAGTCGTCCAGTGGCCGGAGCATGCGGTGAATGGCGCGACCGGGTTGACGTCCGCTGTTCACGATTCCCAGTAACTCGTCGCCGAGATATCCGAAATGAAAGGGGAGGCTGGCCTGCTGGAGCGCGTTGCGACATTTCGTGAGGGCGTGATGCTGAATCGGCACTCCGGCGGCCACGACGACGGTGAAGCTGCCGTGCGCCGCCATGCCCAGAGCGGCCGAAGCCTCGGCGACGACAGCGTCGTCGTGTTCTCCCTCCAGGATCAGGCGCTCGAACGCACGCCTGCGGATCTCGAAGCGGTGACTGTCCAAATGGGCCTGCGTACGCCGGTATGCGTCGACGACTTCGATGTTGTTGGCATCGATCGCTTCCCAGGCCACCAGAAGGCCATCGAGAAAATTGTGTCCGTCGGCAAGGCCCCGGCTGCGTCCCTCCTCGATGATCGCCTCCCACACGGTGTGGAGGTCCAATTGAAACGAACGAACTACCGCGGGTAGCGGAAAGCCTTGTTCGGCTCGCTGCCGGCCGACGTCTGCCGTGGCTTGCGCGACTTCGGAGGGCACCGCTTCGCCCGCGAGCCGGGTGAGTGCCAGCCGGAGTGTCCTACGCATGCCCGCCAGTTTCTGCCCCGGCTCGGTTTCGATCATCCCCGCATAAGCGGGCTCCTCCCGATCGAGGCGGGCTTGAGCAGTGACGGCCAGTTCGTCAAGGCGCTCGGTGAGCAGCATTTTGGCGATCGAGCGGACCGCCTCGTCTTGACGGCCTCGGCTCCAGTCGTCGGCTGATGTCCTCATGACCACACCCCTCGTCCGTGGGCCCACGATCTGTGCGGATTGTGCATGCGCACAATAATAGGCGTGTCATCGCAGGTCAAAGCTCCATTGACCCTTCCTGGTCGGCGCTGATTGACTAGTCGAAATCCACCCGTGAAGAGACGGTGATCACATGAGCGTATCGCCCACGGCAGAAGCAGCGGAGCCGCAGCGGAGTCGGCCGGCCACGGAAAGTGGCCTGAGCAAGAATAGCATCGGCGTCACCGGCATTGTGTTCTTCGTGGTCGCCGCCGCCGCACCGCTGACCGTTGTCATCGCGCTTTACCCGCTCATTATCGGTAGTGGCAACGGCATCGGAATCGCCGGCGCGTTCCTCGCGATAGCGATCGTGCTACTGGTCTTTTCGGTCGGGTACGTCGCCATGAGCAGGCACGTGACCAACGCCGGCGCCTTCTATGCCTACGTCACGCTGGGGTTGGGCCGCTCCCCCGGTCTCGGGGCCGCCAGCCTGGCGGTTTTCGGCTACAACGCCATCCAGCTCGGGCTGTACGGTGGCATCGGCTATTACGCACACGACCTGGTGAAGGACTGGGCCGGCATCGACGTGCCGTGGTGGCTGTACTCATTCCTGGCCATGCTGATATGCCTTGTGCTGGGTGTGAATCGTATTCACTCCGGTGCCCG
This sequence comes from Amycolatopsis pithecellobii, assembly GCF_009707865.1. GTDB lineage: Bacteria > Actinomycetota > Actinomycetes > Mycobacteriales > Pseudonocardiaceae > Amycolatopsis_E > Amycolatopsis_E pithecellobii. The sequence continues at coordinate 23,315 of NZ_WMBA01000048.1, forward strand.
TGTCCTGGGCGCGCTGCTAACACTGGAAACCGCGGTCATCATCGTCCTGAACGTGGCGATCCTGTTCAATTCCGACACACCAGTCGGCAAATTCTCCTTTCAGCCATTCGCGCCGTCGACAATTTTCGCCGGGGCGGTCGGGGTCGCTCTCATGTTCGCCCACGCTTCCTTTATCGGCTTCGAAGGTACCGCGATCTACGGTGAAGAAGCCCGGGATCCGAAGCGGACCGTGCCCCGCGCCACCTATATTTCGGTGATCTTCATGGGCGTGTTCTACGCGATTACCTCCTGGCTGATCGTGAACGCCCTGGGCGTCGACAACGCGGTGTCCGTGGCGAAGGAACAGTCGGGAAATCTGGTGTTCGCCGTCAGTGACCGCGTGCTGCCGGCCGTGCTGACCGGAGTGATCCACATTCTGATCATCACCAGCATGTTCGCGGCACTGCTGACCTTTCACAACAATGTCGCACGCTACCTGTTTTCACTGGCCCGCCAGGGTGCGCTGCCCGCTTTCCTCGGCCGGACCCACGTCAAGCGCCAGTCACCGCACGTGGCATGTGTGGTCCAGACCATTATGGTGGGTGTGGTCGTCGCCGTGTTCGCCTTGGCCCGCCTCGACCCGTACACCACGTTGTTCTCCTGGATGACCGGGATCGGCGCGGTGGCCATCATTCTGCTGCAGTTCGTCGCGAGCATCGCGGTCTTCGTGTTCTTCCGCCGCAACAATCTCGACAAGCGCGTGTGGAACACCGTGATCGCGCCCCTGCTGGGCATGGCCGGGCTGGCACCGATTCTCTATTTCGCGCTCAGCCAGGTCGACGTCCTGCTGGGCACCGGTGGCTGGCTCGCGACGCTACTGGTCGGTCTGGTGTTCGCGTCCCTGCTCGGCGGCATCGCATGGGGGCTCGTCCTTCGTAAGGCCAGGCCGGAGGCCTATTCACGGCTGCTCAGCGACGTCGGCCGATAGCGCCGGTCCCGCTGTGCGCGGGCACAGACAGCCCTTCAACTTGGACTACACAGTGAGAGGTATCCGCAGATGACTTCGGTCACCGCCGACGACGCCGGCAAAGCAACCTTGATGCGGCTTCCCGAGCATATGCTGACGGCGGCACTGCTGCGTTACTTCGATATCACCTGTGTCGCCAGCGAGCGGCTGGGCGGCGAAATCGACCAGAACTTCAAGGTCATCGATCCGAATGGGCAGAGCTATTTCGTCCGTGTGACCCGGGCCGAGCCCTCGTCGGTCGATCTCGCCTGGCAAAACACCCTGTTGCGGCATCTTGCCAGGACCGTGCCGGAACTACCGGTTCCCCGCCTTGTCAGGACTGCGTCGGGCGATGACCAGGTTGATCTTTCCTACGCCGGAAAGTCCTATGTCGTCCGCGTGATGAGCTGGTTGCGTGGCCGCCCGCTGGTCGAAATCCCGCACCATCCGACAAACCTGTTACGCGATCTCGGCACCATGGCGGGCCGCATGCACCTGGGCCTGTCGGGCCTGGCCCGGCCGGACGGACTGGCCGGTCATGACTGGGACGTGTTACGCGGCCGCGAGATCATCGACAGCTCGATCTCGTTCGTCGACGATCGGACGGACGCGGCACACGTCGGCGAAATCATGACGTGGTTCGATGATATCCGGGCGGGCCTGCCGAACCTGCCTCATTGCGTTGTGCACCACGACCTCAACGATGCCAACGTACTCGCGGACCTGGACGAAAACGGCGTCCTGCGGATCAGTGGAATGGTCGACGTCGGCGACGCCATGTACAGCGTCCGCGCCGTCGAGGTCGCCATCGCGGCCGGGTATGCGATGCTTCGCAAAGACGACCCGTTGGCCGCCGCCGCCGAGGTGGTGGCCGGTTTCCACGCTGTCGTGCCGCTCACCGCGGAGGAACTCGCCGCGGTCTATCCGTTGGCGGCCACCCGACTGTGCATGAATGCCGTGACCTGGTATCGCCGGGTGGCGGAGTCGGGATCGGAGTACGGGCGCAGCCGCTCGCGGCATGTCTGGCCCGCCATCCGGAAACTCACCCGGACTCCGCCCGACCTCGCCGAAGCCATTTTCCGGGCCGCATGCGCATTGCCTCCGGAAATGGTGGAAGGGGTGAAAACCGCGGGCCAGGCGATCGCGTCCTCCCTCCGCCCCGCGCTCGACCTCGACGCGACGCCGGCGGCCGATATCTATGATGATCTCGACTGGACCGATCAGGCCGGGCTACGGGCGGCGGTCCGGAGCCGGCTGGACGGAAGCCCGGGCGTACTGGCGCATCTGGACGCATCCCTCGTATGGTCCGGTCCCGGTGCCGGCGGATTGAAGGAGCCGGCCACGGCCAGGCTGGGCACGACGGTGCTCCTCGATGAAGGCACGGAAGTCCGCGTCCCGATCCACGGCGTCGTCGAACACACCGCGGCCGAAGACCGTCCGCTGGTGTTGCGTCATGACATAGACGGCGCCGAGCTTTACACCTGCTGGTGGAATCTGGAGTGTGCGCACCGGATCGGCGACGAACTGGCGACGGGTGCCCGGATCGGGGTCGTCGGTCCGCACCCGGTCGAGCCAGGTTTCGGGCCAGGCGTCCAGATACAACTTCTGGCCTCGGCACAGATCGCCACCTGGCCACCGCCGCGCCGGATCCGGCCGTCTCAGCGAGCGGCGTGGGAACAACTTTCGGCCGACCCGGTACCAATGCCGGGCGAAATCCCCGGGAAGCCGGCCGCGGCGACCTTACCGGAATCCGGCACCGTGCGGCTTCGGGCCAGCCCCATGAATTTCGTGCGTGGCCGGGATGTCTGGCTGTTCGATGGAGACGGGCTGGCGTACCTTGATGCGCTGAGCGACGTCGCGCCCGTGGGGCATGCCGAACCACGGATCACTGCCGCGGCAACTCGCCAGATGCGCAAACTCGCCACCGGCAGCGGGTTCGTGTCCCCGCAGGTTTCCGGTTATGTCAAAAAACTGGTGGCGACCTTGCCCGCACCGCTCGAAGTCGTCTTTCTTGTCCGTTCCGGCAGTGAGGCCAACGAACTCGCCGTGCGGATGGCCCGGCAGGTCACCGGGCGCGAAAATGTTGTCGCCGTCGAGGGCTCGTCTCGTGGGGGTATCTCACGGTACGCGACACACGAGGTTCGGATACCTGACCGCTATCGCGGTCCCTACGGCTATGGCGATCCGGGCGCGGGCTCGAAATACGCAAGCGAAGCCGCTGCCGTCATCGAACGAATCGACGCGGACGGCCGTCGGCCCGCGGCCTTCATCGGTGAGCCGCTGATGGGCGAGGCGGGCACCGTCGTTCTCCCGGAGGGCTATCTTGCCGACGTGTACGACGCGGCCCGGAAGGCGGGCGCGCTCTGTGTCTCCGACGAAGTCCAGACGGGCGTCGGGCGGCTGGGACCGTGGTGGGGATTCGAAAGCCAGAATGTGGTACCCGACATCGTCACGATGGGGGAATCCCTGGGAAACGGCCATCCGTTGGGCGCTGTCGTCACCACCCGGGAAATCGCCGAGGAATTCGGCCGCACTATCGATTGCTTCTCCACTTTCAGCGGGAATCCTGTCTCGTGTGCCATCGGCGAGGCGGTGCTCGACATCGTCGACGGCGACGGTTTGCGGCAGAATGCGGTGGAAGTAGGTGACTATTTCGCGTACGCACTGCGCGAGCTTCAGCACCGGCAGCCGCTGATCGGGGAAGTACGTGCGCGCGGCTTGTATCTCGGTGTCGAACTCGTCCGCGACCGCGAGACCAAGAAGCCGGCGCGCCGCGAGGCGTCAGTCGCCGCCCAACTGGCCCGTAACCACCATGGAGTGATGGTTTTCCCGGCGGGTGTGCGGGAAAACGTGCTCACCATCAAGCCACCCCTGACCTTCCGCCGGGACCATGTCGATATCTACGTGGAGACTCTCGATCAGGTCTTGTCACGGCCTGAGCTTTCCGCCCGTCCGAGTGAGGAGTTTTGATGGCCACCAACCTGAACATGTTCATCGCCGGCGAAGCCTGTCCATCGGCATCCGGTGCAACGGAATCTGTCGTGAACCCGGCCGACGGTGAAGTCGTCGCCACGGTTCCGCTTGGCGGCAAGGAGGACGTCGACCGGGCCGTGTCGGCCGCGGAAAATGCCTTCTGGGACTGGGCCGAGACGTCGCCGGCCGAGCGGGCGAAGGCATTGCTGACGCTCGCCGACCGGCTCGAAGCCAACGCCGACGAATTCGCGTCGCTGGAATCGACCAATGTCGGAAAGCCCTTGCACATCGCTCGCGAGGAGGTCGATTTCGCGGTCGACAACTTCCGTTTCTTCGCGGGCGCCGCCCGGGTTCTCGAGGGTAAGGCCGCCGGCGAGTACTCGCCGACCCACACCAGTTTTCTCCGGCGTGACCCGCTCGGTGTCGTCGGCAGTATCGCCGCATGGAATTTCCCGTTGGTACTGGCGACGTGGAAGATCGGGCCCGCACTGGTGACCGGCAACACACTCGTTCTCAAACCGAGTGAACAAACCCCGCTCACCGCCCTCAAGCTGGCCGAACTCGCCGCCGACCTGTTTCCCGCGGGCGTGTTCAACGTGGTCACCGGGCACGGCGGCACCGTGGGGGAGGCGATCACGACTCATCCCCGGATCCGGATGACCTCGCTCACCGGTGACTCGGCCACGGGCAAGCGCGTCGCCGTGGCCGCCGGCGCAAACCTCAAACGCCTCGCCCTCGAACTGGGTGGCAAAGCACCGGTTCTCGTTTTCGAGGACGCAGACATCGAACTCGCGATACGCAAGATCGTCGAAGGCGGATACGGCAATTCCGGGCAGGACTGCATGGCCGCGTCCCGCGTTTACGTGGCGGCCTCCATTCACGATGACTTCGCGGCCGAGTTGGCCAAAGCCGTCGGCAACGTGGCCATGGGCGACCCGAAACTGGCCACGACCGAGATGGGGCCCGTCATATCGGAGCAGCACCGCGACCGTGTCGCGCGATTCGTGGAACGCGCCGTGGCGGCGGGCGACGGTGAGCTCACCGTCGGTGGTCCCGCCGAGGGTCCCGGCTTCTGGTACAAGCCGTCGCTGATCGTCGATGCTCCGCAGCACTCCGAGATCGTGCAACGAGAGGTGTTCGGACCGGTTGTCACCACCACGCCTTTCGCCGACGAAGCGCAAGCGTTCGAGTGGGCCAACGACATCGAATACGGGCTCGCCTCCTCGGTGTTCACGGCGAGCGTGTCCCGTGCCATGCGAGCGGCCCGGCGCCTGCAGTTCGGCACCGTGTGGATCAACGAGCACGCCCCGATCGTGCCGGAGATGCCCCACGGCGGCTTCAAGCAGTCCGGCTACGGCAACGACATGTCGGCGTATTCGCTCGAGGGCTACACCGAGATCAAGCACGTGATGATCAACCTTGTCGAGGGCTGAGGCCTTTTTCCGCCAATGTGAAGGATGACGATGATGGACCATTCCGCCGGCGGTCGCACGCTCGTGGTGAATATGTTCCGGACCCGTTCCGGTGTCTCCGCGGCACAGTTCGCGGAGTTCTCGGCCAAAGTGGACCAACCGCTTTGCCTCGCGCACACCGGTGTGGTCAAACGATTCGACGCCTACGTGGTGACCGGCGCGACGGCCGAGGCGCTGGACGCGGATGTCGTCGAGTTCCTGGAGGTCAGCGACTGGGATGACTGGGTGCGGATCCGGGACAACGACCCGTCGCTGCGTCCTGTCATGTCCGGCTTCGACGAACTGGTCGATCCGGCCTCCGTGCGTTCGTCTTTCGTCACTGCGATACCGAAGGTGCACTGATCATGTCTGAAAACGGAACCAGGGCCTACGACGCGATTGTCGTCGGTGCCGGTCACAATGGTCTGATCACGGCGAACTATCTTGCCCGGGCGGGCCGCCGTGTCCTCGTGCTCGAGGCCCGCGATGTGGTCGGTGGTGCGTGTGTCACCGAAGAACTCATCCCCGGCGCCCAGTGGTCTTCCTGCGCGTTCATCGCGGGCCTGCTCCGGCCGGAGCTCCTGCGGGACCTGGAGCTGGAGAGATACGGGCTCGAGTTGTACCAGAACGACGCACTCGAGGTCGGTATCTTCCCGGACGGCAGTCACCTGTTCCTCTGGAAGGACATGGACCGCACCCTCAAGGAGCTGGCCAAGTTCAGCGAGGCCGACGCCAAGTCGTTCCTGGATTTCGGCCTTCACGTCAAGCAGTTCGCGTCCATTATCACGCCGTTTCTCATGCGACCTCCGACCAGCCGCTCCGAGGTCATGCGCGCTTTCGAAGAGGCAGGCGCAGAGGGACTTTTCGACGAGTTCGTGCTGTCCTCGATCAAGGACCTTCTTGATCGCTACTTCGAGTCCGGCAACATCAAGGGACTGTTCACCTTCTTCGGCATGGTATCGATCTGGGGTGGCCCGTCGACCCCGGGCACGGCAGGTGTGTACGGACACCATTCGGTCGGCGAATTCAAGGGTCACCTCGGCCAATGGGGCCTGGTCAAGGGCGGGATGGGCGGCATCACGGGAGCGATCGCGAAGTCGGCCGAGGCCCACGGCGCGGTCATCCGGGTCAGTTCGCCCGTGGCGGAGGTGCTGGTGTCACGCGGTCGCACCACCGGGGTACGGCTGCAGTCGGGCGAAATCTTCCATGCGCCCGTAGTCGTATCGAACGCCGATCCGTTGCGCTCGCTCGACCTGCTGCCCAGCGGAGCGCTGAAGCCCGCGGTCAGGAAGTCGATCGGCCAGTTCGACTACCGCGGTTCCATGGCGCGAATTCATCTGCTTATCGATGAACTTCCCGAGTACATCGGCTTTCCCCCTGGCCGCGGTCCCCAGCACGAAGCCCAGCAGATCATGAACGCCTCGGTGGAAGCGTTCGAGCTGGCGTGGGAAGCTCAACGGCGCGGTGAACTACCGGACGAATTCGTGGTCGAAGCGATGATCCAGTCCACGACCGATCCGACTCTCGCGCCCCCCGGCAAACACACGATGACCCTTGGCGTACTGCAGATTCCCTACGAACTCGCCGGTACCACCTGGGACGAAAAACGTGACGAGTTCGCCGACGCGGTTCTCGAGACGGTGTTCCGTTACGCGCCGAATCTCCGCGAGCATATTCTGGACCGGGTCGTGCTCACCCCGCTGGACCTGGAACGCGAATATCACCTGACCGGTGGCAACATCTTCCACGGAGCAATGTACTTCGACCAGCTCTTCGGCAACCGGCCGATTCCCGCGCTGGCCGACTACCGGACTCCGGTCGGCGGTTACTATCTCTGCGGTTCGGGTACCCACCCCGGCGGCGGTGTCATGGGCGCGAACGGGCACAACGCGGCGAAAACGGTGCTGGACGACCTTGACGGCTCCGGAACCGTCCCATCGGCGCCGGTCACGGCCAAGCTTCACCGGGGCTTGCCCGATCGTGTCATGGGCAGCAAGTACGGTCGCGAATTGGGCTATCGGGTCGCACGCCAGCCCGCGCTCCGCCAGGTCGTCAAATTCTTCACCCGCAGTTCGCAACTTGGCTCGAAGGCCGAGCGGCATGACTGAGCAATACTACGACCATTTCATCGGCGGGGATTGGCGTCCACCGGCGACAGGTGAATACTTCGACAGCTTCAACCCGGCAACGGGCCGGCCGTGGTACCGGGCCGCACGGGGCAACCACGTGGACGTCGCCGATGCCGTCGTCGCGGCGCGGAACGCCTTTTCGGACGGGATCTGGCCCCGGCTCACCCCGACCAAACGCGGAAAGCTGCTCAGGCGCCTCGGCGACCTGATCGAGGAGAACGCCGAAGAACTGGCCCGCAAGGAGTCGCTCGACAACGGCAAGCTCCTGCGGGAAATGCTGGGCCAGGTCAAAACGCTGCCCGAGTACTATCACTACTTCGGCGGCCTGGCCGACAAGGTCAACGGTGAACTGCTGAACACACTGGATCCGGCGATCCTCAACTACACACGCAGGGAACCGCTCGGGGTGATCGGCGCGATCACCCCCTGGAATTCGCCGTTGTTGCTGACCACCACGAAGGTCGCGCCCGCACTCGCGGCAGGAAACACCGTGGTGGTCAAACCGTCCGAACACACCGCCGCCTCCGTGCTCGCCCTGGCGCAACTGTTCGATCAGGCGGGATTTCCACCCGGTGTCATCAACATCGTCACCGGTTACGGAACCGAGGCCGGCGCACCACTGGTCCGGAATCCGGGAGTCGCCAAGATCGCCTTTACCGGCAGTACCGCGACCGGCCGTGCTATCGCCCGGGAAGCGGGCAGCCGGCTCGCGGGCGTGGCGCTGGAGCTGGGTGGAAAATCGCCCAATATCGTCTTCGCGGATGCGGACCTGGACAACGCGGCGACCGGCATCGTGGCGGGGATCTTCGCGGCCGGCGGGCAGAGCTGTATCGCGGGTTCACGAGTTTTCCTTCAGGATTCGATCTACGACGAGGTATTGGCGAAGGTGGTCGATCGCGCGAAGTCGATTCGCATCGGCGATCCGCTGGAGGCGACCACCGAACTCGGGCCCCTTGCGCTCAGGGAACAGGTCGAGAAGGTCGAACGCTACGTCGAACTGGGCCTGCGGGAGGGTGGCGATCTCCTGCTGGGGGGTGCCCGGCCCGTCGGACAGGGCGACGGGTGGTTCTATCAGCCGACGATTTTCACCGGGGTCGAGAATACGCACACCATTTGCCAGGAGGAAATCTTCGGTCCGGTGATGGCGGCCCTGCGTTTCACCACGGAAGACGAGGTCGTCCGGCAGGCGAATGACACCGAATTCGGTCTCGCCGCCGGAGTATGGACATCGGATCTCGGGCGTGCCCACCGGATGGCGGAATCACTGGAGTGCGGAACGATATGGGTCAACACTTACCGGGCGATGTCACCGCTGTCCCCGCGTGCGGGTTTCAAGCAGAGCGGCATGGGAGTCGAGAACGGCCCGTCGGTACTGAACGAGTACTGCCACCCCAAGAGTGTCTGGGTCAACCTGGATCAGGGCCGGATGGAAGATCCGTTCGTACTGCGTACCTGAGTTTCTTGCACAGAAAGGAGTGCGGGCACCCATGCCCCCAGAGCCCACGGTGCGGACCGAACACGGCCCGCTGACCGGAATTCGTGTCATCGAACTCGGCTCCGTGGTGGCCGGTCCGTTTGCGACCCGGCTGCTCGCCGACTACGGCGCCGACGTGATCAAGGTGGAGGCGCCCGATCGTCCCGACCCGTTACGAACCTGGGGCCAGGAAGCCTATCGCGACCACCACCTTTGGTGGACCGTGCAGGCACGGAACAAGCGCTGTATCACGTTGGATCTTCGTTCGCCGGACGGCCAGAATCTGTTCCTCGAACTCGCACGGATGGCCGACGTGGTGGTCGAGAATTTCCGGCCGGGAACAATGGAGAAATGGAATCTGGGTTACCCCACGTTATCGGGGGTGAACAAGGGGCTCGTCCTGGTCCGGGTCTCGGGGTTCGGGCAGACGGGCCCGTACAGCGAGCGACCTGGATACGCATCCGTGGCCGAGGCGATGGGGGGCTTGCGGGCGATCAACGGATATCCGGGACAGGCGCCACCACGAATGGCCATCTCCCTGGGCGACTCACTCGGGGGCCTGTTCGCCGCGCTCGGTGCCGTGACAGCGCTGCAGCACCGGTCGAGGACAGGCCTGGGGCAGGTCGTCGATGTCTCGCTGGCTGAATCCTGCCTCGCGCTGACCGAATCCATGATCCCGGAATTCGATCGTCTCGGCCGTATCCGCCGGCCTTCGGGTACGCGACTGGACGGCATCGCGCCGTCGAATCTGTTCAAAACGGCGGACGGAGTCTGGATCATCGTCGCGGCCAATCAGGACACGGTTTTCCGGCGGCTGTGCCGGGCCATGGCCCGCCCGGAACTGGCGGACGATCCCCGGTTCGCGACGCATGTGGACCGCGGGCGGAACCAGGACCTTGTCGAGGGAATCGTCGCGGAGTGGGTGGCCGGGCACGACGCGGCCACCGTGCAACGGCTGCTCGATGATGCCGACGTCGTCGCCGGTCCGTTGTGGACGGCGGAGGAAATCGTTTCCGACCCGCACTTCCGTGCCAGGGAGATGCTGGTCCCCCATTACGACGAGAGAGTCGGCGAGAACGTGCTCGGGCCCGGTGTCGTCCCGAAGTTCTCGGCGTCTCCGGGGTCCGTACGCTGGGCCGGCCCCGCCGAACCCGGTTACCACAACGCCGAGGTATTCAGCGAGATTCTCGCTTCGACGCCGGAAGGCGTGGACCAGAAGGAGTGCCATTGAGCGGCTTTCCCTTGTCCCTTCCCGCTGCCATCAATCTCAGAGAGGTGGGGCCCAGGGATGGCCTGCAGATCGAAAAACCCATTCCGACCGCTGACAAACTGCGCCTCCTCGAAAGCCTTGTCGCTGCCGGTCTGCGGAGAATCGAAGCGACCGCGTTCGTGTCGCCCCGTGCCGTCCCAGCCATGGCCGACGCCGACCAGGTCGCCGCCGAGCTTCATCGATGGCCCGAGATCGAATGGTCGGCGCTCGTCGCGAACTCACGGGGAGCCGACCGCGCGATCGACGCCGGCATCACGAATCTGGAATACGTCGTCTCGGCCGCCGACGGCCACAGTCAGGCGAATGCCGGCCGTTCGACGCGGGAGGCCACCGACGCGATACCCGAGATCGTGGCAGCGGTGCAGAAGGTCGGGGGCCAGTGTGAGGTGATCGTTGCCACCGCGTGGGACTGTCCCTTCGACGGGCCAACCAGCCCGGCGAGAGTGCACGAGGTCGTCGGGCACGCACACGAATCGGGTGTCGATCGAGTCTGCTTGGCCGACACGATCGGGACGGCGACTCCCACGCGAATTGTGGAGCTCGTGGAATCGGTGCGCGAGCGGGTGGCATCGACTCCGATCGGTCTGCACATGCACAACACCCGCGGCGCCGGGCTCGCCGGCATCCTTGCCGCGATGCAGGTGGGAATCGTGGACATCGACGCCTCGATCGGCGGTCTCGGCGGATGCCCGTTCGCACCGGGTGCGAGTGGAAACGTTGCCACTGAAGAGCTTGTGTACCTCTGCCAGGACATGGCCGTCGAAACGGGCGTAAACCTCGAACTCCTGCTGCGGGCCGCCACAGCCGCCGAAAACGCGGTCGGCCGCACGCTGCCCAGTAATCTGTTGAAAGCAGGCGACCGCGCGCGTGTGCCACCTCCTCGCCCAGCCGGCAGGCTTGTGTGACAGGCCAAGGTGCGCCGCCCCGGCGGACGGTTTCCTCGATCGGCGTAGGTGCTGATGTGCTCGAACAAGCCGGACCGATACGAATGCGCACTCCCCTTGGTTGATGAGGGGGCGCGGCGTCGCCCCGGTGTTCGGGACGCCGCCGCGTCGCTCCCTGTGTGATGCCTGCTAGCGGCCGTCGAACTCGAACGGCCGCTTCTCGCGGAAGGCGGCGACCGCGCCGTGGAAGTCCTGCGAGGCGAACTGGGTCGCCTGCAGATCCATCTCGAGCGCGAGCGACTCGCGCAGCCCCATTCCACCGCTCCGGGCGAGTCCCGCCTTGATCGCAGCCATCGCCAGCGGTGGCCCGTCGGCGAGACTTCCGGCCAACTCGTCCGCCCGTTGCTCAAGCCGATCGGACGCAACCACCTCGTCCACGGCGCCAATCCGCAGCGCCTCCTCGGCTCCGACGACCCGGCCCGTCATCAACAGCTCACGGGCCCGTTGGTGGCCGACGCGCCGCACCAGGGTGTACAGGCTGCCCACATCACTGGCCAGGCCGATGCGAACGAACGCCTCGCAGAACGTCGCCTTCTCGGACGCCACGATGAAGTCACAGGCCCGCGCGAGATTCGCGCCACCGCCGAACGCGGCACCATCGACGGCCGCCACCACCGGCTTGGGCAGCTCGGCGAGATCGGCGAACCCGGCGTTCAGCTCCCGAAGCAGCCGCTGCGCGGTCCGCGCGTCGGCCAGACCCGGTACCTGTTCGAGATCGAGGCCGGCGCAGAAGACCCGGCCGGCACTCCTGAGCACCACGGCACGGACCGCCCGGTCATCGGACAGTGCCCGGACAGCGGCCGACATGCAGCGCCCGAACTCCGTGTCCTCAGTGGACAGACCACCCTGGGCTCCGATCGTGATCCGTCCGAGCCGGCCTTCCACCGACCACCGGACTGACGACGAATTCTCCTCGGACACCGGGACCCCTTTCTCATTCTGCCTATTGCAGGCCTGTCGTATATCGCATTGACATCGGTCGCGGAACATGTTTGGCTTTCGATCGATCGATCGATCGAAGATCATGCCGATATCGGCAATATCTCTCACACGATTTCACCAGCTCGAACCGGGAGGGCCTGTGCCGCCGTACGACCAGTTCTTCATCGAGGGCTCCTGGGTGCCCGCGATCGGCTCGGAGCGTCTGGAGGTGGAAAACCCGGCCACGGAAGAAACCATCACCACGGTGCGGATGGGCAGTGCCGGGGATGTCGGTGCAGCTGTGTCCGCGGCGCGCCGTGCCCTTCCGGGCTGGGCCACGACCACACCGGAGCAACGGAAGGCCCATCTCGTCGCGTTGCGGGACGCACTGGGCGCGCGACAGCAGTCCCTCGCCGAAACGATCACCGCCGACCTTGGTTGCCCGATCCGCCTGACGACGCGGATTCAGGCCGCCCTGCCGGTCCAGGTCCTGTCCGACTACTGCGATCTGCTCGACAGCCATCGGTTCACCGAAACCGTCCGCAACTCCACCATCGTCCACGAACCGGTCGGAGTCGTCGCCGCGATCACGCCGTGGAACTATCCCCTCTACCAGATCCTCTGCAAGATCGCTCCTGCTCTCGCCGCGGGCTGCACGGTCGTGTTGAAGCCGAGCGAGGTGACCCCGCTCGTGGTGTGGCAGCTGTTCGAGGCCGTCGCGGAGGCGGGCCTGCCCCCCGGCGTGCTCAACTTCGTGCTCGGCCGCGGCCCTGAGGTCGGTGAGGCGCTGGTCGACCATCCGGACGTCGACATGGTCTCGTTCACCGGATCGACGGCGGTGGGCCGGCACATCGGTGGCCTGTGCGGAGCGCGCGTACGGCCGGTGGCGCTGGAACTGGGCGGCAAGTCGGCCAACATCATTCTCGAAGACGCCGATCTCGCCACCGCGGTAAAGGTCGGGGTGGCGAATGCATTCCTCAACAGCGGTCAGACGTGCAGCGCCTGGAGCCGCATGTTGGTGCCGGCAAGCCGCTACGCCGAGGCCGTTGACATGGCCGAGGCCGCCGCGTCGCGAACGACGGTCGGCGACCCCACCGAGGAGACGACCCGGATGGGACCGGTTGCGTCCGGGCCGCAGCGGAAACGCGTGGTGGATTTCATCGAAACCGCTGTTGCCGAAGGAGCCCGGCTGATCACTGGCGGAACGGCTCGACCGGCTGACCTGCCGACCGGGCACTACGTCGCGCCCACGGTGCTCGCCGATGTGGATCCGGAGAGCACACTGGCTCAGGAAGAGGTGTTCGGGCCCGTGCTCGCGGTCATCCCCTTCGACGACGACCACCACGCTGTCGCGATCGCCAACAACTCGCGGTACGGCCTCGCCGGCGGTGTGTGGTCGGCCGACCGGGACCGGGCCCTCGCCGTCGCCGGGCGACTCCAAGCCGGGTCGATCGACATCAACGGCGCAGCATACAACTCGAGGGCACCGTTCGGCGGATACAAGCAGTCCGGCCTCGGGCGCGAGCTGGGCGTCGCAGGCCTGGAAGAGTTCCTGCAGGCCAAGGCGATCCAGCAGTAGGCCCGACGCCCGTGACGGCGCTGTGCCCGCGGAGACCGAGCCGGTCAGCGGGCACAGCGCCGTCACGCCGGCCTTTCGTATCAATTCGCCGTGCCCGACGGTGGTAGGGATGCGCACCTGGATGAGGTCGCCGGTGACCAGGGCATTGAGCCTCGCTGTGGTGGCACGGACGGCTCCAGTGCCGACAACGCCCTCTTCGAGTCGTTCAACGTCACCCTCAACCGCGAAATCCTCCAAGACCCCTCGACCTGATCCGCCGAACCGGCACAAGAACCGCAGCCGCAATTGTTCAGCCGGGATCGGACACCGGCTTCGGATCGGGCCTGTCGACGTTGGGGACAGGGCTCGGCGCGGTCTGACGTGACCGCGTCAGCACAATCGCCACCCCACCGAGTGCCGACAACACAGCAACGAGCCCGGCGATGTAGAACGGGCTGCCTCCGCCTGCTGTGAGCAATGCGGTGGCGACAACCGGCGCCAGCCCCGCGCCCAGAGTAGCCGCTGCCTGGTAGCTCAACGAGGTTCCAGTGTAGCGGACTCGAGTCGGGAACTGCTCGCCCAGCCAGGCGGCCAGCGGTCCGCTCATCGCCCCCACGACGACCGGGTTGATGATTGCCACCGCAACGATCAGCCCGCCTACCGTGGCCCCTTGAAGAAGCCAGAAGAACGGCCAGGCGAGGACAACCCCCAGCGCCGCACCGAGAAGCAACACCGGCTTGCGACCCACCTTGTCAGACAATATCGCGGTGGCGGTCAGGATGACGATCAGCGCCGCATTCCCCGCCGAGACCGTCGTCAGTACCAGGGAGCGGTCGAGCCCGGCCGAGACCGAGTAGGTCACCACGAACGTGGAGACCATGGATTGCAGGAACAGCGGCGCGATCGATCCGAGCATCCCCATGACGACCTGGAACGGATAGCGCCCCAGTACCGCGATGACCGGTGCCCGCTCACTGCGCACCGCGGAATCCGCGACGACCGCCGCGAACTGGGGAGATTCGGTGACCCGGCGTCGCAAATAAAGTGCCACGACGAAGAGAACGATGCCCAGGAGAAAGGGCACCCGCCATCCCCACGTCAGGAATTCCTTCCCCGTCAAGGCTGCGACCAAGGCGGTCACCAGACTGGCGAGCACGATCCCTGCCGGTCCACCCGCCGAGACCAGGCTAGTCACGAAGCCGCGCCGGTCGGGTCGCGCATGCTCCATCGAGGTCAATACAGCCCCGCTCCACTCGCCACCGAGCGCGATGCCCTGAACGAGGCGGAGCGTGACGAGTATGACCGCAGCCCAGGAACCCACCTGTGCAGATGTGGGAAGCAAGCCCATCAGAACGGTGCTGGACCCGATCAGTGCCATCGTGATCACCAGCATGCGCTTTCGGCCGTAGCGATCACCGAAGTGACCGAAGATCAGACCTCCCAGCGGTCGAGCGGCGAACCCGACCGCGAGTGAGCCGAACGACAGGTACGTCGCTGCCAGCGGATCGAGTCCGGTGAAGAAGAGCTTGGGGAACACGAGGGCCGCGGCGGTCCCGTAGATGACGAACTCGTAGAACTCCAGAACCGACCCGACAGTGCTCGCCATGACCGCTCGCCGTCTGGCCACCGGATCGACAGCATGCATTTCCGATAGTTGTGTCATTCCGCTCATGCCACACCTCTCTGTGTGGGTCGGATGGATCCGAGAAAACGCTGCTATTGTTTGTCGCCGCCGACCAGATCGATATCCAGGTGGCCACCCGCCAGAACCACCGCCACAGCGCCGGGTGGGATGACGATGTTCGCTCCCTCTTCGTAGACGACTGCGGGCCCTTGCACTTTGTCGCCCTCGCGAAGAGAGCCTCGCTCCACGAACGCGGTCAAGTGGCCGCCATCGGAGGTGAAGTGAACAAGCCGCTCCTCACTTTGCCCCGCTCCGCCATAAGACGGAACCGAGGCCAGACGCACCTGGGGTAGCGCGCGTCGTACACCGACGGAGACACCAACGGCCTCCACCACAGAGTCGGAATGATCGTGCCGATAACGTATGCGATGCTCGGCCTCGAAAGACTGGCGGAAATACTTCATGTCGTCGGGGTCGATACGCAGTCCGAACCGAGGGGCCGGAATGTGCAATGTGTGCTCTTGCCCCTGATACCGCAGGGCCAGCGCGTAGTCGAATACCGGATCACCTGCGGCGCCGACATGGTCATCTACTACGCTCGTCAAGTTCGCACCGATTTCACGAAGACGCGCATTGACCGTGGCACAGTCGAAATCGTCCAAAGATTCGTGGACTATGTCAGCGCGGTCGAAGCGGATATCGGCGTTCAGCATTCCCAGCGCCGAGAAGTGGCCAGGACACACGGGAATGATCACCCGCGGCACACCGACCTCCATCGCGACGTCACAGGCGTGAAGTGGCCCCGCACCCCCGAACCCGACCATCGTCAGCAGTTGCGGGTCGCGGCCCCTGACAACCGACTGCCTGCGTACGACCTCGGCCATGGAGAGATTCGCGAGCCGCAGCACCCCGAGCGCAAGCCGCAGAGGATCCATATTCACCTTGTCGGCGACGCGCTCCACGGCTGCGGCTGCGAGTTCGGGGTGGATCTCGATGCTGCCCAGAAAGAAGTCGCGCTGCAGGCGTCCACAATATACGTTCGCGTCGGTGACGGTGAGGTCAATTCCTCCGTTCCCGTAGCAAGCAGGTCCGGGATCCGCACCCGCCGAGCGCGGCCCGACGCGCAGGCGACCGCTCTCGTCCACCCAAGCGATGGATCCTCCGCCCGCCCCTACCTCGACAATGTCCACGCAGGGTGCCTGAACCGGGTATCCAGTCGCATAACCTACCGGCCACGAGACATCGATCGAACCGAAGTTTCCGTTTTCGACCAACGCAGATTTCGCGGTCGTGCCGCCCATGTCAAAGGAGATCACATGATCGAGCGCCAGCGCTTGGGCCACGTCACGAGTTCCGAGGACACCCCCGACCGGCCCGGACTCAAGGAGCCTGACAGGGAATTGTTTGACCGCGGGTATTGAGAGAGCTCCCCCGTTGGAATCCAGGACCACGAATGCCGCACGAAAGTCCATGTCGCCGAGCGCTTGTTCGATTGCCGTGAAGTATCGGTCGATGACCGGCCCGACGTAGGCATTAGCCACACTTGTGCTGAAACGCTCGTACTCGCGCCAGACCCTGCTCACCCTCGAAGAGGTCGTGATGTAGATACCGGGTAGTTCGGCGGCGAGCGCGGCGGCCATCTCTTCCTCGTGATGAGGAAAGGCATAGGAATTCAGGAAGGCAATGGCGACAGCTTCGACCTCGTCGTTCCGCAGTCGCTCGGCGAGTTCGCTGATGGAGCCGGTGGGTAAGGCGCGCACCACGTTACCGGAGGCATCGACTCGCTCGTCCACCTCGTAGACCAGATGTCGCGGGACAAGTGGTTCGTCGCGACGGTAGAAGATGTTGAAGTTTTCGGCCCGATTGCCGAGCCCCATCAGGTAGACGTCACGAAACCCCAGTGTCGTGACGAGCGCCAGCTTCGCCCCCCGGCGCTCGACCAGCGCATTGATGACCAGGGTGGTTCCGTGAACAAGGACATCGATTTCGTCGAGGGCCGTGCCGGACTGCGATATCGCGGCGACGACGCCTTCCTCCTCGCGGTGAGGCGTCGTCAGAGTCTTACCGATTCGCAGTCGTCCGTTGACGTCAACCACGGCGACGTCTGTGAACGTCCCTCCGATGTCGACTCCCATCCGCGCGGCGCTCTGGGTTTCATCCCGCAGAGGCTCCGTCGTCATTCGGTTTCTTCCTTTCACGCTGGGGTCGGTCAGAGCTTCGTGACGAAGCCGTCGCGCAAGTCAGCAGCATGTGCGGCCGGGTCCCGGTCGGCGGGCGGGCCCCAGCCTCCGCCACCGGCGCTTCGAATGCGGACTCGACTTCCGGCGGGAAGCGCGACCGATGAGGCCTTGTTGTATGCGACCCACGTATCAGCGCCGGGAACGCAGACATCCACACCACCGGGCACGCCTGGTTCGCCACCGGCGACTCCCCAGGGTGGGTCGAGGGTCCGCTCCACGGACGTGGTCAGATAGGCATCCTCGTTCGTGGTGATCAATCGTTCGACACCACAGCCGCCGCGATACCGCCCCCGCCCCCCGGTGTCGGGCCGGTAACGGACGTGTTCCACGGTGAGTGGGAAGGAGCCTTCGAGCACTTCGACTGAAATGGACCGGTTGTCGCCATGGCTCAGCGTCCTCAATGGGCTGAAACCGTCGGCTCGAGAGCTGGCTCCCCAGCCACCGCCGGCGGTGTCGACGCTCTGCCACCACGACCCGTCGGGGCGCCTGCCGGAAAAGATGAAGCCGCCGATGGACGCGTGGTGGCCGGCGGGGGCAAGGTCCGAACTGCAGGTGCCGAAGGCTTGCAACACGAGATCGACGACCGTCGGCATCGTGCTGTTCCAGTGCCCCATGGCGGCACCCTTGCTCGCGGTCAGGATGCTTCCCGGCCGGGTGCGCACTTCCAACGGGGCGAAGAGACCCTCGTCCGTCGGATGATCAGGTGCGATCACCGACTTGTAGGCCACCCGAGCGTCCCCGACAGCAGCATTACTGTTGATGGGTGCCTCGACCTGATCCGGGACAGCAGTCAAGTCGATAATCATGCGGTCCCCGTCGATCTCGACCCGGACCGTGAACTGCAGCGGATCGGTGCCGGGGACGCCGGCATCGTCGGTACGACATGTCGCGGTGAAGGCGCCATCGGGCAGGGCAGCGACCCTGCTCCGGGCCAGCGTCGCACTCTGCCCCATCTGAGCCGACGTGAAGGCTTCGACTTCTTCACAAGTCCATCGGGACGTGATTCGCTCCTGCCACCTGCTCAGGCCCAACTGGCAGCCACCCAGTTGCGCCATCAGGTCACCACGCACGTATTCCTCGAATCGGGTGTTGGCGAGACAGGTGGCCACGTTCTCGTGGACGATCTCGCCGGCCCGCATGATCCGGAGCCCGCGATACTGGGTCCCCTCCTGATGGATGTCGCGCGCGTTCCAGCTCATCGACCCCGGCTCGAGCCCACCCACGTCGGCCCAGTGGCCCCGGATTGCGACATAGGCGATAACGCGGTCTTCCTGGAAGATGGGCGCGATCATCACCACGTTGTTGAGGTGATGGCCCTGGGCGGCCGCATAGTTCGAGACGAGGACGTCACCTGGGGCGAGGTTCTCCGCACGAACGACGCCAACGGCATCGGCAACCACCGGTCCGAGGTCGGCGACGAACGCGGGCAGGCTGAGCTCCGATTGACTCAGCAAGGCGAAGCTGTTGTCCAACAGCCCGACGACATAGTCCTTGTAGTCGTAGATCAGCGGACTGTATGCGGTCCTGGTCAGATTGAGTTCGATCTCGTCGAGTATGGAGCTGCACGCGTGTCTGAACAGCTCGATGTCCAGTTCATCGGGCACCAGCTCCCCGTCCGGGACGTCTTGAGCTCGCGTGGGCCGTCGTTGGCTCACTTCCACTCCTCATCATTTCTTCAGGGCCCACAGGAAACGACGTCCGTGCGATGCACGCATGCGTCGTCCGTGATGCCTCGAACGGCCAGGGCGCGCCGCCTCCAGCACGCCAATGCAGCGTAAATCGGCGGTCCGACAAGGGGCTATACTGCAAAACCCGAAGTCTGCGCCAAGATCTTGAGGATTCCACGGACATGTCGCCGGTCGCCGCGCTGCTCAACGAGATGCTCGAAGACGTCGACGAGCTGGCCTGCAGGATCGTCGAGCGGGTCCGCCGCGAGATTCGCGGCTACGCCCAGGTCCCCGAAGAGGAACACCGCGAGCAGGTTCATGCCCATCTCCTTGAGATCCTGGCAGGATTGAGAGACCGCGTCCCCCCGTCGCCGGCGATGGTCAATCGCGTGCGTGCGCTTGGCAGGAGGCGAGCCGCGCAGAGGATCAACCTGCCTGACCTGGTCGAGGCGTGTCAGGTTGTGTATCAGGAGATATGGAACGAGCTTCTGGTACGAGCGACGCACCACGAGCCCGATCTTTCCGCGCAACTGTTGGGTGAAGTGGCTCCGTTGTGGTCCTCGTCGCACCGGGTCACAAATGCGGCTGCGAGTGCGCACGCAATCGAACAGCGATCTGCGACAACCACCCGCGTTGCCCTCCGTCGCCAGTTTCTGGACACGCTTCGTACGCCCGTTGACGTGGCCGAGGGGAGGCGGGTCGCTCGGGCTCTGGACTTCGATCCGAATACCGGCTTCGTTGCTCTCTGCACCACGCTGACCGGCCTGGGCGATATCGACCGCCTCGACGCCGCGCTCGCCGAGTCGGGACTGCCGGCATTGGTGACTGACGACGGGGCAGTGACGGTCATGATCGGGCAAGGGACCGATGAGACACTTCTGACAGCCCTTCGCAGCGTTTCACCAGACGCGCCGGCGGGAATCGGTCTTTCGCGCCCAGGGATCGAAGGCGCTGCCGTCTCCGTCGTGGATGCCCGGGACTCGCTCGAAGCCGCACTCCGATTGAGGCGTGACGTCCGTTTTGCCGAGGACTGGCTGCAGGTCCTCCTCCACACCTTCCGCCACCGGCTACGGCCCATCATGCGGCATGGCAGAGATGTCGCCTTGGACAACCCGGCCCTTGCCGACGCAGTCCGGGCGTTTGCCCGCGCGGGCTTCTCACTCGCGGAGAGCGGACGCCGACTTCAGATAAGCCCGAATACGCTGGCCTACCGACTGGAGCGCTGGCGCACCCTCACGGGCTGGGACGTACGGACCTTTCGGTCGCTCGTGGCGTCGCTGGCCAGCATCGACTGGGCACACTCACCTGAGACTCCGTCGACGAATCCCCGGATTTCGTAGACCTGCCCTTGAGCGCAATTCTCGGCCAACTCCGCTGTCGACCTGCGCATTCTCCACGTTCCCTGGCAGGCAGTTCGCCTTCGCTCCCCCGGCTTTCAGGAAATGGCGCGGCTATCGGTTGACGGCATAACGTCGAGCGCCAGACGTGGCAACGAGAGCGTTGCAATGGACGACCGAGCGGACCGGACCCGCTGGGCGTGCGCCGCGCCGGTCACGGGATAGCCGCCCCAGCCTTGCCCGACCCCAGCACCACCTCCGACGAGCCACGGGCAACCAGTTCACCGGCCAGGGCGTCGACTGCGCCGGCGAGGCGCAACTCGTCGGCCGGCTGCCGTGGGACAGAAGGGGCAGCGTGACCGGTGTCGCGTCGAATCCGCGCTCCCGCAGTCGCCGTGCTACCGGATGCCATGACCAGCCACGCATCGGGTACAAGGACGAATGTGGGCATCGCGCCTCCACTGATCACTTGCGGCCACCCGGACGGCGCCACTGCCGGCACCTGGCGGCCGGCTCGATAACGCGCTCTCAGTTGTCGAAGTCGAACGCCATCCGGCCGCCGACGACGCCCGCCGGCTCGGCGAAGGGCCTGCGGTGACCGTCAGGGCCCACATCGTCGCTACGCTGACGTGCCTCACGCTTACAACTTGCTTATCGTTGTCTGACAAATTTTCCGGTGCTCGCATGGCCAGTGGCCGACGTGTCGCGAAGAGCACACAGCGGATCCGTATTCGAGTCCAGCGAGCAGAATGACGCCGCGCGCGTCATGTCCCAATCGGTCTGTGCGTTCGCCTTGCCGAAGGCGCCAAACTGTATGTAGTTTAGCGGCACCACAGGAAGGATGTCCAGAGCACATGACCGCTGGCGGTAGCAGACGCGGCGAACGAACCGCGGCTCGTCCTGTTCGCGCAGAACCTCGCCGAGTACCAGACAGCGGAGTTCGAGCCGCGGTTTCCGGGGCCGCTCGACGAGCGGCGACACTCGTTCCGCGGCGGGCTGCGCTTCCTCGACCGCCTCCGACGGACCTCCGAACGGAACGGGCTCCGGTCGGGTTCCCGATGCCCGCCTTCGCCAACCGCAGTCGGTTGGCGTACGGCCTTTGCGCGTGGCGTAAGAACACCCCAGGCGTCAATACTTCATCGGTCAGCACAAGATCGACGAGCCACCCAGCTGCACGAGGGGAAGCGGTTCTTGCCCATGAGTCACCCAATCCCCCAGGAGCTTGACGAAGCAGGCAGCTCAGATAGAGGCTTGACCACAATAATCGCCCGATCCGAGGAGAAGCCCATAACGATGTCGGCCCCAGTCCAGCTCACCCTGTCGGATTTCGCACGCGAATAGTCGGAGGCGAACAAGGTGTAGGCGTACTACTCCATCGGCGTCCTCCGGTCGCATTACTGTGGAGTTGGCCCCTGACATGGATCGACTGGCAGGTGGCCGTATCATTGCTCGCCGCATTACGAACTCCGGGCGCCCACCGTGCCTCGCCGAAATCGAGGTGAACGGATACGTGATCCTCGGCCCCTGTCAGGTCGATCCCCCGTACCACGCTTCTGTCCGGGGAGGACCATGCGCGAGCCTTAACGCACCAACGGAACATCGGGTGCGATGGGGTGGTACGTCGAACAGTGCGCCGCCGTGGTACAGGCGACCGGGCCGCGCCGCGAGTCACGGTGCCATGTCTCCACGCCGGGCCGGCGGTTCTCGGACCGGATCGGCATAGAGACGCCAGCGGGTTGGTTGAGACGCATGGGAGCCGAGTTGAGCCCGGTCGATTTTCAATGAGGTTGTCAAGGTGATTACGTCAGGCAGCGGTAGCTTGTGGCGGTGCTGGCTCGAAGCACCGCTGGTCGCGCAGCAGTGCCCACACGACGTTGACACGTCGGCGTGCCAGGGCGAGGACGGCTTGGGTGTGGCGTTTACCCTCGGATCTCTTGCGGTCATAGAAGATTCGCGATGGGTCGTGGCAGCGGATGCTGACCAGGGCCGAGGTGTAGAGGGCGCGTTGCAGGCCGCGGTGGTAACGGCGGGGACGGTGCAGGTTGCCGCTGATCCGGCCGGAATCGCGGGGTGCTGGGGCCAGGCCGGCGTAGCCGGCCAGATGGTCGGCGGAGGCGAACGCGGTCAAGTCGCCGCCGGTGGCGGCCAGGAACTCCGCGCCGAGCAGTGCCCCGATGCCGGGCATGCTCAGCAGGATGGTGGCGTGCCGGTGGCGGCGAAACCGGCCCTCGATGAGCTTGTCGGTGTGTTTGAGTTGCTCATCGAGGGCGATCACCCCCTTGGCCATGTCCGCGACGAGCTGCGCGGCCAACCGCTCACCGGGAAGGGTGGTCTGCTGGGAGCCCGCAGCTGTCGCGACAGTGGCGGCCAGCGTGGTGGCGTTGCGAACCTTCTGCGTGCGCAGCCATTCTTCGAGTCCAGCCGCGCCGAGTTGGCGGACGGCAGCCGGGGTCTGGACGTGGGTGAGCAAGACCAGCGGCCCGCGGTTGGTCAGGTCCAGGACGCGTTCCAGGGCGGGGCTGATGCCCAACAGTTGCTCGTGCAGCCGGTTGACCAGGCGGACGCGGTCACCGGCGAGGTCCCGGCGGCGGGCGATGAGCATCCGCAGTTCCACAATGAGCTCGTTATCGACGCGCAGCGGGGTCAGGTCCCGGCGCATGCGGACTTGGTCGGCGATGATCGCGGCGTCTTTCGCGTCGGTCTTGCCCTCGCCCCGGTAACCGCCAGCAGCACGATTGACCTGGCTTCCGGACAGGTAGAACACCTGCTGGCCGTGGGCGACCAGCAGCGCCAGCAACAACGCGGCGCCACCGGTGCTGACATCGACAGCCCAGCGCACCTCGTCGGCCAGCGCCGTGACCTGTCCGATCAGCTCCAGCAACACCGTCTCATCGTTGTTCACCCGGCGCGACAGCATCCGGGTGCCCTCGGCGTCGATCACCACGACGTGATGGTGTCCCTTGCCGATATCCACCCCGGCCCACGCACGTTCCACCTGCATCTCCCGACTCGCACCAGCATGTTGTCCCACAGACGACCTCGCCGACCTATCCCTACGCAGCGATCGAGTCGCAATTTTCAATCAGCGGCCGAGTCGTCGAGGGGTGCCGGGCGGCCAATCGAAGGAAGCCACACCAACAGCAGATGCCTGAAAGCCACACCCGGCACCCCCGGGTCCCCGAACCCTACGACTGGCCCGGGACAACCCAAGGAAGAAGGTAGGGATGCCTGACCAATTCGGGTGCAGTTCGTAGGCATCCAGCCATAACAAATCCCAGACGAAGTCGAGAGGTAACAACGATGAGCGACATCGACTTGAACCAGCAGATTATTGCCGAGTTTCGCACTAACGGCGGCCGGATCGGCGGGCACCTCGAAGGTGTGCCCGTGGTAATCCTGCATCATCGCGGCCGGTCCAGCGGTCGCGAGTACGTGCACCCGGTAGTGTGTCTGGCCGACGCCGACGACGCGAATACGCTCTACGTATTCGGCACCAACGGAGGCCAGCCGACGAGCCCCCAGTGGTACCGGAACCTGACCGCCGCCGGCACAGGCACCGTCGAAACAGCCACGGAGACCTATCCCGTGTCGGTCCGGGAGTTGACCGGTGCCGAGCGAGACCAGGTTTGGAAAAAGCAAACCGACCATGCCCCGTTCTTCGCCGACTACGCCGACAAATTGGCTGGCGTCCGAACGATTCCAGTCCTGGCTCTCAGCCGCGTCTAAGATCCGGCGCCGAAACCGGTACAAAACGAGAACATCGAATCCGGGACGGGGCTCGGCGAGAAAAAACGGGAGCGGCTGCGGGGTGGCCCAGCTGGCCGTGCCGGGTGCCGAGGCAGGCGGTCGACGCGTCGACCGCCTGCCTCGCACACGACTCGAGGTGCTGCGATCCGCGCACCCTTCGTTCGGCCAGCTCAGTGCCGCTGCGTTGGACAGCGCCGGTCGCGACTGGCGGCTTGCGACGCGACGGGCTCGATCATCAGCAGCGGCATGGCGTGTGCTCTCGGGTCCAATCGCAAGCGCCCATCGACGTGCGCAGCCGCGAGAACCTTCTGGTAGCCGGGGCTCATGTGCTCCGGCTTCCATTCGAATCGCCCGTCCAGCTCGACGCGGACGCGGTCCGGCCCGAACAGCGGCTCCAACAGCTTGTAGGCCTCGGCGATGAACGGTGAACCCATCAGACAGCCGTACTCTGTCAGCCCCAGCGTCACGCGAACGCTGCTTTGCGCTCCGTGGGTCACTTCGACATCCAGAACGAGGCCCATGTCGTCAAGCCCGGCTGGGGTGCCCGCTGCGCGGCTGCACGGATCGATGATCGTATTGAGCAAGTGCCTGACGTCGGCTTCGGTCGGGGTCGTCACGCGGCGCTCCACGGCTCGTCCAATTCCTTCGTCAGACCGATCGAGTCGGCTGCGAGGCCGGAGCGGACCTGGTCGACGTCCCAGCCGAGCAGCCGGGCGTGATTCAGGCCGAGGATCTTCCGCTTGACCTCCTCGGTGAGCGGCGGATACCCGAACTCCTCCTGCATGCGTTCCGGGATCTCGAATTGCCAGAATCGCTCCAGGAATGGTTGCGGATGCCGCCCGATGGCGCCCGAGGACCAGAAGATACGGTCCTCCCCGCCCCAGAAGAGCAGCTGGCCCAGCAGGTGTGCAAAGCGAGTGGGCTGGCGGATCATGAGAATGGCGCTGCTCTGTTCGAGGTTGACCGCGACGTTGGGGAAGCGTTGGATCTGCCAGGCGGTTTCTTCGAGGAAGGCTATGCCGCCGTGCACGATCTCGAAAGTCAGATCGGGGAATGTCGATGCCGCGCCCGCGACGTCCCAGGGTGCGAAGGGCTCGCTCGGCACCTGTCCCTGGGGCATGGCCTTGTGGGTGGCGACGACCTTGATGCCGCGCTGCTGGATACGCTCCAGGATCGGGTAGGCGATCTCGGGGTCATCCAGGCGGTAGCTGTGGATCTCCCCTCGGATGATGTCCATCGGGTACATCTTGATGCCGACGACCTCGTCCTCGTCCAACAGCCGGTCGACCTCCTCCACGGCGCCCGGCTCCCACGGCGACACCGGACCGTAAAGGGCGACTCGGCCGGGCCACCGTTCCCGCATCGCCTTCCCGACCCACAGCGGCGAGCCTCCGTCACGGTAGATGCCGTAAAGCGGGATGCCGTGGTAGACGCACACGTCGGTGTCGCTCTCATGGAACAGAGCCCGGCCCAGCAGCTCGGGGTCAGCGCCGCGGCGGAACCGCTCCTTGCTGAGAGTCCACTTGGGGTCGCCGTCCGGCACCAAGTTCTGGTGACCGTCGATGAGCATCTGTGACAACTGCATCCCCACTCGTTCCCGAAACGGGCCCGGCGTGTGGTTTTCCCGGGTTGTGTTGTAGCCGTGGACGGTGGAGTCCATGACGAACACGTCCTCGAGCGGCCGGGTAGCGGTCCGGACGCTGGGGGTGGCGGTCGTGGTCACGACGATCTCCTTGCCTGGGTGCGGTCGAGCGTGGTCGAACTGCTGAACTCCTCGCGGGGACTGGAAGTGGATCGCCCGACGTCCGGGGGCTGGATCGGCCTGGGCTGCCGGACCGGAGCGGCGTCGACCAGATCGGCCCGCCCACGACCGTGAACCGCGTCGAGGACCGCGGTCAGGGCTTCTACGGAGGCCCCGGTCGCGTCGAGGGAGCGCCAGGCCACGTGCCCGTCCGGACGCACGAGCACCGCACCGTCCGTGCCGATGTCGACCGGGAGCGCCATGAACGGCAGGGTGCGTACGACCAGTGGGATCTGTCCGTTCCCCGCGTACGCTTCGCCGGCGGCGGACCACGCGCTCGCCTCGGTGCCGCAGACCAGGACGAACTCGGTGTCGAACCAGTCGATGGTCGACGCGGTCTCCCCCACATCGAGCCACATGTGAGGAAAGCGGGCCCCCGGCCGGTCGGTCGGCCAGTAATGGCGGGCATCGGGTGCGGGCAGCGGGCTGCCGTCGTCTACCACAGCATCGCTGCGGTAGACGTAGCCCATCGACATGCCCTCGCAATGTGTGTGGTTGTCGGTGTCCACGATGAGCCGGCGCCACCGCTGAGGATCGGTGGTCCGCGACCCGGCCGCGACAGGTGCTTCGACCATCAGCCTCCGGTAATTGGACACCGACCACTCGAGGACGGCCTCGGCAACCGGTCGACGCTCCGCGTCGTACGTGTCCAGCAGGGCGTCGTCCGCGATCCCGTTGGCGACCGCGGCGAGCTTCCAGGCCAGGTTCTGGATGTCCTGCAGCCCGGTATTGAGCCCGAGTCCACCGGTCGGGGGCACGCAATGCGCCGCGTCGCCGGCGAGCAATACCGGTCCGGTCCGGAACGTCGCCGCCGCAGCGGCGCGTATCTGCCAGCGGATGGTCTTGAGCGGGATCACTGCCAAATCAGGGATCCCCCAATGGCCCCGCGCCGTGCGAACCAGCTCGGACTCGGTGAGAGCCGGTTGCTCGGGACTCTCGAGGCGCTGGAGATACAGCCAGCGCTGAGCCGTGGGGTCACTCGCCAGGACCGGCCCAGGTTGGACGGTGGGGTCGTCGGGGTAGACCATGAAGACCGAAGTCGTGTGGGCGTGTGGAAGGTGCGCTGTGTCCGCGCGATAGTAGTAACTGACCATGTCTGCGAGCACGCCGGGCCCCGTCGTCGGCACCCCCACGCGCTCGCGTACGACGCTGCTCGCGCCGTCGCACGCGACGAGGTATCGAGCCCGGACCCGCACCGTACGGCCGTCCGCGAGCCGGCGGACGCGCGCCACCACCCCGGTTTCGTGTACCTCGATATCAAGAAATTCGTGACCGCGCCGCAGGTCGACTCGCGGTGCTCGACCAGCGGCGTCGCTGAGCACGCGCTCCACCACGTCTTGCGCCACGGCGCATTTGCCGGCCGGTGAGTGCGATGTCATCTCTGGCCTGGTGACACCGAAAACCCGGCCCGCGATGGTCTCGCAGTGGTGCTGAACCCAACCCATCGCGCCGACGTACGACAGCTCCGGCTGGAGTCCACCGGCGCGCACCTCCGCGTCGAGGCCCCACACACGCAACAATTCCATGGAGCGAGAGGTCAGGCCGCGCGACTTCGGGTGTTCGGTGGGGGCCGCTCGCCGCTCGACGACCACGCAGTCGACTCCGTGCCGGTCGAGGCCGACTGCGAGGGCCAAGCCCACCGGCCCGCCACCGACGACGAGAACCGAAGTCGCAATTTCCTGCTGCTCGGCGCCCGTGCTCACGACGGCTCCTGCCCCACTCCTGCGGAAGCGCCGAGCGATTGCCGGATGAGCTCGAACACGTGCCCACGCAACTCGACGAATTCCGGCTTCGCCTTGGTCGCGATCTGATCGCGCGGGCTTCCGAGGGGAACGCTCACCGTCTCGATGACGCCGGCCGGGGAACCTCCGACGACCACGACCCGGTCCGCGAGATAGACCGCCTCGTCGATATCGTGGGTGACAAGCACGATCGATACCCCGAGCCGATCACGGAGACCCAGCGTCAAGTCCTCAAGGTCGGCGCGGGTCTGCGCGTCGACCGACGCGAACGGCTCGTCCATGACGAGCAACTTGGAGCCGTACGCGATGGCACGGGCGATCGACACCCGCTGCTGCATACCCCCCGAGAGCTGCCAGGGGTAGTGGCCGTGGTGTGTGCTCGGGATGCCGACGGCCTCAAGGGCAGTGCGGGCACCCCGCGTTCGTCGGTCACGACTCAAGCCCTGGGACCGAAGGGGCAGTACGACGTTGTTCAGCACCGACATCCACGGCAACAGCGAGCGGCTGTAATCCTGGAACACGACGGCGAGATGGGCAGGTGGTCGTTCCACCCGGGCACCATCGAAGAGTACTTCGCCAGAGGTCGGCGCCAGGAGACCGCTGATACAGCGCATCAGCGTTGTCTTGCCGGCGCCGGACGCCCCTACCACGCACACGATCTCGCCGTTTCGGACATCGAGATCGACGTCCCGTAGGACCTGATGATCCGCACCCGCGGACCGGTAGGTCTTCGAGAGCTCATGCACGGACAGCAGCGCCGATCCCGGCGCGGCGTCCCGGTCCGGGGGCATCGGCGAATCCTGGTTCGGTCGCACCTGACTGAGCACCGGTGCCTCCAGCTTCTCCATCATCCTTCACCTTTGATCGACTGGTGCATGCGGTGGTGCCACCGCAGCGCGAGGTTCTCGAAGCCCTGGAAAGCCAAATTGAGCACGTACCCGAGGATGCCCAGCAGCAGGATGCCCGCCCACATATCCGTCGCCGCGAAACTGCGCTGGGCCTGGAGCGTGACGTAGCCAATGCCGTCCGTGGAGGCCATCAGCTCGCTCACGACGATGAGCGTGATGCCCAACGACAACGCGGTCTTCATGCCGGCCACGATGTAGGGACCGGCGGCCGGCAGGGCGATCCGCAGCATTCTGTCGCGGCGCGGGAGGCGGTAGCACGCGGCGACGTCCCGGACTACGGGATCGACGCTGCGCACCCCGTCGATGGTGTTCAGAAGCACCGGCCACGTCGCGCCGTAGCAGATGATGGCGACCCGCATCGACGGCTCGATCCCGAGCAGCACGATGGCCAGCGGCAAGAGCGCCACGCCGGGAATGGCTCGCAGAAACTCCACGACCGGGCTGAGGGCGTCGCCGAGCCAGTGGACCGCGCCCAGCAGCAGGCCGAGCCCGATGCCCAGGGCACAGGCCGCGAGGTAACCGAGGCCCAGGTTGCGGAGGCTCGGGATCACATCGGATCGAACATGGTCGAACAACCACAGCCTCTGGAACGAGTCGACAATGTCGGACAAGGGCGGGAAGTAGAGCGACTGGCTGCCCTTGCTCGCCACCCACCACACCGCGACGATCGTGATGGGGAGCGCGATCTCGAGGAGCAGCAGCCCTGGGATTCGGACTACTGACTGGGTACGCGGTGCACGGCGTGCCACGACAACACCCTCCTCTCGGTGGCTTGCAGTCCGAGGTTGAGAGCCAGTCCGAGGACCGCGCTCACGACGACAAGGGCGAACATCGCCGGAATGTCACCTGCCTGCGAGTAGTTCTGAAATTCCAGGCCGATGCCCGGAGCGCCGCCGATGACCTCCGCACCGATGACCAGTAGCAGGCTCATCGTCGCGGCGATCCGGATGCCGGTTGCCATCAGTGGGCCTGCGCTCGGCACCAGCAGGCGGAACACGCGGTCCAGACGGCGGATCCGGTAGGACGCCGCCATGTCCCGTGCCACCCGGTCCACCGAACGGGCGCCGTACACGCTTTGCACCAGGATCGGCCATACGGAGCCGAACACGACCAGGACGAGTGCCATACGAGGAGTCGCGCCATACAGGAGCAGCGCCAGCGGGAGCAGCGCTACGGCTGGGATCGACCGGCAGAACTCGATCGTGAATCGGGTCAGCCGGTAGCCGAGAAAACTCGCGCCGAGCAGCAGGCCGAGGGGAATCCCGACGAGTATCGACAGGCCCAGTCCCAGCGCCCAGGTCTGCAGGGTATCGGACAGAGCCGCCCAGAACGAGCTCGCCCTGAGCAGTGGTCCCAGGGCACGCACGACCTCCACTGGTGAGGCGATGCTGGTGGACGAGACGACGCCCGTGGAGCACGCGATCTGCCAGAGGAGCACAGCAGCCAGGCAGGCGACGAGCTGTGAGGCGACCGTCCGGGCCTGCCGCTTCGACCGCCGCCGCTCTCGGTGCGTCGCCGGGGGACGCCCAGGCATGAGTGCCCGCACCAGCGGCGACCTGGATTCCTTGAGTGTTGAAGTCATCATCGACCTACGCGAGCGGTTGCCGCCGGATTGACGAAGGACGACGCCTTCAGGGACGAACTCAGGTAGTGGTACTTGACCATCTGGTCGATCAGGCCCTGCAATTTGTCCACGTCCACAGTGGACGGCGTGAAGTTCGGCAGCCGGATCTGGCCCAGCTGTGCCGGCGTGAGCTGAGTGATCCGCGCGCCGATCTTGCGGATCTGTTCCGGGCCGGCGGCCAGTTGCTCGTTCGCGGCCTTCATCGCCGTGGCGAAGCCTCGGACTGCATCCGGGTTGGCCGCCGCCCACTTCTTGGTGGCGACGTAGACAAGCTGACCCACCCCGGCGATCTGTTCGGACAGCGGATTCGCCATCGGACGCAGTCCGACTTGGAGAGCGGACGAGAGGAACGGCTCGGCGATGAGTGCCGCCGCCACCTGACCGCGGTTGACCGCGTCGACCATGTTGGGCAGGGGCAGCTCGACGACGTTGATGGTGGAGGAATCTCCACCGGCGCTGTCGACAGCAGCCTGGATGCCCAGCTGGCTGATGGTGTTGAGCCCGACGACAGCGACCTTCGCGTTCTTGAGGTCGGTGAGGCGTGCCGGCCCGCCCGCCTTGGTGACAAGGGCGGTGGCGTCCAGCTCCGGACGGTCTGCGAACGCGGCGCCCTGGGCAACGATCTCGATCGGGACGTTCTTCGAGATGGCCACGGCTACGCTCATCGGGTCGGCAGACGTGATCTGGGTCTGGCCGTTCAGGAGCAGCGGAATCGCCTGCGGCCCCGAGGTGATCGGCTCGGTGGTGACCGTGATGCCGGCGTCCTTCAGCTGTCCGCCGTCGCCCATCGCCTGGTACAGGGAGGTCGCCGACAGCGTCGGGCTCACCCCGACCTTGATCGTGCCGGCCTTTCCGGGAGAGCCGTCGCTCGCGCCGTTTCCCTCATCGGTGGGCCCGGCGGTGGCCCCGCACGCGGCAAGGGCGAAGGCCATGGCCACCAAGGCCACCTCGCGCACTGGTCGCTTCGTCATTGTCTGTACTCCAATCGTCGAGGAGTCCTTTCCTGCGTGTCTCCCCGAGAAGTCCTGTCCGGCCGTTGTGACTGAGTCGCAGCGCGCTCCGATGCGGGCGAGTGGCCGGGCTGAGCCGGACCGATGAGCACCGGGTTGTTCGACACCGGCGCGTTGACCACCTCGAAGGTTGCACCGTCAGCGGCGAACCGCTCGTCGAGCCTGCTCAGCACCGAATAGCTGATGCACCCGGCGCTGAGCAGGCAGCGGGAGCAACCTCCCAAGAGCTCAAGCGTGACGTGGTGGTCATGGACCGAGGTGATCATGACGTCACCGGCGTCGACGTTCAGCAGAGGCCGGATCGTGCTGTTGAGCTCCGACTGCACCGACAGGCCCAGCGCCAGCTCGGCGTCGGTGTAGTCCGACGGCTGGGGCGTCTCGCGCATGGCGGTCACGACGCCACAGCCGATTCGGCCAGCGGTGGCATGCCCAGGAGATCGAGCAGGTTGCCGCCGCACATCTTGGCACGGTCGGCGTCGGATATTGCCGGATAGCCGTAGCCCTCCCGCAGGTCTTCGGGGATCTGGAAGTTCCACACTGCGTCGAGGAGCGACTGCGGGTCCGGTCCGATCGGTGCCTCGCTGCCGAACAGGATCCGGTCGGACCCCACGCCGTACAGCGCTTTGCCCAACCGCTCGGCAGTCAGCCGAGGCGCGACCTCGATGAAGTTGATCCACGTCGACATGGACAGATAGATGTTCGGGTAGCGCGCGGCGATCGCAATCGTCTCGTCCTCGTACGGGACACCCAGGTGATGGATGATGAACCGCATCTGGGGGAATGCCAGCGCGGCCTCGCCGACGTCGTGCGCAGCCAGGGCCGCCAGCGGTTCGGGACCGATCGGGTTGCCCTTGTGCACTTGGGCGATGTCCACTCCGTGCTCGAGCATCCGCTCGTACATCGGGAAGGCCACCTTCGGGTCGTCCATCCGCCACGACATGCCGCCTGTGTGCGCGGTGTAGAACTTGATGGAGCGAGCACCCAGGTCGACGATCTGGTGGTCGAGGTCGTGCATCGCCGTGTTCAGCCCGCGGAGCATCGGGTCGGTCCCACCGCAGAACACCACGGCGTCGGGGAACAGCCGAACCAGCTCGTGCTGACGTTCGACGGCATCCAGCCCGTCGACGTACAGGTCGAACATCGGAACCGTCTGCACCATCGCGTAGTCGATCTGTGACCCGGGGTGGAAGAGCAGATTGCCCACTTCCCGAGCGCTCCAGGCCTGCGCGAACCTGCCGTAGTCGACGCCCTCACCGCGCGTTTCACGCAGGTTGCGGTAAAAGAAGTTCTGAGCGAGGCGGCCCATAGGCTCGATGACGTTGTCCTCACTCAGGTTGTGAATGTGGACGACGTTGTCGAAAATCGTCGCGCCCTCACGCATGTCGTGGCTCCTTTGCCCTCTGGGTGAGTGTTACTGCTCGGCCTGCGCTGAACCTGTCCGGTGGAAGCGGGCCCGTGCGCCCGTCGGCGCGCCCTGTCATGTGTGCCGCTGACCGCGGTAATTTCTTCTCGCTCAGATAGTGCGAGGTCATCTAGTGACCTGCTGTTTGTAGTTGTTACAGCGGTCACATGTCAAGACCCCGGACCTCGAAACGACCGAGGCAGCGGCACCAGGCCGCCGAACCACCGGGTCACGCGACAGCGCCACGGATCACTCAGCCGGCACGGTTCCCCGGGGCGACGATGCGGTTGACCATGACACCCACCCGCCCCACTTCGGTGCGCACGGTGTCGCCAGGGCGGAGGTAGGCCGGTGGATTCCGGAAGGCACCCACTCCGGCGGGGCTGCCGGTGCAGATCAGATCGCCGGGTAAGAGGGTCATCACGCCCGACATGTAGGACACGAGCTCAGGTACCCCGAAGCACAGGTCGGTCAGGTCGGAGTCCTGGCGCAGATCGTCGTTGACATACGAGCGCAACGTGATGGACGCAGGGTCCAGCAAGTCGCCGACCTCGTCGGGAGTGATCAGCGCGGGCCCGGCCGGACAGAAGCCGTCGTAGCTCTTGCCCAGATAGTGCCCCCGGTAGAAGTCGACGTCCTCATGGGCGGCCGTCTGGAGATTACGGTCGGACATATCGTTGACCACCGTGTAGCCGGCGATGTACCGATATGCGTCCTCGACGGTCACATGTCGAGCCGCTTGGCCGATGATCACGCCGAGTTCGACCTCGTAATCCATGGTGACAGCTTCGGTGGGGCACACCACGTCGTCGTAGGGCCCCACCACCGCCGTGCTCGCCTTGGCGACGATCATCGGCCGGTTCGGCGTCCGGCCCTTCGAGACGACCGCGGCCTCCTTCACATGCGAATAGGTGTTCGCACCGACCACCAGGACTTTCGGGGGCCGGGTGACGGGCGGGCCGAGGCGCAGCCCTTCTTTCGTCACGTAGTCGGCTTCAGTCGCCCCGGTTACGAGTGTGTCCACGACCAGCCGCCACTCCGGTAGCGAGATCAGGTCGACCATCGCCGAGACCGCATGGTGACCGCGACGGGTCAGCGCCCCGACGACATCAAGGATCCGCTCTCCGCAGTCGACTCCCGGTCGTTCCAGGCCCGCCGGACCAAAGTTCACGAGTTGCACTGGGGCTCCCTCCACTTTCGGCGTTCCCGTCATGCGGGACCGGGCGACCTGCCGGCCGTACCTGCCGTCACCTTAAAATCCCCATCCACCCGATGTCCAGGTAATCTTGTATAAATGAGCCGGCGGCCCCGGCAGTGACTTCAGCCGGGTCTTCCGCGTGGCCGTCACCAGGCCGGACAGGCCGTGTCACCGCAGCCCGAGCACCATTTCTTTCGTCCCGCCACACCAAGATCCAGCACCACTGTGAACGCCCCGGGGTTACAAACCGCCTACAATCCGGGAGTGACGGAACGGAGCACTCCCGCGGCGTGGCCCAACGGATCCACCTTTCAGCTCAGGCGTACACGCCGGGCAGGAGACATCGTCCAGTCGCTGCGCGACCAGATCGCCCGCGGCGAATTGCCACGGGGGTCGAAGCTGCCGAGCGAACGAGCGCTCGGCGAGCAGTTTGGGGTCAGCGGTCCGACGGTGCGCGAGGCGACGCGGGCCCTGGCGGCCATGGGCCTGGTCGAATCGCGCCACGGCGAGGGAACTTTCGTGACCGCGCGACCCGAGGACGCCCTGATGGGAGCCCTCGCGACCATCGCCATGCTCGAGGGCGCCACCATCCAGGAGATTCTCGACCTGTTCTCCCTGATGCTGCTGGGCGGCATCGACTCGATCATCGCGCACGCAACTGACGAGGACATCGAACAGCTGCGTAGCTCTGCGCGCTCCATCCTTGAAGCAGGCGAGCGCACCGAACTCATCCCGCACGCCGAGAACTTCGTCCTCTCGTTGGTGCGCGCCTCCCACCGGCCCCTGCTGATCACGCTCACCACATTCCTCGCGCACATGCTGGTGGCCTTGGAGCAGCAACTGTTTCCACAGTCCGACGAGTTCTGGCGGGACTGGGCGGGACGGCTGGATCCCCAGCGCGCCGAGATCACCGATGCCGTCGCGGCTCGCCAGCCGCGACGACTCCGCACCGCCCTGACGACCTACATCACGAAAGGTCTGGAGAACCTGACTGCGCTCGGGATCGACCCCACGATAAAGTTGGCCGATCCTCGGCTGGGGCCGACCATGGCTACCGTCGTAGATCTGACGATGTGACGGAGGAACTGGGGTGAGGGCCGCCGACCAGATCGTCGCAGACCTCGTGGACACCATTGGCTCGGGGGCGCTGCCCTTGGGTTCCCGGCTACCCACCGAGCGCGACCTGGCCCAGCGGTATGGCGTCAGCGGCCCGACCGTCCGCGAGGCCATCCGCGCCGTGGCGGCCATCGGCCTGGTCGAGGTGCGACACGGCTCGGGCACGTACATCGCGCCCAATCTGCACGGCATCCTGCGGCGCCCGCTGCTGGCCCTCATCCGGTTCAACGATCTGGGCTCGGCCGACCTGGCACCTCTCTTCGACCCGCTGTGCGACTACCTTGCGATGCAGGCGATCGAGCACGGCACCCTCACAGAGATCGACAGGCTCCACGCCGTGACCGAACGCGCCGAGCTCGCCGACGATGGCAACCAGGTCACCGCAGTCGACCTCGAGTTGCTGCGGCTGGTGCTGGACACGACCCACCACGCAGTCCTCGTCGAGCTCTGCGGTTTCCTAGTCGAGAGCCTGGTCCCGACGCAGGTCGCTGCTGTCAGCGGTCGCCCCCCACGCACGTGGCGCTCATGGCTCGCCGCCCGGAGACGAACCCGGGCCGGCCTTCTGGCGGCGTACTCCGCGCGGGATCCGGAGCAGTTGGCCGGCTGCGTTCGCGCGCTGGTCCTCGGGGACTGACGGGCCCGCCACGACGATCATGCGGGTGCCGGGGTCGACCTCCCCCAGCCGGCGTCCCGGGTGAGCTTCTCCAGCACCGGCTGGACGCGGAACGGCACCGGGGTGGCCACCGTGAACGTCGAGGTCGTCTTGCGAACCCCCTCGATGGCCACGATCTCGGCCGTGAGTCCCTGCAACTCCTCCAGCGACGCAATCGCCACTCGGACCAGGAGGTCCTCGCGACCGGCCTGGATGCGCACCTCCAGCACCTCGGGCAAGGCCCGGAGGCCTTGCACTATGGACGCCATGATGCGCTGGTCGATCTCAAGGAAGACGAGGGCCTGGACGGGCAAGCCCACGGCGGTGAGGCTGATCATGGGCACCAAGCCGAGGAGCACTCCCTCATCCTCCATGCGCCGGAGCCGGTGGTGCACGGTCATCCGGCTGACGCCGACATCGGTGGCGATCTCCGCAACGCCCGCTCGGGCGCGGGCCGCGAGCCGGTCCAGGATGGCGGCGTCCAGCTCGTCGATTGTTGTCATCCCGCACAGCTCCTTGCACGCTTGCTCCGACTCATCTTTACGTTGTGCATAGCCTAGTGCTTCCTTCTTGACGCTCAAGCGGGCCATGACCATCATCTGGCTGACATCCAGTACCGCGTTTCCGCCATCCGCTCGACGACTCGGCCGCTCATGACAGGCCCGTAGCGGCGCTGGTTCGTCGCATCCAGGGCACCGACCCCGAACACCATCGACCCCTAGGGACGCTCCATGCCCGCACCCATCGCACCGCTCTCTGCCCCCAGTCCTACTACTGCACTGCAGTTTGTTACCGCGGCCGGCGAACTGACCCGCGAGGGCTCGGCGTACGGCGTCGACCGCGACCTCGCGCAGGCCCTTTACGTCGACATGCGGCGAGCCCGCGCCCTGGACCAGGAAGCGCTTGCCCTCCAGCGCCAGGGCGAGCTTTCGTTGTGGCTGCAGTGCTGGGGGCAGGAGGCGGCTCAGGTGGGCTCCATCCGGGCCCTGCGCGAGGATGACCACGTCTTTCCCAGCTACCGCGAGCATGCTGCCGCCCTGTGCCGGGGTATCACCCCTGGAGAGCTGCTGGCGCAGTGGCGAGGCACCACGCACGCCGGGTGGGTTCCCGACCACCGGGCCTTCCACTTCTACACGCTGGTGCTCGGCACGCAGACCCTGCACGCAACCGGATACGCGATGGGATGCGAACTCGCCGGCGGTGACGAGCTGACCGCGGTCTACTTCGGAGACGGGGCCGCGAGCCAGGGCGACGTCAACGAGGCACTCAACTGGGCCGCGGCCCGCTCAGTGCCGGTGCTGTTCATCTGCCAGAACAACCAGTGGGCGATTTCCACCCCGGCCGGCGAGCAGACCGGCTCCCCCCTGCACCGGCGAGCCGCCGGGTTCGGCCTGGCCAGCTGGTACGTCGATGGCAACGACGTACTCGCCGTGCACGCGATCACGTCCGCCGCCGCAGCTTTCGTACGCTCGGGCCAAGGACCGGCGTTCGTCGAGGCGGATACGTTCCGCATGGCCGGGCACAGCACCTCCGACGATCCGGGCCGCTACCGGGCGGCCGGTGAGGTCGACGTCTGGGAGGCACGCGACCCGATCCGGAGGGTGGCCACACTGCTCGCCGCGCTCGGGGTCGAGCCGGCCTGGTTCGACGCGGTCGAGGAGGAGGCGCAGGCGGTGGCCCAGGAGACCCGGGCGGCATGCCGTGCCCTCCCGGCTCCCGACCTGAGCGGGCTCTTCGACCAGGTGTTCGTCGATCCCCATCCGGTGATCCAGCGGGAGAAGCAGGCATTCGACGACCATCAAAGGCGGCTGGCCGAGGTGAGCATCCGATGACACTCCCTGTGTCAACCTCAGGCGGCAACCTGTGTTGGTTGCCCGGATTCTGCAAGTCGTACGGCGTTGCCGTGCCGGCCCGGGTCGTAGGGTATTCGGTCGATCCAGCAACGCCAGATGACGCGGATCCAGGCGCGGGCCAGGACACGCACGGCGTGCGGGTGGTCCAGGCCGCGAGCGCGGGCGTTGGTGTAGACCTGGGCGGCCCAAGCCGATTCGTGGCGGCTGTTGTCGGCGAAGGTGGTGATCGCCTGGCGGAAGCGTTTGTTGCAGGCCCACCGGAAGTGCACGGCGCGGTGTTTGCCGGACTCCTTGGTTACGGGTGTGGCGCCGGCCAGCGCGGCCACCGATTCCGGTCCTGCGTAGGCTGGGCGGGCATCGCCCCACTCGGCGAGCATCTGGGCGGCGTTGATCTGACCAGACCTTGGCAGCGACGTGAAGATCTCGGCGTCCGGGTGCTCCCCGAGTGTGGCGGTCACACTGCGGCCGATGTCTTTCAGCGCGGCGCCGAGGGCTTTGAGGACGGTGACCAGAGCGATCACCGCGTCGCGGAGGGCTTCGCACAGGGTCTGGTCGGTGGTGCCTGTCGGGGCGGCCCGCAGCCGGGTCAGCAACTGATCAGCGCTGCGGCGGCCGGAGTAGCCGTGCTTGGCGCAGAACGCGGCCAGCCGCTTGGCACCCAGGCCCACCGCGTGCCGGGCAGTCGGGTACCGGGTCAGGAACTCCAGCGCGATCGGCGACTCGATGTCGGCGAAGATGGCCTTGGCGCCGGGCCAGTGCGCGTCCAGCAGCGCGGCGAGCTGGTTGGTCGCGGCGACCCGCATGTCGACCAGGTCGCCGCGGGTACGGACTACCGTGCGCAGTGCCTTCGTTTCGGCCGAGTAGGGCACGGCCACGGTCAGTTTGCGTTGGCGGCAGCGCAGGTAGTCGGCGATGACCTCGGCATCACCGGGGTCGGACTTGGCGCCGGAGCCGGCTTCGGATTCTCGCCACGTCTTGATCGCGTGGGGTTTGACCGGCACGACGGGGTGCCCGGCCTCCAGCAGGATATCGACCAGGCGCCCGTCCGGGCGTTCGATGGCCACTGGCATGGTGTCCGGTTCGCCGAGCCGGGCCAGGCGGCGCACCAGGCCGGCCAGGCCGTCGGCGGAGTGCTCGACTGTGAACGCGGCGATCTTCTGGCCGGTGGCGTCCAGCACGCACACCGCGTGGGTGGCCGCGGCCCAGTCGATCCCGACGAAGAACAAGGCTCCCATAGCGTTGGGGGACAACAACAACTCTCCTTGCGGTGGCAGCGACGTGACTCGACGAGCGGGGCTGTGTGCCGGGTGGTCACTAACTGGCGCTCTGCGGCGCTTCTCCCTGTGGCCGGTCGGCAGCCCCGGCAAGGATCGGGAGTGGCGGTGTCATCGTGGCCCTCGAAGGGCGACCGACCCAAGCCATCTCCCGACCCTCGCCGAGCTCCTACAAGGTCATCCAACAACCTCGTAGGAAGGATGGTGCCCTAGTGACCGTCCTGACCCTCGGCAGGGCGTTGAACGAGGGACTGCGGCGGGCCATGAGGGACGACGACCGGGTCGTGGTCGTCGGCGAGGATGTGGGCCGGCTCGGCGGGGTTTTCAGGGTCACCGACGGGCTGCAGAAGGAGTTCGGCGAGTCACGGGTCGTCGACTCGCCGCTTGCCGAATCCGGCATCGTCGGAACGGCTATCGGATTGGCTCTGCGCGGTTACCGCCCGATCTGCGAGATCCAGTTCGACGGGTTCGTCTACCCGGCGTTCGACCAGATCGTGAGCCAGCTGGCCAAGATGCGGGCCCGCTCCGGTGGCCGGATCGCCCTGCCGATCGTCATCCGGATCCCGTGCGGCGGCGGCATCGGGGCGGTGGAGCACCACAGCGAATCGAACGAAGCGTACTTCGTGCATACGGCTGGACTACGGGTCGTGTCGTGCGCGACTCCCGCGGACGCCTACCGCCTGCTGCGGGCGGCCGTGACGTGCGACGATCCCGTGGTTTTTTACGAGCCGAAGCGGCGTTACTGGGACAAGGAGGAGGTCGACCTGAACGCCGCTCCTGCCTCGCTCGACCGCGCCCGCGTGCTCCGGAAGGGCACGCACTGCACGCTCGCGGCCCACGGGCCCAGCGTCGCGACGGCCGTGGCGGCCGCAGACGCCGCCGCTGAGGACGGTGTTTCGGTCGGGGTCGTCGACCTGCGCACCCTCTCGCCGCTGGACATCGAGACCCTGACCCGGGCCGTACGTGGCTCGGGGCGCCTGATCACCGTGCTCGAGGCGGCCACGACCGGAGGCCTCGGCTCGGAGATCGCCGCGCGGGTGACGGAAACCTGCTTCCCCGAACTCAAGGCGCCGGTCCTCCAGGTCGGCTCCTACAACCTGCCCTACCCACCCG
>NZ_WMBA01000049.1 GCF_009707865.1 Amycolatopsis pithecellobii
GCCCACTCCCACCCCCGGACCAACACGAAGCCTCCCCAACGATCAGCGAAGTGGGGCGGGGGGCCCTTACGAGGGCGCCCCGCGCCCGGTCACCTCCGCACCCAAAAAGGACCAGGGCATCGCGCGGGGTGCGACAAAAAAGAGAGCCTCGCCGGCGGGCTGGCTCCGGGATGACTGGCCCAACGGGACGTCACCTTGGCAGGGTGGGTTTCCTTTTCTGTACGTGCAGAGGGGCCCGGTGGGAGTTGGGGGTCCCACCGGGCCGCTCGCCGCGCTGACCGGCCAAGGTGCAGCGCGAGTCGTTTTCCCGTCAGGAGGGGGGAAAACGACGAGTCACAGGTCGGTCAGGTAGCGCGCGTACGCACCCGTCGTCAGGAAGGACGGTAACCGGTCGCTCAGTGCCGTTTCGATGAAGATCTTCCTGGCGTCGTCGAGGCGCCCGTCACCGATTTCGGCTCGGACGGTGGCGAGTTCCTCGTCCAGCCAAGTGGCAACCAGCTCGTGCGTCACGGCCGTGCCGTCGTCCAGTTTGGTTCCATTGTGGACCCATTGCCACACCTGGCATCGAGCGATCTCAGCCGTCGCGGCATCTTCCATCAGGTTGAAGATCGCCGCCGCGCCCGTACCTTGCAGCCACGAATCAACATACCGCAATGCCACATTGATATTGGCGCGAACACCCTTTTCCGTGACCTCACCGCCGGCACTCGCCACATTCAACAGATCGTCCGCCGAGACAGTGACGTCCTCACGCAACCGGCCCAGCTGGTTCGGCCAGCCGCCGAGCACCTCCGTGAAAACCTCGTCGCACACCGGCACCAGGCCCGGGTGCGCGACCCACGAACCATCGAAACCGTCACCGGCTTCGCGTTCCTTGTCCTGCCGGACCTTCTCCAAGGCAACCGCGTTCACTTCGGGGTCCTTGCTGGGGATGAACGCCGCCATCCCGCCGATCGCGTACGCCCCGCGCCGGTGACAGGTGCTGACCAGCAACTCCGTATACGCTCGCATGAACGGCACCGTCATGGTCACCTGCGCCCGGTCCGGCAACACGAAATCCGCACCGTGGTCCGCGAAGTTCTTGATGATGCTGAAAATGTAGTCCCAGCGCCCGGCATTGAGACCGGAAGCGTGCTCACGCAGCTCGTAGAGGATCTCCTCCATCTCGAACGCGGCGGTGATCGTCTCGATCAGCACCGTCGCCCGGATCGTGCCACGCGGGATGCCGAGTTCCCGTTGCGCCATCAGGAAAATATCGTTCCATAGCCGCGCTTCGAGGTGACTTTCCAGCTTCGGCAGATAAAAGTACGGCCCGCTTCCCCGCGCCACCAGCTGCCGTGCGTTGTGGAAGAAGTACAGCCCGAAGTCAATCAGGCTGGCCGAAACCGGCCGGCCATCGATCCGGATGTGCTTTTCCACCAGGTGCCAGCCACGCGGCCGCGCGACGATCGTCGCCGGGCTGTCCCCGATCGCGTAATGCTTGCCGCCACTGGAAAAGTCGATGCTACGCCGGATCGCGTCGTGCAGGTTCAGCTGCCCGCCGATGATGTTCGCCCACGTCGGTGACGTCGCGTCCTCGAAGTCCGCCAGCCACACCTTCGCGCCCGAGTTCAGCGCGTTGACCGTCATCTTCCGGTCGGTCGGGCCGGTGATCTCGACGCGACGATCTTCCAGGCCAGGCGCCGCCGGCGCCACCTGCCACGAGTGGTCGTTGCGGATCCACCGGGTCTCCGGCAGGAAACCGAGGGGCTGCTCGCCCGAGGCGAGCTTCTCCCGCCGCTGCCGCCGCGCGTCGAGCAACTCACGTCGGCGGCCGGCGAAAGCGTTGTCCAGCTTGGCGATGAACTCCACCGCGGCCGGGGTGAGGATCTCGTCGAACCGCTCCCCGGTGGGACCGGCGACGTCGATCCGGGACGTGAACCTGCTGGCCATGACGATCCTCCTGGGACCTGGGGCCGGTGCCTTCCCCCGGAAGGCACCGGCCCGTTCAAATCAGAACTGAGCTTCTTCGGTGGAACCCTTGAGCGCCGTGGTCGAGCTCTCCGGGTTCAGGGCCGTCGACACCAGGTCGAACCAGCCGGTACCGACCTCGCGCTGGTGCTTCGTGGCGGTGTAACCCCGCTCCTCCGAAGCGAATTCGCGCTCCTGCAAGTCGACGTAGGCGGTCATGCCCTCGCGGGCGTAGCCGTGCGCCAGGTCGAACATCGAGTAGTTCAGCGCGTGGAAACCGGCCAGCGTGATGAACTGGAACTTGTAGCCCATCGCGCCCAGCTCACGCTGGAAACGGGCGATCGTGTCGTCGTCGAGGTGCTTGCGCCAGTTGAACGACGGCGAGCAGTTGTAGGCCAGCATCTGGTCCGGGTACTTCGCCTTGATCGCCTCGGCGTACTTGCGCGCCACCTCGAGGTCCGGTTCGGAGGTCTCCATCCACAGTAGATCGGCGTATTCCGCATAGGCCAGGCCACGGTCGATGCACGGCTCGATACCGTTGCGAACCTCGTAGAAGCCCTCGGAAGTCCGGCCACCGGTCAGGTACTTCTGGTCACGCTCGTCGACATCGCTCGTCAGCAGCGTCGCGGCCTGCGCGTCGGTGCGGGCGACCACAATGGACGGAACGTCCAGCACGTCGGCGGCCAGCCGCGCGGCGTTCAGGGTGCGCTCGTGCTGCTTGGTTGGAACGAGAACCTTGCCGCCGAGGTGACCGCACTTCTTCTCGGACGCAAGCTGGTCTTCCCAGTGCACACCCGCGGCGCCCGCCGCGATCATGCCCTTCATCAGCTCGAACGCGTTGAGCGGGCCACCGAAACCCGCCTCGGCGTCGGCGACGATCGGGGCGTACCAGTCAGGGGCGTCGCTGCCCGAGTTTCCTTCCGCCCAACTGATCTGGTCCGCGCGGCCCAGGGCGTTGTTGATGCGGCGCACGACCGCCGGCACCGAGTTCGCCGGGTAGAGGCTCTGGTCCGGGTAGGTCTGGCCGGCCAGGTTGGCGTCGGCCGCGACCTGCCAGCCCGAAAGGTAGATCGCCTTGAGACCGGCGCGCACCTGCTGCACGGCCTGGTTACCGGTCAGCGCACCCAGCGCGTGGACGTAGTCCTCGGAGTGGAGCAGCTGCCACAGCTTTTCCGCGCCACGGCGGGCGAGCGTGTGTTCCTCGACCACGCTGCCCCGCAACTTGATCACGTCAGCCGCGCTGTAGGACCGCTGCACGCCCTGCCAGCGGGGGTCGCTCTCCCACCGCGCGGTCAGCTCCGCGGCGGCCTGCTCGAAGTCCTGTGCCATGAGATGTCTCCACCTTTGCGAATGTTGCGATGAATCGCGTCCTGCCACTGACCATGACATGACCTGTGGAAATGACACCACAGCTCCAATTTGCCAATTTCTGCAAATTTTGCCTAGCATACTGTGAAGGTTGCGAACGCACGCTTCGCAGCCGCTTGAAAACTTCGTATCTGAACCGGTTCCTTGATCGGTCAGTGCGGGAAGAATTTCGGCGAGGAGAGGCATGATGGATAAAACTTTCGCCGGCGCGAAGTTGCGTCATCTGCGCGAGAGCCGCTCGATGAGCCAGGCCGACGCCGCCCGGCTGCTGGAAATCAGCCCCAGCTACCTCA
Organism: Amycolatopsis pithecellobii; assembly: GCF_009707865.1. Lineage (GTDB taxonomy): Bacteria > Actinomycetota > Actinomycetes > Mycobacteriales > Pseudonocardiaceae > Amycolatopsis_E > Amycolatopsis_E pithecellobii. Next base: position 3,612 of record NZ_WMBA01000049.1, read on the forward strand.
ACCAGATCGAGCACAACTCCCGTCCGCTGACCGTTCCGGTGCTCCTTCGCATCACCGAGGCCTTCGGGGTGGACACCGAGTTCTTCGCCAGCAACGACACCGCCCGCCTGGTCGCGGACGTGCGCGAGGCGCTGCTCGACGAGGCCGTCGCCGTGGAGGCGACCACCAGCGAGCTCAACGACCTGGCGACCAACCTCCCGACCGTCGCGCAGGCGCTTGTGAAGTTGCATCGCAGCTACCGCAACGCCATCGAGACCACCGCCGCGCTGGTCACCGAGAACGGCATGGGCCTGCACGGCAGCGCGGCCGCGCCGCTGCCGCACGAGGAGGTCCGCGACTTCTTCTACGAGCACGAGAACTACATCGCCGAGCTGGACGAGCGCGCGGAGAAGATGGCGGCAGCGATGGATCTGCGACCGGGCATCGTGCACCGGACCCTGCAGGACCGGCTGACCGGGCATTACGGCGTCAAGGTGACGAACGAGGGCATCGACGAGGCACGTGGCCAGCAGCACAAGTACGAGCCGGATGCCCGGATTCTGCGGCTCGCGCCGAGCCTGCGCGTCGGGCAGCGGGCGTTCCGGATGGCTTCACAGATCGCGTTGCTGGAGTACGACGATTTGATCACCGAGCTGGCCGACTCGCAGGCGTTTTCCGGCGCGGCGGCGCGTTCGCTCGCACGGGTGGGGCTGGCGAACTACTTCGCGGGCGCGCTGATCCTGCCGTACCGCACTTTCCTGTCCACGGCGGAGAAGTACCGCTACGACATCGAGCGGCTGTGCGATCACTTCGGGGTCGGGTTCGAAACGGTGTGCCACCGGCTTTCCACGTTGCAGCGGCCGAAGCTGCGCGGGGTGCCGTTCTCGTTCGTGCGGGTGGATCGCGCGGGGAACATGTCGAAACGCCAGTCCGCAGCGGGTTTCCGCTTTTCGCGGGTCGGCGGCGCGTGTCCGCTGTGGAACATCTACGAAGCGTTCACCTCGCCCGGCAAGATCATCACGCAGATCGCGACGCTGCCGGACGGGAAGAGCTACTTCTGGATCGCGCGGACGGTCGCGCGCAACATCGGCGGCTACGGCAGCCCGGGCAAGATGTTCAGCGTCGGTCTCGGCTGTGAGCTCAGGCATGCGCGGCGGCTGGTGTACTCGACTGGCCTGGACCTCGACGATCGCGCGGCCGCGACCCCGATCGGTATGGGCTGCAAGGTGTGCGAGCGCCCGGCCTGCCCGCAACGCGCCTTCCCCACGATCGGCAAACAGCTGACGGTGGACGAGAACACGTCCACGTTCGTGCCCTATCCGGCCGTGCCCAAGGGGTGATCGAGACGGCAATTCACCCGCGACCGGAGCGGCGTAGCTGAGCACGCCCACCACCCCTGCCGACAGCCAGTAAAGATCAACTTACCGCGAGACATCATTATGACGATCTCGATTTCAGATCGTTCACCTGAAAAGCGGTATTCAAATTTCCGATTTCCCCCCAAGTCCAAGGGCCTTGGGCAATAAGGGCAAATTCGTCCGTCGGCCATTTGATTTCATGGTACTTTCCTCAACGTCGGTCCGCGGTATTCAGCCGCGTTTCTGGTGAAGCTACGGGAAGTGGAATCGTTGAGCGATTTCCTGAGCATATCCCCTAAAATGTCTGTTTCAGATCAGGTCGTCAGGCTCCTTTATCGCTTCGTTCGACCGGACAAACCGACCGAGGCGCCTGTTTACGACAGACATCGAGCCAGGGTGGAATACTTCGTCCGCCGGCTTGAACCTATTCACTTCGTGTTGCCCGCTTTTCCGGCGAAGTCGCCGAATCTGACCAAGGTGCTCGGTCCGCTGCCCGATCTCGGTGAACAGCTCGCGCTCGGTTCCCTGGAGTCGCTCTGCGAATACGTCAGCTATTTCCACCCGCCGGGCGCGCGGGTGACGATCTGTTCCGACGGGCACGTGTTCGGTGATGTCGTCGGGGTCTGCGACCAGACAGTCACCGAATATCGGGCACTTTTGTCCCAAACTGCGAAGAATATGAACCTGGACTCACTTGAATTGTACGGTTTGGACGACGCCTTCGGCGGCAGCGACTACCCCGCGCTACGCAAGGTGCTCGAGGCCGAATATGCCCCATCCATCGACAAAGTGAGAGCCAGTGTCCGGACCGACGAGTCGGCCCGGACACTGTTCAACGGGATTCACCGCTTCATGTTCGAGGACGCCGTGGGCACCAGTGGGGGTCACGGCTCCCGGACGTCGCTACGGAACAAGACGAAGGAGACCGCGCTTCACACCATCAGCCGCAGCCAGGCGTGGAGCAGCGTGATCGCCGAGCGCTTTCCCAGGGCGGTGCGGTTGTCCATTCATCCGCAGCCGCCGAATTCCGACAAGATCGGCGTGCGACTACTGGCCAGCCAGGACGAATGGCTGACGCCGTGGCATGGGGTGGTGCTGGACGATGGCGCCAAGCGGTCCTTGGTGAAGCGGTGGCAAGCCGAGGAGTTCAAGGCATTGCTGGTGTGGCGCGATGGGCGGCCCAGCCATTTCGTCGGTCCTCACCTGAGCGCCTAAATCGACAGAAGGGCGGTCTTACTTCCATGACGAGTTCTACGTCGACGGTCGTCGAGGCGATGAAGCACATTCCACTGCGTCCGTTCGGCCGAGTCGTCGAGGCACCCGAAGGTGCCCATATCGAAGATGTTCCGGTCGAGACGCTCCAGCGCTGGACGGAGGAGTCGCGCGTGCTGGTGCTGCGTGGATTTCCATTTCTGGAAAAGGAGGAATTTGCCGACTACTGTCGCCGATGGGGGCCGGTGCTGAAGTGGGACGCGGGCGAGGTCATCGACCTCGTCGTGCAGGAGAAGCCGAAGAACTATGTGTTCGCCGCCGGCGACGTGCCCTTCCACTGGGACGGGGCATTCGCCGAGGAAGACATAAGGTTCTTCTTCTTCCAGTGTTTGGACGTGACACCAGGTGTGGGTGGTGAGACCGTTTTCTCCGACACGACGGCCGTGTACCGAGACGCCGACGACGAAACGCGTGAGCGGTGGGCCCAGATCAGCATGACCTACCAGACCGAAAAGGTCGTGCATTACGGCGGTGAGGTTACCGAAAGGCTGGTCGCCCGTCATCCCGGCACGGGCGTTCCCATACTCCGATTCGCCGAACCGCTTTCTCCGGAGAAGTACAAGAATCCCGTGTTCGCGACGGCGCATGGCATCGACGGGGCGGAGGCCGACGAGTTCGCCGGGACGTTGGCCGAGCGATTGCACCGGCCTGAATACTGTTATCACCACGACTGGCGGGCGGGCGACCTCGTGATTGCCGACAACTCCGCCTTGGTGCACGGTCGTAACGCGTTCACCGGACCGACCAAGCGCCACCTGCAGCGGGTGCAGGTCATCTGAACCAGTGGTACACGCCAAATTTCGTATTCGGGAGGCTACCCATGACTCGTCAATCGGCTTTGGCCACCCCTCAATGGTGTGAGCGCCATTTCGACACCCCGGGCATCGTTTTTGTGGAGACTGGGAGTCGTGACACCGAGTACCGAAATGGGCACATTCCGGGCGCGGTTTGGATCGGCTCGCAGGAGTTCCAGGACCACCTCCGGCTGGGCGTCATCGGCGGAGAGAAGTTCGAGAAGCTGGTCGGTGCGAAGGGGATCGGCAACGACGACACGGTCGTCCTCTATTCGGGCGCCGAGAACATGTTCGCGGCGCAGGTCTACTGGTATTTCAAGCTCTATGGGCACGCCTCGGTGAAGCTGCTCGACGGAGGTCGTTCCCAGTGGGAACGGGACGGCAGGCCGCTCGTCGTGGAGGTGCCGAACCGGACACCTACCGTCTACCTCGCTCAGAAAACGGATAGGGCGATCCGTGCTACCCGTGACGATGTGCTGGCCGCCATCGGAACCAAGAACCTGATCGACGTGCGCGCCCCTGAGGAATACCGAGGGGAGATATTCGCCCCCGGGTCCGCCGGCGAGGCGTTCGCGCCGGGAAACAATCCGCACGAGGTGGCGCAGCGCTCGGGTCACGTGCCCGGCGCGGTGCACCTTGAATGGACTGAGGTGCTCAACGAGGACGGCACGTTCAAGCCCGACGCCGAACTGATCCGGCTCTACTCCGGCTTGGACGCGCGCAGCAGTTGCATCACCTATTGCTGGGTTGGTGCGCGTTCGGCACACACGTGGTTCGTCCTCCGTGAACTACTGGACTGGCCGGATGTGCAGAACTACGAGGGCTCCTGGGCGGAATACGGGTCGCTCATCGGAGCGCCGGTGGAGCGCGGCGCCCCGGTGTCGTGACAGCCTCGGAGGCTCGCAGCGTGGTGCCCACGCCCGATGCCGCCGGGGGCTGAGCTTCTCCACCGCCTTTCCTGGTCAGAGCCACTCCGCTGCACCGGCGGCGGGTCGCGGCGGGCGATCTCCAGCGCGGCCCGCAGGCGCGGGATCTGCTCCTCCTCCCCCGGCCAGATCAGCGCCTCCAGCCACACCGGTCCGGCTGCCCCTGTCCGGCCGTGCCCAAGGGGTGATCGAGACGGCAATTCACCCGCGAGGTGAAAATTGGTGCCTACCTGAGGTTTCAGACGCCCCGGCGTTTCCCTTTCTGCGCTTTTGAATTTCCCTTTTTGTCACGGTCGGCCCGGGTTTCTGAAGTCAAGGACATTTCACCCCCTTGACGGGGCAGCCCCGGTATTGAACAATCACAGCGCGAGTTTTAGTCGATAGCAATGGAGTTGTCCGTGCAGAAGGTAGTCGACTACATCGAAGAGCGCCGTAAGTCATACGAGAATCACGACTTTTTTTCGCGCTTACTGGCCAACGAGTCTCTACCCGCGGAAAAGCGCCTTGCGTGGGGCCCAAGTGTAGTCCCATTCATTATGGGCTACTCCGACCTGAACAAGTATGTCTTCCGCAAAGAAGAAGGCGGCGCACAGTCTGACCAACTGCAGGTTCTGCTCAATGCGCATACCTACGAGGAGGACTTCCACTGGCAGTGGATGCTGACCGACCTGGAAAAGTTGGAAGCAGACAAGGTGATGCCACTATCGGATACCGCTCGCGTCCTGTGGGGAGCCGACTTCAAGCACTCTCGGCGTCTTTGCCTGGAATTGGCCGCGCTTGCCGCCGCCGCGCCAACGTACGCCGTCTTTGCGATGGTTGAGTCCATCGAGGCGGTTTCGATCACGATCTTCCGCCATTGCCAGGGAATCACCTTGCGTGATGGTCGTGAATGCGAATTCTTTGGTACGAAACACTACCTGGCGGAGGCTTCACACGGTATCAAGTCGCCAGAAGTAGAAGAGGAAAGACTGCCATCCCTTGATGCCACCCAGCGGACGGAAGCAATACGCATGGTGGATCGCGTGTTTTCACTCTTTGACGATTGGTCGGCTGCCCTGCTGCGACTGGCTCTGGAAAATGGAGACCACAACCGCAGGTACGAGAGAATGATCCAAGAAAGTAAGGATCTTCTCCCGGAAGCCGAGACGGCGGCCGCGGCCGCCTTCCACTGAGTGCCCGCTGCGGTCAGAGCCACTCCACCCAGGTGCCGTGAGGGTCGGTCAGTGCGATCGGCGCCCGGTCACGGGTCAGCACGAAGCCGTCACGAGACACGACGACTTCGTGCTCCGCGGGGAACCCCGGCGTCACCGGCAAGGCCTCGTTCGACAACCACACCGCACCGGATTCCGCGACGGCGGCGGCGAAAGCGTCCCGGTCCGACCGGTCTCGCACGTACATCATGACCGCCGTGTGGAACACCACCAGCGTCGCGTCACGGGGCGCTTTCGCCGCCAGGGCAAGGAAATCCGCGCGCAGGTCACCCCGGTGCACCGGCGGCGGGTCGCGGCGGGCGATCTCCAGCGCGGCCCGCAGGCGCGGGATCCGCTCCTCCTCCCCCGGCCAGATCAGCGCCTCCAGCCACGCACAGTCGTCCGGATCGGCGACATCGAGTGGGTTCAGATCCAGCCCCGCCCGCCACGCGATCTCCGGCACCCGCGAGGGCAACGGCGTCGCGTGATCCACCTTGCACGGCAACATCAATTCGCCAGGGATCAGCGCCCGGCCGTAGTCGTAGCCGTACCGGTCCGGCAGCAGGCACAACCCGGCGGACGCGCCGACTTCCAGCAGTGCCAACGGTTGTGGCAGCGAAGCGAGCGCGGGCAACAGGGTCGCGCAGCGGGCCGGCTCGTTCGTCTGCGTCGTGCGCGCGAGCATCACGTCCCGGATTTCGCCCGTGCGCTCGGTGAACCACCGGCGGAACGAGGCCCAGTCCGGGATCGGTCCGCACAAGTACTGCACGGCGCCGTACAACAGGTTCGGCTGGTACTTCGCGGGCGTCAGCGTGGCGAGAAAGGCGAGGATCTCCGGATCTTCGGCCACCCGCAACGAAATGTCGGAGTAGACCGGCGACCGTTCGCGCGTGTCGATCTCGCCGAACCGCCGGTAGAGCCGCGAGATCGCCTCGGTCACCAGCCCTGCTCCAGGGTCTTCTGGAGTGCCTTGTCCGCCTTGCGGGCCATGTCCTTGACCGCCTCGCGGCGTTCGGTGTCGGCCTCGTAGTCTGCGCGCCGGTCACGCACGACGCGTGCCGGTGAGCCGACCGCGATCGCGTAATCCGGGATGTCGCCGCGCACCACCGCGTGCGCCCCGAGGACGCAGCCACGGCCGACACGCGTGCCGCGCAGCACCGACACCTTCGTCCCGATCCAGGTGTCCGGTCCGATCCGCACCGGCGATTTCACGATGCCCTGATCCTTGATCGGCAGCGTGATATCGGTGGTCACGTGGTCGAAGTCGCAGATGTACACCCAGTCCGCGACGAGCGTGGCCGCGCCGAGTTCGATGTCGAGGTAGCCGTTGATCACGTTCTGCCGCCCGAAAACGGCCTTGTCCCCGATCCGCAGGGATCCTTCGTGACAGCGGATGGCGTTCCCGTCGCCGATGTGCACCCAGCGGCCGATCTCCAGCCGCCCGTAGCCGGGGCGGCAGTGGATCTCGACGTCCTTGCCGAGGAACACCATGCCGCGCAAGATGATGTGCGGGTTCGCGAGCCGGAACTTCAGCAACCGCCAGTACCGCACGAGGTACCACGGCGTGTAGGCGCGGTGGCGCAGCACCCAGCGCAGCGAATCGGCGGTCAGGAACCTCGCCTGCCGCGGGTCACGCCGGGCCCGCCGCCAGGCCCCGACCCGCGAAAGTACGGGCGATCCCCACATGGATGTCATAGGTTGGAGGGTATGACCAGCAGGCTGATCATCGATACGGACCCGGGTGTTGACGACGCCTTCGCGATCGCGCTCGCCGCACTGAGCGACGACGTCGAGCTACTCGGCGTGACCACGGTGTTCGGCAATGTCCCGCTGGCGAACACCACCCGCAACGCGCTGCGCCTCCTGCAGTTGTGCGGCCGCGATGACGTTCCGGTCGCAGCCGGTGCCGAGCGTCCCCTGGTCCATCCGCAGGCCGCCCGCGCCGCGCATGTGCACGGCAGTGACGGGCTGTCCGGACGGTCCGCGGCCCTGCCCGAGCCGGAGCGCGACGTCGAACCCGGCGGTGCCGTGCGGCTGCTGGTTTCCTTGCTGGAGGCGGCGGACGGACCGGTCACCATCGCTCCGATCGGGCCGCTGACGAACATCGCCCTGCTGCTGGCCGCCTTTCCCCAGGTGAAGGACAAGATCGACCGGATCGTGCTGATGGGCGGCGGGGTCGATCGTGGCAACAGCACGGCCGGCGCTGAGTTCAACGTCTGGAGCGACCCGGAAGCGGCCCGGCGGGTGCTCGTCGAAGAGGACGTGCCGCGCGTGATGGTGCCGCTCGACCTGACGTACCGCTGCGCCGTCGACACCGCTTGGCTGGCCAAACTCGCCGGGACGGGGCCGATCGGCGCCGCGCTCGAGGCCCTCACCCCGGACTACCTCGCGTCCTACCGGCGCTCGCTCGGGTGGGACGGGATCGTGCTGCACGACGCGGTCGCGGTCGCGGAGGCGATCAGTCCCGGCATCCTGCGCACCGAGTCCTATCCGCTCGAGGTGGACACCACGTTCGGCCCCGGCCGCGGCGCCACCCTCGTCGACCGCCGGCTGCCCGGCCTGCGCGGTGAGGGGGAAGGCACCGTCGCCCCGGGCGCCGTTCAGGTCGCGGTGGACACCGACGTGGCCGGGATCGGGGAGTTCGTGCTGGGGCGCCTCACGCGTTGAGCGCGTCAGGCCCACGGTTGCGGCAACCTGAGCCGCGCGAGCTGCCGGTCCCGTTCGGCGTCCGGCACGCCGGAGCAGGCCGGGTACCGCATCCCGGGATCAGGGTCGAAGATCTTTTCGCAGGTGATCCGGTACCGCCACGGCTGGACGAGATCGTAGGCGCAACGCAGCCCGTTGCCCGGGCGAGGGAACACTTTGGACAGTCGTAGCTCGTGCTCGTCGCGGTGGTCGGGCAAGCCGTAGCGAGGATCGGAGTAGCGAGCACCGTCCACTTCGCACGCGACCTGCCCGACCCAGCGTTTGAGTTTGATCGCGTGCGACAGCCCCCGGCCGGCCAAGGTCGAGATCAGGGGCGTTGTCACGCCCAGGGACCCTACAAAGGCTCGGGCCGGGGGAAGCACCCGGCGAACCGTTCGAAAGCGGCCCTGTCACCGGTCAACCGCAGCTCGCCCGCGCGTTCGGCGGCACGGATCTTACGAGCGCCGAAAACCAAGCCCCGCAACGTTTTCGCGTCCAGCTCCGCCACGACCTCCGGCCGTTCGGGGCTGCCTCGCCCGATCGTCAGCTGTCCGTCCATCGCGGACACTCCGAAGACATCACCGTCGAACCGCAGCTCGCAGTCGAAATCCGGACCGGGAACGTAGGTCGTCTTCAACGCGAGCATCAGCGCGTCGACACTGAGCTCGGGGCCGGGCCGCAGCGCCGTCCGGCTGCCCCACCGGCCCAGTTCGATCAGAACCGGTTCGAGTGCGGCACCGCGTTCGGTCAGTTCGTAGACCCGCGTGCTCACGGGCGGGCCAAGCTTGCGAGCGCGGACCAGCCCGGCCTCGCCGAGATCACGAAGCCGTTGAGAGAGCACGTTCTGGCTCATCCCGGGCAGGCCGCGCACCAGGTCACTGAACCGCTTGGCCCCGAACAGCAGCTCCCGCACGACGAGCAGCGTCCACCGCTCGCCCACCAGGTCCAGCGCCCTGGCGACTCCGCACGGATCGTCATAACTACGCACGCCTCAAATCATAGCTTGCTTTTCAGGAGTATCTACTCCTATATTAGGAGTATGACGACAAGCACAGTTCCCCAAGGCGATCTCCGGCTGCTGGACTCCGGCATCGCGCAGAACATGCTGAACTCGACCGAACTGGCCCGCCTTGCCTACGTCGCGGCGGACGGCACCCCGCGGGTGTTCCCCATGCTTTTTCTCTGGAACGGCAAGGAAGTCGTGTTCGCGACCTTCGCGGGCACGGCCAAGTTGACCGCCCTGCGCGCGCGACCGGACGTCGCGATCACGATCGACACCGCGGGGCCGCCGCCCCAGGTGCTGTTGCTCCGCGGCCCCGCGGAAGTGACCGAGATCGAGGGCGTCGCACCGGACTACATCGCCATGCAGCAGCGGTACTACGGGCCGGAGCAGGGGGCGGCCGCCGCCGCGGAACTGGAGGGGTCCGGCGTGCGGATGGCCCGCATTGCCGTGCGGCCGACGTGGGTCGGCACGTTCGACTTCATGACGCGTTTTCCCGGCGGTCGCACGGCCGAAGAGTTCGCGAGCCGCGGCCAATGAGCACGTTCGTGCTGATCCCCGGAGCCGGCGGTCAGGCGTGGTACTGGCATCGCGTGGTGCCCGAGCTCACCGCCCGCGGACACGAAGTCGTCGCCGTCGACCTGCCCGCCGGTGACGACTCGGCCGGGCTGGCCGAGTACACCGACGTGGTGGTCGAGGCGATCGGCGACCGGTCGGGGCTGGTGCTGGTGGCACAGTCGATGGGCGGGTTCACCGCACCGCTGGTGTGTGAGCGCGCTCCGGTGGAGCTGTTGATCATGCTGAACGCGATGACGCCGCGGCCCGGTGAATCGCCCGGCGAGTGGTGGGCGGACACCGGCCACGACCGCCTGCACGAACGGTTCGACCTGCTGGAATTCTTCTTCCACGACGTGCCGCCGGATATCACCGCGCAGGCGATGGCCGCGGGTGACCTTCCCCAGTCGGGCGCGCCGTTCGCGAAACCCTGGCCGCTGGCGAAATGGCCCGAGGTGCCGACGAAGTTCCTGCAGGGCAGTGACGACCGGTTCTTCCCGCCGGAATTCCAGCGCCCCGTCGTACGCGAGCGGCTCGGCATCGAGTTGGACGAGATGCCCGGCGGACACCTGCTCGCGCTCAGCCGCCCCGAAGAACTCGCGGACCGGCTCACCGGCTACCTCCCGGCAGGCGCGTGAGAATCAGCGGCCAGGCGAGCCCGGCCTTCCCCTCGCCCCTCGTGCGTGACCGTCCCCGCGGGCGCGTGAGAACCACGAACCAGCTACCTCCCGCGGCCCGTGAAAATCAGCGGGCCAGGCGGGCGCGGACCTCCGGCCGCCGTAACGGCGGCACCGTGGTGGGCGGCTGGCGACGGGCCGGGAGTTCGCCGAGCAGTCGCGTCGTGATGGTCGCGATCTCGGCGACCGCCGCTTCGAATGGCTCGCGGGTGGCGTCGGAGAGGGCCTGCACGCCGGTCACCTTGCGCACGTACTGACGGGCGGCGGCCTCGATCTCCTCCGCGGTCGCCGCCGGCTCCAGGCCACGCAGAACAGTGATGTTTCGGCACATGTCCCCGAGCGTACGTCCCCGCAGAAGCTGAGCCTTGCTAATAGCTCTCATTGCGAGCTACATTCGGAATCGTGAGCACCGACCAGACGACACTCGCCGAGAACCTGATGTCGGCGATGGCCGGACTGCGCAGGCGCGTGCGGCGGCGCGTCGCCGCACGGTCCGGGCTCGAACCGCCGCTGCGTGGCGCCCAGCTCGAACTACTCCGCACGGTCGAGATGCGGCCGGGCATCGGGGTGGCCGCCGCCGCGCGCAAGCTGCATCTCGCCGGCAATTCCGTGAGCACGCTGGTCAACCAGCTCGTCGAAGCCGGGATGCTGCGCCGCCACGTGGATCCGGCGGACCGGCGCGCGGTCCGGCTCGAGCTGACCGGTGCCGCGCACGCCAGGCTCACCACCTGGCGGCGCACCCGAACCCAGTACGTGGCGGGCAAACTCGCCGAACTGTCCGAAGTGGACAGAACAGCGATCGCCGGTGCGCTGCCCGCGATCGGCCGCCTGCTGGCCTCGATCGAGGAGGACGGGGACCATGACTGACCTCGGCACCCGCAACCCGCCCGCGATCCGCTGCACCGGGCTCCGGCATTCCTTCGGGGACAAGGTCGCGGTCGACGGCATCGATCTCGAAGTCCCGACCGGGCAGGTGTTCGGGCTGCTCGGCCCTAATGGCGCGGGAAAGACGACAACGCTGCGGATGATCACCACCCTCCTCCCGGTCACCCACGGCAGCGTCGAGGTGTTCGGGCTCGACGCCGGGCGGCGGATGGCCGTGCGCAGGCTGATCGGCTATGTGCCGCAACAACTTTCCGCCGACGGGACGCTGACCGGCCGGGAAAACGTCGCCCTGTTCGCGCGGCTGTTCGACGTGCCGCGACGGGAACGCAAGGACCGCGTCGCCGAGGCACTCGACGCCGTCGGGCTGACCGAGGACGCGGATCGTCAGGCCTCGGGGTACTCGGGCGGCATGATCCGCCGCCTGGAACTCGCGCAGGCGCTGGTCAGCTCGCCCCGTCTGCTGATACTCGACGAACCCACGATCGGTCTGGACCCGGTCGCGCGCTCGAACGTCTGGGCACGTATCGAGCAGATCCGCGCCGACACGGGAATGACCGTCCTCGTCACGACCCACTACATGGATGAAGCCGAGCAATACTGCGAACGCATCGCCTTGATGCACCGCGGCCGGATCCGCGCGCTCGGCACGCCTGCCGAACTCGAAGCCAACCTCGGCCCAGAGTCCACTTTGGATGACGTGTTCCGCGCCGTGACCGGTGACCAGCTCGACGAAGGAGGGATCCGGGATGTCCGTGCCGCTCGCCGTACCGCCCGCCGTCTGGGATAACCCCGGCCCGCTCCGGCAACTGCGGTTGCTGCTGTCCCGGATCGGCACGATGTGCTTGGTGGAACTGCAAAAACTCCGCCGCGACCGGTCGGAGCTCGTCACCAGGGCGATCCAGCCCGCGTTGTGGCTGCTGATCTTCGGGGAGACGTTCACCCGTATCCGGGCCATTCCGACGGGGAACATCCCGTACCTGGATTTTCTCGCCCCCGGTATCCTCGCGCAGTCGGCGCTGTTCATCGCGATTTTCTACGGCATCCAGATCATCTGGGAACGTGACGCGGGAGTGCTCGCGAAACTGCTCGTCACGCCGACACCACGCGCGGCTTTGGTGACCGGCAAGGCTTTCGCGGCCGGATTGCGTGCGCTCGTACAGGCGGTGATGGTGCTGATCCTGGCCGCGATCCTGGGTGTCGGACTGACCGCGAACCCGCTGAAACTCATCGCGATGGCGATCGCACTCGTGCTCGGTTCGGCCTTCTTCTGCTGTCTGTCCATTGTGATCGCCGGGCTGGTGCTTTCACGGGAGCGGCTGATGGGCATCGGGCAGGCGATCACGATGCCGTTGTTCTTCGCTTCCAACGCGCTCTACCCGATCGAGGTCATGCCTGGCTGGCTCAGGGTCATCAACCACATCAACCCGCTCAGCTACGAAGTGGAAGTGCTGCGCGGGCTGTTGATCGGCACTCCGGCCCGGTACGGGTTGTCTTTCGGAGTGCTCATCGGCGCGCTCGTGCTCGCGGTCAGCGTGGCTTCGGCGCTGCTGGGCAGGCTGGCCCGGTAGGAGTTTGCCGCCCGGCCGCCACGGGTACTCCCCTGCGCACACCGAGAAGGGGACACCGATCATGGCCACTTCGAATGACATCCGAGTCCAAGGGTTACAACCGGTGCAGGTTATCGCCGGCCTGGTGGGCCTGCTCTATCTGGCGTTCGGCATCTACGGCCTCGTCCGCACGGGATTCGCCAATTTCGCCGGCCGTCACGACGTGCTGGTGCTCGGCTTCATGATCAACCCGTTGCACAGCGTGATGAACGTGGTCGCCGGGGTGCTGGGTCTGCTGATGGCGTCCAGCTCCGGGCTTTCCCGGACCTACGGCTGGATCCTGTTCATCGGTTTCGGCCTTGTGGGAGTCTGGGGGCTGATGATCACCGGGATGATCGCCAGCCACCCGTTGTCCGGCTGGGGCAACCCGCTCAACCTCAACGACAGCGACAACTGGCTCCACCTCGGCACCGCCGTCGTGGGGCTCATCATGGCGATCCTCCCGGCACGCAAGCGCCTGCACGCCGTGACACCGGAACCGGCCCATTGACGAATCGGATGGCACACTGCTCCGCGTGAGCGGAACGGTTCTGGTGCTGGGCGGCCGCAGTGAGATCGGCCTCGCGGTCGCGCAACGGCTCGTCGAGCCCGGTCGGACGGTGGTGCTGGCCGCACGGCGCAGTGACGATCTCGGCGAGCAGGAAGCCTTGCTGCGCAAGGCAGGCGCGGAAAGTGTGGCCCGTGTCGAGTTCGACGCGGATGACCTCGCCCGGCACCGGCCCGTGCTCGACGAAGTGGTCGCCCAGCACGGGCCGATCGATGTCGTGGTGGTGGCCTTCGGCATTCTCGGCGACCAGCAGCGCGCCGAGAACGACGCCGCGCACGCGGCAGCCGTCGTGCACACCGACTACCTCGCCCACGTGCACGTGCTCACTGAGATCGCGAATGTCTTGCGGGCGCAGGGGCACGGCACGATCGTCGTGTTCTCCTCCGTCGCCGGTATCCGGGTGCGGCGGGCGAACTACGTGTACGGCTCGGCGAAGGCGGGGCTCGACGGGTTCGCCAGCGGCCTCGCCGATGCGCTGCACGGCGGACCGGTGCGGCTGCTGCTCGTCCGGCCCGGCTTCGTGATCGGCCGGATGACCGAAGGCATGTCGCCCGCGCCGTTCTCCAGTACGCCGGATCAGGTCGCCGATGCGACCGTCGCGGCGTTGCGGCGCGGGCGCGGTGAGGTGTGGGTTCCCGCCGTGCTCCGCCCCGCGTTCTTCCTCATGCGGTTGCTTCCCCGGGCCGTGTGGCGCCGGTTGCCGCGCTGAGTCTCAGCCGCCCAGCAGGCCGCCGACCGCGCCGAGCAGGCCCCCCACCAAACCGCCGCTCTTCGGCTTTTCGCTGTCGGTGGTGGTCGTCGTCGGCTGGCTCGGGCGCGCGGCCGCGGGCTGCTGCGACGTGGGGCTGGTCGTGGTCGTGGTCGACGCCGGCGGCGGGTCCGACTTCGACGTTGTCGTGGTGCTGTCCGTCGTCGGGGCGCTCGGGGCCGGCTGGACCGCGACGGGACCATCGGTCGCCCGCGGCCGGCCGCTCGGCGAGCTGCTACCGGCGGGCTGCGCCGGAGCCGGTGCCTGCGCCGCGACACCACCCGTGACGGCCCTCGTGCTCGTGCTGCCCGGCGTTCCCGCGGACGTGCTGCCGGGAGTCGCGGTATCGCTGGACGCCAGGCTCGGCGGGCTGCTCAGCTGGCTCGTCTTCGCCTCGGGCGGCGGCACGTAGCCGCCACCCATGCCGCCGGTCGTGGACGCCGCGGTGTCGTGCAGCTGACCGGTGCTCAGCGCGGTGACGGCGATCCCGGCCAGTGCGGCGACACCGGCGGCGAGCGCACCCACCTTGCCCGCCTTGCGACGGTCCCAGCGTCCCTCCCTGCGCAGGAGTTCGACGACGGGGATCCGGTCGGTGGGGGCATCGTCGACGACAGGGGCTTTGAGGGGCGCCTTGATGGCGGCCAGCTCTTCCGTCATGCCCTCACGCCGCAGCAGGTCGGCGACACTCACCTGATCGCTTCCGTCACCCTGCCGCGAGTTCATGTTGTTGCTAGGCACGCTCACAAAGCCCTTCGTTCGTCACCGTCCGCGACATACTTAACCGCCGTTACCAGTTCGTTGCCATCATCGTGAGCACAGTCACAGCCCATCAAGAGTTTTTTCGACGATGCGTGACGCCTAGGTAGCGGAAATGCCCCTACGGGAACCCCGTACCGTGGACGCCGGAGGTGAGACGCATGCCGGGACCCAACCCGTTCCGCTGGGCCGCGCGCTTTGCGGACTGGTTCGAGCAACGCGGGGTGTACGTGCCCGGCGAGGAGAACCACACCGTCGATCCGTGGCGCGACTTCGGCTGGCTGATCGTGGTGTGGGTGCTCGGGATCGGCGGCCTCATCCTGTTTTTCGCGCTCGCCACGTGACGTAGTGACGACGGTCACGGGCGGTACCGTTCCGGTCACGGATCGGCCACAGCCCGACACCAGGTGCGCCTCAACACACCCTCGCCGCTCGCGGTGGCGGGCCCGTCCCGACAGAGTGGGACGCGTCCCGGCATAAGTGCCTACCCCGAACGGCGCAGCCGGGACCTTGTGAGTGCAAAGGAAGTTGCCGCTGTGCGCACCCCGACGCTCGCCTTGACCGCGGCTGCCCTCATCGGGCTGGCCGCGTGCGGCGCGCCCGCATCGCCGGGCATCGCCGCCCGTAACGATGCCGGTAGCCCCGCTCTGCAGGCGGCGCCGGCACCCGCGCAGCGGATGCTCGACTTCGGCGGGCAGTACCGCTTCGCGGAGGGGATCACGATCTCGGTGTCCACGCCGAAGTCGTTCCGCCCCAGCACCAGCGCCTACCCGCGCAGTGATCGCGCCGTCGCCTTCGAGATCGCGATCGCCAACGATGGACCGCAGCCGTACCGCCTGTCGGGATTGTCGGTGTCGGCGATGGTCGGTGGGTCCTCGGCGAAGCAGGTCGTCGATCCGACCCAGGGCTACAGCGGCATCGTCGACGCGGGCAAGGATGTGCCCACGGGGCGTGACGTGCGGGTGACGCTGGCCTTCGCGGTCGCGCAGCAGCCCGCCGAGCTGCGCCTGTCGCTGCGGCCGACCGCGACGAGCTCCGTCGTCGCCGTCTACTGCGGTCCGGCCTGACCGGCTACAGTCCGGGGTATGCAGCGTTTGTCCACCGGTGACCCGGCTCCCGATTTCACCCTGTCCGACAGCGAGGGGAACAAGGTCTCGCTCTCCGACTATCGCGGGCAGCGGGTCGTCGTGTACTTCTACCCGGCGGCGGGCACGCCCGGCTGCACGAAACAGGCGTGCGACTTCCGGGACAACCTGGCCGAGCTCAACGGGGCCGGTTACCAGGTGCTGGGCATTTCGCCGGACAAGCCGGAGAAACTGGCGAAGTTCGCCGCCGCGGAGAAGCTGACCTTCCCGTTGCTGTCCGACCCGGAGAAGGCCGTGCTCACCGAATGGAGCGCGTTCGGGGAGAAGAAGAACTACGGCCGGATCGTGCAGGGCGTCATCCGCTCCACGTTCGTCGTGGACCCCGAGGGCAAGATCGAAAAGGCCCTGTACAACGTCCGCGCCACCGGCCACGTCGCCAAGCTGCTGAAGGACCTTTCGATCTCGGCCTAGGCGAGCGAGCGCAGGTGCGGCAGCAGCGCGCGAAGGGCGCGGCCGCGGTGGGAAACCGCGTCCTTTTCGGCCGGGTCCAGCTCGGCTGAGGTACGGGTCCCACCCTCCGGCACGAAGATCGGGTCGTAGCCGAAACCGTTGGTACCACGGGGTTTGCGCGCGAGGGTGCCGCGCCATTCGCCGCGGACAACGGTTTCCGCGCCAGCAGGGACGACCAGTGCGGCGGCGCAGACGAACGCCGCGCCCATCCGCTCGTCCGGCGTGTCCGAGGTCTGCGCCAGCACCAGTTCCAGGTTCGCCAGATCGTCGCCGTGGCGGCCGGCCCAGCGTGCCGACAACACCCCGGGCATACCGTTGAGGGCGTCGACCGCGATCCCGGAATCGTCCGCCACAGCGGGCAATCCCGTCGCGGCCGCCGCGTCACGGGCCTTGGCGAGCGCGTTCTCCTCGAACGTCGCACCCGTTTCCGGCGCCTCGGCGAACTCGTCGACGTCCGCGAGCCCGAGCACCTCGATGCCGGAAATCCCTTCCGCATCAAGGATCCGGCGCAGCTCGCCCAGTTTCTTCGCGTTGCGCGTGGCCAGCAGGATGCGTGTCACTTGGTGCCCTTCGACTTCTTCCCGGTGCGCGGCTCGGGCAGCTCGCCGGGATACGGCTCGTTGAGCGCGGCCGTCTGTTTGCGGGTCAGCTCTTCACATCCGGCCAGTGCGAGATCCAGCATCTTGTCCAAAGTGGACCGGGTGAAGGTCGCGCCTTCGCCGGTGCCCTGTACCTCGATGAGGGTGCCGGCGTCGGTTGCCACGACGTTGAGGTCCACCTCGGCGCGGGAGTCCTCCTCGTACGGCAGGTCCAGCCGCACGCGGCCGTCCACCACACCGACGCTGACCGCGGAAACCATGGCGGACAACGGTTTCGGGTCGGCCAGCCGGCCGGCGGCGGCCAACCAGGTGACGGCGTCATGCAGCGCGACGTACCCACCGGTGATCGCCGCCGTACGGGTGCCGCCGTCGGCCTGGATGACGTCGCAGTCGAGCTGGATCGTGTTCTCGCCCAGCGCGGCCAGGTCGATGCACGCGCGCAGGGAACGGCCGATCAACCGGCTGATCTCGTGCGTCCGCCCGCCGATGCGGCCCTTGACCGACTCGCGATCGCTGCGGTCGTGGGTGGCCGAGGGCAGCATCGCGTACTCCGCGGTGACCCAGCCCAGCCCCGAACCGGTGCGCCAGCGCGGCACCCCTTCGGTCACGCTTGCCGCGCACAACACCCGGGTCCTGCCGAACTCGACCAGCACCGACCCGGCAGGCCAGTCCTGGAACCCGCGGGTGATCTTCACTTCGCGGAGCTCGTCGTCGTTTCTACCGTCTTTACGTGCCACGCTAGGAGGCTATTCTGCGGCGCGAAGCGCCTCGATGAGGGGTGGTGGTCGGGCTGGCGGGCGGGATAGAGGGGGCGATCAGACCTCGTACGTCGCGCCCTGCTCGACGAGCCTCGCGGCGGCGAATTCCGCCCGCGCTTCGGCAAGGATGGCGATGCGGTCGCTCCACGGCGCGATGTGCGTCAGCAGCAGGCGCCCCGCCCCGGCGCGACGGGCGAGTGCGCCGGCCTGCTTGCCGGAAAGGTGCACGCCCGGCGGCCGGTCCGGCGCGTCGGTCCAGGTGGCCTCCGAAAGCAGGACGTCGGCCTCACGGGCGAGCTCGTCGAGGTTCTCGCACGGTCCGGTGTCGCCGGTGTAGGCCAGGGTTCGGCCGCCGTGGCTGATGCGGACGCCGAACGCCTCCGTCGGGTGGTCGACCGGGATCGCGCTCACCTCGAACGGGCCGATGCCGGTGGCGCCGTCAAAGGGGTGAAAGGAAAAGACGTCGGACAGATCTGTCTCGGCGAGCTCGATGTCGTTGGGCGCATACGCTTTCGCCAGCCGCTGCGGCGCGTTTTTGGGTGCGTGCACCGCAAGTTTGTGCGCGTTCACGTCGAACGGTGGGCGGGGATGGTAGCGGCGCAACACTGTCAGCGCGCCGAAATCCGCGCAGTGATCGGGATGCAGGTGCGAAAGCACGACCGCGCCGAGGGTGAACGGGTCGCGACGCGCCTGGAGTTCGGCGAACGTCCCGTTGCCCAAGTCCAGTCCGAGCAGGAAACCCTCGGCCTCGACGAGATAGCCGGACGCGGCCTTGCCCGGCCCCGGGATGCTGCCCGAACAGCCCAGAATGGTGAGTCGCACATGCGACACCCTGCCACGTCAGCGCGTCGCGGGCGAAATGCAGCGCCGTTCATTACCAATCCGACCACAGTCACGGCTATCCGACTTGCGTGGCAACGGTTACCTGTTGCTCGTGGTTCGCCTACTTTTGGTCGGATTGGTAGCGCCGGGGGCGAAGCCCATGAACCGCCGGGCGAGGCGGGCGAACGGTTCGGGCGAACCGGTCGCGATGAACTCGTGCTGGCGCGGGGTGTCGCGCTCGGCGAGGAGGTCCTGTTCGGTCAGCATCCGCACCAGATCCTTGGCCGTTTCCTCCGCACTGGACACGAGTGTCACCTCGGGGCCCATGACGATCTGCAGCACGCCGGTCAACAGTGGATAGTGCGTGCAGCCGAGCACGAGCGTATCGATTTCCGCGCGCAGCAACGGTTCCAGGTATCCCTGCGCGAGGCCGAGGATCTGCCGGCCGGAAGTGATTCCGCGCTCGACGAAGTCGACGAAACGCGGGCAGGCGACGCTCGTGATCGTCACGTCGCGGGCCGCGGCGAAGGCGTCGTCGTAGGCGCGGGAGCGCACCGTGCCCTCGGTGCCGATGACCCCGATGCGGCCGGTGTGGGTCGCCGAGACCGCGCGCCGGACCGCGGGCAGCACGACCTCGATCACCGGCACGTCATAGCGTTCACGCGCGTCACGCAGGCAGGCGGCGGAGGCGGTGTTGCACGCGATCACCAGCGCCTTCACCCCGTCGCCGACCATTTCGTCCAATGCGGACAGTGCCAGCTCACGGGCGCGGGCGATGGGCAGCGGGCCGTACGGGTTGTGCTCGGTATCACCGACGTAGCGCAGCTGCTCGTGCGGGAGTTGCTCGAGGATCGCGCGCGCGACCGTCAACCCGCCGACGCCGGAGTCGAACACGCCGATCGGGGACTCGCGACTGATCACGCCCCGACGGTACCGGAGGCCTTTCTCACCTTCGCGCGGTCCGCCCTGGCGGCGAGCCATGCCGCGATGATCCCGCCGAGCGCGCCGAACAGATGTGCCTGCCAGGAGATGCCGGGGTTGCCGGGCAGCAGGCCCCACAGGGTGCCGCCCCAGATCAGCAGCAGCACCGCGGCGAGCACCAGTTGCCCGAACGCCTTGTTGAAGATCCCGCGCACCAGCAGGTACGCGAGCCAGCCGAACGCGAGGCCCGAAGCGCCGATCGTGGAGGTGCCGCTGTCCCCGGTGAGCCATACGCCGAGTCCGCTGACGACCCAGATGAGGGCGGTGACCGCAACCCACCTGGCGAGCCCGGACGCCATGGCGAGGAACCCGAACACGACGACCGGGATGGTGTTGGCGAACAGGTGCGCCCAGCTGCCGTGCAGGACCGGCGCCCACACGATGCCGTCGAGCCCCGACAGCGTTCTCGGGATGACACCCTCGTCGTCGAGCCCGTGGTGCAGCCCGGTGTCGATAAGCTCCATGAGGTACAGGAGCGCGGTGAAGGCGAGCACCACGATGCCGGCGGACTTGTACTTCACCGGCAGAATCCGCTTCGCGGGTTCCGTGGGGGCGGGCAGCGTGCTCATGTCTACAAAGCTACCCAGTCGGCAGGCTTGTGGCCTCGGGTGAAAACCCTGAAATCCCCGATACTCTTGGTGAGTTTTCGGTTGCGTGGCGTTGATCCTGCGCTAACCTTCCGGAAACAGCGACTCGTTTCGCTTGGTGCATGAGCATCTACGAGGAGATCGGCGGGCAGGAAGCCCTGATCGCGGTGGTCGACGATTTCTATGACCGAGTGCTGGCGGACCCGGAACTGGCCGGGTTCTTCAAGGGCACCAACCTGCCCCGGTTGAAGGGAATGCAGGTCGAGTTCTTCACCGCCGCACTAGGCGGACCCGACGAGTACCGGGGCCGGTCGATGAAGGACGTACACCGTGGGCGCGGTATCAGCCGGCACCATTTCGACCTGGTGGCCAAACACCTGGTGGAGGCGCTGAGCGAGGCAGGGGTCCCGCAGGGGACGATCGACACCATCATCGGAGCCATCGCCCCCCTGGCAGACGACATCGTGTCAGCGGGCGTTTAGGGGTTTAGGTTCAGCGCCTTCTGGACGCACACAAAACCGCCGCAAAGTGATCGTGGCGGTGTCAGGCGACGGGATGACCACCCAACTCTGGGCTTTTTATGCCCAGAGTTCGCCGTCCAGTCTTGCGGCCGCGTCGTCCAGGGTGCCGCTGTAGGCGCCTGTTGACAAATATTTCCAGCCGGCGTCTGCGACTATGAAGGCGACGTCCGCTTTTTCGCCCTTTGCCGCCGCTTTTTCCGCGACGGCCAGTGCTGCGTGCAGTACCGCGCCCGTCGAGATTCCAGCGAAGATGCCTTCGTGTTCCAGCAATTCCCTGGTGCGGCGGAGGGCATCGTAGGCACCGACCGAGTATCGTCCATTCAGGACAGTCGGGTCGTAGAGCTCCGGCACGAATCCTTCGTCCAGGTTACGCAATCCATAAACCAGCTCACCGTAACGCGGTTCGGCCGCGATGATCTGCACGTCCGGTTTCTGGTCGTGCAGATAACGCCCGACGCCGACCAAGGTGCCGGTGGTACCGAGCCCACCCACAAAATGTGTCACCGTCGGCAGGTCTTTCAAAATCTCCGGGCCGGTCGTCCGGTAATGCGCGTCGGCGTTGGCGGGGTTGCCATACTGGTACAGCATGACCCATTCCGGGTTCTGTTCCGCCAGTTCCTTCGCCCGCCGCACCGCCTCGTTCGAACCACCCGCCGCCGGCGAGTACACGATGCGCGCACCATAAGCCTGCAACAACTGCTTGCGCTCAGCCGAAGTGTTCTCCGGCATCACACACACCAGACCGTACCCCTTGAGTTTCGCGGCCATCGCCAGCGAAATCCCGGTATTACCCGACGTCGGCTCAAGGATCGTCGCACCACGGCGAAGGGTGCCGTCCCGCTCGGCGGCCTCGATCATCGCCAGCGCGGGACGGTCCTTGATCGAGCCCGTCGGATTACGATCTTCCAGCTTCGCCCACAGCCGGACGTCATGCGTCGGCGACAGCCTTGGCAGACCCACCAGCGGAGTGCCGCCGAGTGCGTCGAGCAGGGATTCGAACCTGGCCATCAGGTCAGTGTGCGCCGCCGGCCACGGCGGGCAGGATCGTCACGGTGTCGCCGTCCTTGACCTCGGCGTCGAGCCCACCGGCGAAGCGTACGTCCTCGTCGTTGACGTAGACGTTCACGAACCGGTGCAGCTTGTCCTCCTTGACCAGGCGGGCCTTGAGACCACCGTGCCGGGACTCGACGTCGTCGATCACCTCGAGCACCGTTTTGCCGACCGCCTCGACGGACTTCTCGCCGCCGGTGTGCGTACGCAGGATGGTCGGGATGGACACGGTCACGGCCATTGTGGGTTACCTCCGCTTGAGTTCATTAGGGCAGACGTCGTGGGCAATCGTGTTATTCCGCGTCGACGACCTCGACGGGCTCCTCGGTGATGACGCCGTCGACGATCCGGTACGAGCGGAACTCGTGCACCTGCGCGTCCCTCGTGGAGACCAGCACATAATGCGCGTCCGGTTCGGAGGCGTAGGACACGTCGGTGCGCGACGGGTAGGCCTCGGTGGCGGTGTGCGAGTGGTAGATCACGACGGGTACCTCGTCGTTCGCGTCCATCTCACGGTACAGCTTCAGCAGGTCCGCCGAGTCGAACTCGTAGAACGTGGGCGAGCGGGCGGCATTGAGCATCGGGATGAACCGGACCGGCCGGTCAGAGCCCTCAGGACCCGCGATCACGCCGCACGCCTCGTCCGGATGGTCCCGGCGTGCGTGCGCGACGATCTCATCGACGAGGTCACGGCGGATCCGAAGCACGTCGCCATCTTACGGGGCGGACATCACCCGTTCACAGAGTGAGACTCAGCACGGCGGAAAAGCCTCAGGCCAGACGTCGCGATACGCCCGGACGCCCCCCACGCCTTCGGCCGCGAGCACGCCGTGCACCATCGCCCGTGCGAACACCCGAGCCGCGGCCGAGCACAGGGCGTCCAGCGCCGCCGCGCGCGGGGCCTCCCCGAACGGACCCTGTCCCGCCGGGAGTTCCCGCGCGCCGGTGGCCAGCGCGAAAACCGTGTCCCCGTCGAACATCGTGTGCGCCGGGCGCACCGCACGCGCCAGACCGTCTTGCGCGGCGACCGCGAGCCGCCGGCATTCCGCCTTCGACAGGGCCGCGTCGACCGCCACGACTCCGATCGTCGTGTTCAGATCCGTAGGGGTGGACGGCAGCGACGCCGCTCGCGCGGGCCAGGTCACCCCGAACTCCCCGCCCACCTCGTGGTCCGCCGCGAAGGGCAGGCCCGTGTCGAGCGAAACCGCCTCGCCCGCCGCGTTCACCACCGCCAGCGCACCGACCGTGCACCCGTCAACGACCTCGCTCGCGCTCCCGACCCCGCCCTTGAGCGAACCGACCGCGGCACCCGCGCCCGCCCCGACACTGCCCTGGACGACCGGTCCGGCAGCGGCGGCTTCGCATGCGGCGTAACCGAAAGACGCGTCCGGCCGGTTCCCCCAGGCACTGCGCGGAAGGTCGAAGATCACCGCCGCCGGGACGATCGGTACCACCTCGTGCGGCTGCCGCCCCACGGGGAAACCCTTGCCCCGCTCCCCCAGCCAGCGCATCACGCCATCGGCGGCCGCGAGCCCGTACGCGCTGCCACCGGACAAGCAGATCGCATTGACCCGCTGCACCAGATTTTCCGGCTCCAGCAGGTTCGTCTCCCGCGTGCCCGGCGCACCACCGCGCTGATCCACCGCACCGGTCGCGCCGTCGGGTACGAGCACCACGGTGGTCCCGGTCGCCCAGCCGTCACCGAGCCGATGGTGATGCCCGACGAGCACGCCCGGCACGTCGGTGATCACGCGGTCAGCGCCTCGACCAGGCTCTCCTGCACATAGGTGAGCCAGTGGTAGACGCCGAGATGCGGCGCCCGCGGGTCGTCCTCGGGCAACTGCTCCGGCATGTCCTCCGTGACATCGAGCGCCGTGCCGAGCGCGAGCCGCACGTCGTTCAGCGCCGAAAGCCACGCGTCCGCCTGCTCGACGGTCAACCGCACGTTGCCGCCGTCCCGTGGCAAGGTCTCCATCACAACCTGCGCCACCCCGACCTTCGCCGCGACCAGCTCCGGCTCGTGAATCGACCGCAGCGCACCCGCCGAGTCGAGATCTTCCTTGGTGGGGTTGTCCGGGTCGAGCTTGTGATAGTCGGGCAGCAGCCGCGAAAGCACCGGGTCGTTGGGCGATTCCGAAGGCCCGGTCTTGATCCCGGTGAGCTCCGCGAGCGGATCCTGCGGCGCCTCTTCCGCGCGCGCCTGCAGCATGTCCTCAAGCTGGCTCACCAGCCCGCGCAGCACGGCGGCCTCCTGCTGCTCGAAACCGGCGAGGAGCTGACCGCCCCGGCGTTTCCATACCTTCACGGCTGCTCCATCGTGGCCCACAACCCCGCGGCGTGGAGTCTGGTGACGTCGCCTTCGACTTTTTCCTTGGAACCGGAGGACACGATCGCCCGGCCCTTGTGGTGCACGTCCAGCATCAGCTTCGTGGCGTGGTCCCTGCTGTATCCGAAGAGCTTCTGGAAGACGTACGTCACATACGACATCAGGTTGACCGGGTCGTTCCAGACGACGGTCTGCCACGGTCTGTCCTCGGCGGCCATATTCGCCCCGGCTGGCTCAACCTGCGTCTGTTCGGCATCGACAGGCGTGGTCATACCCACATGGTGTCACGGAAGCGCCGCGATGCGGCCGGGCGGTCGGTCCATTCGGGTGATCAAGAGCCCACCTAATAGCCTGACGGCATGGCACCTCGCGAAACGCTCGGCAGCACGGCACTGCTGACCGATCACTACGAGCTGACGATGCTCGGCAGTGCCCTCGCCGACGGCACCGGCGACCGGCCGTGCGTGTTCGAGGTGTTCGCCCGCCGGCTGCCCGACGGCCGCCGCTACGGTGTCGTCGCCGGCACCGTCCGCGTGCTCGACGCGATCGCCGATTTCCGTTTCACCGACGCGGAAATCACCCAGCTGGCCGCGACCGCGGTGGTGGACGACGAGACGCTGGCATGGCTGGCCGACTACGAATTCACCGGTGACATCGAGGGCTATCCCGAGGGCGAGCTGTATTTCCCCGGCTCCCCGATCTTGACCGTCCGCGCGAGCTTCAACGAAGCCGTCGTGCTGGAAACCCTGGTGCTGTCGATCCTCAACCACGACAGCGCGGTCGCCTCGGCCGCGGCACGGATGTCCGCGGCCGCGCACGGCAGGCCGATCATCGAGATGGGCGGTCGCCGCACACACGAGTACGCCGCGGTGGCCGCGGCCCGTGCCGCCTACCTCGCCGGGTTCGCCGCGACGTCCAACCTCGAAGCCGGCCGCCGCTACGGCATTCCCACCCGCGGCACGGTGGCGCACGCGTTCATGTTGCTGCACGACAGCGAAGACGACGCTTTCCGTGCCCAGATCGGGAAAATGGGCACGGACACCACGTTGCTGGTGGACACCTACGACATCACGAAGGGCATCGAGAACGCGGTCCGGATCGCCGGTCCGGAGCTGGGCGCGATCCGGATCGACTCCGGCGACGTCGGGGTCCTCGCGCGCAAGGCCCGCGAGCAGCTGGACGCACTGGGCGCCCGTGACACCCGCATCGTCGTCTCAGGCGATCTCGACGAGCACGCGATCGCCGCACTGCGCGCCGAACCGGTGGACGCGTACGGGGTCGGCACGTCGGTGGTCATCGGATCCGGCGCGCCGACCGCGGGCATGGTCTACAAGCTCGTCGAGGTGGACGGCCGCCCGGTGGCCAAGCGCAGCGAGAACAAGGCGTCCCGCGGCGGCCGGAAAACCGCGCTGCGGCGGCACAAACCGACCGGCACCGCGCTCGAAGAGGTCGTCTACCCGACGAGCGATCCGGCCGAGCCCGGTCAGTACGACCGGCCGTTGCCGATCCCGCTGATGAGCGGCGGGCAGCCGGTCGCGGACCTGCCTTCGCTCGACGACGCCCGCGAGCGTCTGCGGCACTGCCTGGTCAGCCTGCCGTGGGAGGGCTTGAAGTTGTCCCGCGGCGAACCCGCGATCCCCACCGTGTTCCTCCAGGAGGAAAAATGAGCAACGCGTTGATCGTCGTGGACGTCCAGAACGACTTCTGCGAAGGCGGCTCGCTCGCGGTGACCGGCGGCGCGGACACCGCCGCGAAGATCACCGAGTTCCTCGCCGCCGGCGGCTACGACCACGTCGTCGCGACCCGCGACTACCACATCGACCCTGGCGCGCATTTCAGCGACGAGCCCGATTTCGTGCGTTCGTGGCCACGGCACTGCGTGGCGGGCACCCCGGGTGCGTCGTTCCATCCCGCGCTCGACGTCGGCCCGATTTCCACGGTGTTCTCGAAAGGCCAGTACAGCGACGGATACTCGGGCTTCGAGGGCCACACCGAGTCGGGCGACGGCCTCGCCGACTGGCTGCGGGCACACGAGGTGACCGCAATCGACGTCGTCGGCATCGCGACCGATCACTGTGTCCGCGCGACCGCGCTCGACGCCGCGCGGGCCGGTTTCGGAGTGCGGGTCCTGCTGGATCTCACCGCCGGGGTCGCACGGGAGACCGTCCAAAAAGGACTGGACGAGCTACGTTCCGCGGGTGTCGAGCTGACCGGGACACCGCGGGTGGGCGGATGATCCGCGCGGCGTTGAAGAAGCACAACATCCGCTTCCGTGAGCGGCTCGCGGCGAGCAAGGTGATCGCGCTCCTGCCCACCGAGGACAGCGAGTACTTCCCCGATGTCGCGCAGGTGCTGTACGACTCGGGGATCCGCCTCATCGAGGTCGCGCTGACCACGCCGGGCGCGCTCGACGCGCTGGCCCGGATACAGGTGGAGCTCGGGCCGGACGCGATGGTCGGCGCCGGCGGCGTCCGCACGGTGTCCGATGTGGACGGTTGCGTCGCGGCCGGAGCGGATTTCCTTGGCACACCGACGGTTTCGGCCGAAGTGCTGGACCGCGCACAGCGGTACGGGGTGCCGGTGGCGTGCGGCGCGCTGACCCCGACGGAGATCGACACCGCATGGCGCGCCGGCGCGGCGGTGGTGAAGGTCTTCCCGGTGGGCGGCGTCGGTTATCTGCAGGCGGTGCGCGGTCCCCTGCCGGAGATCCCGCTGGTCGCGGACGGTGGCGTGGCCCTCGACGACGTGGACTCCTATCTGGGTGCGGGCGCCTTCGCCGTCGCGACGGCGTCCCCGTTGATCGGGGACGCCGCCTGCGGCGGGCGCCTCGACGAACTGAGCGACCGCGCGTCCCGGTTCGTGGCCGCGGCCGGCAAGTTCGTCTAGTTCGTGTGGTCCACCGAGTTGATGCTCCGGACGACCTGGTCGTAGCTGCCGCGGGCTTCGGCGTGGCGCATGAACTTCACGTTCTCGACCTGGATCTCCGTCGCGTCCGGCTGCGCCTCGATCAGAGCCACGACCTCCGAGATGAACTCGTCGAGCGGCATCGCGAACTCGTTGGTGTCGTGGCCCGGCAACAGTTTCGTGCGCACCGACGGCGGCTCCAGCTCCACGACCCGCACACTCGTGTCGGCCAGTTGCAGCCGGATCGACTCGCTGAGCAGGTGGATCGCGGCTTTCGACGCGTTGTAGCTCGGGGTGATCCTGAGCGGCACGAACGCCAGTCCTGAGGACACCGTGAGGATCGTGGCGTCCGGCTGCGCCCGCAGGTGCTCGATGAACGCGGCGATCAGGCGGATCGGCCCCAGCACGTTGGTCGTGACCACCGATTCCGCCGAGGCGAGGAACTCCGGCGTGTGCCAGTCCTCCACGCGCATGATGCCGGCCATCGTCACCAGCACGTTGAGGTCCGGATGCAGGGCCAGTACCTCCTTGGCGGCGGCCTCGATGCTCGCGGCGTCCGCCGTGTCGATCCGCACCGTGTCGATGCCGGGGTGCTCTGCCGCGATCTGGTCGAGCAGTTCGGTACGGCGGCCGCCGACGATGACGGTGTTGCCCTTCGCCCGCAGTTCGAGCGCGAGGGCGAGGCCGATCCCGCTGGTGGCGCCGGGAATGAAGATGGTGTTGCCGGAAATGTTCATACCCCGAGAGTCGGGCACGGGAGCGGGCCTGTGCAGAGAGCGCTCATCGGGGGACTCCCGGTCCCTGTTTGCCGCTCGAGCGGGGACGGATACTGGGCTCATGGATCGTGGGGCACTGGCGGCTTTCCTGCGCCGCCGCCGGGAGGAGTTGCGGCCGGAGGATGTCGGGCTCACCGCCGGCCCACGTCGCCGGACCGCCGGGCTCAGGCGGGAGGAGGTCGCGTCGCTGGCCGCGATGTCCACCGACTACTACACGCGGCTCGAACAGCAGCGCGGGCCGCAGCCCAGCGAGCAGATGCTGGCCGCGCTGGCTCGCGCACTCCGGCTGACCACGCACGAACGCGACTATCTGTTCCAAGTGGCCGGACGAAACGCACCCACAGAGGTCTCGGCCGCCACCCACGTCGCGCCCACGTTGCTGCGGGTACTGGACCGGCTTTCGGACACCCCGGCGCTGATCATCTCCAACCTCAGCGAGACGCTCGTCCAGAACCGGATGGCCGAGGCGCTGTTCGGCGACAAGTCCGGTTACACGGGACTCGCCCGCAGCGAGATCTACCGCTGGTTCACCGATCCCGCGGAGCGGTGGCGTTACCCGGCGGAAGACCGCGACCGGCAGAGCCGGACCCAGGTCGCCAACCTGCGCGCGGCCTACGGTTCCCTCGGCGCGCGGTCACGGGCCGGAGAGATTGTGCAGGCGCTGCACCGGGAAAGTGCCGAATTCGCGCGCCTGTGGGAGCGGCACGAGGTGGCCAAACGGTTCGAGGACCACAAGACGCTCGTGCACCCCGAGCTCGGGCCGATCGAGGTGGACTGCCAGGTGCTGTTCACCGAGGACCAGTCGCAGGCGTTGCTCGTGCTCAGCGCCGCCCCGCGCTCCGAGGACTCCGAGAAGCTCAAGCTGCTGGGAGTCCTCGGGCACGAGCAGTTCACGGAATCGCGCTGACTACTGGCCGCCGTAGGGGTCGCACGCGGCGGTGCCGATGAGGATGTCACCGGAGGCAGGACCGCCCTGCGGGAACAGCTTGATGTGCATCGCGTTCGTGACGAGGCTGCCGTCCGCGGGCGTCGGCACGATCAGCTCGTTCAGCACGACGTCGGCGAGCGGCGGCGCGCCCGCGGTACGGCCCGGAATGGTGACCGTGTAGTTCGGCGGGATGGTCGAGGGCATCGTGATGCCCGTGACGGCGCCGAGCTCCATCGACCCGCTGCTGCCGTTCGCCGTCGTGGTGCAGCCCGCCTTGAAGGTCCGCGCGGTGATCCTCGGCCCACCGAACTGTTGCAGCACGGTCGTTTCGAAGCGCGCGCCGGTCACCTGCACGACGGCCGTGCCGTCGGTCGCGCGGGTGCAGCTGGTGCTGGACAGGCCGTACTTCGTGGCGCCGAACGTGACCGGGTCCGTCCGGTTCTGCGCCGTACCGCCGACCGAGCAGGGCGCGATCGGGTTCGCGTGCGTCGTCTGGGAGCCGATCACGACGTGCACCGCGCCCACCGATCCCGCGCCGGTCCCGGTCGGCTCGTCCGCCTGCGCCGTCGCCGGAACGACCGCCAGGACCAGCGCCGCCGCCAAGACCCCCGTTGCCCGCACCATCGCCAACTCCTTTCGTGAATGATCCTCATCGGACACCCTGCCGGGGTCCCCGGCGCGGCACCGCCCGGACCACTCGGACGAGTGGATCTTGCGGAGACTTCACCTCCGGCGCGGCTGCCGGAATTCTGTCGGCGGGCCCCGGTACCGTTTGTTCGTGCCCTCCCCTGCAGATCTCCCCGGTGTCAACGAGCTCCTCACCCATGCGGTGGAAGCGCTCGGCGGCGCCGAGCGTGCCGGGCAGGTGCAGATGGCCGAGGCCGTCGGGCGTGCCCTGCGCACCGGCGAACATCTGGCCGTACAGGCAGGCACCGGCACCGGAAAGTCGCTGGCATACCTGGTGCCCGCGATCCGGCACGCGATCGCCAAGGAGAAAACGGTCGTCGTCTCGACGGCGACCATCGCGCTGCAGCGGCAACTGGTGGACCGCGACCTGCCACGGCTGGCGAAGGCGTTGAAGAAACCGCTCGGCCGCGAGCCTTCCTTCGCGATCCTCAAGGGCCGCCGCAACTATCTGTGCCTGCACCGCCTGGATTCCGGCGCGCCGGAGGAACCCGAGGACCCCGGGCTGTTCGACCCGTTCGCGGTGTCCCGGCTCGGCAAGGAGGTCGGACGGCTGCGCGAGTGGGCATCCGACACCGAAACCGGTGACCGGGACGAGCTCGTGCCGGGCGTGAGCGAACAGGCGTGGCGCCAGGTTTCGGTGTCCGCCCGGGAATGTCTCGGCGTCGGCCGCTGCCCGATCGGCACCGACTGCTTCGCCGAGCAGGCCCGCGCGCAGGCCGGGCGGGCCGATGTCGTGGTCACCAACCACGCGCTGCTGGCCATCGACGCGTTGCAGGGGTACCAGGTGCTGCCCGAGCACGACCTGGTGATCGTCGACGAGGCACACGAACTGGTGGACCGGGTGACGTCGGTGGCCACGGGCGAGCTCACCGCGGCCGCCGTCGCGATCGCGGTGCGCCGCTGCGGAAAGCTGATCGACGCCGATATCGCCGACCGGTTGCAGGAGGCGAGCGAGGGCCTGGCGATGATCCTCGAAGATCTGCCTGCCGGCCGGATCGACACGTTGCCGAAACCGCTGGGCGGCGCGGTCACGGTGGTCCGCGACGCCGCGCAGGCGTGCCTCACCGCACTGGGTTCGGAGCGCAAGGAGGACGTTGACGAGGCCACGGCCCGCCGGCTCGCGCGGTCACAACTGGAAGAGGTACACGACACGGCGGTCCGGCTGCTCGAGGCCTTCGATGAGGACACCGCGCACCAGCGTGACGTGGTGTGGCTGTCGTCGGACCGGTACGGCCTGGGCAACCGGCCGCCGTCACTGCATGTCGCGCCGCTGTCGGTGGCCGGCCTGTTGCGGGAGCGGGTGTTCGGCACGAGCACCACCGTCCTGACCTCGGCGACGCTGACCCTCGGGGGCGCGTTCGACACGCTGGCCCGGCAATGGGGCCTGCCACCGTCGCAACCGAAAGCCGAGAAGGTCGCGGGTACGGCGACGGACAAGGCCCCGCCCGCGGACGACGACGAGGTGAAGTGGAGCGGCCTTGACGTCGGCTCGCCTTTCGACCATCGCCGCAACGGGATCCTTTACGTGGCAAGGCATCTGCCCGCGCCGGGCCGCGACGGTCTCCAGCCGTCCACATTGGACGAGATCGCGGAGCTGATCGAGGCGGCGGGCGGCCGCGCGCTCGGCCTGTTCTCGTCGATGCGCGCGGCGAAGCAGGCCACCGAAGCGCTGCGGGACCGGGTGAAGCATCCGATTCTGTGCCAGGGCGAGGATTCCACGTCGTTGCTCGTGCGGAAGTTCGCCGAGGACGCGCGCACCTGCCTGTTCGGCACGCTGTCACTGTGGCAGGGCGTGGACGTGCCGGGACCGTCGCTGCAACTGGTGATCGTGGACCGGATCCCGTTCCCGCGCCCGGACGATCCGGTGTCCTCGGCGCGGCAACGCGCGGTGGAAGCCCGTGGTGGCAACGGTTTCCTCACCGTGGCGGCGACTCACGCGGCGCTGCTGCTCGCACAGGGCACCGGCAGGCTGCACCGGTCGGTCGCGGACAAGGGTGTCGTGGCGGTGCTGGACTCGCGGCTCGCGACGGCCCGGTACGCGGGCTTCCTCAAGGCCTCGCTGCCGCCGTTCTGGCCGACCACCGACCCGGAGGTGGCGCGCGCGGCGCTGCGCAGGCTCGACGCGGCGGCCCCGGCATAAGGTGCGAATCGACACGGCGCTACGGTGAGCTGAACGTCACCACGAAGGAGCGCCGTGTCTCAGGACCCGCCTCACGCGCGATCGCGTACGGTCAGCGTCGACGACACCGGGGTGCGCCGTCAGCTCGCCGACGGGAGCGAGGAGTCGGTCACCTGGGCGGAACTGTCCGCCGTCGTGGTCAGAGTCATCCCGGAAGGCCCGTGGAACGAGGACGTGTTCCTGATGCTCGCCGGCGCCAACGGCAACGGCACCGCCGTCCCGAGTGGTGACCCGGCGGCCGACGCCCTCATCGAGCGCCTGCAGACCCTGCCCGGCTTCGACAACGACAAGTTCGTCGAAGCGATGACGACCGACGCCGACGAGGCCTACGTCGTCTGGAAGTCCGAACCCAACTAGCCGGGGCGCATCACGCGTCCACGAGACGTGTTTCGTCCAGCGGCCGGATTTCGTCGAGTTCGCGGCCGAGTTTGTCACGTCCGCGCTCGAGGTCCCAGCGAGCCTGCAAGGTCACCCAGAACTGGGCTGACGTGCCGAAGAACCGTGCCAGCCGCAAAGCTGTGTCCGCACTGATCCCGCGCGTTCCGTGCACGATCTCGTTGATCCGGCGCGGCGGCACCTTGATCCGGTTCGCCAGCTTGTTCTGCGTGATCCGCAGCGGCTCCAGGAATTCTTCGAGCTCGGGTCAGTGGAAATCGCAGATCTCCACGTCTTCCGGACCGCTGTCCGTCCATCGATCCCTCGCGAGCCGCGGCTGAGTCAGGCGGTCGGGAATTCTTCGGTCACCGGGATGCCCTTTTTCAAGGTGCGGCTGACGGTGCACAGTTTCTCGATGGCCCGGTCCACCGCGTCCGCGAGTGCTTTCTGTTCGTCCTGCCCCAGGCCCGACACGTCCACGTCGAACCGCACGTGGACCGCGTCCAGCTCTGACGCACCCTCGCGGCGGTCCGCGGACACGTCCACCCGGAACTTCGAGTCGTCCCCGACGCGCCGCGTGATCAGGTGCTCCGCGGTGACTGCCGCGCAACCCGCCGTCGCGACCTGCAGCAGCTCCGCCGGGGAAAACGCGCCCTCGGCCCCCTTGCGCCCCAGCCGCACCTCGGCGCCCCGCTCATTACGCCCGACGAAATCGTGCTCGCCGACCCGCTCCACCTCAAGCCCCATGACAACTCCCTTCCGTGAGCCCAAACCACGCGCCGCCACCGGATGTTCCCGTCACCGGTACTGCGCGAGCACGGTCACGGTGCCCGGGTCGACCTCCGTGAACCCGGCGTCCCGCACCGCCACCACGCGGCGTACCCGCCAGGCGCCCTCGGGATCGTCACCGGGATGCAGCTGCTTCCACTGCGCGACGGTCGGCGTGCGGACGGCGCACGCGTACCCGCGCTCGCCCCAGGCCGCCAACTCGTCGGCGTGCAGTAGCGCGGCCAGGATCATCGTGGCGTGACCGACCTGGGCCGCCGCCTTGCCGACCGTCATCGAGACCTCGGGATTCAGCAACAGCAACGGAAGATCGTCCGGCGCCGCGGGCGGCTCGTCGGGCGGCAGGTCACTGCCCTGGATCTGCAGCCGCGCGATCTCCTTCGGCACGTCGACCACTCGACCGGGCACGAGCGCCCGCGCCTGCGCACCGTCGACGGTCACGGTGACGCCCGGAAACCCTTGTGCCGCTTGCCAATGCGCGCCACGCGCCCGGCGCGCGACCTTACGGATGTGACCGGAGACCCAGTCGTGCACCGGTTCGTGCCATTCGCCGCCGGGCTGGGCGCGCTCGTCCAGGCACACCGCCAGCGCGGCGGTCGCGGCCGCCTCCAGCAGCGGGGTGCGGCCGGGCGGGGTGGCCTTGTCCAGGTGCAGGATCACCGGCATCGCCTGGACTTCTTCGGGCGCGGCTTCCGGCAGGGCCGTCTCCTCGGCAGGCAACCCGAGCCAGTAGGCGTAACGCGCGGCGAGCGGTTCGAGGATGCTCATGGCCGGGCGAGCTCGAGCCCGTCAGCCGCGTCGGCGGCTTCGACCTCGGCGCGGGTCACGCCGAGGACGAACAGCACGGCGTCAAGGTACGGGTGGGACAGCGCGGTGTCCGCGACCTCGCGCAACGCGGGCTTCGCGTTGAACGCGACACCCATCCCGGCCGCGCGCAGCATGTCGATGTCGTTCGCGCCGTCACCGACCGCCACGCACTGCGCGAGCGGGATGCCGTACTCGCCGGCGAACCGGCGCAGCGCGACCGCCTTGCCTTCGCGGTCGATGATGTCGCCCACGACGCGGCCGGTGAGCTTGCCGTCCACGACTTCCAGCTCGTTGGCGGCGGCGAAGTCCAGGCCGAGGTCCGCGACGATCTTGTCGATGATGCGGGTGAAACCGCCGGACACGACCCCGCACCGGAAGCCGAGCCGCTTGAGGGTGCGCACCGTGGTCCGGGCGCCTGGGGTGAGCAGGATGCCGGCCGCAACCTCGTCGAGCACCGACTCCGGCAGGCCCGTGAGCAGGCCGACCCGGCGTTCGAGGGACTCGGTGAAATTCAGCTCACCCCGCATGGCGGCTTCGGTGATCTCGCGGACCTGCGGCTCGACCCCCGCGTACGCGGCGAGCATCTCGATGACCTCGCCCTGGATGAGCGTCGAGTCGACGTCGAACACGATGAGCCGCTTCGCCCGCCGGGCCAGGCCCGCCCGCTCGATGGCGATGTCGAGCCCGCCACTGGATGCCACATCCGCCAGCACCGAGCGAAGCTCCACATCGGACTGTTCGGTGTCACTCGGGACGGACAGGTGTACTTCGAGCCCGGTCACCGGATAGTCCGCGATGCGGCGGATGGCGTCGATGTTGGCGCCGAGCGCGGCCAGGCGGCGCGCGACGTCGGTGAACGCCCGCGCGGTGAGGGGGCGGCCGAGGATCACCGCGACATGCGTCGAACCTTGGCGTGCCGGGGCGAACGGGTCCTCACCGATGGCCGAGCCGATCCGTACCTGGACGGACATGCCGACCGTCGCCATCGCCTGCTCGACGGCTTCCTGCAGGCCTTCCGGGTCATTCTCGACGCCGACCAGCACGCCGAGCACCAGCTGCCCGCGGATCACGACCTGCTCGACGTCCAACATGTCGACGCCATGCCTGGTCAGTGCCGCGAAGAGGACGGAGCTGACGCCGGGCTTGTCGGGGCCCGTGGTCGTGATCAACACCGGCGTCAGTTGGTTCACTGTGTTCGTACCTCCGCTACGAGCATGCCGGACATGCGTGCGGCCCGGCACGTGATATCCCACGCCCCGGGCCGCTCGCTTGTGCTCACTGTTCCGACGCGTTGTCCCTGTCGTGGGAGCCGGGAATGACACCCTCGGTCAGGAGCTGGGACGGGGCGTTGTGCCCGGCCTCCACCTTCGGCTTGCCGGTAAAGGTGATCTCGCCTTCGCTGTGCAGCCGCTCCACCATGTGCGGGTAGTGCAGCTCGAAGGCGGGCCGCTCGGAGCGGATCCGGGGCAGCTCCGTGAAGTTGTGCCGCGGCGGCGGGCAGCTGGTGGCCCACTCGAGCGAGTTGCCGTAGCCCCACGGGTCGTCCACCGTGACGAGCTCGCCGTAACGGTAGCTCTTGAACACGTTGTAGATGAACGGCAGCGTGGACGCGCCCAGGATGTACGCGCCGATCGTGGAGATCGTGTTCAGCGTGGTGAAGCCGTCGGTGGCGAGGTAGTCGGCGTACCGGCGGGGCATGCCCTCGGCGCCGAGCCAGTGCTGCACCAGGAACGTGGTGTGGAAGCCGATGAACGTGGTCCAGAAGTGGAGCTTGCCCAGCTTCTCGTCCATCATCCGGCCGGTGATCTTGGGGAACCAGAAGTAGATCCCGGCGAAGGTGGCGAACACGATCGTGCCGTAGAGCACGTAGTGGAAGTGCGCCACCACGAAGTAGCTGTCCGACACGTGGAAGTCGATCGCGGGCGCGGCCAGCAGAATGCCGGTGAGCCCACCGAAGAGGAACGTGACCAGGAAGCCGATCGAGAAGATCATCGGCGTCTCGAAGGTCAGGTGCCCCTTCCACATGGTGCCGATCCAGTTGAAGAACTTGACGCCGGTCGGCACCGCGATCAGGAACGTCATGAACGAGAAGAACGGCAGCAGCACCGCACCTGTGGCGTACATGTGGTGCGCCCACACCGCGACCGACAGCGCCGCGATCCCCAGCGTCGCCCAGACCAGGCCCTTGTAACCGAACACCGGCTTGCGCGAGAAGACCGGGAAGATCTCCGACACGATGCCGAAGAACGGCAGCGCGACGATGTACACCTCGGGATGGCCGAAGAACCAGAACAGGTGCTGCCAGAGGATCACGCCGCCGTTGGCCGGATCGAACACGTGCGCCCCGATATGCCGGTCGGCGATCAGGCCCATCAGCGCGGCGGTCAGGATCGGGAACGCGAGCAGCACCAGGATCGAGGTGACCAGGATGTTCCAGGTGAAGATCGGCATCCGGTACATCGTCATGCCGGGCGCGCGCAGGCACACGATCGTGGTGACCATGTTGACGGCACCGAGGATCGTGCCGAGGCCGGAGACCACCAGGCCGGCCAGCCACATGTCGGCGCCGACGCCGGGCGAGTGGATCGCGTCCGACAGCGGGGTGTAGGCGAACCAGCCGAAGTCGGCGGCGCCGCCCGGGGTCAGGAAGCCCGCGACCACGATGGTGCCGCCGAACAGGTACAGCCAGTACGAGAACGCGTTGAGCCGCGGGAACGCGACGTCCGGCGAGCCGATCTGCAGCGGCATGATGAAGTTCGCGAACCCGAAGAGGATCGGGGTCGCGTACAGCAGCAGCATGATCGTGCCGTGCATGGTGAACAGCTGGTTGTACTGCTCGTTCGACAGGAACTGCTGGCCCGGCCTTGCCAGCTCGGTGCGGATCAGCATGGCCATCGCGCCGCCGACCATGAAGAAGGCGAACGACGTGACCAGGTACATGATGCCGATCTGCTTGTGGTCCGTCGTGCGGAACAACCGCAGCAGGAACGAACCCTTGACCGTCTCTCGCGCCGGATACGGCCGCGTTGCGATCGGCTGCGGGGCTACGGCTGTCACTCCTGCCTCCAAGAACCTCGGTATCTCCCATGCGGCCGCCATGGCAGCCGATCGGATGGTATCCCGCACCACCGACAGGACTGCGCACCGGATGGGAAGATCACGCGATGATGGACGGCTACGTCTCCTCGGCGCTGGCCGCCTCGGTCGAAGTCGGTCGGCGGCTCGGGCTGCCTTTCCACGGTCCGGAAGTGCTGGCGTCGCGGTCGAATGTGCTGGTCAGACTGGGTCCGGTGGTCGCGAGAGTGCCCGCGACGACGCGCCTGCTGCGACCGGACGTAACCGACTGGATGGCCCGTGACGTCGTATTGTCCGCGTTCCTGGCGGAGCGGGACGCACCGGTCATTCCACCGTTCGACGATCCGGGACCTCATGTCGCGCACGACCTTCCGGTGACGTTGTGGCATTTCACACGTCACGACCCGGAGCCTGCCTTCGCGGCGGCGGAAGTCGCCTTCCTGCTGCGCGAACTGCACGCGGCACTGCGGGAGTTTCCGGGCGAACCGGGCGAGGCCGGGCCGGTCGGCGATCTGCGCCGCGCCCTTGACTTCGTCGATGACGAACGGATTCACCACGCAGTCCACCGTGCGGTGGCCGCGTTGCCGGAGTTGCCGGTGCAGCCGCTGCACGGGGACGCGCATGCCGGGAACCTGATGTTGACCGAACACGGGCCGCGGTGGCTCGATTTCGAGGACACCTGGCGCGGCCCCATCGCGTGGGATCTGGCGTGCCTCGGCGCGCCCGCTCGGGCGGCCTATTCCGCCGCGGCGGACGGGATCGAGGAGTATGTCGAACTGCGTGAGCTGTTCGGCGTCTGCTGGCGTTTCGTTGTCGCCGCACGGTTTCCCGGACGGCTCGGCGAAGCGCGCGCAGCAGCCGAAGCGTTCCTCACAGCCAGCCGAGAATCGCCTCGGTCAACGCCGCCGGGGCCTCCAACGGCGTGAGATGGCCGACGCCGGGCAACACCGCCAGCTCGCCTTTCGGCAGCAGGTCCGCCATCCTCCTGGCGTCGTCAGGTGTCGTCAGCACGTCCTGCTCACCGACCACGACGAGCGCCGGAATGTCCGCTGTGGCAAGGAGATCGCTCGAGTCCCGCCGGGCGCCGACGGCACGGGCGGCCCACGCGACACCCGCCGGCCGCTGCGACTCGATCAGGTCGCGCACGGTCTCCACTACGTCGGGCCGCTCGGTGCGGGTCCGCTCCGCCAGCAGGTTCGGCAGCATCCCCTCGGCGAGCCACCCGAGGTCGCCCTCGGTCTCCGCGCGGACGGCCATCCGTTCGCGGTTCTCCGCCGCCTCCGGAGTGTCCGCGCTCGCCCGCGTGTCGATCAGTACCAGCCCACCGACCCGTTCCGGGGCGAGCCGCAGCACCGCCATCGTCAGGTAACCGCCCATCGAACAGCCACCGAGGACGACCCGGTCGAGCTCGAGTTTGTCCAGTAGCGCAAGGACATCACGGGCGGCGTCGTCGAGGCTGGGCGCGCGATCGGTCTCCGGCAGCGGGGTGCGGCCGAGGCCGCGCTGGTCCGGGGTGATCAACCGGACACGCGCCGCGAGTGGCTCGCGGACGGCGTTCCACATGCGAGCGTCGACGGGAAACGCGTGCAGCAGCAGGAGCGGAAGATCGGCCATGGTGCGACATTGTGTCGGAGATCCGGGTCAGCGGCGCAGGAAGTCCAGCAGTGCGGTGTTGACCTCGTCCGGGTGCGTCCAGGCGATGTTGTGCGGCCCGCCTTCCACGGTCACGACCTCGAGGTCCCTGATGAGCGCGGGCAGGCGTGCCGCGGTGGCCTGGTACGGCAGGATCCGGTCCGCGTCGCCGTGCACCAGCAGCACCGGCACGTCGATCTTCGGCAGGTCCTCGCGGAAGTCGGTGAGCCACGTGTCGACGCAGGCGTGTGCGGCGTATGCGGACGCCGCACACGCGACGTTGAAGCTGTTCCGCCACGCCTGGTCACTGATGCGGGTCCCGGCGTAGGTGTCGGTGTTGTAGAAGTTGTCGAGGAAGTCCTTGAAGTAGGCCGGGCGGTCCTTCACCACCGCGGCCTTGATGCCGTCGAACACGGACCTGTCGACGCCGTCCGGGTTGTCGTCGGTCTTGAGCAGGAACGGCGGGATCGCGCCCAGCAGTACGGCCTTGCGCACCTTCGCCGAGCCGTAGGTGCCGAGGTAGCGGGTCACCTCGCCGGTGCCCATCGAGAAGCCGGCCAGCACGACGTCCTCCAGTTGCAGGTGGTCGATCAGCGCCTTGAGGTCCGCGGCGAACGTGTCGTAGTCGTAGCCGACGGTCGGCTGGCTCGACCGGCCGAAGCCGCGCCGGTCGTAGGTGATAACCCGGTAACCGGCTTCCAGCAGGACTCGTTCCTGTTTCTCCCACGAATGCCCGTTGAGGGGATAACCGTGGATCAGGACGATCGGCCGCCCGGTGCCGTGGTCCTCGTAGTAGATCTCGATGGCCTCGGAATTCTGCTGACCGACGGTGAGCTTCGCCATGACGATCTTTCCTTCCCTGTAACGGTCTTCACGCGTTCAGGGTGCCCCGGGCACGACCTCGCATACCCGGGAATGTGCTTACCCCACCAAAGGCTTAATCAGCGGCGTCGGGTCGGGCGGCGGCGGGCGCGAGCCTGCCAGCACGCGCGATGCCAGTGCCGCCGGTCGGCGACGGAACCGGTGTCGTCGGCGGGCCAGGCGACGACATGCGCCACGCCGGCCGGAATCTCGTGATCACAGCCGGGACACCGGTACACCTTCGTCGCCTGCGAGCCCGGCACGCTGCGCACGAGCCACTCGC
Source organism: Amycolatopsis pithecellobii (assembly GCF_009707865.1). Taxonomy (GTDB): domain Bacteria; phylum Actinomycetota; class Actinomycetes; order Mycobacteriales; family Pseudonocardiaceae; genus Amycolatopsis_E; species Amycolatopsis_E pithecellobii. The sequence goes on from NZ_WMBA01000049.1 coordinate 43,123, forward strand.
CGTCCGGCGCGGATTCCGCCCGTGCCCAGCCCGTGGCCGCCCCGAGCTCGACGGGGCGGCCACGGTCGGATCGGTTTCGGCGGGGCATGGCCCCCAACTTATCGGGGGACCCGGCGGAAGGTGAGCGCGACGAGGAATGCCAGCGACGCGATCACGACCGACACGATGAACGCCGTGGTCATCCCGCTCACCAGTACTTCATGCGGTGAACCCGTGGCATGCCTGGTCGCGGTGCCGAACACCGTGACGAGGATCGCCAGCCCGAGGGTCGCCCCGATCTGCTGCATCGTTTGCAGCACACCACCGGCGGCACCGGCGTCGCGCGCGGGCACGGTCGACATGATGATCACGTTCAGCGGCGAGAACGCCAGTCCCATCCCCACGCCCATCAGCACCATCGGCACGAACATCAGCGGGAAGTAGCCGCTGCTCGTGGACAGCTGGGTGAGCAGCGCGAGGCCGCCCGCCATCAGCACCGTGCCGATCAGCGCGACCGGTTTGGGCCCGAAGCGCGGCAGGACCCGCGGAATCAGCCGGCTCATGCCGAACACCAGCAGCGCCATCGGCAGGAATGCAAACCCGGTCGCCAGCGCGCCGTAGCCGTGCACCTCCTGCAGGTACTGGCTGAGGAAAAAGAACATCGACATGCCGGCCATCGGCCCGAGGCAGAAGTTGACGTAGGCCGCCGCGCGGTTGCGGTCGGCGAACAGGCGCAAGGGCAGCAGCGGGTGCTCGGTGCGGATCTCGATCGCCAGGAACGCGCCGAGGAGTCCGATGCCGAGGAACAGCGCGACGAGCGTGACGCTGTCACCCCAGCCGTTGCTCGCGGCCCTGATGAACCCGTAGACGACGGACGCGATGCCACCGGTCGCCGTGATGGCGCCGGGCAGGTCGAGACTGGCCGGATGCCGCTGCGGCGACGGCAGATAGCGGGCGGCGAAGGTCACCGCGGCGATGCCGAACGGCACGTTGATGAACAGCACCGAGCGCCACGAAAGCCATTCGGTGAGCAGGCCGCCGAGGATCAGCCCCACCGCGAAGCCCGCACTGGCCATCGCGGAGAACAGGGCGAGCGCCCGCAGCCGCTCCTTCGGTTCGGTGAACGTCGTGGTGAGCAGGGCGAGCGTGCTCGGCCCCGCAGCCGCCGCGCCGAGGCCCTGGACGACCCTGGCGATCAGCAGCCAGGCGGCGGAGTCGGCGAACCCGCCGACGAGCGAAGCGAGCGTGAACAAGGACAGGCCGGCGATGAACACCCGGCGGCGGCCGAACAGGTCGCCGGCGCGGCCCCCGAGCAGCAGCAGACCACCGAAAACGAGGGTGTAGATGTTGAGCACCCACGATAGGGAGGTCGCGCTGAAGTGCAGGTCGGACTGGATGCGCGGGAGCGCCACGTTCATCACCGTGGCGTCCAGGATGATCATCAATTGGCAGGTGAGCAGAGTGGCCAGGACGATCCCGGGCCGGTTTGGCCGGACCGACGTCCCGGTGAGCGCCGGAGCGTTCGCGGACATGGTTCTTTCGGACAAAAGATTTGCTCCATTGACTGCGCGAGAGTAAACGGACAGAGTCTCCGCTTCTATGGCACTATCATATGGAGTGAGTCTCCGCTTGCGCAAGTCTATCCGGAGAACGCGTCCGTTTCCAGCGAAGGAGGGGCCGGTGGGATCAACGTCGACGCCACGGCCGATGCGTGCCGACGCGCGCCGTAACTACGAGCGCATCCTGAGTGTCGCTCGTGAGGCGTTCACCGAACACGGGCCGGACGCGCCGCTGGACGACATCGCCCGCCGCGCGCAGGTGGGTCCCGGCACGCTGTACCGGCATTTCCCCAACCGGGAGGCGCTCATCGAGGCCGTCTACCGGGCGGACATCGAAGCGCGGACACAGCGCACGACCGAACTGCTGGAGACCCTCCCCCCTGGCGAGGCGTTCGAGGAGTGGATGCGTGGCTACGTCGAGGCCGTCCGGGGCAACCGCAGCCTCGCCACGACGCTCAAGGCGGCGATGGATCATGACTCGGAAACATTCGCCCTGTGCAAGAAAATGCTCCACGACGCGGCGGCCAAGATCGTCCGGGCGGCGCAGGACGGGGGTGTCATCCGGGACGATGTCACGCCGCGGGACCTGCTGTTGATGGTGCACGCCATCGGGGTCGCGGCCGAGGCCACGCCGGATGCGGCGCCCCGGCTGCTGACCGTGATGCTCGACGGGTTGCGGCGTCAGGAGCCGTAGGCGAGGGCCAGCGGGACGAGTTGTTCCGCGGTGGTGAGTGAACCGTGCTGGCCGATGAGGGATGATTCGAGCGGCTCGGCCGTGCGGCGCACCAGGCCGAACCGGTCGCGGGCCGCCACCACGATGTCGCCGATACGCGGGCGCACCCAGTCACTGACACGTGGTCCGAACCACCCGGCTTCGATCGCTTCGTCGCGCGTGGCGACCCAGGCGCGGTCTCCGAGTTCGGAACGCCACACGGCGAGCACATCCTCGATCGCGCCGTCGGTCGCGTACACATGCCGCGCCCGCACCTCGCCGGCGATGACGCGCACGCCTTCGAGCAACCACGGTGTCGCGTCGAGATCGAGGGCCGTTTCGTCGACGGCGACCATGCCATGATCGGCGACCACGGCCAGCAACCCACCCGGCGGCAAACTGTCCACAATAGACTCGACGAGCCGGTCGACGTGCTTGAGCTGGTAGCGCCACGCTGGTGATCCCGGGCCGTAGAGATGACCGAGCTGGTCGAGTTGACTGTGGTAGCCGTAGCAGAAACTGCGCGGCTGCTCGAGAATGCGGAGCACGGAGGTGGCGAGGTCCCCGAGTGCGAACACGCCGACATACCGCCCGCCGCGTTGGACAGCTTCGGTGAGCGCGGACTTGGCGAACTGCGCGTCGGAAACGACGGCCGCATCCACCCCGGCCGCCGCTGCCCTGGCGAACGTTGTCGGGAGGGGCTGGGCTTCCGCCGGCGGGAGCCGCTCCCGCAGGTCCGGTCCACCGGGGTGGCCGGTCCAGCGCAGGGCGTTGAGCACCCCGATCCCGGGAACCTCGAAGGTGTAACCGGTCATCCCGTGCTCACCGGACGCCACACCGGTGCCGATCGCCGCGAGCCCGGCGACGGTGGTCGAGGGATACCCCACCCGCAGCGGGGTGCGGGACATCGCCGACAGTACGGGCGCATCCTGTGCGTGCTGCTCGAGAAGCTCCCAGCCGAGGCCGTCGATCAGTAATACGCAGGCGCTGGAGACGGGCGGGATGCCAACCTCGTTGGCGAACCCGGGAACCCCGAGCGCCGTGAGGACGGAGGGCACCACGTGCGCCAGCTGCGGTTGGCTACCCGGCCTTGGCAAATCCACGGACACAGCTTGGCAGGGACTCCCGCCGGTACGCACTTCCGCGTCATAATGCCGCTATGCCGACATACGCCTACCGCTGCCGCGAATGCACCGAGACTTTCGAGGTCAACCGGCCGATGAGCGAGTCCAGCGCCGCCGCCACCTGCCCGGACGGTCACGCGGACACGGTCAAACTGCTCACGACCGTTGCCCTCACCGGCTCATCAGCCACCCCGATGATGGCCACTGGCGGCTGCTGCGGCGGCGCCTGCGGCTGCGGCAACTAAAGACAAGAGGGCCTGACAAAGCCGACCACCCTGCCAAGGTGAGGTCCCGTTGGGCCAGTCATCCCGGAGCCAGCCCGCCGGCGAGGCAATCTTTTGGGTCGCGCTCCGCGCGATGCCCTGGTGGTTCCTTGGGGTGCCTGGATGACCGGGCGCGGGGCGCCCTCGTCGGGTGGACCCACCCCGCCCCACTTCGCCTGAGTGTTTAACGGTCGGCCCACCGCGTCAAGAGCGCCTGCGGCGTCGCTGCGCGATGGACTTCGTCCACCCTTGACCCGGCGTGCCGACCGCTAAGGAGGCTTCGTGTTGGTCCGGGGGTGGGAGTGGGCGGCGGGTCCGTTGGCCAGCTTTTCGTTGCACGGCGGCGGATTGTTCGGGCGGCCCGATTTCCTTCGCCCCGCGCCTCACCCCGGCTCTCCGAAGTTCTCCTCAACCAGCTTCCCCACCGCATCAAGCGCCTGGGTGGCTTGCGGCCCGCGGGCTCGGACCTCTATCCGGTCGCCTTTGCGCGCGCCCAACGACATCAGGGCCAGCACGCTGTGCGCATCAGCTTCCTGATCACCCAGGATCACACTGACATCGGCCTCGATGCTGGACAGGCGGCGCGCCAGGACGGCAGCTGGTCGGGCGTGGAGGCCTACTTCGTTGCGCAGCACCAGTTCTACCCGCTCAGCATCCGCCCCAGACGTAACCGGCGGCGCCTCCTTGTCTGGTGCGCCGGCGGCAGCTGCGGCGGCGAGGACATCCGCCCGGGACGCACCCCCTTGGGCGGCGACCGCGGCGGCGACCGTGCCCTCGACGAACGGGGCGTCGGCGACCACCGCGGCCTCCGGGTCGGACAACGATTCCACAGCCAGTTCCGCCGTCATCTGCGCACTGCCCAGGTCATACAGCAGCACAACACCATCCCCACGGTCGGCACGCTGCACCGCGGCGACCACCCGGTCGTAGTCCGTGCCGATCTCACCTTCCGCCAAACCGCCGGCCGGCACGATTGTCACATCCGGGGCCATCTGCGCCGCCACCTCGGTGAGCCCTTCGGCCAGCTTCGCGCTGTGCGAAACAAGAACCAGGCCAACAGTCACCGCGCCGCCTCCGCCAGCGCACCGAGCAACAGTGCCGTGGACCGGGCACCCGGATCCAGATGTCCCGCGCTCCGCTCACCGAGGTAGGAGGCCCGGCCCTTGCGTGCCACAAGGTCCACTGTGGACTCGGCCCCCTTCCCGGCGGCATCCGACGCCGCGGTCAGCACCCCCGCGATATCCGCACCTTCGGCTGCCGCCTGCTCGGCCGCGGCCACCGCCGGGATCAGCGCGTCCACCATGGTCTTGTCGCCCTCGACCGCCTTTCCGCGCGCCTGCACCCCTTCCAGCGCCGCCCGCAGTCCGGCGACCACCGCCGCGGTGTCCAATTCGGACTCTATCGCCGTGGAAGCACGCAAGAAAGCCGTGCCGTACAACGGACCCGCCGCTCCCCCGACCTTCGAGATCAACATCGTCGCGGCCAGCTTGAGCACCGCGCTCGGCGTCTCCGGAACCATAGTGTCCAAAGAGGACACTATGGCGGTGAAGCCCCGGTTCATGTTCTCCCCATGGTCACCGTCGCCGATCGCGCGGTCGAGTTCGATCAGCTCGACGCGGTGCTCGGCCATCACCACCGCGGCGGCACGCAACGCATCCGCGACCCCGTTCGCGGTACAACTCATCAGACCCTCCAGCGCAATGCGGCGGTATTGACCGGAGCATCCCACAAGTCGACCAGCTCATCGTCCACTTTGAGCAGTGTGATGCTCATGCCCTGCATCTCCAGGCTCGTGATGTACGGGCCGACCAGCCGGCGCTCCACCGTGATGCCACGGTCGGCGAGCAGCCGTTCGGCGATTCCGTGCGCAAGGTACAACTCCACCAGCGGCGTGCCACCCATCGAGTTCGTGAACAGCAGCACCCGGTCACCGTCGCCGAACGGCAAATCCTCCACGACCGCGGTGACCATCCGCTCCACCAGAGCGTTCGCCGGCTCCAGCTTGACGCGTTCGCGACCGGGCTCGCCGTGGATGCCGATGCCGAACTCGATCTCGTCGTCCGCGAGGTCGAAACTGGGCTCCCCGACATGCGGGACCGTCGGCGCCGTGAGCGCGACGCCGATCGAGCGGACCTGCTCGATCACCTTGCGCGCCAACGCTTCCACCGCGTCCAGCGCATCACCACGCGCGGTGGCCGCACCGATGAGCTTCTCCAGCAACACCGTCCCGCCGACACCCCGGCGCCCGGCGGTGAACGTCGAGTCCGCGACCGCCACATCGTCGTCGATCACGACGCTGCGCACGTCGAGCCCCTCGGCGGCCGCGAGTTCGGCGGCGGTCTCGAAGTTCAGCACGTCCCCGGTGTAGTTCTTCACGATCAGCAACGCGCCCGCGTCACCCGTCGTGGCCGCGACCGCCGCCTGCACCGCATCCGGTGTCGGCGACGTGAAAACCGCACCCGGTACGGCGGCGTCGAGCATGCCGGGACCGACGAACCCGCCATGCAGCGGTTCGTGCCCGGACCCGCCGCCCGAAATCACCGCGACCTTCCCGGCCACCGGCGCGTCGGCCCGGATGACCACGTCCGGGGCGTACTCCACACGCACGAGGTCGGAATGGGCGGCGGCGAACCCGCGTAGCGACTCGGTGACGACCTCGGCCGGATCATTGATGATCTTTTTCATTGCCCGCCTCCGTTGGCTTGGGTCTCCGGTGCTCTCTCTACCTTCGATCCGCCGCCGCCGTCATGCAATGGGCCTCACCCCGAGTACGCCGGAACGGGGCTATTCGCTCGCTGGTGGCTCCTCGGGCACCCGGATTGGGCGGACCAGCGCCCACAACACGAACAACGCGGTGAAGATGAGCAGGCCGATACCAGCCCACAGGTTGATGTTGACGCCGGCGGCCTTCTCGATCTGGGCGCCACGGGTGACCACGGCCCCCATGATCGTCAGCACGATGCCGTACACCCCGGTGAGCAGGGCGATGATGAGCCGGACGTCGAACGCGCCTGCCTTGCGCGTCCGCGGGGTTGATGACGTTGCCATGACAGCCGACCTCCTAGAAGGCGATGTTCAGCGCGATGGTGAGGACCAGGGCGATACCGGCCAGCAGCACCGGCTTGCGGTACCAGCCGGCGTCTTCGCCGGTGGTCTCGTGCTTCAGCGACTCGCGCGGGGTGAGCGAGTACACGAGACCGACCAGTTCGGCGTCGGGCTTGGGTTTCGTGGCATAGGTGACGACGACGCTGACCACGATGTCGACCACGAACGCCGCGATGGCCGCGAGGAAACTGGCGCCCTGGCCCGGGAGGTCGAAGGCGCCGGTCTTGTTGAGCACGAACACCAAGATCGCCGCGGCGGTACCGAACACAAGGCCCGACCAGCCCGCCGCCTTCGTCATCCGCTTCCAGAACATGCCGAGGATGAAGGTGGCGAAGAGGGGCGCGTTGAAGAAGGAGAACAGCGTCTGCAGGTAGTCCATCAGGTTCGAGTAGGTCGAAGCGATGAACGCCGTCCCGATCGCGAGGATGGTGGCGATCGCGGTCATGACGCGGCCCAGCCGCAGGTAGTACCCGTCCGGCCGGTCCTTGATCACGTAACGCTGCCAGATGTCGTACGAGAACACGGTGTTGAACGAGCTCAGGTTCGCGGCCATACCCGCCATGAACGACGCGAGCAGCCCGGCGATCGCGACCCCGAGGATGCCGTTGGGCAGGATGTCGCGCATGAGCAGCAGGAGCGCGTTGTTGAAGGTCGCGCCGCTCGGCGCGTCCTTGCCGGCGAGCAGGGCTTCCTTGTTCTGCCCCATCAGTTCGGTCACGGTGACGGCCGCGACCATGCCGGGGATGATCACGACGAACGGGATGAACATCTTCGGGAACGCACCGATGATCGGCGTGCGCCGGGCGGCGGACATGCTCTTGGACGCCATCGCGCGCTGGACCTCGACGAAGTTCGTGGTCCAGTAACCGAAGGACAGCACGAACCCGAGCCCGAAGATCAGGCCCAGCACCGACAGGAAGTTGCTGGTGAACCCGGTCAGCTGGTTACCCGGCCAGGAATGCAACTGCTCGCTGCCGCCAGGGCCGCCCGAGACCTTGTCCATCAGACCGCTCCAGCCGCCGACCTTGTACAGCCCGACGATGGTGAGCGGGATCAGCGCGGCGAGGATGACGAAGAACTGGAGCACCTCGTTGTAGATGGCGGCGGACAGCCCGCCGAGCGCGGTGTAGGCGAGCACGATCGCGGCCGCGATGATGATCGAGACCCAGATCGGCCAGCCGAGCAGCAGGTTGACGACGCTGGCCAGCAGGTACAGGTTCGCGCCCGCGATGAGGATCTGTGCGAGCGCGAAGCTGGCGCTGTTGACCCAGTGCGCGGCGGGCCCAAAGCGGCGCAGCATGAATTCGGGAACGCTGCGGACTTTCGAGCCGTAGTAGAACGGCATCATCACGACGCCGAGGAACAGCATCGCGGGGATCGCGCCGATCCAGAAGTAGTGCGCGGTCGGCAGGCCGTACTGGGCGCCGTTGGCCGACATGCCCATGACCTCGATCGCCCCGAGGTTCGCGGAAATGAAGGCGAGGCCGGTGACCCAGGCCGGCAGCGACCGGCCGGACAGGAAGAAGTCGAGGCTGGTCGAGACCTGCCTTCGTGCCAGGTAGCCGATGCCGAGCACCAGCACGAAGTAGAACGCGAGCAACACGTAGTCGATCGCGCTCGCATCAAGTCGCAGGTTCGCTGCGGCTAGGACATGCACCGGTGCACCTCCACGAGTCAACACCATTCAACAAGAACCACCAGGATCAACCTGACGAGCGCACATTACTACCTGGTAGTGCACCTGTGAACGCAACCGGGGCGTCTTGACCGGGTTGAGACCGAAGTTGTCAGAAGCCAACCGCGAACCGGCGTGTGCGGCAACTCGAAGGCGCGCGGCACCCGCGGATTCCCGTTGGTACGAAAGGCAAAGACCGTTAGCCGGAACGGCGTACTAGAAGAGGCGGAACTCGTCGCTTTCGGTCCCGCGCAAGGCCTCGTAATCGAGGGTCAGGCACCGGATCCCGCGGTCCTCCGCGAGTGTGCGGGCCTGCGGCTTGATCAGCTGCGCCGCGAACACACCCTGTACCGGCGCCAACAGCGGGTCCCGGTTGAGCAGTTCGAGATACCTGGTCAGCTGTTCGACGCCGTCGATCTCGCCGCGGCGTTTGATCTCGACCGCGACCGTCGAGCCCGACCCGTCACGGCACAGGATGTCCACCGGGCCGATCGCGGTCGGATACTCCCGCCGTACCAACGAATAGCCCTCGCCGAGCGTCGTGATGTGCTCGGCCAGCAGCTCCTGCAGGTGCGCCTCGACGCCGTCCTTCTGCAGTCCGGGTTCGGCCCCCAGCTCGTGCTTGATCTCGTCGATCCGCTCGTCGATGCTGATCACGAGTTTTTCGCCGGCCTTGTTCTGCACGGTCCAGATGTCGCCGTCCTCGATGAGCCAGCAGGGCGGGCTCATCCAGTTCAACGGCTTGTAGGCGCGGTCGTCCGAGTGGATGGACACCGAGCCGTCAGCCTTGATGAGCAGCAGGCGGGTCGCCATCGGCAGATGGGCGGTCAGCCGCCCGGCGTAGTCGACCTGGCAACGAGCGATCACGAGACGCACCCCAGGAGGGTAGAAGACGCCTTCGGCACACTGATCGGGTGGATCCCATTGAACAGGTCAGCTCCCGCGAGGTGTACCGGAACAACTGGATGACCGTGCGTGAGGACGGCATCCGCCGTCCGGACGGCTCCGCGGGCATCTATGGCGTCATCGACAAGCCCCAGTACGCCTTGATCATCCCGCTCGACGGGGACCGCCTGCAGCTGGTCGAGCAATACCGGTACCCGCTCGGCCTGCGCCGCTGGGAATTCCCGCAGGGCACGGCCCCTGACCTGGCCGACGTCCAGCCGTCCGAACTCGCCGCCCGCGAGCTGCGCGAGGAAACCGGTCTCATCGCGGGAAAACTGGAAGACCTCGGACTGCTCGATGTCGCCGCCGGGATGTCCAGCCAGCGCGGCCGTGTCTTCCTCGCCACGGATCTCACCGAGGGTCCACATCAACGCGAACACGAGGAACAGGACATGCGCACGGCGTGGTTCACCCGCGCCGAGTTCGAGCAAATGGTGCGGGAAGGCGAGATCACCGACGCCCAGTCGATCGCCGCATACGCCCTGCTACTGCTCGAAGCATCATGGCATCAAACGCGATGATGCTATGATGATTAAATGCGGACGACCATAACACTCGATTCGGACGTCGAAGCGTTGGTTCGGACGATGATGGCCGAGCGGGGGCTGTCGTTCAAGGAAGCGGTCAACACCGCGCTACGGTCGGCGTTGGCGAAGCGAAGCCAGGAGAACTTTCGAACGCGCACGTTTTCGATGGGCGCCCCGGCAGTCCCCCTCGACCAAGCGCTTCGCCTTGCCGCCGATCTCGAAGATGCCGAAATCCAGCGGAAGCTGAGCGTCGGTAAGTGATGCTCGTCGATGCCAACGTGTTGCTGTACGCGGTGAACAAGGACGCCCCGAACCACGAGGCAGCGCGCAGCTGGCTGGATCGAGCACTTTCGGTGGGTGGTTCAGTCGGCTTCACATGGGTCGTCCTGCTGGCTTTCCTCCGGATCAGCACGCACCCGAACATCTTCCGGAATCCACTGCCCTCGAACCTCGCTTTCGAGACGGTCGAGCAATGGCTTGATCAGCCGGGGGCCGTGGTCCTCCAGCCGACGCCACGGCACCTGGGAGTCCTTCGGGGCCTGCTCCGCTCGATCGGAACGGCCGGCAACCTCGTCAATGACGCACATCTCGCGGCGATCGCGGTGGAGCACGGCGCCGACGTGATGTCCTTCGATGCCGACTTCACTCGTTTCGACGGCCTACGCGTGCACCGGCCGAGTGAGTGAACTACTCGCTCCAGTCCGGCTTCCGCTTCTCCAGGAAGGCGGCCATACCCTCACGCGCGGCCGGGGTCTGCGACGCCGCCGCCATCACTTCCAGGGCGATCGCATAGGCATCCGCCTCGGGGCGGTCCAGCTGGGCGTACAGCGTTTGCTTGCCGAGGGCCTTGCTCGCGCGACTCCCCCGCGTCGCGCGCCCGAGTAGCTCGGCGACGGCGTCGTCGAGCTGGTCGTCCGGCACGACCCGGTTGATCAGACCCCAGTCGAGGCCGGTCGCCGCGTCGATGACATCACCGGTGAGCGCCAGTTCCATCAGCCTTTTCCGCCCCACTGCCCGCGCCACCGGGACGGCCGGGGTGTGACAGAACCAGCCACCTTTGCCGCCGGGCAACGCGAAACCGGCGGATTCGGCAGCCACCGCGAGATCACAGGAAGCGACGAGCTGACAGCCGGCGGCGGTCGCGAGCCCGTGCACCCGCGCGATGACCACCTGCGGGACCGACTGGATCGTCCGCATCAGATCGGTGCACAGCCGCAGCAGCGCACGGACCCCATCGAGATCACGGGCGGCGACGTCCCCGAAGTCATGGCCCGCGGAGAACACCGGCCCGGCGCCGGCGAGCACGATGCCCGTCGCGTCCGTCTGGCCGGCGTCACGAAACGCCGCCAGCAGCTCCCGCAAATGGTCCTCGGACAACGAGTTGCGCCGCGCGGCACGGTTCATCGTGATCGTGACCGTCTCACCGTCACGCTTCACCAGGATGTGTTGGTACTCGGCCATGTTCCGAGCCTAGTTGCGGCGCGCGGTCAGCAGAACCACCAAAGCGGGGCGGCCATCACGACGAAGGCGAAACACACTCCGGAAAGGACTCCGGCAGAACGAAAACGAGCGTGCACTGGTGGAACTCCACGGGAAATCGGGGGGTTGGGGAGGCGCTGCCCAAGCTCAACAGCGCGGCGCCAACGTAGATCAACATCGCGATGGATCGCAATGGGGGGCGGCGGAACGCGGTCGCCGGTTGCTGGCAACTCTCGGTGCGCCGACGCACCTCACTTGGGGGTACCACCAGCCCAAACGCGCACAACCGTGACCGGCGAACTACTCAGAGTAGGTCTGGAGTTTCATCAAGCGAAACACCCGGTTGGGTGATGTCGGCGGGTCGGGCGCCGGGGATCGGCGGCGCCGCGGGCAGCGACTCGACCCGCCGGGTCAGCCGGTCGGCCTGCCATTGCCGGCCACGGCGACGGAAAATGTCGGCGGCCAGCAGCCATACCGCGCGCGCCTGTTCGGGCTCTCCGGCAGCCGCGTAGGCCCGGCCCAGCAGATCCAGCGCCGACGCCTCGGCTGCGGAAAGCCCGGTCTGCTTGGTCAGCTGGAGCGCCAGCCCGGCGGACTCGACTGCGTCGGCGTAACGCCGCCGGCTCAGGTTCAGCTCGGCCACCACCGTGTGCAGCCGGATTGCGGCCGAGACGTCCTGAACCGTCGCCAGCAGGACCGATGCTCGCGCGGCGAACTCGTCAGCCACCCGGTACTGGCCTCGGGCGCCCGCGATCTGACACCGCTCGGCGAGGGTCGAGACCTGCCCCGCCGTGTCGGCGAGCGCCTCACGGAGTTCCAGCGCACGCTCGAAATGCCCGACCGCGACGTCGTATCGGCGCTCCTCGGCGGCGGTCTCCCCGAGGTAGTGCTCGACCTTCGCCTCCCGCACGACATCGCCCTGCGCGCGGGCCATTGTCAAGCACTCACGGTAGATCGCGGTGGCCGCCGCCCGGTCGCCTCGTTTCCGCTCCGTCGCCGCGAGGTTGATCCGCACGGTGAGGATTCCGGTCGGCGCGTCCACTTCGGCCAGTATTTTCAGCGCTCGCTCGAAGTTCCGCGCGGCGGGTTCGGTGTCGCCGAGGGTGAGCTGGAAAAAGCCGAGATCGTTGAGCGTCGAGGCCACTGCTTCCGGATTGCGTTGCGCAGCAAGCATTTCAGCGGTCACGGTGAGCGCGGAGACCAGGTCTGCATAGAACCCGAACCGGTCCATGAACCGCGCCGCCACGTGCGGCAGCGCCCAGCCGTACCGGGTCCGGCCGATCCACGCGGAATGGATGATCGCGCCCAGATTGCTCCGCTCCCGCAGATACCAGGCATCCGCTTCCTCATTCCCGGCAATGGTCATGCCCCGGATCTCGGCGGGCACCGGCGGCAACCCGATATGCGGGAACGCCACCCGGTGCGCGTCGAGCGCGGTCCCCAGATAGAAATCGAGCATCCTGGAGACGGCCTGGTCTGCTTCCGGATCGCCGTCCGCCAGACCGGCGGCAAAGGCGAGTACCAGATCGTGGACCCGGAACCGGTCGACGTCACCGGCCTGCTCCATCAGCTGCGCACCGACGAGCTCATCGAGATGTTGCCTTGTCGCGGGCAGACCTTCCCCGGCCAGCGCCGCGGCCACGCCGACGCCGAACTCCGCGCCGGGATGCAGGCCGAGCAACCGGAAAAGCCGCCCGGCTTCCACCGAAAGCGCTTGGTAGGAAAGGGAAAAAACCGCGTTCAGACTGCCGTCGGGGCTGTCCCCGTCTTGGCCGATGGCCAGCAGCAGCTCGCTGTCGCGCAGCTGCGTCACCAGCGCGGGCACCGGAACCGCAGGGCGGCTCGCGATCCGTTCCGCGACCAGGGTCAGCGCCAGCGGCAGGCCATGACACAGCTCCACCAGTACCCGCAACGTTTCCGGCACCTCACTCGCCCGCGCACCGATCCGGTCCGAAAGCAGCTCGATGCCGTGGGCGGCACCGAGTGGACCGACCGTCCACGAGGGAATGCCGTGGCGCACGGCGAGTTCGGTGAGACGGTGCCTGCTCGTGATGACCACCGCGCAGTCGCCGAACAGCGGCAGCAGCGCACGCACATGCGCCGAGTTCTGCACGTTGTCGAGCACGATGAGCTTCGGGCCGGCCTCCAGCAATGCGCGGAGTTTCTCGGCGCGCCCAGCGGGACCGACGATGTGCTCGACCGGATATCCCAGCTGGGCAAGGAAATCGTCGACGACATCCCCCGGTTCCAGCCGCCGTAGTTGCGAGAACCCGTGCAGGTCGGCGAACAGTACGCCGGCAGACAGCCGGTTCGACGCGCGGCGAGCCCAGCGGACGGCGAGCGTGGTCTTCCCGATCCCGCCGATACCGGCCAGCACCACCACCGACGCGCGCAGCCGCCCCGCCGCGACCCCGGTGTGCTCGTCCAGCATCCGCAACAAATCGGCGCGGCCGATGAAACCGGCGACATCCGGCGGCAGCAGGCGTGGCCCCGCGACGATCCGGACCGGCTCGGCGGGGTGCCCGGATTCGAAGCGGCGTTGCAGCTCGTCATGGAAGTGCCGCAGCTCCTGCGCTTCGGCGTCCTGCCCGTCACCGCGCAGCTTCCGGTAGCTCGCCAGGTAGGTGTCCGTGGCCTCGCTGTGCCGTGAAAGGGAATGCAGGATTCGCAACTGGCGCCGGATCAGTCGTGGGTCGAAACCGTGCCGGCGGCTTATTTCACCGTGACGGGCCAGTGCGGCGTCGAACCGGCCGAGCGCGATCTGCTCGTCGAGCAGGAAGAGATTGGCCGGCAACCATTCTTCGGCGAGCACGGCCTGCCGCCAGTTGCGGGCCGGTGAGGTGTCGAGGTCCAGTAACGGCTGGTCCCGCCAGAGTCCCAATGCCTCTTCGGCGAGGTCCACCGCGCACTCATGATCTTTTTCGTCGCGACAGTTCCGGGCCTGGGAAAGTAAATTCCGAAACACGTAATAATCGATCTGACTCTCGTCGGTATCCACGCGCAGACCACCATTAACGGTGCTCAGTCGGCCCACAGCGCCGGCGTCCGCGAGTAATCGGCTTATCCGGTGCCGGTAAGTGTGACCGGTCGTTTTCCGGTCAGCAGGCGGTTGCTCGTCCTCCGTCCAGACCCACTCGACGAGCTGCGCGAACGACAGCCGCCGGTTGGGCTGAGCGAGCAACGCCGCCAGCACCTGCCGGAATTTACGCGGAACGTCCGCCTGCACAAGCGGGTTCCCGTGCGGATGCACGATCGTACTGCCCAGAATCCCGAACTCGAATCTTGTCCGCACTGGCGACACCTCCCCTGGCGGCTTTCTCCAGAATGCCACGCACCACGCGAGAATGGGCCGGAATCGGAAACCTAACATTCAGCTGTCATCGGAAAAGATCGACTGTCATATTTCTGTCCACCCGGCGACCGGTCCATGACAGGATCCGGGCACAAGCTCGGCCTATGCCGAAAAACCTCTTCCACAAGGTGCTTGTCGTGGCTCCGGATGCCCGGCTGTTCGAGCTGTTGTCGCTCGTGGAAACCGATTGGCGGATTCAGGTGGTGTTCACCGCGCCCGGGACGCCACCGGTCGAGGCCGCGCTTGTCCTGCCGTGGTACGAAGCCGTCCGGCATGACTGGGATCTCATCCTCGCGACAAGCCCCCGGCACGTGTCCGGGCTACGTGGCCCGGTCCTGATCGCCGGCGACACCACCGGGCTGTGTCTCGACCGGATGCGCGCAAGTCTGCCGTTCCGTGCGCGCTACCGGGAAGCCCTCGGCGTCGGCACGGGTGGTGTACTGGTCACGGTCAGCTCGACGTGGTCACGCAGCTCGGTGTTCCGGAGCATGCCGGAGCTGTGTGGCGGGCTACTCGCCGAGCTCACCGCGGATGCCGGCCGCATCGCGCTCGTCGTGCATCCGCGGATCTGGGCCACGCACCGCGAACGACAGGTGCGCGCCTGGCTGTCCCCGTACCTCGACGCCGGACTGGCGCTCGTGCGGCCGTCCGACGGCTGGCAGGGGGCGATCGTCGGCGCCGACTGGGTGCTGGGCGACCACGGCCGCGTCACGGCGTTGGCCGCGGCGCTGGGCGTGCCCGTGACGGTCGCTGCCCGGCCCGATCACCTCCGCCGTGACAGCCCCGGCGACGTGCTCCGCCGGTCCGCACCCGCGCTTCGGCACGACCGGCCCTTGCTGTCACAACGCCAGACCGCCGCACAGCAGGCGGAACGGGTGCGGCGCGCGATCTCACCGGTTATCGGCGCGCCGGGAGCGACGGCACTGCGGGCGGCGATGTACGGCCTGCTCGGCATGTGCGAACTGGACCGCGGTCCGATACCGGTTCCACTGCCACGCGTCTTCGACGGCGTCCTCAGGCCCGGTCGAGCACCGCATGCAGGAACGCCCGCGTCCGCTCGTGCTCGGGCGCGGTGAACAGCTTCTCCGGTATGGCGTCCTCGATGACCTGCCCCTGGTCGAACATCATCACCCGGTCCGACACATCGCGCGCGAACTGCATTTCGTGGGTCACACACAGGAACGTGATGTCCGTTGTGGACGCGATCTCCTTGAGCACCTTGAGCACGCCGGCCACCAGCTCCGGGTCCAGCGCCGAGGTGACTTCGTCGAGCAGCAGGACGTCCGGCCGCATCGCCAGCGCCCGCGCGATCGCGACCCGCTGCTGCTGCCCCCCCGAAAGCTGGCTGGGACGCGCCGTCCTCTTTTCGGTCAGTCCCACCATCTCCAGCAATTCGGCCGCGCGCCCCTCTGCCTCCTCTTTGGACAGTCCGAGCGCGCGGATCGGCGCCTCGGTCACGTTCTGCAGCACCGTCATGTTGGGAAACAGGTTGAACTGCTGGAAGACCATGCCGATGCGCTTGCGCATCCGTCGCAGATGTTTCTCGTTGGCCGGCACCATCGCGTCGCCCTTGGGCATATGCGTCAGGCACTCGCCACCGACATGGATCCTGCCTTCGTTGACCCGCTCCAGCGTCATCAGCAGGCGCAGGATCGTCGTCTTCCCTGAACCGCTCGGCCCGATGAGCGTGACGAACTCACCGGGCGAGACCGTGAAATCCAGCTCCCGCAACACCACGTGATCGCCAAAGCGTTTCACCACACCATCGAACTCGATCATGCTAGAGCTGTCCGACACGGCGTTCCAACCTTCTCACCAAAAGGGACGCGGGGTAGCTGACCAGGAGGAACATCACGCCGGCCAGGGTGTATGGCTCGATCACGCGGAACGTCTCCGCGCCCTGTTCCTTCGCGCGGTTCAGCACGTCCAGCACACCGATCGCCAGCAGCAACGGGGTTTCCTTGAACATCGAGATCGTGTAGTTGCCCAGCGCGGGCACCACTCGCGGCACGGCCTGCGGCAGGATGATGCCCGTCCACACCCGCGACCGCGGCAGCGACAGCGCCGTCGCCGCCTCCCACTGTCCTTTCGGGACAGCCTCGATCCCCGCCCGGTACACCTCGGAAGTGTAGGTGGCGTAATGGATCCCGAGTGCGATCACACCTGTCAGGAACGCCGAGGGCTTGATACCGAGTAGCGGCCACAGCAGGTAGAAGATGACGAACACCTGGATCAGCAGCGGGGTGCTGCGCACGAACTCGACGAACAGGAACACGAGCTGACTGACCACCGGGATCCGCGCCCGCCGCAGCAACGCGAACACCAGCCCCAGCACATATGCCAGTGCCGAACCGAGCACGGTCAGCTCGATGGTGACGAGCAAACCCTCCAGCAGCAAGGGAATCGAATCGCGGGCGTTTTGCCAGTCCCAGTTCATCAGGACACCTCCGCCGTACTGGCGAAGAACTTACGTTTGACTGGTGCCCGGCCGAGCCGCCTGGCGCCTCGGCGTTCCAGGAAGCGCATGACGAGCGTGATCAGGATCGCGAGCACGAGATAACACACGAGCTCGACTCCGTAGATGAACACGAGATTGCTGCCGTACACCGGCCGCAACAGCTCGCCCTTCTCCGTAATCTCGCCCGCCGAGACGAAGTACAGCAGCGCGGTGCTCTTCAGCAACTGGATGAAAAGGTTGTTGAACGGCGGATACATCTCGACCACCGCCTGCGGCAGCAGCACCCGGAACATCCGCTGGACGGGGGAAAACGACAACGCGATCGCGCCTTCGCGTTGCGCTTTCGGCACCGACTGCACCGCGCCGCGGACGATTTCCGCGCCGTACGCGCCATGGTTGAACCCGAGCACGAGGACGCCCGCGAACAGCGGAATCAACTTCAACCCGACCAGCGCGGGAAGCACGAAGTACAGCCAGAACAGCTGCACCACTTCGGACGTCCCGCGAAAAATCTCGACGTACACGCGGCTGACGGCCCGCACGGACGGCCGCGGCGACAGCATGCCGAGGCCGGCGAGAAACGCCAGCACGATCGTGAGCGCGATGCCGCCGAGAGTGGCCGCGATCGTTACGCCCAGGCCGCTGAGGATGGACGAGACAATGTAGGAATAATCGCCGGACACGGAAATCAGGCAGCGCAGAGCTTGTCGGTCGTCAGGCTCGGATTCGGCAGATTGTTCCGGTCGAAGCCGAACGGCGTGGCGATCTGCAGCCATTGCCCGTTCGAATGCAGCGTGCCCAGCTGCTGGTTGAACGCGTCCCGCAGCGACGTATCAGACTGACGGAACACGAACCCGCCTGCCGACACCACCGGCTGCCCGTTCTCGATGGGCGTGAATCCCGGCGTGACCTCGACACCCGCGCCGGGGTTCTGCTTTGCCAGGTATTTCAACGAAATGTCGGTGAGCGCGGCGGCGTACACCCGGCCCGTCGTGACGGCGCGCAGCATATTGTCCTGCGTGTCAAGGGTTTGGATGTTGCTGTCGGGCACCCCGGCGGCGGTCGCGTACCCCTTCTCGACCGCGGCGGACAGCACCGCGAGCTGGACCTTCTTCGCGGCGACGTCCTGCAGCGTGTTGATGCCCTGCGGATTTCCCTTGGGGACCAGCAAAGCAGTGAGCGCCGAGTAGTCCGGATTGGAGAACAGCGCCGCCTTGCAGCGGGTCGGCGTGATATTCATACCGGCGGCCACCACGTCGAACTGCTTGGCGTTCAACGCGGGAATCAGCTGGTCGAACGGCACGACACTGGCCTGCACATTGTCGATGCCCAGCCCCTTGAACGCCGCCTTCGCGACCTCGGGCGCTTCACCCGTGGTGTTGCCCGAAGAATCCGCGTATCCGTATGGCGCCTCGTTCGCGATCCCGATTTTGATCGTTTTCGCATTCTTCGCCGCCGTCAGCGTGTCTCCGCTGCCGGTGCTCTGACATGCACTGAGCAGTACCGGGCCGCCGATCGCGGCCGCTCCCAGTACCGCCGAATGCCGGAAAAAATCCCGTCTCGTCCACGTACCCCGCGACATCGCAGCACTCCGTTCCGATTCGAGTTGCTACTGAACGTAGGCGGCTGGCCCGTTCGGGTCAAAGAGCGTTATCGGAACGAGATCAACTCGGTGGCCCAAAAGAAAATCACTTCATCGTGAGTGACGTACCGCGCTAGCGTGAGTCGGCGTGACGTGGAGTACCTATGGCACCTACCTGATCTTCGTTGTACTGGTGGTGCTGGCACCCGGACCGGACACGATGGTCACGTTGAAGAATGCACTCGCGGGTGGGACG